>CAZFMI010000011.1:0-76970 GCA_964519915.1 uncultured Geomonas sp.
GTTGAGGTTGAGGTTGAGGTTGAGGTTGAGGTTGAGGTTGAGGCAAAGATAAAGATAAAGATAAAGATAAAGATAAAGGACCGGAGGCGGGATGTCCGGCTTGGCCTCTCCGGCATCTCTAGCTTCATCCGGTTTTTCAGACGGGGAGGGAGGTCTTGCTCAACACAGGTGCCCAGGGCAAAGGAGGACTGCACACGCAACACGCCGGGAAGCCCGGTCAGCTTGTTGTGCAGCCTGAGATAATCGTCGGTGCCCTTCACCATGAGGCGCAGAAGATTCAAGGGCCATTTCGCAAGGAAGAACCGGCAAAACTCTGGTATGCTCCGTGGCAAATCGAGCCTGGCTGCGGCGCTGCCGCTAAGGACGGCAGCGGACGCGGCCACAGACAACCATCGACAGGAAAGGGCGCTATATGATCGTAGGGATTCTGAAGGAAATCAAGGTGGAGGAGAACCGTGTCAGCATGACACCTGCCGGGGTCGAGGTCATGGCAGGGGAGGGGCACGCCGTTTTGGTGGAAAAGGGAGCCGGCGCCGGGAGCGGCTTCAGCGACGAGGCCTACCGCCAGGCGGGTGGCGAGATCGTGGAGACCCCGCAGGAGATATACCTCCGCTCGCATATGGTCATGCACGTCAAGGAGCCGCAGCCGTCCGAGTACGACCTGATCCGCGAGGGGCAGCTGCTGTTCACCTACTTCCATTTTGCAGCCAACGAGACCCTCACCCGGGCGATCATGAAGAGCAATGCCGTGGCCGTGGCCTACGAGACCATCACCGGTCCGGGCAACGCGCTGCCGCTGCTCACGCCGATGAGCGAAGTGGCCGGCCGCATGGCTGCCCAGCAGGCGGCCAAGTACGCGGAAAGTGCACAGGGGGGGCGCGGCATCCTCTTGGGAGGGGTTCCCGGCGTGGCCCCGGCCAACGTCGTGGTGATCGGCGGCGGGGTGGTCGGCACCCATGCGGCGCAGATGGCCTGCGGCCTCGGCGCCAGGGTGTACCTGCTCGACAAGAGTCTGGAGCGCCTGCGCCACCTCTCGGAAAACATGCCGAAGAACTGCTTCCCGCTCATGTCCTCACCCTCCACCGTGCGTGAGCTGGTGAAGGATGCCGACGTCGTGATCGGGGCCGTCCTGGTTCACGGTGCCAAGGCGCCCAAGCTGGTGACCCGCGAAATGCTGAAGGGGATGAAGCCCGGGGCGGTGCTGGTGGATGTCGCCATCGACCAGGGGGGGTGCTTCGAGACCTCGCGTCCGACCACCCATCGGGAGCCGACCTATCTGGAGGAGGGGGTGCTGCACTACTGCGTCGCCAACATGCCGGGTGCCGTGCCGCTCACCTCGACCGCGGCGCTCACCAACGCCACGCTCCCCTATGCGGTGGCGCTGGCCGGCCGCGGTTGGCGGGAAGCGGCGCGGGTGGATGCCGGCATCGGGGATGGTATCAACATCGCCTTTGGCAAGGTGACCTATCGAGCAGTGGCAGAAGCCTTCGACCTTTCCTACACGCCGGTGGACCAGTTCCTCAAGTAGCAGCGGCAGCGATGCAAAACGGGCCGGTGCAGGAAGGCGTCGTGCCAAGCTTGCCGGCCCGTTGCCGATGGCGGCGCCGATCTCCCGCCGGATGCGAGGGGGGACCAGCCAAGAGTTGTTGATTCTTCAATTCGGCAGTTTCAGGTGCAGCTTGCGCAGCACGCTCTCGTTGCTCTTTAGCTGGACCTTCCTCGGATCGACCACCTGCACCTTGCGCACTCCCCCCCTAAGCAGCGAGGACGCCAGCTCCCCGGTCTGCATCCCCATGTCGAAGGGGTCGATCTCCAGCGCCGCCGCCGCGCCGTTTTTCAGGTACAGGCTGGTGAAGGTGACCGCCGGGATGTTATGGCTCATCGAGAAAAGAAGCAGTGCCTCCACGTTGACCATGGTTACCACCGTGCTGTCCGGGAGCATCCAGACGGCATCCACGCTCCCCTTCATCATCTCCAGTCTCGACTGCAGGTCGCGCGGCTCCCTCACCTCTTCGGACACCAGGAAGATTCCCTGCTCCCTCGCCTCCAGGGCCGCCCTTTTCAGGTACTGTCCCGTCTTCTTCGGGTCGTAGAGCACCCCGACCCTCTTTACCCCCAGCGTGGCGAACAGTTTGAGGTACTGCTCCGGCGCCACCGCCATGGCGGTCCCTCCGATGTGCTCCGGGGGGGGCTTGGCGAGGTTCAGCGAGAGCGACAGCATGGAGAGGACCGGCACCTCGCGTACCTTGCGCGACGCCGTCAGGGCCTTGTCCCCAACAGCCAGGACCAGCCTGGGACGCTCCTCCTTCACTATCCGCTGCACGTCGACCTCGGCGAAGTCGGAGAGGAGCAGGGTCTGCTCCGAGCTCTTGCAGACGGCGCGGAAACCCCGCACCGCTTCGCTGTAGGCGGGGCTGCCGCTCGACTGCAGGATCAAGATGTCCGCGCCCCATGCCCCGGGAGGGGAAGGGAGGGAGAGTGCCAGGAATAGGAAAAGGACCAGGGCGCGCATCAGAACCGGTACCTCGCGCCCGCTTCGAACCAGCGCGGCGCGTTTTTGTGGAAGTCCCTGCTGTACTGCGCGCTGTTGAAGATGTTGTGGAGAGAGCAGAAGAACTCGACCGTGTCCTCCGGGTCGAGGGGGAGCTTCTGGGTGGCATGGAGGTCCCATAGCATGCCGTCGTTCTTCGCGAGCGGCCCCATGGCGTGACTCCTGATGTAGTTGCTGATCAGCGCCGCGGTAAGCCCCGCCTCCTCGTTCTCGTAGTTCACGCCGATTTTCAGCAACTGCCTGGGGCCGTTCTCCAGCCCGCTCAGCTTTTCCCCGGTCTTTTGGTCGCGCGAATCGGTGAAGTTGTAGGCGCCGGACAGGGCGATGCCGTACAGCGGCGAGCTTTTCACTTCCAGCTCCACACCCTGCCTGACCTGTTCCTGGAGCGTCTTCGCGAGCCCGTCGAAGTTCTGGATGTTCCACACGTTGGCGTAGAAGAGGGTCCCCTTCAGCCACAGGTACGGTATCTGCGAACTCTCCACCCCCGCCTGCACCGTCCAGACATGCTGCAACTCCCGTTGCACCTCCCCGCTTTGCATCCCCAGGTTGGTGATGATCGGCATGCCGTAGCCGCGCGCGGCGTAGCCCCGCAAAAGGGTGCCCTCCGTCAGCCGGAGGGTGGCCCCCAGGGTGCAACTGACCGGGTCCTCGAGCAGGTTGATACGGTCAAGGCGCACCCCCGGCAGGACGGAGAGCCTCCCCAGCGTGTAGGTGCCGTTGAGATAGGCGGAGACGCGCCTAAGTGAGAGGTCGTAGTTCATTTGGGGGAGCCGGTAGACCCGCTCGCGTGCCTCTATGTCCGTGTGCTCGTATTCCACCCCCGCCTTCAGGGCATAGCTCGCGTCCCCCCAACCGAGGGAGACTCCGGCCCCGTCGTGCCTCTCCCGGCCGCCGACGTCGAAAAAGCGCAGCTGCGTGGTGAGCCGGTCGCGCCGGTTTGCCGCCTCCCGAACGCCGCCGCGGCCGTTGGCCTCCAGGGTCAGGCGGTCGCCCAGCGGGTAAAGCAGGGAGAGGTAGCCGTCCAGGTGCTTGGTCTCCCCGGTGTTATGGAAGTCGTAGCGCAGCGATTCCTCCAGTCCTATCTCGTTTTCGCGCGCATCGAGCCCCAGGGTGACCTTGCCGCGGGCGGGGAGGTCGAAGGTGAGCTTGCCGAAGGCGTGGTTGAAGTCGATCCGGTTCCCCGCCACCAGGCCGTCGGAGCGGATGGTCCCCCCGGTCACGTAGTAGCCGAACTCCTCCGAACTCCCGCTCAACTCGGCACGGAGGTCTCTCGTGGAGCTTTTGCCGGCGGATGCGGAGAGCATGCCGCTTGGGATGCGGTCGGCTGCGGGGGTCTTGGTGATGATGTTCACCACCCCCCCAAGCGCCGAGCCCCACGCGGCGGAGGCCGCACCCTTCACCACCTCGATCCTCTCGATCATCTGCACCGGGATGTGCCCTACCTGGGCCACGTTTTCCGATCCAATGAAGTTCTGGGGCACGCCGTCGATCTGCACCAGCACGTGCCTCCCGGTGGCGCCCAGCACCTGGAAGAAGTTGACGCTGCCGGGGGTCTGCAGCTGGTCGAGCTGGATGCCCGGCAGGGTCTGCAGCACGTCGGCCACCGTGTGCGCGTTCAGCCGGGCGATGTCCTCGGCGGTGACGACCGTCTGGTTCTCCGCTATGCGGGAGGCGGGGCGGGGAAAGCGCGAAGAGGGGGGCGCCTGCTCCAGGGAGAGGCCGAGCGAACGGGTGACCTCGTCGGTCTCCCCCCCCATGGCAGGCGCGGCCGCGAGTGCAACCAGCAGCAGTGCGGAGCTGAAAAATCGGTTTCGGGTGAAATTGGCGCCCAAGCAAGATCCTGCTAGCAAAAGAGTGGTTGACAGTTGCGTCGTTTTCTGGAAAAACTGGCTCAGGAATTGTCACTGTTCGTAGCAGGTTAATGCTTTGCTGTCAAAACATTTTGCACTGACTGAACCTGATACGATCTATGTGAATAGAAGTAAATCCCGGTCTTGATGAATGCAGTACATTCACCGACATGCAAGGCTAGTATTATTCTTAGCTTATTTGCGAATGCTAATTCTTTGACGGCTCCAACGGGTGGCGAGGTGCACGGTCAGCTGTTCATCCAATACCGGAGCCCACTCCCCCCGTCATGATGGCACCGGTGAGGATCCACAGAAGGTTCCCGAATGGATGACAGAATGGAACTACCTCAAAGACTGTCGAGAATCCGCTCCAGCTTCCAGTTCAAGCTTTTGTTCCGCTTTACCCTCTTCGCCGCAGCCATAACGGCCCTTTGCGTCACCCTCTTCGTACTGCACAAGATGCAGGAAAACAGGGAGCATGTCTCGGAAAAGCTCCAGCTGCAGGCGGTGGGGCTGGCCGATTCGGTGCGCCTTCCCCTCTATGCCGAGAACATGGACCTGCTCAACTGGTACGCCAAGGAGACCCTGCTCATCCCGGAGATCCGTGGGGTGGAGATCCGGGCGGCCAGCGGCCGGCTGCTGGTGAGCCTCCCCGCCAACCTCCCCGCCTCCTCCGGGGATCTCATCGTGCAAAGGGCCCAGGTACGCAGCCATCCCCTGACCGTGCTCCCGGACGCACCGCTGGAGCCGGAGCGCGCCGGGGGGGACCTGGTCGGGGAGGTGCGCCTTTACCGCGGCACCGAGGACCTCTGGCAGGCGGGGAAGCGGCTCGCCGGGCTCAGCTGCGCGCTCGCGCTGGTCTGCTGGCTGCTGATCTCCCTTTCCTGCTACCTGCTTTTGCGGCGGGTGACCGCCTCCTTCAACTCGCTGATGCGGGGGCTCGAGAACGTCCATTGCGGCGACTACGTCTCGCGCATCGCCATCGTCTCCGACGACGAGCCGGGAAGGGCATCCGCCTCGGTCAACGAACTGGCCGAGTCGCTTAGGCAGCGCGAGGAGGAGAACCGCCGCCTGCATGCCGAGCTGCTCGCCGCCATGGAGTTCGAGGTCGCCTCCAAGGAGCAGCTGGTATCGATAAATCTCGACCTGGAAAAGGAGATCGCCGAGCGAAGCCGCACCCGCCGTGAACTGAAGAACCTGGTCGAGCAGCTCCCGGTGGGCATCGTCTGGTCGGACGACGAGGGGAAGGTCGAGTACCTAAACGGCTTCATCGTGGAGAAGATCGGCTACCGGCCGGAAGAGGTAGCCGGCATAGGGGACTGGCTCTCCCGCATCTGCCCCGATCCCGCCAGCCGGGAAAGGGTCGCCTCCCAGAGGGCGAGCGCGATCGAGGCCTGGGAGAAGCAGGGGCAGATCGCCTTCTACGAGGTGAACGCCCTCTGCAAGGACGGCTCGGTGCGCCACCTGAACTGCAGCAACCAGCGCTCCGGCGCGCGCACCGTGGACATCCTGATCGACCTGACCGAGCGCGAGCTTTTGCAGCAGCAGATCATCCGGAACCAGAAGCTGGAATCGATAGGGGTCCTGGCCGGGGGGATCGCCCACAACTTCAACAACGCCCTCACCGGGGTGCTGGGGTACATCTCCTTCGCCAAGAAGTACCTGGAGCAGTCCCACAACGCGCACCCGCTTTTGCTGCAGGCGGAGAAGGCGACCATGCGCGCCGCCGGTCTCGCGAACCAGCTCTTGAGCTTCGCCAAGGGGGGGGCTCCCATAAGAAAGGCGGTCGCGGTCGCCAGGCTCGCCGAGGAATCGGTGCAGCTCGCCACCGGCGGCTCCCAGGTGACCCCCCTGCTCGAACTCCCCCCCGAGCTTCCCCTGGTGTACGTCGACCAGGGGCAGATGCTGCAGGCCTTCAACTGCATCTGCATCAACGCGGTGCAGTCGATGCCCGACGGCGGGGTGCTGGCCGTGCGCGGCAGGGAAGTGCGCAGCGGGCAGGAGAAGCTCCCCGTGCCGCTTTGCGGCAGCTACGTCGAGCTCAGCTTCGAGGACCAGGGGTGCGGCATCCGCGACGAGGACAAGTCCAGCATCTTCACCCCCTACTTCACCACCAAGGCCCAGCTCGGCACGGGGCTGGGACTGGCGACGGTGCATTCCATCGTGGCAAGGCACGGCGGGGTGATCACCTTCGACACCATGGTCGGCAAGGGGACCACCTTCACCCTCTACCTCCCCGTGTACGGCCTCGAGGCGCAGCACTCGGAGCGGGGAGAGGAAAGGGGAGGCACTCCCCTGGCCCCTAAGGCGGTGCTGGTCATGGACGACGAGGAGATGATCAGAAACCTGGCGGTCGAGGTGCTCTCGCCCCAGGGGTACCAGGTGACCGCGTGCGAAACCGGCGAGCAGGCCGTCTCCCTGTACCGGCAGGCGCAGCGCCGCGGCACCCCATACCTCGCGGCCATCCTCGACCTCACCGTCGCACAGGGGATGGGAGGAAAGGAGGCGGCGCAGCAGATCCTGGCCTTCGACCCGCAGGCGCAGCTGATAGTCTCCAGCGGCTACAGTAACGACGTGGTGATGAACGCCTGCCGGGAGTACGGCTTCTGCGCCGCCTCTCCCAAGCCCTACGACGCGCACCAGCTCTGCCGGCTTCTTGGCGAACTGCAGCAAAAAAAAGCCGGACCCGGTGACGCCGGATCCGGCTCGCTGCCATAAAGGCGGATCCCGGGGATGCCAGCTGCTTTCCGGCTTTTGCCTACACCCTGGTGATCTTCGCCTTGCTCTTCAGCTCTTCCACATAGGCGGCCACGAGCTTCCTCACCTTTTCGTCCTTCAGGTACTGCACGATCTTCGTCTTGACATCCTCGTACTTCGCCTGGGCGGCAGGGTTCTTCTCGCTCAGCTTGATGATGTGGAAGCCGAAGCTGCTTTCCACCACGTCGCTGATCTCGCCCGGCTTCATCGCGAACACAGCCTCCTCGAAGGGGGGGACCATCTGGCCGCGGCCGAAGTTGCCGAGATCGCCGCCTACCGCCTTGCTTGGGCATGACGACTCGGTCCTGGCGACTTCCGCGAAATCATCACCCCCCTTCACCCGCTTCAAAAGCGCCTCGGCCTTCTCCCTGGCCTGCTTTTTCCGCTCCGCCGTGTCGTCCATCTCCACCTTCACCAGGATGTGGCTCGCCCTTGCGTTCTCGGGGCGGTTGAAGTATTTCTCCCGGTTCTCCTGGTAGAACTTTTCGGCCTCCCCCTCGGTCACCTCGACCCGGGCGACGAAGCGTTCCTCGATCAGGGTGTTGATCAGGATGCTCTTGCGGGCGTTGCGGCTCATCTCGGCCACGGTGAGACCGCTCCCCTTCAGCGCATCCTCGAAGGCGGACGGGGAGGGGTACTGTGCCTTGCTCTCCTCGATCTTCTGCTCCACTTGCCGGTCCAGGTCCTTCACTTCGAGCTTTGCCGCCTCCTGGTAGAGGAGCTCGGCCAGGGTGAGCTGGTCCAATGCCGTCTGGTTCACCTTCTTTATCGCCTCCGGGCCAAGGGGCTGGTTGGTCCCGCTTTGGGCCAGCAGGACCTTGGTGGCCCGCTCCACCTCGGCGCGGGTGATGGGGACCCCGTTTACCAGCTGCACCGCTTGCGTCGTGTCGGCTGCGGCCCCGCTCGGCCCGACAGGCGCGCTCTGCCTTTGGGCGGCGTTGTTCGTGGAGCAGCCCGGGAGGGCCAGGCAAAGCAGTGCGGCGGCGGTCGAGGCGATGGTCATGGTGCATCTTTTCATGCGTGGTCTCCTTTGTGTGCGACGGTAGCTTTTTGATGTCCCCTGGCTGGAAGGGGGGGGGACCGGGAGGGGTCCCCAATCGATACCGGCTACATAGCAATTCCGGAGCCAACCCGTCCCGCTCATTCAAATATTAAGTTTTTGCGATACTTGCGGGTGAAGTGACCCACTTCTTCCGCTCCCCTTGCTGCGGGAAAACCCCCAGGGGGGTGCCCGGCCCGTCCCGGGGTGGGGGAAATGACCCACCCCGGGACGGGGGCGCTGCGGCCTGGTTCGAGGCGGCACGGCGGCGCAAGATTGGCGAAATTTTAGAATTGACTTCTGCGCGTTAATGCGCTAACAAGACCGCAACCGAAACATCCGCTTCTCCATATATCCGGAATCGTCGGCGGCGCTCCCTTGCCCTTGCGCCGCTTCCGGGGCACGCCCCTTCCGCCCGTCAAAAGGAAAACCCATGAAAAGGTACCTGTTCCTGCTGTCGTTATGCTGTCTCCTGCGCCCCATCCTGGCGGCGGGGGGGGAGCATTGCCTGAGCGCCGCCTGCCATGCGCGGATCGGCTCGCAAAAGCAAAAGCATGAGCCCGCGGCAAGCGGCGCATGTCTCTCCTGCCACCTGCAAAGGTCGAAGGAACACCCGCTTCCCAAGGGGAAGAGTTTCGAGCTCACCGCCGAGGGGGGAGCCCTTTGCGCCACCTGCCACGACGGGATCGGCAAAAAAAAGACGGTGCACCCCCCGGTCAGGGAGGGGGCATGCAGCTCCTGCCATGACCCGCACGGCGCGAGCGGCCGGTTCCTCCTGGAGGCGGAGGAGGATTACAGGGAACTCTGCTTCGGCTGCCATGACGCCGCGCCCTTCAAGCGACGCTACCTGCACGGCCCCGTCGCCGAGGGGGCCTGTACCGCCTGCCACGACCCGCACGATTCGAACGCGAAGAAGCTCATGAAGGACGAGGTGAAGGCGCTCTGCCTCAAATGCCACGAGGAGTTCGCCAGGGGGATGGCGACGGCCGGCCGCGTGCACGGCCCGGTGAAGGACGCCCCCTGCACCTCCTGCCATGACCCCCACAGCTCCCCCTTCCCGGCGCTGCTCAAGGTGAAGATGCCCGACCTCTGCATCGGGTGCCACAAGGATATCGGCAAGAAGATCGGCAGCGCGAAGTCGGTGCACCAGCCGCTCATGGACGCCAAGGGGTGCAGCAACTGCCATTCCACCCACTACTCCGCGGCCGGCGGGCTGATGGCGGGGGACCAGAGGACCATCTGCCTTGGCTGCCACGGCGTCAAGTCCCCGGGCAACCCGCCGCTTCGGGACATAGCCAAGGAGGCGGCGCCCGGGAAGAAGCTGCACGGGCCGCTCAACAAGGGCAAGTGCGACGGCTGCCACGACCCCCACGCCTCGCAGCACCCGCGCCTGCTGACCGGGAGCTACCCTCTCTCCTTCTACGCGCCGTACCGGGAGGGGGGGTACGGGCTCTGCCTCAAGTGCCACGAGAAGGACCTGCTCCGCTTCCCGGACACCACCATCTACACCAGGTTCAGAAACGGCGACAGGAACCTCCACTTCGTCCATGTCGCCGACAGGATCAAGGGGCGCTCCTGCCTTGCCTGTCACGAGAGCCACGGCGCGAGCGGGGAGAAGCTGGTGAACAAGGAGGGGGTGCGCTTCGGGCAGTGGCAGGTGAAGTCCCGCCTCAAGCTCACCGCGACCGGCGGCAGCTGCGCTCCCGGTTGCCATCTCCCCTACAGCTACGACCGCGTGAAGCCGGTGACGTACGACGCCGGCAAGGAACAGCCCGCCAGGTAGCCCTTCGCCCCCGGCATCATCCGCCGCTCCCCCCCTCTCCCGGGCTCCCGGGTGAGGGGCCCCTTTTCCCGCCCGTTTGCGTCCCCTCACCCTCAAAGGCTCACGAAAATCCCCCATGGGTGGGTGAAGTCACCCACCCCCTTCGCCCAGCCGCTCCCTGCCGCCGTCCACAGGTCGAGTCTTTACGGCCGTTTACCCGTATTTTCGCGTCTGGCACAGTGGTTGCTAAAGGTAGGCTGTTTGCTAATTCCGGTGTCCCTCTGGGGGGAGGCGACGACGGTGTCACGATCAAGTGGAAGCTTAGTTGCAGGAAGAGAGCCGGGCAGCGAGATTTTCACACAAACCAAAAACGGAGGAACAGGAAATGAAAAAGCAAGTAGTTGCCGTTGCGGCACTCGCAGGACTCGCGCTCGGCGCGGTAATCGCCCAGGGAGCGGAAACCCGCTCCAACGGTAATGGCATCGTCGGATCGGTCCATGACCTTAACAGCGGCACCTTCTCGGTAGGCGTCAGCGACCCCGGCAAAAGGGTCTGCGCATTCTGCCACTCCCCGCACCACTCCCTAAACGACAACTCGGAGGCGAGCGCCGAGGTCGCCAACCTGGGGGGGACCGGGACTGCCGCCTCCTACAAGGTGTACGCACCGCTTTGGAGCCGCACCGACCTGAACGACATCACCGGCTACGGGACCTACATAAGCCAGACCTTCAACCCGGGCGCACAGGACAAGGCCTACGATCCGCTCATCGGACCCTCCCGCCTCTGCCTCACCTGCCACGACGGCAACATCGCCCTCGACGCCTACTACGGCAATGCCGCAGCCGACCAGGCTGAGTACACCAGCGGCGACGACTTCAACGGCCCGATGGGTGGCAACGGCATCGGCATCGCCACCGGCCTCGTCGGTCTCACCAACGACCATCCGATCGGGATGAAGTACGCCGACTTCCTCGACAAGTCCGACAAGAACGGCACCAAGTACGAGCTGATGCCCGTGGCGACCAAGTTCGTGGACACCGACAACCTGACCACCGGCACCAAGTCGATCGCCTCCGTCTTGTACAGCGACCCGGGTGACACCAACGTCTCCGGCTTCGTCACCTGCGCTTCCTGCCACGACGTGCACAACGGCACCGCGGTCGGCAACAAGCTCCCCGCCGGCGGCATGAGGGGCTTCCTCCTCTACGGTTCGCAGGTCAACTCCTCTTTCTGCCTCACCTGCCACGACAAGAACAACGGCGTGGTGCCTGCCGGCAAGTAACGATTGTTCGCCAGGCGTAAAGAGGTCGCATCGATGGGAAGGCCGCCAGTTTCGTGGCGGCCTTTTCCTTTGAGCCGTCGGGTGAGTGTTTTCACATTTTGCTTCACATTTGCCCCTTGATGCTATATATATCCTGATATTTTGATTCGTTGCTAAAAGGAGAGACCCATGCCGACCAGGACCGGAACCCGTGCCATGATTGCCTCCCTTGTCGTGACCATGCTGGCAGGCTGCGCTTCCAGCAAGAAAGCGGCGACCCAGTTCTGGCCCCCGCCTCCCAACGCACCGAGGATCCAGTACCTGAAGAAGGTCTCCGGCTCGATCGACGTGGTGGGGAAGCAGTCCATCTCGCTGATCGATGTGGGAGACGAGAAGCCCAAGGTGGTCCCGCTGATCAAGCCGTTCGGCCTGGCGGTAAGCAAGGGGACCCTCTACATCTGCGACACGGTGCAGTCGCAGGTGGTTCTCTACAACCTCCCCGCCAAGACCGCCTCCGTCCTGAAGGGGAACAAGGGGCCGGGGCAGTTGAAGAAGCCGATCAACGTGGCGGTGGACGAGGACGGGTACATATTCGTCGCGGACAGCGGCCGCAAGCAGGTGCTGAAATACGCCCCGGACGGCTCCTTCGAGAGGACCGTCGACGAGGAGGGGATGAAGCCGGTCGGCGTTGCCGTGGACGATCTTTACCTCTACATCCTGAACAGCTCCAAGGGGCTGGTGCAGCTGTACGACCGCAAGACCCTGACCCCGCTGCGCTCCTTCGGCCAGGAGGGGGACGAGCGGGGACGTCTCTTCAACCCGCTGGGGATCGGCCTGGACAAAAAGGGGGGGGTCTACGTCTCCAACCTGGACGGCCGCCTGATCCACTTCGACCGCGACGGCCACTCGCTGCGCGTCTTCGGCAAACTGGGGACCGCCCTCTCCGAGTTCAACCGCCCCCGTGCCATCGCCTTCGACAAGGACGGTGTGATGTACGTGGTCGACGCGGCGAGCCAGAACGTGCGCCTGATGAACGAAGGGTTCCAGCTCCTCATGTCCTTCGGGGAGCCGGGCACCCAGGGCTCTCTCAACGTCCCGGCCGGCATCGCCGTTACCGAGGACGACCTCGCCTACTACCAGCAGTTCACCGAGAAGGACTTCACCCTGGAGAGGGTCATCTTCGTGGTGAGCCAGTTCGGCGAGAACAAGGTGAGCATCTACGGCCTGGGCAAGAAGCAGGGGATCGACTACGAGGCGCAACTGAGGGAGCGGCAGGAGGATATCAGGAAAAGGGAAGAGGCTATCGCCAGGGAGGCCGCCGCCAAGGAGGCGAGGGAGAAAGAGAAGGAAAAGCAACAGGCCGCGTCGGCCCAGGGAAACGGCGATGCCGCTACCCCCGCAGCGGACGCCAAGAAGTAGCGGCGGGCCCATCACCCCATGGGGATGCGATACCTCAGGCAGGCCTTCTGGATGCTCGCGTTGCCGGCGCTACTGACCGGATGCGACCCGACGGCCAGGCACAGGTTCCTCACCACCTTCTTCAACGAGGTGCCGACACTGCCGCCGATGGAGCAGTACTGCGAGGAATCCCGGGAGAACCAAAAGAGGCTCTCAGCGGCTGAGGCAGTCGTGCAGGTGGCAGCGCCAAAGGCCGCGCCGGCCAAGGGGAGCAGCCACCCCCCCTACGAGGAGAAACGCTGCAAGGGGTGCCATCAGGAGAACAAGACCTCGGTGAGCGGCCTCATCAAGGCCGAGAGCGAGCTCTGCTTCGTGTGCCACCCGAAGATACTGAAACACCGGTTTGCCCACGGGCCGGCCGCCGAGGGGGCCTGCCTCGGCTGCCATCTCCCGCACGAGGCGGGGTTCCCGTCGCTGCTGGCCAGGGACCCGGGGAAGGTTTGCGACAAGTGCCATGGGGAGCCGCGGCTTGCCCGGGCGATGCACGACAGGATAAAGGCGAGCGGCGTGTTCTGCCAGGATTGCCATGACCCCCATTCCGGTACTTCCAGGTACTTTCTCAAGTAGTACTGCAGCACCGGCCAGACGGGAGACGGAGTCAATTGCTTGAAAAAGATCACCGGAAAGCGGCGCCTTCTTACGCCTTACGCCGTGTTCCTGGCAGTCCTGACGCTTTTCCCGCTGGCTGCGCCGGTGCGGCAGGCGCTTGCCCTCACCATACTCTCCATCCGCGACTTCTCCCATTCCGCCGGGGTCTCCTCCAGTTTCAACAGGTCCTCCAGCTCGGGGGCGTCCGGCACCGAAATCCAGCAGGAATTCACCGAGGACTACAGCGCCGGCTTCTCCTACATCGTACTGAGCCCGTACCTCCTGAAGGGGGATGCGATGCTCGACCTGGAGTGGCTGCAGCATACCGACGACGATGACGGGGGCAGGAGCAAAAGCGCCGGCACGCAGCTCCATTACAACGTGAACGGGCAGGTCCTGCCCAAAAAGCCCTACCCGATGAACTTTTCGGCGAGCTCCAGCCGGCAGACCGTCACCCAGCCCTTCACCCCGACCTACGACACCGAGAGCGACTCGCTCACCATGCGGATCGCCATGCTGAACAGCAGGATCCCGGCCGACTTCGGCTACGCCAAGCAGTCCCAGAAGAATTTCGGCCTGAACCAGAACGTGGGGCAGGAAAGCCATAGCATGAGCTTCAGCGCCAAGCCGGCCCTGGGGGATTTCGGTTCGCTCTCGCTCGGGGTCTCCCTGAACGAGAGCAAGTCCAGCGCGGAGAGGCTGGACCAGGAAAGCAAGAACTCCTCGGCCGCGGCCCGCATCAACTACCACAACTCCTGGAGCTCGCCCAGGGACCTTGCGCGCGGCTTCTCCCTTTCCTACGGCTACCAGCAGACCAGCGGGGTCACCCTGGTGGACAACGAGAGCCTGAACGCGAACCTCGACTGGGAGTTCGGCAAGGTGCTGCATGGCGACATGGACTACTTCTACAGCAAGAGCAGCTCGCTTTTGCAATCCACGCAGAGCCACGGCGCCACCGCGAGCCTGAGCCACCGGCTCCTGGGGAGCCTCTCCACAGGCTTGCGCGTGTCGGCCGCGCAGGACAGCTACGACGCGGGGGACAACCGCTCCTACAACGGCGGCGTCAAGCTGGCCTATGACAGGCGCCTTCCCCGATCAAGCAACGTGGACGTCGGGTATTCCTACTCCACCGGGGTCAGGGACAGGACGGGGACCACCTCCGTCGTCAACGTCGTCGACGAGAGGCACCCGGTCCCGGCCATCTTCCCGCGGCGCATCCCCCTGCTGAACCCGACCTTCCTGGGCGAGGGGATACGGGTGGTGGGAGCCCAGTCGCAGCTCATCTACCCTGCCGACTTCTTCGCCGTGGTGCCGGAAGGGATTGAGCTGCTCGACTTCCTCCCCGGCGACAGCGAGGTGCTGATCTCCTACGGCTACCTGCAGGACCCCTCCGTCACCTCCCTCAGCATGGCCCACACCGTGTCGACGGCGCTCACCCTCTACAAGAACAGGTACCGGATCTACGCCAACGCCTCCTTCGCCAACCAGAAGCTGTTAAAGGGGGAGGCGACGAGCCTCACGCTCAGCAACAGCAGCCGCTATGTGGCGGGCGCCACGGCGAGCCTCGACAGGCACACCCTCGCCTCGGAGTACGGGCTCCAAAAGGACTACGGGCAGGACCTCCACTACTTCACCAACTCGTGGGGGTACACGACCCCCTACCTGCGGGGGGATGTCACCGTGAACGCCAACGACCGCCTGAGCTGGCAGAGCTCCTCGGCGAGGGAGACGCCCTGGGTCAACAGCCTCACCGTGCAGGGGACCTACCGCCGCATGTTCCGCTATGTCGGCCTGAAGATGAAGGCGGAGTACGGCAACGCCTTGCTGGAAGGGGGGGGGATGTCCCATGTCGCCGGGGTCGGCGTGAACATCGAGGGGAAGTTCGGCAAGCTCTCCGCGCTTTTGAACAGCAACCTGAGCTGGAACTTCGCGGACGGGAGCAACTCGTCCAGCCAGGGTATCGGCGTCGCACTGAGGAGGTCGTTTTGATGAAACGGATTTTTGCCGCGGCGGGGAAGGCCCTGCTCCTTCTTTCGCTTCTCTCCTGCGTCCCCGCGCAGCACGCCGCGCCCGGGCGCAACTACCCGGAGGGGCCCTATCCCACCCGCATCGTCTGGACCGGGGTCGCAGGCTCGCCGGAAGCGCTGGGGATCGAGAGCGGCTTCTGGGGGCGCCTGTGGCGCAGGATGGCCGGCGGCGAGCCGCAGAGCATAGGGCGCCCCTACGGCATCCATGCCGACTGCAGGCAGCGGATACTGGTGGCCGATTCGCAAAAGCGCGGGGTGCACCTCTTCGACAGGGAGCAGAAACGGTACTCCTTCATAGGGGGGGAGGGGGAGGGGACCTTCACCCTCCCCATCGGGGTGACCGAGGACCGGGACAACACCGCCTACGTCACCGACGCGGCGACAGGGAACGTGTTCCGCTTCAACCTGGGCGAGCTCCGCCCGGTGCTCTTCGCCCAGGGGCTCAAGCGGCCGACCGGCATCGTCTACAACCCGGTCAACGACCTCATCTACGTGACCGACACGCTGGCGGGGGAGGTGATCGCCTTCAACCGCCAGGCAAAGGAGATGTTCCGGTTCGGCGGGCAGGGGGAGGGGAAGGGGGAATTCAACCTCCCCACGGACCTCGCCGTCGATGCCGAGGGGAAGCTCTACGTCACCGACCCGCTGAACGCGAGGATCCAGATCTTCGCCAGGGACGGGAAGTTCATCAGGGGGTTCGGGGAGGCGGGGGACACGCCGGGGTACTTCGGAAAGGCGAAGGGGATCGCGGTGAACAGCGAGGGGCACATCTACGTCTGCGACGCCATGTACGACCGGGTCCAGGTGTTCGACCAGCAAGGAAGGCTCCTGATCAGCTTCGGCTCCACCGGAAGCGGCAAAGGCGAGTTCTGGATGCCCTCGGGGATCGCCATCGACAAGGATGACAACATCCTCGTGGCCGACACCTTCAACAACAGGATCCATCTGTTGAGCTACGTCTGGCTCGACTAACCACCAGCAGGGGAAGAAGATGCGTCTAAAGCAATTGATCCGCAGCACCCTATGGCTCGCCGTCCTGGCCGCTTTTCCCCCCGCAGGGGAGGCGACGGCGACCGGCGAAGGGATTTTGAGCACCAAGCACAACCTCTCGGTGAGCGGCCCCGGGCCGATCAAGACGGCGACCGAGGTGCAGGTCTGCATCTTCTGCCACACCCCGCACCATGCCAGCGAGGTGACGCCGCTTTGGAGCCGCCCGGGGGTCGAGACCGTCTACAACATCTACAGCTCCACCACGAGGTTCGCCAAACCAGGGCAGCCCACCGGCTCTTCCAGGCTCTGCCTCTCCTGCCACGACGGCACCATAGCGGTCGGGGCGCTGATCAACAACGTTTACATCCCGATGGCGGGCGGGTTCACCACCATCCCCATAGAGCACCCCGCGAATCTCGGGGGGGCGGCCGGCAAGGACCTCACCAACGACCACCCGATCTCCTTCCCGTACACGAGCGAGCTGGCTGCGAAGAACAGCCAGCTGCATCTCCCCAGCCAGATCCCGGGGAAGCTGAAGCTTGACCAGGGGCAGAACGTCCAGTGCACCACCTGCCACAACCCGCACACGGACCCCTTCGGCGACTTCCTGGTGATGAACAACGACAGGTCCGCCATCTGCGTCAGCTGCCACAACGTCTCCGGCTGGGAGGGGTCCATCCACGCCGCCAACGTGCTGACCGCAGCCGCGGCGTGCGGCAACTGCCACCCGGCCCACAACGCCAGGTCGGCCCAAAGGCTCATGAAGGGGCACCCCGAAGAGCAGAACTGCCTCCCCTGCCACAGCGCGACCGGGGGCGCCAGGGACATCCAGAGCCTGCTGGCGCGCAGCTCCAGGCACGAGGTGAGGGACACGGTCGGCGTGCACGACACCGCCGAGTCGTCGCTTAGCTTCCAAAAGCACGTGGAGTGCGAGGACTGCCACAACCCCCACGCCCTGCTCGGCTTCGGCGCGCTCCCCCCCGCGGTGAACGGGAGGCTGAACGGCGTGAAGGGGGTGGCCCTCACCGGAGAGGTGAAGAGCCCGGCCGCCTACGAGTACGAGATCTGTTTCAAGTGCCACGCCGACAAGAGTTTCGCAAGCAGCGTGATCGTGCGTCAGGTCCCAAGCCTCAACACGCGCCTGGAGTTCGCCCTGGACAACCCCTCCTACCACCCGGTGGGGGGCCCCGGCAACGCGCTCACCGTCCCGAGCCTGCGCAGCGACCTTGGGTACACCGCCTCCAGCGTCATATACTGCACCGACTGCCACGGCAGCGACCAGAGCGCCAAGGCGGGGGGAAGCGGCGCGAACGGGCCGCACGGCTCGAGCTACCGGTACCTCCTTTTGGAGAAGTACGACACCGATTTCTACCCCCGCGCCTACAGCGCCGCCAACTATGCCCTTTGCTACCGCTGCCACTTCCAGGACAAGCTTTTCGACGCGACCTCCCCGTTCACCGTCCCCTCGACCGCGCTTCCCCTGCACGACCTGCACGTGGTGCAGCAGGGGGTCCCCTGCTTCATCTGCCACGACCCGCACGGGGCGAGCAAGTCCCACGGCGCCACCACCCAGAAGAACGCCCACCTGATCAACTTCGTCACCAACTTCGGGATCGTGGCGAGCTACGACTCCACCGGCACCCCCAAGTCGTGCAGCTCCAACTGCCACTCCAGCAACCCCAGAAGCTACGGCCCCGGTTCGGGGGCCGGCAGGGGGGTGCCGAGCAGAAAAATGCCCGCGGGGGGCCCCCTCTAGACGGGGCCCCCGCGGGCTCGACCTCCCCTTTTCCAGGCGCCTTGGCTAGCGCACCACGATGTTCGTGTCCGCCGCCTGGTAATCCTTGACCACCCCGTCGCCGTCGAAGCCGATCGCCATCCTGAAAAGCTGCTGCTCCCCCCCCTTGCCGACGGCCTGCAGGCTCGGGGCCGTCCAGTAGTTCCAGACCTCGTCGACCCCTGCGCCGCCGGTCCGGACCCTCTTGTCCACCGAGTTGGGTGCCCCGATCTGCTCCAGTATCTCCTTGCGGGTCGTCTTCCCCTTCACGATGTGCTGCGCCGCAAACGGGGCGGAGAGGTTCCTCTTCGCCGCGACGGACCCCTCCTCGGCCTGCCCGGCAGGGGGGACCTGGCGGCTCCCTTTCGCGGGGTGATGCGCACAGCCGGCGGCAACCAGGGCCGCCAGCACCAGACACGACTTTTTCATGCTCCGTACTCCTTCTCTCCGGGATGTTTGAATTGCCGAAGTTGTATATGCAAATATTCAGCCGAAAAGGGGGGCGCGCAGTTACACCCCTTTAGCGCGAGCCCCCCCCGTCCCAACCCCGCCCCCCTGAGTCTTTTCCCCCAGGTAGGTTAAATGGCGCGCCACATCACCCACACCCGGCCGGCGGCGGCTCCCCGGCCCTGGGCGGTTCACCCCAGGCGTCCCGTCCCGGCCTGCGCCCCCCCCCGGGGGGTGCATTTTATTTTTGCCACGCCGTGCGAAGCTCGAATTTTCTTCACTTTCAAGCAATTCGGGGCGCATCCCGCCGGCCCGGCGCCCCGGGTCCCGCTCTTGCCTGCTCGAATTTGAATATATTGGTATCGCTATTGCTATCGGTTCATCGGCTCTCTTTAAAACTGTTGCAGGCAAAGCAGCACCCGCCCCACTGCATCCCCCGAAGCAGCGGGAGGGCGGACCGGAATAAAAGGCAGCACTTTGACCATTCCAACCAAAAAAAAGGAACCATCATGAAGAGAACGAGAAAGACCAGTTCACTTCTGACGGTGACAGCGGCGGTAGCGGGAGTTACCATGGGCGCCACACTGGCCATGGCAGCTCACCCCCCGATCCAGCTGTACACCTACGAAGAAGTGGCCCAGCAGATGGGCTTCCCGAAGGCGCCGGTCATGGTAGACAGGGTTACCAAGCAGGGTATGCCCTACAGCCCGAAGCAGACCTGCTTCGGCGGCCAGCAGCAGGCCGACGGCTCCATCATGGCCTGCCACGGCACGACCGACAGCGGCAACTCCAAGCTCGCCAAGAGCTACGACGACCTCTCCAAGCACGCCTACCACGCGGCCCTGGGCTTCAACGAGTGGATGGACAACTCCCAGGGGGGGCGGTTCGTGAGCTCCGGCCCGGCGGACCTGGTCCCGGCCGGGACGCAGACCGGCCTGGCGGCCAACAAGCCGTGGGTCCAGTCCCACGGCCACAACGGCAAGTGGTGACCGCCTTCGCTCCGCCAGGTGGCGGATTATCAACTGAACGGCCAGAACCAGTACCTCAACTACATGAACAGCGGCAAGGACGGCTTCGAGCTCTTCCTCAAGGGGGGGACCGGCGTTGACGGCTCCTCCTACCCCAAGGTCGACATGTCCCTTTGGGACCAGGCGACCATGTGCGGCACCTGCCACGTGGGGGGCGTCTTCTACGAGGAGGACCGCCTGGGCAACCGTCTCCCCGGCAAGACCCTGGCGGACTGGGGCCCGGCCTTCATGGGGCAGGCCCCCAACGTCAACCCGATCACCTCGACGGTCTGGGAGAACTACTCCTCGACCGGCATGGACAAGTCCTTCGTCACCATGTCCCCCTGGGTCTACCCGGTGTACCTGGGGATGGGTGGCGCGCCCGACCCGAACCTCCCGGACGGCGGCCCGATGATCGTCCCCAACGGCTGGGCCCCCATGGACATGACCATGGCGAACCCCAACGGCGGCGCATCCTACACCATAAAGGCCAAGCAGCTCATGATGCCGAACGTGAAGGAGATGGACTGCCTCTTTTGCCACCTCCAGGGTTACGACAACGTGATGGCATCGGTGATGACCCAGGCCGGCTCGCTCTCCGCCGTTCCGACCACCGGCGCCGGGCTCTTCGACATGTTCTCCCTGAGCCCGACCTACATGGGGTACGACCCGAAGAGCGGCAAGGCCGCCTTCACCAGGATCAGCCAGACCCCCATGGGCGCCATGCTGCCGCAGATGGGCTTTGAGACCTACTCCTCGCACGAGCTGGTCACCCTGACCCCGACCCTGACCTCGCAGATCAAGGGTAAGCCTCACGACAACAACTGCCACCAGTGCCACGCCACGAAGACGCTGAAGGACTTCCCCGAGATGTTCGGCGTGACCGGGGACAGCACCGGCTTCCTCTCCTCCGCGCCGATGGTGTTCGACCCGGCCTACGGCGTCGGCCCGCTGGGCAAGAGGATGGTCAACTACGACATCAACGCGCCGTTCGTGCGCTCCGGCGACTCCCCGACGATCGACTCCACCAACTTCATGAACTTCATGATGCCGGGGCTCTCCTACCTGCAGGCGATGGGGCCCACCCCCTTCAACCGGCTCGGTGAGGGTCAGATCGGCGGCGGCAACATGGCCATGACCGGCCCGCTCTACTACTACACCATGGAAGGGAAGGCGGACCAGAACATCCTGAAGCGCTCCACCATGCCGTTCCCCCGCGCCGAGTGGTTCAAGCGCGGCGACGCATGGCAGTCCGGCCAGGACGTCCACGCATCCATCGGCTGCGGAGGCTGCCACTTCACCGGCAACTCCACCGACAAGAACCAGTGCGACCCGGGGCGCGGCTTCGACATGGCCAGCACCATCCAGGACGGCCTGCCGGCGATCAAGGAGCGCACTCCGGTACTCGATGGCGGCGACCTGGACGGCACCATCAAGAAGCACGATACCCGCAACACCGTCAAGCGCTGCGAGTTCTGCCACATCACCGGTACCGACTACAACGGCAACCCGATCGACACCTACGGCGCGCCCAACCCGAACGTCGCCCACAGCAGGACCGGCCTTTTGGCCAACCTGACCCAGGTGGTCGACAAGATGAGCCTCCACGGCGACTTCGGCGGCAAGGGGGTCCCCAGGCTCACCAACTTCACCAGCCAGGAAGACGGCTTGAACCCCGGCGGCACCATCCTCGGCAGGGGCAACCACCTAGACGTCATGGACTGCACCGTCTGCCACGTGCAAAAGATCAGCATGGCGGTCCGCTCGCTCGACGCAAGCTCCGGCATGCGCTTCCCCGCCATCGTCGGCACCGACCCCTGGAAGGGGATGCTCGGCCTGTTCGAGGACCCGACCGGCATGGGTGCCGAGCTTACCGGCATGGGGGGCGAGCTGAAGCAGTGGAAGCCGCTCCACATGTGGCAGGCCTACGGCAACATGCAACTGCCGCTCAGCACCGCCAACGCGCCCGCCGATGACCGCTTCAAGTTCCACCGCAAGATAAGCCTCACCAATGCCATCAGCGCCATCCTCTGGAACAACGAGGACGGCTCCGTAGACGCCAACGGCGACGGCGCACCGGGCGGCCTTCTGGTGGGGGACAACCCGGAGACCGGCCTCCCCGACTCGCACACCAAGCCGTCGCTCAAGGGATACCGCGACGTCTTCACCGGCGACGTCCCCGACCACAACAACACCGCAGGCTACCACTGGCCGATCTTCGATCCGTGGATTCAAAAGGACCTGAAGTCCGGCTTCAACTTCGGCCCGGGACCGCTCTCCGTCATCTCCGTCGGCTTCGGCGGCTTCGGCACCCCCGAAGGGAAGACCGATCCGACCGGCGGCATATACAAGGGTCTGTACGACCCGATGACCGGCATGTTCGCCAACGACAACTGGAAGTACGCCTCCGTCTGGAGCGGCGCCGTGGTCTTCACGGAACCGGACCAGATCAGGGGCTACAAGCAGTACCGCACCGCCGTCAAGGACGCCACCGACGGCAAGTCCTGGATGGGGACCACCCTCACCCTGATCGGCGCCCCCTTCATGGTCACCCACGGCGTCAAGCCGGCGGACAGCTATGCCAAGGGTAAATCCTGCGCCGACTGCCACGCCGCAGGCGCCGGCTTCTTCACCGGCGGCTTCGACATGATCGGCCCGGCCCTGCCCTCCACCAGGACCTACGACGCGAGCCTCTACCCCGCCACCGATGCGGACGGCAACCTGGTTGTCGACCCCGCCACCGGCGAGCCGGTGCGCGGCCCCGCACAGGGATGGATCAACCCGGACGACAAGGGGAACATGATGATGCGCCCGCTCGAGCCGGTCCGCATCAAGGCCTACAAGGGGGACCTGACGGGGTACCTCGAGACGCACAACAAGCTCGGCCAGCCGCGCGAGGTCAACTTCGTGAAGGACGTCACCGTCGACGGCGTCCAGTACAGCTACGCATCCACCGTGGACCGTTCCCAGGCCCTCTACCCGGATGAGGACGGCGCCATCTACTTCAGGGCGAGCGACATCAACGTCGACGGCACCCTGAAGGGGAACCCCGCACCTCTGAACGGCTCCCAGTACGCCTCCTACCTGGAGACCGGCGTCGACACCGACGTGACCAAGTACGGCATCGGCGTCGACCCCAGGGCCGCCATGGTGACCCCGCTGATCGACGACAACACCAGCCAGCTCGGCGTCCAGTGGAGCACCGGCACGGATCATGCCGTTTCCGCGCTGCTGGCCCAGCCCGACGCCACCAACACCGTCGACGTCGGCACCGTAACCTACACCTGGAGCAGCTCTGCCGATGCAGTTGTCAGCAACGCCTCTTCCAGGACCGACGCCAAGATCAAGTTCACCACGACCGGCGCGAAGAGCATCACACTGACGGTCACCGACGAGGAGGGTAAGGTCAGGACCGCCTCTGCAAGCATCACGGCGATCGCGCCGCCGGTCGGCATCGAATGGAACCAGGTCACCGACGTGGCCACCTTCAGCAACCTCCCGGTCGGCACCACCGCCGTGAGGGTGTACTGGGGCGACGGCCAGGTGCTCACCAAGACCAGCGGCGTCACCGACCCGCTGTCGCTTGGGCACAGCTATTCGACCGCAACCGGCAAGATCATCCAGATCTACTGCTACAACTCCGCCGGGAAGCAGATCGGGTACATGCAGAAAAGCATCCTTCCCTAACCCCTGGTAGGGGAGCTGTAATTCAGATGCAATCCAGCCCGGAGGTACCCCCTCCGGGCTTTTTCCTTTGCAGGGGACGGGCCGGGAACCCCGGGCCGACCATCCCCGCAGCGGGGGGCGCCCGGCCGGCCGGCATGTTTCGTGCTGCAACGGTGGCGGCCTTCACTTCAACCATCAAACAAACAGGGGGTAGCATGAATAAGATCGTTGTAGCAGCGGAAGGGATCCTGCTGGCAGCTCTGCTGGTACTCTCCGGGCCATTTCCGGCGGGCGCGGCGCATCCCAAGCCGGGGGAGTACGGGTCCCGGGGGCTTTTGTTCAACCCGGCCATGCTCGGCATCCCCCTGCTCGATTACTTCACCGGGGCACCCATACAGGCCGCCGGCCCCGCCATCGGCGGCCGCTACAGCGGCCTCCCCCCCTTCGGCACCCGGATGAGCTGCAACGTCTGCCACTTCGACATCGTCGCCAACGAAAGCATGAACCGTCACGCGACCATGTCCTTCAACAAGATCGCCCTCCCGCAGTACGGGTACGGCTACGACAAGGAGAAGCCGTGGGTGTCGGGCCCCGGCAAGTTCGGCAAGTGGTCCCCGGCCTACAACCGCCAGTTGGGGAACATGAATGCGACCTACGCCTCCGAGGCGGAGCTCCTCGAAAAGCTCGACATGGGGGCCTTCGAGTTCACCACCGAATGCGGCGTCTGCCACGTAGGGGGAGGCCCGGGGAGCTCCAACCCCAACGGCTTCACCTTCCCCTGGCGCGTCAGCAACTACTTCGGCCAGGACCGCGGCCCCGGCGGCATCCACAGCAATCTGGACAGCGACCAGCGCAACCAGTCGATCGCCAACGACTTCATCTTCCCCCTGCCGCTTTCGAGCCCGTACTACCCAAGGCGCGTCCCGCTCAACCCCTGGGACTACTTCGTGAAGGAAAGCGGGGTGCAGAAGGTCGACTGGGCCCAGTGGGGGATGAACGGGACCCTGCAGCTCGACTGCCTGATGTGCCATCTGCAGGGGTACGACCACCTGGCCCGCAACCGGGAGATCGTGCGCTACAACCGCCTCTACAACGCTGGGACGCTCGGCTCCGGCGTGGCTGTCGCGGACCCGCAGGGGGGGGAGGGATTCAGCATGAGCTACGACGCCTCCCAGGTGAAGCTTGGCAGCGACGGCACGCTTTACCTCGATTCCTCCTTCACCGACCGGATCTCCAGGTTCCCCAAGGCGCAGAACTGCGTCCACTGCCACATGCCCACCGCGGTGAAGAACCAGGCGAACGTCGACTGGAAGCCGCGCTTTTACTCCTACGACGCCATCCCCTCGGACGACCCCTCGGACCCCGGCAACCTGAAGCCGGCAAGGTACTTGAGCGACCTGGTGAAGCGCGGCGACATCTGGAACGAGGACGAGGTGCACCTGAGCCTCGACTGCGCCGGATGCCATACGGACACCGGGAAGTACCAGGCCTGGAAGCCGGACCAGGCGGGGTACATGCACAGCCCCGGCAAGGGGCACGACCCGATGAACACCGGTTCCGACGAGTTCGGGGGGACCGTCAAGTTCTGCTACGACTGCCACCTCCTGAACGGCGATTTCGACAGCGACGGCATGGCGGAGACCAGCACCTTCGGCGCCCCCTCACCCGTCGCCGCCCATGCCGGCGCCGGGCTCATGCTGAACATAGTCCCGGGGGCGCGGCGCATCGACCTCCAGGGGAGCGAGGAGGAATTCACCGGCAACCACCTGGATGTCGTCTCCTGCACCGCCTGCCATATCCGCAAGGGGTACGCGGCGGCGCGTTCCGTCGATTTCAGCACCGGAAGCCAGTTCTTCAACTTCGTGGGCAACCCGCTGGACCAGGAGCACGGCCCGGCCTCCGTTGAGCTCGCCTACACCTGGAAGGAGACCACCCCGCAGCGGCTTCTTCCCGACGGCTCCCCGAACCCGCTTTGGCGCCGTCTCATCTACCCCTTCAACTACGTCACCGGGATCTACTGGAACAACGTCGGCAGCAAGGACGCCAACGGCGACGGGTTCACCACCGGGATGGGCAACAACGGCAAGATCGTCTCGGGGGACCCGATCTTCCAGAGAAACGTGAAGGAGAACTTCAGCTACGGGTTGAACCGGGAGAACGACAGGGTGCCGGTAGCTCTTGCCGGCTCCGCGGTGTTCGACGCCCAGTCGATGAGAAACAGCGAGGGGGGGGTGATGTTCACCCGTCCCGGCGAGATCGAGGCGTTCAAGGCGAAGGTGACGGCGAAGGATGCGGGGATCGTCCCGCAACTGGTGCTGGAAGCGGAGCCGTACCTCATCATGCACAACGTCCTTCCCACCTCCTCGTTCGCCCTTGGCAAGGCCACCCTGGACCCCTCCGGGACCAAGGTCTACGGCTGCTCCGACTGCCACAACGCGGCCGGCGGCATCTACAAGGGGAGGATCAACATGATCGGCAAAGGAAAGCGCCAGGACGGCGGCGAAGCGCCGGTCACCTTGAGCTGGAACAACCTCCCCGACGTCTCGACCAGGGCGCTTTTCTGGGACAGGACCGGCGCCGGCCGTCAGGTCTTCTTCGCCGACCTCTCCTTGGCGCCCAAGAGCACCCGGGAGCCCGGGCGCCACGAGTTCCTGGGGTACGACCAGGCGCGGGTCGCGGCGCTCGACGCCATCGGGCCGGCGGCGGATTACGGGCTGGAGCTGAACCCCAAGCCGGTGATCAACCCGATCGCCGACGCCGATCCCTCCAGGCTGGGGATCCAGGTGGTGACGGGAACGGCGGTCCCCCTTTCCTGCCCCCCCGCCCAGTACCTCGACGCCAACGGCAACGGCACGTACGACACGGGGGAGAAGCCGGTCGGCCTGGTGAGCTATGCCTGGACCAGCTCGGACGGCCAGGCGGTGATAACCGGAGCGAACAGCCGCAACGCCACGGTGACCTTCGCCGCCACCGGAAGCAAGAGCATAACGCTCACGGTGACCGACGAGGAGGAGAAGCTCCGTTCCGCCTCGGTCGCCGTTTCCGCCATCGTTCCCCCCATCAGCATCACCTGGGACCAGGGGGCAAAGGGGGCGACCTTCGGCAACCTTCCCGCCGGGACCGCCACGCTCAGGGTCTACTGGGGGGACGGCCAGGTCACCACCAGGAGCGGCGGCATCACCGACCCGCTCACGCTTCCCCACAGCTACGCCACCGCTGGCGCGAAGATCATCCAGGCGTATTGCTACGGCTCGGACGGCAAGCAGCTCGGGTACACGCAAAAGAGCATCACACCCTGACCGGCGGGGGGGGAGGCTGCTCCGCCCCCGCTGGCCCATCGCAGTATATGGATTTTTGTATTGATCGCGGCGGCGGTATGGGATAATCTCCCGCTGCCGTCCGCGTTTTGGTGAATAAGGAGGGGAGAGCCGTGAATACGAACCTTTTTTCCAGCATCGTGATGAACCTCTCCGACGGGATTTACGTGATCCAGCACGGCAGGGCGATCTTCTTGAACGGGCGTTTCGGCGAGATCTTCGGCTACTGCGACCCGGAGAGCCTGATCGGCTGCGACATGTTCGCCACCGTCTACCCGGACCGGCAGAGCGTCGACCTGTTCCGGAACATCCACGAGCAGCTTCTGGGCGGCAACTCGCAGAAGATCTCCTGGGGGCAGCCCTCCGCCAAGCTGGACGGCACCCCCTTCTGGATCGAGGTGGAGGCGCGTGTCATAGAGGTGCAGGGGGAGCCGGCCATCTTCGGGACCTTTCTGGACCGCACCGACTGCAAGCTGATCGGGGAGGCGATGCACGCCTCGCAGGAGACGCTGCGCCTGCTTCTGGACGCCATGGAGGACCGGGTCTACGTGGTGACGGACGACTACCGCCTGGTGTACGCCAACAGGAAGATGCGCGACGGCCTGCGCGGCGGGATCGAGACCGGGTACTGCTACAAGCTCTGCCGCGGCCTCGATCTCCCCTGCGAGGACTGCTCCACCGAGAAGGTCTTCGTCTCCGACCAGCCGATGCAAAAGGAGTACTTCAACCAGCTGACCCAGCTCTGGTACTCGGTCATCGAGCTCCCGGTCCGGATGCCGGGGATAGAGCGCCCCGCGAAGCTTGCGGTGGCCCGCGACATCACCGAGCGGAAGGCGGCCGAGGAAAAGATACGCGCCCTGTCGCACCGGTTGTTCACCGTCCAGGAGGACGAGAGAAAGCACCTCTCAAGGGAGCTGCACGACGACCTGGGGCAGCGGCTGAACGCGGCGAAGATCGCCATCGACCTCCTCGCCGAGGACCTGGCCGCCGCCCCGGGGGACGTCGCCGGGCGCTTGTCCCAGCTGTCGCAGGTGATGACCGCAAGCGTGGAGTCGGTGCGGCACCTAAGCGCAGGGCTCAGGCCCGCCGCGCTGGAGAGGCTCGGCCTGGTAGGGGCGATCGGCAACCACTGCGACCAGCTGGCCGCACGCCAGGGGCTGAAGGTGGAGTTCACCCACCACGGGATGAAGGGGGTGCGGCTCCCCCAGGAGGCGGAAATCAACCTGTACCGCGTGGTCCAGGAGGCGCTCAACAACGTGGTCAAGCATGCCGGCGCGAGCGAGGCCAGCATCAAGCTGGTCGCCTCGCACCCCATCATCAGGATGCGCATCAGGGACAACGGCAAGGGTTTCGGCGGCCCTGGAAGGGAAGGGGCGAACGAAGGGCTGGGACTGGTGGGAATGGCGGAGCGCGTCGACCTTCTGCGCGGCTCCTTCAAGATCGTCTCGCACCCGGAGGCGGGGACAGGGATCACGGTGGAGATCCCGATGGAAGGGGGGGGCGCCGCCGCGAGAAGCGAGGCACCCCGCAGGTCGAAGAGCGCCGGCAAGGCAAAGGACAGGTAGCCCGGGAGGGTAACATGGCTGTGAAGAGCAGGGTCGTCATCGTGGATGACCACCCCTTGTTTCGTGACGGGCTGAAGAGCCTGATCGCCAGGAGCGCCGACTATCAGACGGTGGGGGAGGCGGGTAGCGGGGAGGAGGCGTTGCGGCTTGCCCTGGAGCTCTCGCCCGACCTGATGACCATGGACGTCTCGCTCCCGGACATGAGCGGCATCGAGGCCGCGCGCCGCATCGTGCAGGCGCTCCCGTCGGTGCGCATCCTGATGCTCAGCATGTACCAGAACCTGGAGTACGCAACGGACGCCTTCAAGGCGGGGGCCCGGGGGTACGTCGTGAAGGAGGCGACCAGCGCGAGGCTCATCCAGGCGATGGACGCCCTGGGGCAGGGAGAGCACTTCCTGGACGGCCAGCTCTCCGGCGACATGGTGATGAAGCAGCTGTTAGGCCAGGGAAGGGAGACGGCGGTCCAGGACAGGCAGTACGCGCTCTTGTCCCCGCGCGAACAGCAGGTGATGCGCCTGTTCGCAGAAGGGGGCTCCTCCCGCAGCATCGCCCGGACCCTGGAGCTGAGCGCCAAGACGGTGGAGAACCACCGGACCAACCTGATGAAGAAGCTCGACGTCCACAGCCGGGTCGAACTGGTGCGCTATGCGGCGAAACTGGGTCTGATCGACCTGGAGCAGTGGAAATAGCACCCTCCCTGCCCCCAAAAGGGGTGGGCGAGTTGCCGCACGCAGGGGAGGGGCCCCCATAAGGCAAATACCCCAATGGCCCACCTCCCCATGGGGTGTTTGCCCCAGTCTCCCCCCTCCGCCGTCCTTCCCCCGCGCCGTCCCATCCCCCGCCGTCCGCGTTAAACCCCCTTGCCGCGTGGCTTCGTCCTAAAACTGCCTGATTAGAAAAATCTGGGTATGGTTCCTGCTAAAAGTCCGACCGAAGGTTCGGCTCTCTCCGTACCCGCGGAAGTCACGCTCCGCACTCCGGCCCCCACCGGGGAACAAAGCGTGCTTGCTATTGATCGCCGCCCAAGCCGCGGCGATACCTTTGATGGCAATGACAATTAAGGAGGCTACCAAATGCAACAGAACAGGAGGAAGCTCGTCAAGGCGGCTGTCGTCTCCTCCGCAGTCCTTATGGGACTCGCGGCAGGATCGGCACTGGCTGCACCGGGCGATCACAGCAACATCGTTCTCAAGGACTTTGCCGGAACGGCCATCAAGAAGAACACCGACGGCTCCGCCACGGCCTACAGCGTGAAGACCACCTGCTTCGGTGCAGCGGGCTGCCACGGCGGCGCAGGCGCAAGCGGCAACGCCGTTTACAGCTACGACGACATCGAGCGCCACAGCTACCACACCCAGCTCGGCTCCAACGAGTTCAAAGGCTTCAACCCCGCCAACCCCGATGCCTACAACCCCTACACCGATACCGGCGACAAGTGGCGTCCGGGCGCAGGCCCCCAAGGGAAGAACTGGGTGCAAAGCGCCGGCCACTTCGGCTCTTGGTGACCGCCCTCCGCTCGCCAGTTGGCGAGAGTATTCAAGGACGGCGCAGGTGCCAGCTACGATGTATCCACCAACAAGTTCAACACGGTACCCTTCGGCCAGGTGCTGGTAAACCCCGCGGATCCCAAGCAGGGGACCGCCGCCAACGCCGGCTTCTTCGAGTTCTACAACTTCGGCGCCACGGCGGCCGGCGGCGGCATCGCCACCTCCTTCCCCTGGCTCACCGGCGTGACCGGCCCGGAGGCCTTCAAGGCCATGGCGGACAACTCGGTCGCCGGCATCATGCGCGACTGCGCTGAGTGCCACGTCGGCGGCGGCATGCACGAGTATGCCTACAACAACATGCCCACCGCGGCATATGACCCGTCTCAGCGCACCCCGCTGCGCAGCTTCGACTTCACCGGGCTCACCACCGCCTACAACTACTTCATCGACATCTTCAATCCCGATCCGGCCAGGCGCGGCGACGCGGTCGAGCAGAAGTACAGCGAGACCGGCGTCCTCGAGATGGACTGCCTCATGTGCCACCTGAAGGACTACGACTGGGAAGGGCGCAAGCACGCGGTGCGCCAGGGCGAGTTCGACGCCTCCCGCGCAGTCGGCGCCAAGCTGGTCAACGGCGTGAAGAACGGCACCACCGTCTTCTACAACTACACCGCTGTGAAGACCAACGCGGCCGGCGAGCTGGTCGTCGACCTGAGCGCAAACCTGAACTCCAAGCCCGAGTCCGGCAACTGCGCCTCCTGCCACCTCTCCCAGTACAACGTCGACTGGAAAAAGCGCGGCGAGCAGTGGCTCCCTGGGAGCGACGTCCACGAGTCCCTGGGGTGCATGGCCTGCCATGAGCGCAGCGACAAGGCCGCCCCGACCGTCGGCACCGAGGGGACCATCAACAACAAGCTCGGCCTTTGCGATCCCGCCAAAGGCGGCTCCTCCGCCTTCGACGCGATGTGGAACAAGCTCGACACGGTGAACTTCAAGCAGTGCTCAAGCTGCCACGAGCCGAGCGCTACCCCGACCTACGCGACCTACGGCGCTCCGAACTCGGTGCTTGCCCACGCCAACGCGGGTCTCACCGCCAAGATCGCCTTCAACAAGGCCGGCGCTCCTGCCAGCCACATGGAGATCATCGACTGCACCGCCTGCCACATCAAGAAGACCTTCGACGGCGGCGCCTTCGTCGACGGCACCGGCGCGGACGAGGAAGGGCGCGTTGCCCTGCACGACGAGCCGCAGGTCGCCCGCGACATGACCAACGGCAACGCCCTGTACTGGGATAACGGCAAGCTCTACGCCGCCAACCTCCTGACCTCCTTCTTCGTGCGCGACATGAACGGCATGGATCCCGCCAACAACGGCCTCGACGCCAACAACGACGGCCGCACCGCCGGCATGGACGCGCTGCTGCAGACCCACGTCAACGACCTGAACAACGCCAACGGCCGCCACGCCGTCACCCATGCCCAAAACGGCGACGGCAGCTGGGTGAACGAGTCCGAGGTCGGGGCGATGATGAACATGCTGAAAGGCGACGGCACCGGTGCCAACGGCATCAAGAAGCTGCTCGGCATCACCGACCCGAACAACGACAAGAAACTGCTTCCCAAGATCTCCTTCCTGATGGTCCCCTTCAAGGCCAGCCACAACATCGCCCCCGCGGAGACCTTCGCCTGGGGTAAAGGGGGCTGCGTCGACTGCCACGGCACCGACAAAGGGTTCTACAACGGCGCCTACCCGATCCGCGGCAACATGGACGGCCAGGACGCGAACGGCAACTTCCTGCTGCGCTGGAAATCCAACCAGGTCTCCACCTTCACCAAGGTCAACGGCCTCAACGACGTCACCGACTCGCACCCGAACGTGGTCACCAAGAAGGGTGACAGGACCGTCCCGGTCCCGATGCTGACCAAGTTCGACAACCCCTACACGGCGGATGCCTCTGCAGTTGCCAACCAGACCCTGCGCAACATCGACAGGAGCGAGGTGATCTACGAGCAGACCTTCCAGACCCGCGACACCACCTGGCACAGCACCATCACCGGCGCGGCCCCCCTTGCGGCATGCAGCAGCCCCAAGAGCCCGTTCTACTGCGCAACGCCCGTTTCCAGCCTCAACCCGGGCGTCACCGGCGAGGACTTCAAGGCGGCTGCAACCTCCACCAAAGGGTGGCTCCTCAAGATCGAGGTCCGTCCTTTGAACGACGCGGACCCGAGCAAGATCACCTTCCGCACCGCACAGCTTGGCAACGACAAGGCCGGCTCCATGGCTGACGTCTTCGCGGCGCTGCCGGCAAGCTTCAAGGCCAACGGCGACTTCACCATCACCCAGGCCGGCGGGGCCCTCACCATCACCGCCGATGCCACCAAGCAGATCCGCATCTCCCCGCAGTCCGATTCCGCTCCTTACGGCCTGCTCGGCAAGGTGTACGTCGCCGACCCGATCAAGCGCGCCGGCGTCGCGGATATGAAAACCCGCTCCGAGTACGTAGCCTACCTCGACGGCGTATCGACCAGCATGGCCGACTACGGTATCGGCATCGATCCCAAGGCCGCCATCAACGCGATCGTCGACGACAACGCGACACAGCTCGGCACCCAGTGGAGCAAAGGCATAGCCCACGCCGTCACCGCGCCGCTGGCACAGCCAAACGCCGGCCAGACCGCCGACATCGGCAGCGTCGCCTACCTCTGGAGCACCAGCGACGAAACCGCCGTGATCAGCGACGCAACCTCCAGGACCGCCGCCACCGTCACCTTCGGCAGCACCGGCAGCAAGAGCGTCACCCTGAGGGTCACCGACGAAGAAGGCAAGGTGAAAACCGCAAGCGTGGCCGTCACCGTGATCGAGCCGCCGGTCGCCATCGAGTGGAACCAGGCCACCGACGTGGCCACCTTCAGCAACCTCCCGGTCGGCACCACCGCCGTGAGGGTGTACTGGGGCGACGGCCAGGTGCTCACCAAGACCAGCGGCGTCACCGACCCGCTGTCGCTTGCGCACAGCTACTCGACCGCAACCGGCAAGATCATCCAGATCTACTGCTACAACGCTTCCGGCAAGCAGCTCGGGTACATGCAGAAAACCATCCTCCCCTAGTTCGACCGGGGGCATGTGATTTAGATGCGATGAAGCCCGGAGGCGTTCCCCTCCGGGCTTTTTTAATCGTCCCCTGCGTCAAATGCCCCTCCCCTTTCCTGCCGGCCGACCGTGCCCCCGCCGCAGGAGCGCGCCGCTGTCTTGGAGGGAGACCGCGCCCCCCCCTCCGGTTTCGGGCGTTCACTGCGCCATATGCCCCACTTCCCGCGCACCTTCCCTTCCGGACGCCATCCCGGCAACTCTCCCGGAGCCGGGTTTTAGCGCCGCAACCCGCCGGAATCCCGCCTGTTTTTTTGCGCGCGTTTCCGGAGGGGGCGGGGTGCCCCGCTTTTTCCCCGGGAACCCGGGCTCGGTACGCCTCTTGCTGTAGAAGGGTGGTCGATCCCAATCCCACATTAAAATAAAAGGAGAATGATATGTCCGCGCTGAAGAAACTGATCCCCGCCACAGTCGCTTTGCTGGCCCTTTGCTCCCTTCCGGCCTGTTCGGAAAACGGGCCCAAGGGCGTACCGGTCGTCAAGGTAAACGGCAGCGTCATCACCAAGCCCGAGCTGGACCGCGCCGTCAAGGCGTTGCTGATGCAAAACCGCGTCAGCCAGCCCCTGCCGCCGGAGCAGATGAAGAAGGCGGCCGAGGTTGCCCTGGAGCAGCTCACCGCGGCCGAGCTCCTGTACCAGGAGGGGAAAAAGCTGGAGATAAGGAACCTGGAGCAACTGGTCGAGGAGCGCTACCAGAAGAACCGGGCCGGTTTCCCGAGCCAGGCGGAGTACGAGAAGACGCTGGGGAGCATGGGCATGACGGACAAGGATGTGCGGGAGGCGATGCGCAGGGAGATCGTGGTGAACAACTTCGTGCAGCAGCAGTTTTTCGCCAAGGCCGCCTGCAGCGAGGAGCAGGCCAGGAAGTTCTACGAGGACAACAAGGCGAAGCTGTTCCTGAAGGGGGAGCGCCTGTCCGCCAGCCACATCCTGGTGAGCGTGGACCAGAAGGGGGCGGCCCAGGACAGGCAAAAGGCGAAGCAAAAGGCCGAGGCGCTCCTGAAGCGGGTGCAAAACGGGGAGGATTTCGCGCAGGTGGCCAGGAAGGAATCGACCTGCCCCAGCAAGGCCGTGGGGGGGGAGCTGGGGGTGTTCGGCCGCGGCCAGATGACCCTCCCCTTCGAGCAGGCGGCGTATGCGCTTAAGAAGCAGGGGGACCTGAGCCAGGTGGTGGAGTCGGAATTCGGCTACCACATCATAAAGCTGAAGGAGAGGATCGCCCCGTCCACCGAGAGGTACGAGGAGGTCAGGGAGAAGATCGTCCAGTTCCTGAAGCAGGAACAGACCCGCAACACGGTTGCCGAGTTCGTGGCCAAGCTGCGCAGCAAGGCGAAGATCGAGAAGGTCTGACAGGCAGGGCCTGCCGCCGGTTGAAATGCCATGGCCCGGAGACCCTCCGGGCCTATTGCGTGAAAGGGATGCCTAATGGGAAAAAACAGGGGGGCTCGCAACGCCCGGACGCCGGCTGAGGGGGGGGCGCCCTGCTGCGCGCCCGGCAGGCATGCGCCGGAAAGGCGGCAGGCAAACCCGCTTTTTCATCTCGCCTTGATCGCGCTGGTCGGGCTGGCCGCCTACGGCAACAGCTTCGGGGTCCCCTTTGTCATCGACGACGAAGGGAGCATCCTGGAGAACCCGGCCGTGAAAAACCTCTCCTCCTTTCTCCTTGAGGGGGGCGGCCTCCGCTACAACGCGCGGCGCCTGGTAGGCTACCTGAGCCTGGCGCTCAACTACCGGCTGGGAGGGGAGGAGGTGGCGGGATACCACGTCTTCAACCTGGCGGTGCACCTGGCCAACGCCTGCCTGGTCTGGGCCTTGTTGCGGCTGACGCTGAAGACGCCGATCTTCCGGGATGCGGCGCCTAAGGAGGGCGCCCCGGAAAGGAGCAGCGCCCTTTGCCGCGCCTCCGTCATGCTCCCCCTCTTGGCGGCGCTTTTCTTCGTGGCCCACCCGGTCCAGACCCAGGCGGTGACCTACGTGGTCCAGAGGCTTGCCTCGCTGGCGACCCTGTTCTACCTCGCCACTATCGTCTGCTACCTGAAGGGGAGGCTCGGCTCCTCGCCCCTTTTCCACCTGGCAGCGGCTCTTTTTGCGCTGCTCGCGTTCTTCACCAAGGAGATCTCTTTCACCCTTCCCGTTGCCCTTTTGCTCTACGAGTTCTCCTTTTTCGGCGCCTCCCGCAGGAAGTTCCTCCTGCCGGCCCTCCCGCTTGCCGCCGCCTGCGCCCTCGCCGCCGCGCTGCTGGCGCTGAAAAGCGGCGGGGTGGGACCGCTTCTGGAGAGGGTGGACGCGGCTACCAGGGAGACGGACGGGATATCGAGGGGGGATTACCTCCTTACCCAGTTCAGCGTCCTCGCCACCTATCTGCGCCTCATCGTGCTCCCGGTCGGGCAGAACCTCGATTACGACTACCCGGTCTACCACTCCCTTTTCACCCCCAGGGTATTTTTCTCGCTGCTCCTTCTTTGCTCGCTGCTTTGCCTCGCCGCGCTTTGCTACCGGCGCAGCGCCCGGGGCCGCCGGGGTGGGGGCGACCCGTGGCTCAGGGTGGGAGGCTTCGGGATCCTCTGGTTCTTCATCACCGCATCGGTTGAGTCCAGCGTGATTCCGATCCGGGACGTGATCTTCGAACACAGGCTCTACCTCCCTTCCGTGGGGCTCTTCTGCGCGCTGGCGACCCTTTGCCTCCTCTTGGCGCGCAGGACCGGCGGGACGGCGGTCCTCCGGGGGGCGGGCGCGGCCGTCGTCATCCTCGCCGCCGTCACCTGGCAGCGCAACCTGGTCTGGGGGAGCTCCGTGCGGCTTTGGCAGGATTGCGCCCTGAAATCGCCGGGCAAGCTGCGCCCGCGCAACAACCTGGCCGCCGCGCTGATGGCCGAGGGGCGGGTGGCCGAGGCGGTGGAGCAGTTGAACCTCGCCCTCGAGATCGAGCCGCAGGACCCGGCCGCCCTGCGTACCCTCGGGGTCGCATACGAGAAACAGGGGAGGCTGGACCTGGCGGTCGGGACGTACCGGAGCGCGCTAAAGGCAAATCCCGACAACAAGTACGCCCATTACAACCTGGGCATAGCGCTCGAAAAGCAGGGGGAGCCCCAGGCGGCCCTGGCGGAATTCGCCGCAGCCCTGAGGCTCGATCCCGAGTACGCCGATGCCCACAACAACCTGGGGGTGATCCATGCGGGGATGGGGGAGATGGAAGAGGCCGTAAAGCGGTTCCGTCTGGCGGTGAGGTTCGATCCGGGCTCGGGGGAGGCCCGCCTCAACCTGGGGCGCGCGCTGGGGGAGCAGGGGAGGGGGGGGGAGGCCCTGGAAGAGCTGGAAGAGGCGGCCAGGCTGCAGCCGGGGAACGCGGAGGTGTACAACTGCATCGGCGTCGTCTGCGCCTCCTTGGGGCGGCTGGCCGAGGCGGCGCAGCAGTTCGGGAAGGCGTCGCAGCTAAGGCCGGAGGAGCCTAGGTACGCGGACAACCTGTACCGGCTGCAGCTGCAGGGGAGGTAGGGGAGCGCACCGGGGCTCGTGCCGCCCTTCAGCGTGTTATACCCCTAAGAGGAGGGGTATTTTCCCCAGCCCCGGCCGGCGCCGCCAGCTGCGCCTGGACTTCGCGGCGCCTGTCAAAGGCCGGGGGGCTCCCGCTTCGGGGGCGCCCCGTCGCCGCGGCGCTGCAAGGCGCCGGAAACGCGGCGTTAAAGCCGATGGAGATCCGGCGGAGGCGCACCGGCTTGCCGGGCGTGCTCCTTGCCGCACAGGGTGCGCCCCTCCCGTTCGGTTTGGGTACGACAATTGCTGCTGATCGATGGGCGGCAGGGGAACCCGGCGAACTCTTGCCGCAGGTCGAGGAGGGGCGATGCACGAGCTGGCAAATGGACGGGAGCGGGATGCGGCGAGGGGGCGGGGAACCAGGGGGAGCACCCTGGAGGCCTGCCTCTGCGTGCTTGCGGCCCTGAACCTTGCCGTCCTGATGGTCGTCGCCCAGCTGCCGATCACCTCTCCGGGGATCGAGACGGTGCGTCAGGGCAGCGCCCAGGCAAGGCCGGTTTACCTGGTCGCGGGGAGCCGGAGCCGGTACAGCTTTCAAAGCTGCACCGGGGGGGATTCGGTGAACTGCCACAGAAACGGCAACGCGGCCGGGCTCTGACCGGAAGGGCCCCGCAGCGGCGACGAGGCGAAAAAAAACCCCTTCGAAAAGGGGATTCTTTTTCAGACCCACCTGAGGTTGCCGGAGCCGGATTCGGCGGCCGGTCCGCTGGAGGTCGCGGCCTCGTAAGCCTCTCCCTCCCCCTCCTTTCCCGTGTCGGACAGCCCGAACTTCTTCATGCGGTAGCGCAGCGTGTCCCTGCTCGTCTTCAGGAACTTGGCGGCCTTGGACTGGTTCCCGCCCGACTTCTTCAGGGCGAGCTGGATCAGCATCTTTTCCAGCTCCTCCAGGGAGATCCCGGTCGAGGGGAGCATGATGTGCTCGCCGGCAAAGTCGGAGCTGATGACGCTGGCCGGCTCCAGGTCGTGAGCCGGCGCGCTGGACTGGCGGATCTCGGCACTCAGGAACTCCGGGGTCAGTATCTTCCCCTGCTCCAGCATCATGAGGCGTTCGATGCAGTTGCGGAGCTCCCGGACGTTGCCGGGCCAGTCGTACCTGTTGAGGTGTTCCAGCACCTCGGCGGAGGCATGGGTCACCGTTCTGCCATACTCCTCGTTCAGCGTCTCGATGAAGTACTGCACCAGCGACTCGATGTCCTCCTTGCGCTCCCTGAGCTTGGGGAGGCAGATGTTCATCACGTTGAGCCTGAAGAACAGGTCGCCGCGGAACTTCCCTTCCTTGACCATCTTCGGGAGGTCCTGGTGCGTGGCGGTGATGATCCTCACGTTGGCCTCCACGTCCTCCTGCCCCCCCAGGCGCCTGAAGCGCTTGGTCTCCGTCGCCTTCAGGATCTTGGCCTGCATCTGGTAGGGCATGTCGCCGATCTCGTCCAGGAACACCGAGCCTCCCTCCGCCAGCTCGAACACCCCCTTCTGCCTGCGGGACGCGTCGGTGTAGGCTCCCTTCTCGTGGCCGAACAGCTCGTTTTCCAGGAGGTTGTCCGGGATCGAGGCGCAGTTCACCTCGATGAAGGGAGCGTCGGCGCGCGCGCTGTGGTAGTGGATCGCCTTGGCGACCAGCTCCTTGCCGGTACCGCTTTCCCCGGTGATCAGCACCGTCTTCGCGTCGGCATCCGCGCAGATCTTGATCATCTTGAAGACCTCGATCATCTTCGGGCTGTTGCCGACCATCTTGTCGTGGTCCGACTTCTTGCGCAGCTCATGGCGGAAGAAGTCGACTTCCTTCCTGAGCCTCCTCTTCTCGAAGGCCCGGTCCACCACGTGCTTTACCGCCTCCAGGTTGAAGGGCTTTCCGAAGTAGTCCTCGGCCCCGTCCTGGAGCGCCTGGACCGCCGAGTCCGCGTTGGCGTACGCGGTGATCATGATGACGTACAGTTCGTCGTTGGACGCCTTGAACCTCTTCAACAGCTCCAGGCCGTTGATGTCCGGGAGGCAGATGTCCAGCATCACGAGCTCCGGCTTGAAGGTCTCGAACTTCTGGAGCGCCTCCTTGCCGGAAGAGGCGGTATCAACCTCGTAGCCGTCCTTTTTCAGGCTCGCGGCAAGGGACCAGGAGATCAGCTTTTCGTCATCGACGACCAGGATTCTATTTTTACTCATCGTTTTTATTCCCTTCCTGGACAAGTGGCAAGGCTTCCCACAGGTTTTGGGTGCAGGATGTCGGACTGTGACCGAGGCGGATGAGGTGTTCGGGACTGCCGGCCGCCCCACCTCGGTTGCTGGTGCCGGTGACCGGGGAGGAGATGGATGCGTGCAGCCCCGAAGCCGGATGAAGCTTATCACATATTAATATATGTGTGTATGAATTCTGCAATACCGACGCCGCGCCGCCCGCCCGGCACCCCCCGTATGCCATATGCCCCAGGGGATTGGGTCATATCACCTACTTTTGGGGTGTTTGGCCCGGCGCCGGCCGAGGCTGCGGGGTTTCGCCTTGTTGTGCCCCCTTGTCCTCCCCGCGCGCCCTGCCGTTTGAGTTATTTCACGCAGCGTGTGGGGCTTTTACAGCAGTTCCGCGGGGAGGCCCCCTTGGTTGCCCCCCGCGCGGGGGGAGAGGCGCGTCCGCCCGGTCCGCTCGGTGCGAGCGGAAAGCGCAGCCTTTCCGCGGGCATGGCGGGGCGGAGCAGGATGCGGCGGCGGCCGCCGCACCCCCGCTGGGGCATTTCACACCTTTTCGTGCGGCATTGCCGGTAGAACTTAGCACGATGCGTGCCGATATGGGAGCGGGCGGCTCCCGCTCCCCCCCCCGGGATGCGCGATAAGGCCAATCGTGCGGGGAGCCCCCCGCGCTGGCAGGTTATGTGCATGTATACGGGCACTTTGGGACAGGAAGGTGGATCATCATGAGAAAATGGCAGGTGCTGGTCGGGGCGGTGGTGGTTTTCTGCTTCTGGGTGCTGCAGGCGGCGGCTTATGACGGCACCGACTTCGACGGCATCAGGAAACTGGCGGAGCAGGGGAACGCCGAGGCGCAGATGAAACTGGGGGTGATGCTCTCTTCCGGCGTAGGTGTGGCCAAGGACAGGGAGGAGGGACTCAAGTGGTACCGAAAGTCGGCGGACCAGGGGTACCCGCCGGGACAGTGGAACCTCGCCTTCGCCTACGTGCGGGGGGAAGTGCTCCCCCAGGACTTCGCCAAGGCGCTGGAGCTGTTCAGGCAGGCGGCGGAGAGCGGCTATGACTCGGCGCAGTACGACCTGGGGATGATGTACCTGCAAGGGGTGGGGGTCCCCCCTGACCAGGCCCGGGCCGAGGTCTGGTTCAGGCGTGCGGCCGCCCAGGACAACAGGGAGGCGAAGAAGATCCTCAAGGAGCTGGCTGCGTCCAGCGGCGGAAAATAGCATAGACAGTGATTCAGAAAACAGAGGTCGCAGGAGTCCACATGCCCAACAGTTTCGATACCATGAGCCAGACGACGGCGTCACGGCCGTCCCAGTACGACACCTTTTTCGATTTCAGCCACGTGGCGGGTGAACTGGAGGAGAGCCGGCAGCGCCTGAGCGCCATCCTCGACACGGTGCAGGTCGGCATCCTGATCATCGACGCCGAGACCCACACCATCGTGGACGCCAACCAGAAGGCGATCGAGCTCATCGGGGGGGGGAGGGAACGGATCTTGGGGGCGGTCTGCCACTGCTTCATCTGTCCGGAGGAGATGGGGCACTGCCCGATCACGGACCAGGGGCAGAGGATCGACAACGCCGAGCGGCGGCTTCTGAGGGCGGACGGCGAGAGCATCACCATCGTGAAGACCGTGGCCCGCGTGAAGCTGAACGGGCGCGAGCACCTGGTCGAGAGCTTCCTGGATATCACGGACAGAAAGCGCGCGGAAGAGGAACTGAAAAAGAGCGAAGAGCGGTTCCGCGACCTCCTGGAGAACGCCAACGACCTGATCCAGAGCGTGGACTCCGCCGGCCGTTTCATCTACGTGAACCGCGCCTGGAAGCAGGCCATGGGGTACACCGACGCGGAGGTGGCTGCCCTGAACATCTTCGACGTCATCTCCCCGTCCTGCAAGTCGCACTGCTCGCTGCTGTTTCAAAGGATCATCGCCGGGGAGCAGGTCCAAACGGTGGAGGTCGAGTTCACCGCCAAGGACGGCACGGCCATAATGCTCGAGGGGAGCGTCAACTGCAGCTACGTCGACGGCAGACCCCTCGGTACCAGGGGCATCTTTCGCGACATCACCGAGCGCAAGAGGATGCAAAACGAGCTTCAGCAAAGCGAGGACCGTTATCGCAAGCTGTTCGAGAACGCGCCGGAGGCGATCGTCGTGCAAAGCGACGGGCGTTACCTGTGTGCCAACATGCAGGCGTGCAGGCTGTTCGGGGTGGAGAGCCCGGAGGAGCTTGTCGGGGTGCCCGTCATGACCACCATCCATCCCGACTTCCACGAGATGATCCTGGAGCGGATCAGGAACATAAACGAGGCCGGCGCCACGGCCCCGCTTCGGGAATCCAAGATACTGCGCAAGGACGGCAGCGTGATCGACGTCGAGGCGACCTCCACCGGGATCGTGTTCCAGGGGAAGCAGGCGATCCAGGTCGTGGTCAGGGACATCACGGAAAGAAAGCAGGCGGAGCAGCAGCGCAGGGAATGGAACGTCCGGCTGGAGAAGGAGGTGGAGGAGAAGACCCGGCACCTCAAGGAGGCCCAGGCCAAGCTGATCCAGTCAGAGAAGATGGCCACCCTGGGGGAGGTGATATCCGGCGCCTCCCACGAGCTGAACAACCCGCTGGCAGGGATCCTGGGAGCCATCCAGATGCTGAGAAAGAGCGCCCTGGCGCAGCCCATCCACCCGGAGCTCATGGAGGGGATCGACGTGCTGGAGAGCATCGAGAGCGCCGCCATCCGCTGCCAGAAGATCGTGGAGGACCTGATCCGCTTCTCTACCCAGTCGCGCTGCAATTTCAGCGAGATCGACATCAACCAGGTGCTGAAGGACACCCTGGAGATCATGGAGGGTCCTTTCAGCGAGCGCGGCATCAAGGTGAAGCTTCGCTCCGAGGCCGGCGTCCCGCAGGTGGAGGGGGATTTCGTCAAGCTCCTGGAGGTGTACGTGAACATCCTGCGTAACGCCCAGAGCGCCCTTCCCGACGGTGGGAGGATCGACATCGCCACAAAGATGATGAAGAAGTACGGGGAGCTGCCGCAGGTTTCGGTGGTGATCCGCGATACCGGGTGCGGCATCCCGTCCCAGAACCTGGGAAAGATCTTCGATCCCTTCTTCACCACCAAGCCTGCCGGCAAGGGGCCGGGGCTCGGGCTCACGGTGAGCTACGGCATCATCAAGCGCCATGGCGGCGACATCGACGTGAAGAGCACCGTCGGCAAAGGGACCGAGGTGTGCGTGACCATACCGGTGCGGCAGCCAAGCAAAGGGGTGCTTTCTCACCCCTGAGCTTAATTTGTTTGACTTTTCCTGCGGGTTCTGGTTAAACGTCTAGTCGGCGGCGGGGGTATGAAAACGCCAATGTAAGGCCGGGAGACTGCAGATGCGCCTAAACTGAAGCGGGTCCTCAGCGGATACGCCGGAAAAAGACGATAAACGATAATACTAAACCATCCGCGAGGATGGGGCGGAAAGCCCATTGGGTCTCCCTGAGACAGCCGGGTTGCCGAAATATCCCTGAAAAGATAGCCGGCAATCCGTTTTTTTTTTGCCCACTTCTAATGATGCCCATCCAAGACGTACTCCGATCGATGCCGCAAGCCGCTCGCTTTCCCGCGCAGGCGGCAACGACGGCCTCCCTTGCCTTGCCCCCGCATGCCGACCCGGATTCCAAGCGCTACTAAAACGACAAGGCAGGGTACCACGCGATGCATGAAACGGCCGGCGTCGAAAAAAGGATCTTGCAGTTGAACGGGGGGGGCGATCCCCGCTTGACGCAACTGCAGCAGGACGAGGAGCGCCTCGAAATGCTCAAGGAAGCGATCGACTGCCTGCCGATAGGGACCGGGATAACCATCAGCGACACCCAGGGGAAGATCATCTACGTGAACGGCGTCGAGTCGGAGATGCACGGCTATGCCCCGGGCGAACTGCTCGGCAAGGACGCCTGCGTCCTCGCCCCGCCCCGGCGTGATCCCCCTTTCCCCCGTTTGGACCACGCCACGCTCGGCCTTTACAAGCGCGAGTGCCTGAACGTGCGCAAGGACGGCCTGGAGTTTCCTGTGCAGCTCACCTCCATCCCGATCAAGAACGCGCAGGGGCGCTGCCTCGGCGTGGTCACGGCCTGCGAGGACATAACCCAGCGCAAGAAAAACGAGCAACAGATCGAGCACCTGGCCTACTACGACACCATCACCCACCTCCCCAACCGTGCGCTGCTGATGGACCGACTGCACCAGGCCCTGGCCCTGGCCCAGCGGGAAGGGCGCAAGCTGGCGCTGCTGTTTCTGGACCTGGACAACTTCAAGGACCTGAACAACACCAAGGGGCACGAGTTGGGGGACAAGTTCCTCAAGGAAGTGGCGGGCAGGTTGTGCAACTGCGTCTGCGGGTCCAACACCCTGGCGAGGCTTGGGGGGGACGAGTTCGTCATCGTGCTCAACTCCATCTCCGAAGAGGAGGGGGCCGCGGCGACCGCCGCCAGGCTGCAGGCGCTCTTTGTCGAACCTTTCCTCATCGAGGGGGAGGAGGTCTACGGCAGCACGAGCATCGGCATCGCCTTGTACCCGGAAGACGGCGGGGACGTGGAGACCCTTTTTCGCTGCGCCGACGCTGCGCTTTACCAGGCCAAGAGCGAGGGGAAGGGGGGGTACCACTTCTTTTCCCAGGAGATGAACGCGAGGAACATGCGCCGGGTGGCGCTGGAAAACGGCATGCGCCAGGGGGTGGCGCGGGGCGAGTTCTACCTGCACTACCAGCCGCAGTGGGACCTGAAAACCTCCCGGCTCACCGGCGCCGAGGCCCTGCTGCGCTGGCAGAGCGCCGAGTTCGGGCTGGTCGGGCCGGATGAATTCGTCCCCATCGCCGAGGCGTCCGGCTTCATCTTCGAGCTGGGAGAGATGGTGCTGCGCGAGGCGTGCCTGCAGACTGCAAAATGGGCCGGGATCTGGCCGGAGCTCAAGGTGGCGGTGAACATCTCCGGCTGGCAGTTCCGGCAGCAGGATTTCCTGCAGACCGTGGCCCGGATCATAGACGAGACCGGGGTCCGCCCCTGCTCGCTGGAGCTGGAATTCACCGAGAGCGTGATCATGGAGCGGGCCGAGAAGAACATAGATGCGCTGCAGGCGCTGAAAAAAATGGGGATCAGGCTCAGTATCGACGATTTCGGCACCGGCTATTCCTCACTGAACTACCTGAAGCACTTCCCGATCGACGCCATAAAGATCGACCGCTCCTTCATCGCCGAGCTCATCAGCAACACCGATGACGCGGCGATCGCCGACGCGATCATATCCATGGCGCATTCCCTCAACCTGAAGGTGATCGCCGAAGGAGTCGAGAACGCTGCGCAGGTGCAATTTCTCATCGACAGCGGATGCGACGAGGCACAGGGTTTCTACTTCGCCACCCCCATGCCCGGGCCGGAGTTCGCAGGGTACCTGAAGCAGCGGTGCGAGCGGGGTGGAAAAGCCCGGGCCTTCGCTGCGTAACCGTTTGCAAAGAGTCAAAGGAGACAGACATGATATCCGGAAAGACCATCATCCTGGCGGTCCTGCTGCAGGTCGCGGCGCTGCCCTTTCTCGACACCCGGGAGCTTCACGCAGGAAACGTAGGTGTCGATGTGAACATCCATCTGGGGGGCGAGCCGCGTCCGGTGATCGTCAACCAGCCGCGTCCGGTGATCGTTGCCGAGCCCGTCTATGAGCCCGAGCCGTACTACGAGGTCGAGGAAGAGGTCGAGTTCATCTATCCCCGGGAGCTGGGTTTCTACGTAGCGGTCGGCGTCCCTTACGACCTCTTCTACCTGAACAACGCCTATTTCATCTTCCGCGACGGTCGCTGGCTTCGCTCGGGGAGCAGCCGTGGCGGCTGGGTGAACGTCACCTACCGGGACCTCCCGCCCACCCTGCGCAGGCACAGGATGGAGCGGATCAGGGAGTACCGTACCAGGGAGTACGTCATCTATCAGCGTGACCGCGACCATTACCGCGGCAGGCACCGTTCCGACAAGGGTTACTGGAAGGCGGCGCGTCACGAGGAGAAGCGTTTCGAGAAGGAGCAGCGCCGGGACGAGAGGCGATACGAGAAGCACGAGCGCAGGGACGAGAGGCGTCACGAGAAGCACGAGCGCAGGGAAGATAAGCATCACGAAAGAGGGCATCGCGGCAGGGATTAGTCCCGCCGTTCCACCTTCAGAGTCCTACGTTCTGAGACATAAACACGGAACATGGAACATGGAACATGGAACATGGAACATAGAACATAGAACATAGAACATAGAACATAGAACATAGAACATAGAACATAGAACAGCCTCTGCAGAACAGCCTCTGCAGAACAGCCTCTGCAGAACAGCCTCCGAGGGGGACATGGACGCAACCATCATCAACCGCTGCGGCTGGGCGGGCAGCGACCCGCTGTACTGCTCATATCATGATTCCGAATGGGGGGTGCCGGTGCACGACGACCGCCTCCTCTTCGAGTTCCTGATCCTCGAGGGGGCACAGGCGGGGCTGTCCTGGATCACCATACTCAGAAAACGCGAGGGGTACCGGCGCGCCTTCGCCGGGCTGGATCCCGAGACGGTGGCGCGCTTTGGCGAGCCGGAGCTGCTGCAACTGATGGCCGACCCCGGCATCGTGCGCAACCGTCTCAAGATCGCCTCCACCCTGGGAAACGCCCGCGCCTTTCTCGACTTGAAGGAAGAGTTCGGTTCCTTCGACAGCTATCTCTGGCGTTTCGTCGACGGAATCCCGCTGCAAAACGCCTGGCGCACCCTCTCCGAGGTTCCCGCCTCTACAGCGGTGTCGGATGCCCTGAGCCGCGACCTGAAAAGGCGCGGCTTCCGCTTTGTCGGGAGCACCATCTGCTATGCCTTCATGCAAGCCGTCGGCATGGTCAACGACCACACCGTGGACTGCTTCCGCTGGGAGGAACTGCAGCAGGGCTCGCAGCAGGGAGGCCTCCGCTAGCCGGCGTTCCCCACCCTTGTCCCGGCCTGCCGGGCAGCTCCTTAGACAACATGAAGATGCCCTTCTCCCTTCCTTACTTCCCCATTTGATTGGAAAAACCTGTAATACACAATTGCGTCGCGGCCCGATTTCGGGTAATTTCTTTCATCAAACGAAAAAAAGGGCACGATGACCGGTTGCGCCGTTTGTGAGTCATTCCCGCCCATGAGGAGAGCACATGTTCCGTCGCACAAAGATCGTAGCCACTGTCGGACCCGCCTGCGAATCCGAGGAAATGCTCGGTGCCCTGATCAAGGCCGGTGTCGATGTCTTCCGCCTCAACTTCTCCCATGGCGATCACGCGGCCAAATCGGCCGTCATCCGCAGGATCAGGGATCTCTCCCAAAGGCATGAGCACGCCGTGGCGATCCTGGGCGACCTGCAGGGGCCCAAGATCCGCACCGGGCTCATGCAAGGGGGGGGGATGCAGCTTGTCCCCGGCAGTGAAGTGGTCGTCACCACCCGGGAGATGATGGGGCAGGGGAACATGATCCCGACCATTTACCAGGGGCTCCCAAAGGATGTGAGGCCGCAGGATCGGATCCTTCTGGACGACGGCCTGATGGAGTTGAAGGTCATCGGCGTGGAAGGCGACGACGTGCGCTGCCTCGTGGTGACCGGAGGCCTTTTGAAGGACCGCAAGGGGATCAACCTTCCCGGCGCGAAGGTTTCCGCGCCTGCCCTCACCGAGAAGGACCGGGAAGACCTCCAATTCTGCATGCAGCAAAAGCTGGACTACGTCGCGCTTTCCTTCGTGCGGGAGGCGTCGGACGTGCTGGCGCTCAAGGAGATCCTCGACGGCAGCGGCTCCAACCTGCGCATCATAGCGAAGATCGAGAAGCCGGAGGCGGTGATCAACTTCGGCGCCATCCTCAGGGCCTCCGACGGCATCATGGTGGCGCGCGGGGACCTGGGGGTGGAGCTGAACCCGGAGAAGGTCCCCCTGATCCAGAAGCGGATCATACGGAGCTGCAACGAGGCGGGCAAGCCGGTGATAACGGCCACCCAGATGCTGGAAAGCATGATCAACAACCCCCGCCCGACCAGGGCCGAGACCTCGGACGTGGCCAACGCCATCCTGGACGGAACCGATGCCATAATGCTCTCCGCCGAGACAGCCTCCGGGAAATACCCGATCGAGTCCGTCTCCATGATGGTGCAGGTGGCGCGCGACGTGGAGGGAGACCCCCAACTGAAGGCCCAGAGCTGCCACCCCATGATGGAGCAGGGCGAGATGCCCAACATCTCCGAGGTAATCGGTCTCTCCGCCTGCCGGGCCGCGGAAAGCGCCCATGCCGCCGCCATCCTCGCCTTCACCCAGACCGGCAGCACGGCGGCGCTGGTGTCCAAGTACCGCCCCGCTCAGCCCATCCTTGCCGTGACGCCTTCGCAGGAGGTCCGCCGCAGGCTCGCCCTGTACGCCGGGGTTCATTCGCTGCGGGTCGACATCGAAGGGGATACCGAAGCGCAGATCCTGTCCGTCGAGGCGGCTGTGCTGGCGACCGGTTGGCTGAAGAAGGGGGATATGGTGGTGATCACCATGGGAAGCCCGCTCTCCTCAGCCGGCACCACCAACCTGATGAAGGTGCACCGGATGGAGCTCCCGGGATTTAAGCCGGTGCGCTGACCCCTCCGGCCGGAACCAAGGTGAAGAAGCTCCCTAGGGACGGCATCCGCCGTCCCTATATTTGTATCCGCCGCTCCAGCCCGGGTGAAGCCGCTTGACTATATTCGTCGCAACGGATATAGTCGCCGCTGTGAACGCCGCCATATGCCATCCTCCCCTCCCGGGGGGAAGTGCAGAAGGCGAGGGGACCTTCAGCGGAAGCTCACCAACCAGGTACGGATCTGAAGGAGGAATCATGAAGAAGAAGGTGCTGTTCCTGTGCACCCATAACTCCTGCCGGTCGCAGATGGCCGAGGGGATCGTCAACGCGGATCTGGGGGATCGTTTCGAGGCGTTTTCCGCCGGCACCGTCGCGACCAGGGTCAATCCCCTCGCCGCACAGGTGCTTGCCGAGATCGGCATCGACATTTCCGCCCATCATTCCAAGACCCTCGATCAATTCGCCGGCCAGGAGTTCGATTACGTCATCACCCTTTGCGGCTCGGCCAACGAGCAGTGCCCCCTTTTCTTCGGCGGGGTAAAGCGGGTCCACATCGGGTTCGACGATCCCTCGCAACTGCAGGGGGCCCCCGAAGAGGTGTTGAAGGACTTCAGGCGGGTCCGGGACCGGATCCGGGAGGAAATAGCGGCATATCTCACCAAAGGCGCCCCTGAGGCGTCCGGGGAGCAGGCGGAGTCATGAAAACACGGCAGTTCAAGAAAATATCGGTGGTGCAGCCTGGAGCGGCGAACGGGTGCGCGCCCAGCACCGATCCCAACGCCCCTCCCTGCTGAGGCCCACGCACCTCCGCCGGCGGCGGAGAGATGACCGACAAGGTCCCGGGTTTCCAGCGCTGGTTCCCTGCGGGAAACGGGCAGGTGCCGCAGGTAAGCTCCACCCTGATGGCGGCCGACCACCTGGGAGGGTGGCAGGCGCGTTGGGGCATCAACCGAATGAACTATCTGGTGCCTGCGGGGCTGTACGCGATCGGGGAGCCCGATGGCGATGCGCCGGTGGTGGTGACCGCGAACTACAAGATGAGCTACGACCTGGTGCGCAAGGCGCTCCTTGGCCGAAACGTCTGGCTGCTGGTACTGGAGACCTTCGGCATCAACGTCTGGTGCGCCGCGGGGAAGGGGACCTTCGGCACCGAGGAACTGGTGCAGCGGGTCGCGAAGTCGGGCCTCTCCGCCTTAGTGGCACACCGCAGGCTGATCCTCCCCATCCTGGGGGCGCCCGGCGTCTCCGCCCACCAGGTGAAAAAACGCACCGGGTTCGAGGTCGCCTACGCCGCCATACGTGCCGCCGACCTTCCCGAATACCTGGATAACGGCGGCATGACCACCGCCGCCATGCGGCAGCTCACCTTCAACTGGTACGACCGCCTGGTCCTGGTCCCGGTGGAACTCGTCCTGGTGCTGAAGTCGGTGGCGGCGGTCGGAGCCGTGCTCTGCCTGGCGGGATGGCTCCTGGCAGGTTCCGCTGCCGCCGTGACCGCCCTTTTGGCATACCTGGGCGCCGTTTTCACCGGTGTCGCGGTGGGGCCGGTGCTGTTGCCCTTTCTGCCGTCGAAAAGTTTCGCGGTCAAGGGGTGTATGGCTGGGCTCGTATTCGCCCTGCTGTTTTACGCAGCAGCGGGAGGCGACAGCTGGGGGATGCCGGCAACGCTCGCAGCTTTCCTGGCACTGCCGGCGATCAGCGCCTTTTACACCCTGAACTTCACCGGTTGCACCACTTACACCTCGAAGTCCGGGGTGAAGAAGGAGATGCGCCTGGGACTTCCGGTCATGGCTGGCGCCCTTTTTGCCGCAGTGCTCCTGCTGGTCGTTGGGAGCGTAATCTAAAAAACAGGTTGGGGTTGAGGAAAACCATCACCCACCTAAGCCTTCCTTGACCTGGCTTCAACGGATGGAGACACCGATGAAAGGATTCAGATATCTTGAAGGGGTGGCGACCCTGGAGTACGACCGGGCGCTCTGCGTTGGGTGCGGCAGGTGTGTTGAGGTGTGTCCGCACCAGGTGTTCGCTATGGAGCAAAAGAGGGCGGTCTTGCTGGACAGGGACGCCTGCATGGAGTGCGGCGCCTGCGCCCTGAACTGCCCCGCCAGGGCGATCAGCGTCGATGCAGGCGTCGGGTGCGCCACCGGCCTGATCAACGAGTGGTTCAAGGAGAAGAAGATCCCGGGTTTCAGCGGCGGGGGGTGCGGATAAAGGCGTCGTCACCGCAAAGCAGGCAAAGCACGCGGAGGGAGCCTTGAAAATCAGAGGGGGCGGAACTCTTTCTCTGCGACCCCTGCGGCAAATTGGCGCCCTTGACTATCAATCCAAAACTGTTAAAAATTTCCAATGCGCGAAGGGGGCCGCGATAAAGGAGATGGATAAATGGAAAAGGATATGGTCAAGATCAGTTCCTGCAACGTTACGCAATGCGCCTACAACAAACATAACGCCTGCCACACTCTCGCCATCACGGTCGGTGGTCCCAGCGACCCCTGCCCCAATTGCGATACCTTCATGCAGGGCAGCCAAAAGGGCGGCATCACGGATGTCCAGGGTGGCATCGGCGCCTGCAAGGTGGAAAAATGCAGCTACAACCAGTCTCTGGAGTGCACCGCACCCAGCGTCGATGTGGGCATGCATGAGTCACATCCCGACTGTTTCACCTACAAACCGAAATAATCCGTCCAGAGCTGAGCCCCGGTTCACCTTCAACCAGATCGCCCCCTTCACGCATACCTTCGAGATCCATTTTTAAAATGAACGGAACTTGGGCACGGTTCGACTTTTATCCATACGTGTGTATCCTTTGATCTTTGTTTCAGCAGATGATTATTCCGGAAAGGGGAGTCCTGATGGCCGCTAAGGTGTACGTAGACCAGGAAATTTGCATAGGGTGCGGGCTTTGCGTAAGCATCGTCCCGGAGGTGTTCCTGCTAAACGATGCGGGCGTCTCGGAGGTGAAGAACCAGGCGGGTGCCGGCGAGGCGAAGATCCAGGAGGCGATAGACAGCTGCCCGGTGAACTGCATACATTGGCGCTAGCTGGCAGTGTGGCAAGGGAGGTCGCGATGACATCGGAACTCAGGGAAGAGCGGGTGCAGGAACTTGGAGCGAGCAACTATCTCGTGCTGAAAGACAGCTACTGCGCCGTGCAGCAATTGAAAGGCTTGGTGGACAGGTTGCACGCAAACTATCTGAAGCAGGGAATAGTACCCGAGATGGACACCGTGATGGCCATCAAGCTGACCACCGACCGCCTGTACGATGAACTGGAGCGCTACCTGCGCCCGGAATGCGACCCCGACAGTGCCTATGACGATGCCATGACCGAAGAACCTTCCTAGCCCGGAAGGGGTCTCCCCGCAGCTAGCCGGAAAAAAAAGCCCGCATGGTCGCGGGCTTTTTCCATTTCAGGTGGCAGAGGAGCTACAGCGCCCTCAGGTTGCTGAACTCGCCCCATTCGAGGTAGCTCTTCGGGGCCTCGACGAAAGCATAGATGTTTTCCAGCATCTCCAAGTGCCGGCGTTCCTCGTCCGCCAGCATGAGAAGGCTTTTGCGGGTGGCTTCGTCCGCCGTCATGTTCGCCAACTCCTCGTAGAAGCGGATTTCCTGTTCCTCCTTCTTGATCGAGAACAGGTAAAGGTCGGGATCCCTGTCCGTCTCTTCCAGTAGTTCGCGCTGTGTCAGGAAAGGGCGGTAGCTGCAGGCCGCCGTGTCCAGGCCGTCCATCCTCGCCTTGTCGAGCGATACGCTCTCTTTGAGCCTGAGCAGGCTCTTTTTGTGTTCGTCCTCAGAAGCAGCGAGCATGGAGAAGAGAAGTTTCATCTCGGGATCGCTGGCTTCCTCTCGAAGACCCTCATAGTATGCCTTAGTTTCTTCCTCTATTTTTATGGCGCAATCGAAAACGTTCATGGTGTACCCCCTGGTGCTGAGAGAGACCTTCACTTTCTGCGGCTTTCTGACAGCAATTATATCAGAAACTGACTGGCAAAGCATGCTCGTCACACCACGACAGCCTGCCCTGTGACCGTGGGCGACAGGCTGTGTCTGAAATGAAAAGTGTCTGCCATGGGCATCCCTTCGCTAAGGTTGCGGATCGGCAGTCAGCGGAGGGTATGGAGCGAGGTTAAGAGAGTGCCGTAGCGGCGAGCCCGAAAGCAGGTAGAATTACCGGTGGCGATTTCACCGTCGCCTACTCGACGACCGCGCTCCAAAGTTGGAGGACCCATGATCTACCGCACGCTGGGCAGCAGCAACGAGAGGGTATCGGCAATCGGAGTAGGGGGGTGGCATCTGGGGCTCTCCCGGGTCACCGAGGCGGAGAGCATCCGGATCGTCCGCACCGCGATCGACCGGGGCATCAACTTCATGGACAACTGCTGGGATTACAACGAGGGCGCCAGCGAGGTCCGGATGGGGCTGGCGCTTAGGGACGGCTACCGGGATAGGGCCTTCCTGATGACCAAGATCGACGGGCGATCCAAAAAGGAAGCTGCCCGGCAACTGGATGAATCGCTGAAAAGACTGCAGGTGGACATGATCGACCTGGTCCAGCACCACGAGATCCTCCGCTTCGAGGACCCTTGCCGGATATTCGACGAGGAGGGGGCCAATCAGGCGCTGGAGGAGGCGCGTGCTGCCGGGAAGCTCCGCTACATCGGCTTCACCGGGCACAAGGACCCTCAGATACACCTGCACATGCTCCGGGTTGCGGCGCAGCGAAACTTCAGGTTCGACGCGGTGCAGATGCCCCTAAGCGTCATGGACGCCCATTTCAGGAGTTTCGAGAAACTGGTGCTCCCCGAGCTGGTCAAGGAGAACATCGGGGTGCTCGGCATGAAGTCGCTGGCCAACGGGATTCTGCTCAAGTCCGGCACCGTCACCGCCATCGAGTGCCTGCATTACGCGTTGACCCTTCCCACCTCGGTTGTGGTAACCGGGATAGACAGCATGGAAATCCTGGACCAGGCGTGCCGGGCCGTCGATTCATTCCGAGAGCTCGACGGGGCGGAGCGGGAGTCCCTGCTGGCGCGTACCGCCGAAGCCGCCATGAGCGGGTACTACGAGCCTTTCAAGACCACCTCGCTTTTCGACGGTACAGCGGCCAATCCGCAATGGCTGGGGGACGAGCCGGAGCGGCTGCAGGAACTGTTCTCCCGATGAGCATCGAGTTCACAGCAAGTCCAACACTGCATCCATGGCATCCTCGTCTATCTTGTGTCCCGTACTGCAAATCGCATAGCGGTAATCAAAGCCGTGACTGAAGCTGAGCCAGGCATAGCAGTCGAGCAGATAGTTTTTCGGGAAAATCTCGATCACCCTGCAGGGGGGCTGGGACCACACCAGATTGCTCAAGCCGGCGCCGTGGGTGCCTACCACCGTATCCGCGTCATGAAAAGCGCGTATCTGTTCCGGGAATGAAAGCTCATCGCAGTGCAGTATGTCGAAACCCCTTTCCTGCAGCCTTTCCTCGAGCAGGTCCTCCCCCGCAAGCCTGCGTCTCCTGCTTTTCCGTCTCGACACGTAAATCTTCCGTCCGGGGGGGCACGCTCCGGCGCCGGAGATCCCTTCCCTGACTACCTTCGCCTTCACCTGCGATCTGAGCAGCTCCACGACGTGCGGGTCGGTGAACTCCGGCTGGGTGTGATACTGCGGCATCACCAGCGTCCCGACCCTGACAGGGGTTGAACAGTAGATGAGCTGCTGGTTTGCCCCGGGACCCAGCACCGCTGCCAACCCCTCCCCGACGTACTCCGGGCACTGCTTGGGCAGCACGATCTTGATCCCCGGGAACCTGGAAATGGCAAACAGGAGGTTCGGCAGGACCTCCAATAGCCAGTGGTAGTAGCCCGCCGGATGGCAGACCACCACCGGCTCCTGTATCTGCAGATCGGTCACCGGCAGCAGCGGCTCATGCAGCACGTCCCCCCAGTCCATGATGCGGCGCAGGGAGCCGACGCTCTCCTCGAGAATCCTGTTCCCGATCCAAGCCATACCGGAAAAGGGCGAAACAACGGCATCTCTCAATACGTAGAGGTTGCGTTTCGCGAAAACCGCCTCCCTTCGAAAGAAAGGGGGAAAGCGCACGTCGATGTCATGCTTCACTATCCGGGCGTCGCTTACCGGGATTATATCTATGATGTGCCTTTTGATTTTGGGAAGGTAGGAGAGCTTCTCCAGCGACTCGATGCTCGACTTCGGCATCTTCCCCACAATCGGCCCGAGCAGGTCCAGGGAGATATGCCGCGCCAGCTGCTTTCTGCGCTTGGCTGTCGTTTCGTCAAAGTGATGTTTCATCTGCTCCCTCGTCCTCCACCCGCCCCACCGCAGGGGTTACGCCGTCAGGGTTTTCCGGCCGCACGTGCTTGGATGCACGCTCCGAACGCAGCATCGCGCAGCTCCGAAATCTCGCTGCGGAACGGCTGTCGTGAAGCAACCTCGTCTTTTCCTGTGAGCACTTTGCCTGCTGGCGTAACGGCGAACCGATCAAGTGCCTTCTGTATCTGCGGCGGATATGCGGGGTGCTCGCCGGCGATTCTTTCCTGCTGCGCTGCTGCCGTGTAGATACCCTGTTCGTGCTGAAGACCAAGCGCAACGGCAGTCTGCCCCTCCTTGCTCTCGAAGAAGGCAACCGCATCATGCAACTCGGCCGGGCCGAGATGACCGGCATAAAGCCGGGCAAAATACTCTTTCAGTAAAGGAGTCGCCTTCGCCACGGTACAGTCTGCAACCCCCTCAGGCAGAGCGATCGGTGAGACTGCGACCATGAAACGCACTGCCAGCGCCTCTTTTTCGTGCGGCTTGACGAGGTCGACTAACCGGCCGGGACTCTGCAGGACAGGCTCTGCCGCCTCCCCCGGGGACGACGCGGTGAACGCCGCCAGGAGGAGGATGGTTGCAAGCAATCTGGAGCGGTACATTTCTCCCCCGAATCGAATGCGGATATGCTGATTTCCTTGCCAGCGAAGGGTCCCCTTTCGGCCTGGTGCGACACATCGCTTTGACCGCGGATGAAGTCCCGGCGGGCATTCTCATCCAGTCTGTCCAGCGGCACGGGCAGTCATTGGCAATGAAAGGGCAAGGGCGCAAGTCCTTCTCATGTACCACAAGTTGCCCGAGGTCTGCAACCATCGGGTAGCCGGGCGCGAAATGGCTCTCGACACTCCTCCCGGCTTAGTTTTTATTGAAAATTACCATAGTGCCCTGCGGCCGCCGGCCTGAGTCGTTGACATGCAGGACATACAATGCTCGAAAGGAGAATGCTATGGAAGATGGGAGACATGGGGGATTCGGACGCCGTGACTTTTTGAAGGGTGCTGTGTCAACGGCTATTGCGGCTGGTGTCGTCGGTTGGGGAGGAACGAAGGCACATGCGGGGCCACACGGGGGCAGACGCAACAGCGGCCTGCCGGATGCCCTGCAGCCGCTCCCGTCCGTTCACTCCGCTGCCGGTTCGGAAAGGTTCTGGAAGGAGGTGAGGCAGGCCTTCACGCTTCCGGAAGACTTCATCCACATGAACACGGGCACCACCGGATCGCAGCCGCTCTTTTCACAGATCAATCTGGCGGTGTACAACAATTACAAGAGCGCCGACCCCCGGGACTGGCAGTCGAATCTCAACGCCGCCTTCCCGGAGCTGTTCCCCATCGAGAATTCCATCCTGGGTGCCTCGGCCACCGCCCCCCGCCAGAGTGCCGTCGCCGCCGCCTACGGCGCCCATGCCGATGAAATCGTGCTGAGCTACAACACCACTGACGCCTGCAACCTCATCTTTGCGGGGACTCCCTGGCGGGCAGGGGGCCGCATCGTCACCACCTCCATGGAACACAACGCGGTGGTCGGCCCGATCGCCTGGGCGCGCGATTACCACGGTGTGGAAGTCGTTGTGCTGGACATACCGTCGAATTTCGTCTCCTCGATCACGGTCCCTGAGGTTGTCTCCTGGTTCGAGAGGGAGCTTGCCCGGCCTCTGCCTGCAGGGGCGAAGCAGTATGTGGTCTTTTCCGAGGTCTTCTACAAGAACGGCGTGCGCATGCCGGTCAAGCAGATCTGCTCTGCAGCCAGAAAGTACGGCGGCTATTCCATCGTCGACTCCGCCCATGCCTGGGGGATGCTTCCGGTCAACTGCCACGACTACGGCGCAGACTTCATCGCCGGCGCCGGGCATAAGTGGCTCTGCGGCGGGCCCGGTACCGGCATCTTCTATATCCGCAACTCCGGTCCCGATCTACCTCCCTTCGCCATGGGGAATTTTTTCCTCTATGGCAACCTCTTCGCGAGCCCCAGCCTGAACCATGAGACCAGGGAGTGGAGCCTGATGCCGGGGCTCAACACCCCTCCGGGCATGGCGGTTCAGTTGCGCGGCGAGAACAATGCCCCCGCGCTCTTCGCCATGACCGACTCGTTCTCTTTCTTCAATGCCGTGGGGATTGGCAACGTCTATGAACGCGGGGTGGCGCTAAGCGACTATCTGAAGCAGAAAATCGAAAGGAAGTGGGGCGCCAAGGCACTTTGGGTGCAGAGGAATCCCGATCCGGCGTTTGCGACCTTTGTCACCAGTTTCAACCCGTTTCGCGGCAGGGACGACAGCGCGCAGTTCTCGTCGATGAACGGGGCCATCAACAGGATTCTCGGCAATCTGGCGGCGCAGACCCCCAAGATCTACCTGCGCAGCACCACCTGGCACAACAGCAAGGATGACGCGGCCGATAACAGGGTAGGGTTCAGGATCTCCACCCACGCCATGTACAACAGCTACTCCGAGATCGACTGGATGTTCGACCAGCTGGCGGCACAGATCGATTCCTGCGGAGTGCCGCAGCTCTAAAGGCGCGGATGCTGCAGACAGCAGGCACAAAAAAAGCCGGCATGCTGTTCCGCCAGCTTTTTGTCCGTTTCACCTCTTTTAGGTATGTATTTTAGTAGGTGCTTCCGGTGAACCTGCTAACTACGTTCTACACGCGTTTCATGAAGAATACGTGGGAGCAGAGCACCCGATCGCTTTCACCTTCCTTTAGTATCATCTTATAACAGCTGGAACATTTTTGCCACTAAATTGTTGATTTTACAGCGTTAAAGGGGCGCCCCTCCCCGCTCAAGACTTGGTTTTCATGGCCTGCGCAGGTGCCGGATCCCAGGCTTGCACCATCTGTCCTGTAAAAAAACAAGAGGGGGACCCGCTGCGCGGTCCCCCTCTTGTTACTGCTCTTTTCCCTTGCTCAGGTCCGTCATTTAACGGCCATCGCTGGAGAAACCATTTACCTTATGCGCACTCGGAGTAGCCGCATACGCGGCAGACTGCGCAGCCGCCCTCGTGCTCCACTACGCCGCCGCACTCGGGGCAGGCACCCCTGTCGAAGGCCGGGGCCTCGATGATTTCGGCCACGCCGGTGAGGGCGAGGTGCGACTGGATCGCCTTGGCTACCGCGTCGGCGCAGGAGAGGACCTTGTTGTCTCCGAAACCGGAGGGCGCGTGGCAGGAGATGCCCAGGAGCTGCTTCACTACCTGGCGACCCTGGATGCCGCTTCTCCATGCCAGCGATACCATGCGGCCGATCGCCTCGCATTGGGAGGCGGCGCAACCGCCGGCCTTGCCCATGGTGGTGAAGACCTCGAACAGGCCGGAGTTGTCCTCGTTGATGGTGATGTAGAGCGGGCCGCAGCCGGTCTGCATCTGGTAGGTCCATCCCTTGAGCGCCTTGGGACGGTCGCGCTTGGCGCTCCGCTTGTCCTCGACATGTACCGGCGGCGCTGCGAGTTTGGCCTCTTCCTTCTTGCCGGTGGAGAGCACCTGCTCGTCGCGGGAGCCGTCACGGTAGATGGTGACCCCCTTGCAGTTGGTCTCGTATGCCAGGCGGTATACCTTCTCCACGTCCTCGACGGTTGCGTCGTTGCCGAAGTTCACCGTCTTGGAGACGGCGTTGTCGGTGTGACGCTGGAAGGCGGCCTGCATGGCGATGTGCTCTTCCGGCGTGATGTCGTGCGCGGTGACGAAGAGGTCGCGGATGTCCTCGGGGATGGCGCTGATGTCGTGGACGGTGCCGTGCTCTGCGATGCGCTGCATGAGCTCCTCCGAGTAGAACCCTTGGTCCTTGGCGATCTTCTCGAACAGCGGGTTCACCTCGACCAGGATGTTCTTGTCCATCACCTGGCGCACGTAGGAGACGGCGAAGAGCGGCTCGACGCCGGAAGAGGCGTTGGCGATGATGGAGATGGTCCCGGTGGGGGCGATGGTGGTGACGGTCGCGTTGCGGATCGGTTCCGCGCCCGGACGGTCATAGATGGAGCCCTTGAAGTTGGGGAACGCGCCACGCTTTCGGGCCAGCTCGCGTGATGCCGCGTGTCCCTCGTCGTTGATGAACTTCATCACCTGCTCGCCCAATACGACGGACTCTTGGGAGCCGTAGGGGATGCCGAGCATGATCAGCATGTCGGCCCAGCCCATGACGCCCAGCCCCACCTTGCGGTTGGCGCGGGTCATCTCGTCGATCTGCGGCAGCGGGTAGTTGTTCACCTCGATGACGTTGTCCAGGAAGTGGACGGCGAGTTGCACTACTTCTTTCAGGCGGTCCCAGTTCACCTTGCCCTGGATCACCATCTTGCCCAGGTTGATGGAGCCCAGGTTGCAGGACTCGTAGGGGAGCAGCGGCTGCTCGCCGCAGGGGTTGGTGGACTCGATCTCGCCTATCTGCGGGGTCGGGTTGTCCTTGTTCAGGCGGTCCAGGAAGATGATTCCCGGCTCGCCGTTCTCCCAGGCCTGCTTCACGATGCGGTTGAAGACCTTGCGCGCGTTCTGGGAGCCGGCCGGCTTCTTGTCGCGCGGGTTGTAGAGGGTGTAGTCCTGGTCCGCGTCGACCGCCTTCATGAACTCCTCGGTGATCCCCACGGAGATGTTGAAGTTGTTGAGCTGGCGCTGGTCCGCCTTGCACATGATGAAGTCCATGATGTCCGGATGGTCGACCCTGAGGATCGCCATGTTGGCGCCGCGCCTGGTGCCGCCCTGCTTGATGGTCTCGGTGGCGACGTCGAACACCCTCATGAAGGAGAGCGGGCCGCTGGAGATGCCGGTGGTGGACATGACCACGTCGTTGGCGGGTCTGAGACGGGAGAAGGAGAAGCCGGTGCCGCCGCCGGACTTGTGGATCAAAGCGGTGTACTTCACCGCCTCGAAGATCTCTTCCATGGAGTCGCCCACCGGAAGCACGAAGCAGGCGGAGAGCTGGCCCAGCTCGCGACCGGCGTTCATCAGGGTGGGGGAGTTGGGGAGGAACTCGAAAGTGGTCATGAGCGAGTAGAACTTGTCGGAGAGGGCGCTGATGTCGGCCTTCTTGTCGAACACCGCATCGGCCTCCGCAATGGCAGTGGCCACGCGCCGGAACATATCGCTAGCAGTCTCAAGGGTCTTCCCCGACAAGTCGCGCTTCAGATAGCGCTTTTCCAGTACGGTCAATGCATTTTTGGACAAGCCGGGAATAGATCCTTTTTCGACTGGTTTCTTCATAACGTTTCGTTCTCCTTAGGTAAAATCACATGTCGCCATGTCGGTTGCGCCGGTACCACATTTAGTGGCCGGCGTGAAATAAACCACAACATCTATGGCGAAGTCAAGTCTTAAAACATTAAAATCCCGGGGCCGGATAAAAATCGGGAAGGGGGCCGGGCCGGGGCGCCTACGTCATTTACAAGCGGGCTGCCGCTGTGTTATTAGTATGAGGTTAAAAAATCTGCCCGGAGTCCACATGAGCGAGTGTGATTGCATTATCAAGAATGATTCGCTTGAGACGCAGGTTAAGGGGCTCAAGGACTTGATAGAGGTTGCCAAGGCGGTCGTCTCCACCCTGGACCTGGACACGGTGCTGCAGGCGATATTGACTAGCGCCATGGGCTTTGCCGAGACTCCCGCCGGGAGCGTCGCGCTCTATTACGATGCCAGGCGCGAGCTGAGCCTGCACGCCCATTCCGGGCTCACCGCGGATTTTGTCAAGAGGGAGCGCTGGGAGGTAACGCCCGGCGGCCTGACCGAGCAGGTGCTGACGGCAGGGGAGATCTTCTTTATAGAGGACACGGAGAAGACCCCGTTTTTCAAAAACCCGGTCGCCCTGAACGAGGGGATCCGCTCCCTGGTCTGCGTGCCGCTCATCTTCCAGGCGAGGGTCGTCGGCATCCTGTATCTGGACGATTTCCGGCCGAGGCAGTTCGACCGGGAAAAGCTGAACCTACTGTCCATACTCGCCTCGTTTGCCGCCATGGCGATCAACAACGCGACGCTGCACAAGCGGACCAAGCTTTTGGCGATCACCGACTCCCTGACGGGGTTGCACAACCACCGTTATTTCAAGCAGTACTTCCGGCAGGAGATGGGGCGCGCCAAGCGTTACCACAAGCCTTTCTCGATCATCATGATGGACGTGGACGACTTCAAGTCCTTCAACGACAGCTTCGGACATGCCACCGGCGACAGGCTTCTGGGGCTGATGGGCGAGCTGATCCTGCAGACCATACGTGGCGTCGACGTCGCGTTCCGCTACGGCGGGGAGGAATTCATCGTGCTGCTGCCGGAGACCAGGCTCGACAAGGCGATTCTTGCGGCAGAGCGCCTGCGCGACAGCGTGCAGAGCGGGACGGCCAAAAGGCCCGTCGACGGCGCCGGCCGCGGGGTGACCGTCAGCATCGGCGTGGCAAGCTATCCCGAGAATGCGGACAAGATGGACGAGCTATTCAACATAGTCGACTCGCTTCTTTACCTGGCCAAGCGCTGCGGCAAGAACAAGGTATATCACCAGGAAAGTCTACAGATCCCCGCGCCATGACCAGATATCCCATCCCATACGTCACGGGGCTCCTGCTGCTGGCAGCCCTTCATATGCAGGCGCCCGCTTTTGCCGCGCCCGCACCCGCCACTGATGCCGCGCAGCCTGCCGCCGTCGCGCCCGACAAGCCGCTGCGAAGCGAGGTGCCGTTCACTCCGGCCCTCTCCTACACGGATCGCGTGCTCAGCGAGGACACCGTCTGGCGCGGCCAGGTTCTGGTGGAAGGTGCGGTCACCATCGCCCCGCAGGCCACCTTGACCATAGAGCCGGGAACCGTGGTCCGCTTCCGGCAGAAGGAGTCTAAAGCTGCCCTGCTGGTAGTGCAGGGGCGCATCGCCGCCGCCGGGACCAAGGATGCGCCGGTGCTTTTCACCTCCAGCTTTGCCGCACCGCTCGCCGGGGACTGGCAGGGGGTAATGCTTCTGGGGAGCGAGAAGAAGAACGTCATGGAGAACTGCCGCATCGACGGCGCCCAGACCGGGCTGGAGGCGCTTTTTTCCCACGTGACCCTCAAGAACGTGCGGGTCGAGCGGAGCAAAACCGGGATGCGGTTCCAGGACGCACTGGTCGTCATGGAATCCGGCGGGGCCGCCGACTGCGATACCGGCCTCAGTTTCACCGAGAGCGAAGCGACCCTGCGCAACCTGAATCTGATGGGGAACCGCCAGGGGCTTTCCGCCCTGCGCAGCTCCATCTATATGGAGGACGGCAGCCTTGCCGTGAACCGTTCCGCCTTCTCCTGCGACAGTTGCCGGGTGAAGGTACAGGGGGGAGCGGTTCTGGACAACGGCAGGGGGATCACCCTTTTCGAGTCCCAGGGCTCCGTGACCGGCGCGAAGGTCGCGCGGAACAGCGATTACGGCATGTCCCTCACCGGCTCCCGTATCCGTGTCAGTGGGAACCAGATCACCGGCAACGGGCAGACCGGGCTGCTGGTGTTTGACGGCGCCTCCGTCGCCTGGGGCAACGCCATACACGGCAATAGCGGCTATGACGTGTACAACGCCGGAAAGGAGGAGTTCAGGGCTCCGGGCAACTGGTGGGGCGGAGCCGCTCCCAAGATCTATGACAACAGCGGACTCGGCAGCGTCCTTTCCGCCCCTCATCTCGCAGCCCCCCCGAAGCCGCCGGTCCAATAAGGCAAAGGCGCTTAACCGGGATGAAGGGGAAAGGGGGGATGGACGCTGGTACATCCCCCTTATCAATTTGAAGCAACCATAGACGGGTGTAGAAGTACCGTAGCATCAAGACGTAACAGCAGCGAAACCACAGATCACAACGCAGAACACAGAACATAGAACATAGAACATAGAACAACAAAAAAGAGAGGTTCCATGACACGCAGAGAAGGCCGCGCAGCCAACGCTTTGAGAGAAGTAAAAATCACCCGCAATTACCTGAAGCATGCCGAAGGCTCGGTTCTCGTCGAGTTTGGGGACACCAAGGTCATCTGCAACGCCACGGTCGAGGCCCGCGTACCCTCCTTTTTGAAAGGGAAGGGGACCGGCTGGGTGACCGCCGAGTACTGCATGCTGCCGCGCGCCACCCACACCAGGAACCAGCGCGAATCGGCCAAGGGGAAGCTCTCCGGCCGCACCCACGAGATCCAGAGGCTGATCGGCAGATCGTTGCGCGCCGTGGTGGACCTCGAGTTGCTGGGTGAGCGCTCCATCGTCATCGATTGCGACGTGATCCAGGCCGACGGCGGCACCCGCACCGCATCCATCACCGGTGCCTACGTGGCGCTTGCCGATGCGCTGCATGCCCTGGTCGCTAACGGCGAGCTGGCAAAGAGTCCGCTGCGCGAGGCTGTAGCCGCCGTCAGTGTGGGGATCGTGGACGGCGCCGCTTTCCTCGATCTCGACTACCCGGAGGATTCCAGCGCCGAAGTCGACATGAACTTCGTCATGACCTCCTCCATGCGTTTCGTAGAGGTGCAGGGAACCGCCGAGGCCGAGCCGTTCACGCTGGAGCAGATGGACGCCATGCGCGCCCACGCCATTGCGGGGCTCTCCCGTCTCTTTGAGATTCAGAAGGAGGCGCTGGCAGTATGAAGGAGCTTCTAGTCGCATCGGGGAACAAGGGGAAGCTGCGCGAATTCGGCGAGCTGCTGCAGGGGGTGGTGGATACCATCCTCTCGCCCGCCGATTTCCCGGGGTTGCCTGAAGTGGAAGAGGACGGCGAGACCTTCGAGGCGAACGCCATCAAGAAAGCCCGCTCCGCCGCGCTCTTCACCGGCAGGCCCGTATTGGCAGACGATTCCGGGCTTTGCGTCGATCACCTGGACGGCCGTCCCGGCGTCTATTCGGCGCGTTTTGCAGGGGAGGGTGCCGGCGACGCTGCGAACAACGCGCTCCTCTTGCGCGAGCTCTCAGGAGTGCCGCGCGAAAAGCGTGGCGGCGAGTTTCACTGCGTGATAGCCCTTTGCCATCCGGACGGGAGCTGTCAGACCTTCGATGGCATGCTGCGTGGAGAGATACTGGAGTCGCCGCGAGGGGAGGGGGGATTCGGTTATGACCCGCTCTTCCTGGTGCCCGAGTACGGGCAGACCTTCTCCGAGCTCCCCATGGAGATCAAGAACGCCATCAGCCATCGCGGCAGGGCAATGCAGCAGCTCAAAGAGTCCATGGTGAAAGGGAGGGGGTAGCGGACAGGGGCTTCCCGTTTTGCTGTTTACGGAAAAATCTGCTTGCACAGGTCCCGATGCTGTGCTATAAACGGGTTTCTTGAATCGGGGTGTAGCGCAGCCTGGCTAGCGCACCTGCCTTGGGAGCAGGGGGCCGGAGGTTCGAATCCTCTCACCCCGACCACTCAAGCAGCTCTCTCTGCGCCTGTAGCTCAGTTGGATAGAGCAACGGCCTTCTAAGCCGTAGGTCAGAGGTTCGAACCCTCTCAGGCGTGCCAAAAATTCATATGGTGGATATGGTGAAGCGGTTAACACAAACGACTGTGACTCGTTCATACGTGGGTTCGATCCCCACTATCCACCCCAATTAAAACCTGACCCCGTCTAAAAGCGGGGTTTGTTGTTTCAACCTTACGCGAGAGTGGCGGAATTGGCAGACGCACCAGACTTAGGATCTGGCACCGCAAGGTATAGGGGTTCAAGTCCCCTCTCTCGCACCATCAATGATTTCAAAGGGTTGCCCTCCAGGGGGCGACCCTTTTTTTATTTTTCCCGCCCCGCGTCTCCGTCGCGCTCAGCCCGCCTTTCCCTGCCGGTTCTCCGACCGCCGGCGACCTTCGCGTATACATTAAGCTTGACATAACAAATAACTTTGGTTAAAAGCGAATAAAATTGAATATGCAGATTCGTCATCGACAATGGTAAAACACGGGTAACCGTGTGGCACAAAGCTACCATCCAGCACGGCGCTGGATAGAGGGGCTGCCGAAGTGACGTATGGAGTGGTGCGTCCATGTGAAGCCTGACCTCCCGCGGGGGGCTCTTTGCGTGGAGTGGTGCATTCATGCGAAGCCTGCCTTTCTCGAAAGGTAGGCTTTTTATTTTTCAAGGAGTTACATCATGAACATCGCAAAGACGTTGGGTCTCATCATCTGTTTGGCTGTAACGGCCGCCTGCGGCGGTGGCGGCGGTGGTGGCGGGGACGGTTCCGGCGCCCAGGCCGACGCTCCCCCCGCATACACCCTGAAGGTATCGGGGGGCACGTCGAACGGCGGCACGGGAACGGCCGGGCTCGCCGTGGTGGCCACACTGCGTGACAGCGAGGGCACGGGACCCGGGCTGGCCGGAGGATGGACGGTCACCATCAGCGGCCCCGGACTCGCGCAGCCTTTGAGCGTACCCTATCAGGACGGCGCCGGAGGCAGCTACGAGGTGTGGCGCTGGGAGGGAGTCAATCCCGTCACCGGCACCTACACCGCTACCGCATCCGACGGCTCTAACACTTTGATCTCCACCTTCACCGTTGACGCCACGAGCAGCATCCAGCAACCACCGCTCACTAAGAGCGGCAGCACCGTTTCCTGGACCCCGATCTCCGGAGCGGGGTGCTATTACTTCACGGTCGCCGACGGGGGGGGGAGCACGGTCACCTCCGGCTACCTGGTCGCCGACTCCTCCGCGACCTCCTATTCCTTCCAGTTGCCCGCCCTCGCCGACGGCAGCTATGCGATGGAGGTGGTGGCCCACGCCGCCGACCTCACCCGGGTGGGAGCCGACGCGACGGCTGCTCCCTCGCTCCCTTCCCGGGAGAACGTCTCTTTCTCGACCATGTCCTTCGTCGCGGCCGGCGGCAGCAGCGGCTCCTACGATCTAACGGCAAGGGGGGGGGTGCTGTACATGGGACAAGACTCCGGGACCGATCAGCACGGCCTGGTGGTCTGGACCTCCCTTCTCACCTCCACCGGAACGTCTCCGGCATCGGACTGGACCGTTTCGGTAACCGGCCCGGGCATAAGCACCCCTCTCACCTTCAGCTATCCGGCAACCGATTCCCACTACGCCTACTGGGACTTCGGGGTCGTTCCGCTTGCCGGCACCTACACGGTGACCGCCACCGCCTCCGGCTCTTCCGATTCCCTATCCGCCCAGTTCAGCGTACCCGCTCCTGCGGAGCAGCTTGCGGTGGTATCGGGCATCGGCGTGACCGCAGGCTCCAACAGCTACACGGTCGACTGGAACGCGGTGCCGGGCGCCGCCTCCTACTACGTCAACGTCTGGGGCATGGCGGGAGGGATCTACACCGAGGTTGCCGCCACCTGGGTCAACGGCAGCACCTACAGCGCCGTGATTCCGAAGGCGGGCCTCACCGTCGGGACGCAGTACGACGTGTATATCACCGCCTCAACGCTGGACATGACCACGGCCCAGGCCGTGCCGCCGCCGAGCCCTGCTCAGGTGAACATGTCGGACAACACCTTCGCTGCGGCCAGCTTCACCGCGCAATAGGAGCGGGTCATGAGAATCTTCACCGTCAGCGCCATCCTGTCCTGGATACTCGTCGCGTCCGCCTACGCCGCACAGGTGGAGTTTTCCGCCGATACCAGGGTCACCGCTGCCGGCAGGACGGCGCAAAGCAAGTTCTTTTTTGCCGGCGACCGCTGGAGGATGGAGGAGAACCTTCCCCAGGGGAAGCGGGTCACCATATTCAGCAAGGACTCGAAGGCCTTGTATGTGCTCTGGCCGGACAGCAAGCGGTATGTGACACAGCCGCTGTCTGAGAAGGAACTGGGGCTGCTGTCGTCGGGAAGGCCCGGAGAGGAGATGGAGCGAACCGAACTGGGAAGGGAACAGATCGCGGGGTATCCGACCGTGAAATCCCGCGTGAAGTACCAGGTCCGGGGAAGGGGAAGGGGAATGGCCGTCACCGAGTGGTTCTCTCAGCGGCTGGGGGTGATCCTGCGCGCCGAGGCGGAGGACGGGACTACCACGACCGCGCTGAGCGGCATCGAGGAGAAAGATCTGGACCGGGGGCTTTTCGAGGTCCCCGCAGAGTACAGGTTACTGTCGGCAAGGGACCTGGTGAAGAAAAGCCAGCCGTGAGCCGAGCGGTTGCGAACGCAATGCATTGCAGGAGGGAATCATGCTTTGGAATAGGACATTGAGGGCCGCAACTGCGGCTGTGGTAGTGGCGGCCATGGTGCTGCAGCCTTTTGCCGCCTTGGCGGGGTCGCCGGAGACGGTCGCGGCTCCGATCAAGATGACGCCGGCCGCCGTTTCGGCGGACACCTTGCAGCTGCCGCCGGATCAGGCGGCGGCCGAGAATGCGGCGGCGCAGCTGCTTTTCGACAACGACACCGCGACGGCCCATGCCCCGGCCCAGCCGGCCTCGGTCACCGTCGCACTCGGGACGCCCGGCTCCATCGACAGCATGCGCCTTTACGGCTCTGCGTCCTACCTGCTTAACGTATTCCGCGACAATTCCGGTGCCTGGGAGCCGGTTCCCTCCCTCTCCGGAAAGCCTCTCACCGGCCTCACCGGCAACGCCTGGAACACCCTTATCCCCGATACGCCCGTTTCCGCCCAAAAGCTTCTGCTGGAGTTCATCCCGCAGGGAAACGTGAGCGCCGGGGTCCCTGAGGTCGAGTTCTGGGGGACCAGCCCGTCCTTGACGCCGGACGACGTCCCGTACGCCACCCTGGCGAACCTCAAGACCCCGCGGCAAGCGCTCGACCTTTTGGCGAAGCGGTTGCCGCACATCTTCAGCGCGGCTGCCACCCCCACCGAGTTAGCGATCCCGGACGGCTCCACGGACGATTCCTCTGCCACCGCCTTCTTCACCCTGGACCGGAACCCGTCCCTGTTCAAGCGTGCCTATCTGCTCTACGACGGCTACAACATCACGCGCCCGGTGAGCATCCGCAAGCGCATAAACAGCGGCTCCTGGTCGGGAGGGTACGTCCTCGCGCAGCCTGCGGGATCGCCCCCCTCCTGGAGCAGCCAGATCGAGGAGATCAACCCGGCCTGGCTGGCGCAGGGGGAAAACAGGGTGGAATTCAGCTCGCCCTCCGGCACCGCCGCGGTGAGGAACCTCACCCTGGTGCTGGAAGCGGACAGCGGCTGGAACGCAGTCGACTCCGTTTCCGCTGCCGCCGCCTACGACGGCGACCCCTCCACTTCCTTCGTCATCCACGCCTCCGGGAACAACCCGAACCTGCAGGTGAACTTCGAGCGGACCGTGGAGCCTCGGAAGATGCGCCTGCACGTCAAGGGCCCTGCCAACCTGGCGGCGTCGCTGCAGTTTCTCTCAGGCGGCTCGTGGCAGGAGGTGAAGCCGGGCTGGAAGGCGGACCTCTCCGGCCTCAGGGCGGGGTGGAACGAGATCGACCTCCCGGCCCAGGTCGCCGCAGACGCCCTGCGGCTGGTGTTCGAAACCCGCAGCCTCAGGCTCAAAAGCGGCGTTCAATCGGGTGCCGTCAACGAGATACGGGTCGCGGCGAGCCCGGTAGGTGCCCTGTCGGGGGAGCCGCGGGTGGTGGTGAGCTACCCCCGTGACGGCGAGTACTTCGGCAGGACCGCTTACCTCCAGGGGTTCGCCACCCCTGCCGCAAGCGATGCGGGGGGCGTCGAGGTCACGGTGGGCGGAAAGGGTTCCCCCAACGCGGACGGCGCCTTCAGCGTTTCCCTCTCCAAGGACGAGGCCGGGTATGCCGAGGACCCCGACGACACGGCATGGAGCGCGTCGCTCGCCTCCAGCTACGGTGGGGGGAGCGGGGCCGTCAGCACCCTCACCCTGGACCGCAACGCCGATTCCGGGGCCGTCGCCAAGGCGAAGGTGGAGTCGAAGGGCAAAGCCGGCGCCGCGCTGCTCGGGGAGAGCCGCGTCAAGTACAGCGAGACGGTAAACCCCGGCAAGGGGAAGAAGATCGCGCACGAAGGCGTGGAGCTGGACATCCCGGAAGGGGCGGTGGAGACCGACACCGAGATCACCATCATTCCCCTCACCCAGGCGGACCTCGCCAAGCTCGACCCCGGCATGGTGAACGTCACCTCTCCGGCGGCCGGCTACCGCTTCCTCCCCCACGGCATGAAGTTCAAGAAGCCGATCAAGATCTCCTTCGGCTACGGCAAGCATCTGCTGCCGGTGGGACAGACCCCCGATGACGTCGGCATGTACTACTACGACGAGTCGCGCCTGCAGTGGCAGCCGCTTACCCGCGTGGGCGTGGACCACCAGAACTCCAAGCTGGTGTCGGAGAGCGACCACTTCACCGACATCATCAACACCACCCTGGTGGTGCCGGAGCATCCCCAGGCGCTCTCCTTCAACCCCAACTCCATAAAGGACATCAAGGCGGCGGACCCCACGGCCGGCATCGACCTGATCGAGCCTCCCATGGGCGGCCCCTCCGGCAGCGCCAACCTTTCCTACCCGATCGAGATCCCCAAGGGGCGCGGCGCCTACACCCCGGACCTCAAGGTCGCCTACTCGAGCGGCAATGCCAACGGCTGGATGGGGCTCGGCTGGGACATCCCCGTCTCCAAAATCCAGGTGGACACCCGCTGGGGGGTGCCGTTGTACGATCCGGCGCAGGAGACGGAATCGTACCTTCTCGACGGCGCCGCGCTCGCCCCGCACGTCCCGAGACCTTTCGCGGCCCCGCAAGAGAGGGGAAAGGGGGACAAGGCCTTCTACAAGCGCGTGGAAGGAGACTTCCTGCAGATCATCCGCAGGCGCACCTCCCCCGCCGAGAACGACCCCGGCAGCGCCTACTACTGGGAGGCGACGGACAAGAACGGGGTGAGGTACGTCTACGGCCAGACCTCGCAGGGGAGGCTCTCCTCCTACCTGCCGGGAAGCGCCAACATCTTCCAGTGGAACCTGGAGAAGGTGGTCGACATCCACGGCAACCAGACCGAGTTCTTCTACGACACCGACACGGGCACCAACGGAGAGCCGTTCAAGCAGGTCTGCCTGGCCAGGATCGTGTACACCTCCCATGTCGGCGCCACCGGCGCCAAGGACAAGGAGGGGAGCTACAGCGTCGAATTCAACAGGAGCACCGGCCGTCCCGACGTCATCATCGACGGCAAGCCCGGCTTCCAGGTGCTCACCCGTTCCCGCCTCGACTCCGTCAGCGTGAAGTACGGCAACGCCCTGGTCAGGCAGTACCTTTTCAGCTACATCCCGGAAGCCGAAGCGAACCAGTTCCACTTCGGCAAGAGCCTCTTGCAGAAGATCACGCACAAAGGGGTGAACGGCGCGAAGGACTTCTACAGCCACGACTTTACCTATGAGAGGATGCCCCAGCCGTCCCAGGGGTCCAACGGCTACGTCGCATTCGAAAAGCAGGTGAAGGAATGGGGCGGGGCAGGGGGCAAACGCCTCAGCGAGACGGTGGACAAAAGCGCCGGCCTCGCCGTTTCCTTCGGGATCGCGCCCCCTTCCAACTACCCCGTTTTCGGCTTCCAGGGGAGCTATGCGAGAGGGTGGACCGACACGCGCGGCATGTTCGTGGATGTCAACGGCGACGGTCTTCCCGACCGCATCAGGAGCGGAGGCGAGGTCGAGTTGAACCAGTTGAACCCGGCCGATGCGAAGCGCGGCAGCGGATCGTTCAGCGCGGCCTCTTTCCCCGGCACGGGCGCCCTGGGCGCCAGCCACAACGACAACTTCTCCATCGGCGGGCAGATCGGCTTCTGGATCGGCGCCGCCAACCTCGCCTACTCGTACAACATCGTCAACGGCGACAAGATGATCTCGGACGTGGACGGCGACGGGCTGATAGACTTGGTCGACGTGTCGGGAGGGGGATTCTCGGTACTCAAAAACACCGGTGCCAGGTTCACCCCCACCCCCTGGAGCGGCTATACGCTTGCGGGGGTCGACCTGAAGGACCAGGCCGCCAGCGATAAATTGAAAGGCGGCTTCTTCCTCACCGACCCGGTACGCAAGTGGATCGCGCCTTACAAGGGGACCGTGCACGTAACCGGCGCCGTGCAGAAGGTGCGGGCGGGGGGGCAGGACAGTCCGCTGGATTCCGCCGACGCGGACGGCCCCAAGGCGAGCGTCAGGGCCTACATCTACCATAACGGCGATGCGTCCCCCGCTTGGTCCGCAGCGATCAAGGCGGTGGACACGACAGCCCACAGTCACGACCTCGCCTTCACCGTCTCCCCCGGGGACAGGATCTACTTCAGGGTCAACTCCGTGGACGACACAGAGGCCGATGCGGTCTACTGGCAGCCGAAGATCGACTACCAGCAGGTCTGCGTCGCACCGAACGGCACCGAGCTGTGCCACGACGTCGGCGCCCCCGACAGCGCGCTCCTCGACCCGCTCGGTCACCCGCTTTTCAGCACCGATTCCGGCACCGATTTCCGTCTTTCCGGTTACCCGGGCAACGTCTGGAAGGTCGGGGCCAAGGGGAAGGTGACAATTTCAGGTAAGCTGGTGAAGAAGAAAACCAGCGACGACGTCGCCTTTGCCATCACCCTCAACAAGAGCGCCGTCCTCTGGTCGGCAAGCGCCACCTCCGACCAGGAGGGGACCTTCACCGCTGAACTCAGCGGCCAGGAGATCAACGAAGGGGACCAGGTCTCCTTCGACATAAGCTCCGATACCGTCATCGATCCGAGCCTGGTGTCGTGGCAGCCGGAAATCAGGTATGAAGATTACTGCTTCGCGAGGTCGGCCACGACACCGAAGGAATACGACTGCGGACCGGTGGTCTGTTCCCCCGATGCCACGGGGAAAGTTGTCTGCAACGTGGAAGGAGTTGCGCTCCCGCCGGAAGCGCAGTTCGAGGAAAAGGACGTCCGCTACTACGGGCAGGTCAACTACCCCTTCTACTACCTTACCCCCACCGATCCCTCCCGTTTCTGGACCGCTCCCGAGGAGGGCACGGTACGGGTGCAGGGGAACGTGGTGCGATCGGCCACGACGGGAAGCTTCCTTGCCGTCGCCCGCGGGGTCAACCGTCTGCTGTGGAAGCAGGCGGTCCCCGCCGGCGGCCCGCAGGCTCTCCCCGACTCGCAGCCCTCCGAAGCCGCGGCATCCCATGAGTTCTCCCTGAAAGTCGCCAAGGGGGACCAGATCTTCTTCGACATCCAGTCGGCTACTCCGATCGACAGGAACGCCCTCGCCTGGGCTCCCACCATCACCTACACCGAGCACTGCTCCTCCGGGCAGTGCACCCCCATTACCCAGACCTCCGATCAAAGCGGCGGCACGAGCATGCAGTACTGCGAGACCTCCGACGACAGGACGGTCTGCCACGCCATGACCTGCACGGGCGGCTCCGACCCCTCAACGGGAACCTGCAACTACTGCGAGACCACCACGCTCAACAACAACCCGTCGCACCCGCAGACGAGCTGCCAGCCGATAAGCTGCGCGGACAACCCGGTAAGCGGCCAATCATGCGCCCCTGGAAGTTTCGTGTTCCAGGCACCTCAGGCAACGCTTCGCTCCTACGATCAACGCTTCTACGACAACACCCGTCCGGACGCCGAAGCGTTCGGCGGCGGTTACCGGCAGTGGTTCTATGGCGAATGGAACGGGAACGTGGCGTGGGATGAAACCAGGATCAAGAGATCGGCCGAAGCCGACATCCCGACCGACACCTCCACATACCAAAGCGACGACTATAAGAGACAGCCGAGCTACATCTTCACCTATCTGACCCCGAGATGGCAGGGGAACTCCGATTACTCGGGCGCGGCCTGGACGGGACGGGGGTACGGGGACCTCTTAGGTGCCGACCAGGTCGCTCCTTCCCGCCTGGGAGCGAACGTGGATGCTATCGTTTCAGGAAGGGGGATCAACAGCATCCAGCACAGCGTTTCTCACAATACAGCGACCGGTGTCAGCATCGGGATCGGCCTCAGTTACAGTACCGGCGATTCCACCAGCAAGCTCGATTTCATGGACATGAACGGCGACCGCTTCCCCGACCAGGTTTCCGGCGGGGCGGTCCTTTACAACAACGGCGTGAACGGCTTCGCTTACTCATTGCCGACCAGCCTCGGCAATGTCAGGAAAATCGAAAACAACAACATCAGCCATCAATTGGGCTACTGCGCCCCGGAAAACCAGCAGAGCGCATCGGGGGTGACCAGGAAGGTGATGAGCAGATGCGCTTCCTTGGGGCTCGCCTACGGCATCTCTGATACCGACAGCGAACTGATCGACGTGAACGGCGACGGGCTCCCCGACAGGGTGCACCGCGCCGGGAGCGATTCCTTCGCTATCAGGATGAACCTTGGGTATCGGTTCAGTGCCCCCATCGTCTGGAGGACCGATTCGTGGAACAAGGGAGACCTTTCCCTCGAACCGGTCGTCTCTGCAAATGCGGACCGTTTGCAGATCAACGAAAACGCCACCTACAGCGCGGGCGCCTCGTTCTGGAGTATCGGCGGAGGTGCAAGTTACACGGTTGCGCGCACCCTGGTCGCCCTCAGGGACATAAACGGTGACGGACTGCCGGACCAGATATTGAAGACCGGTCGTGATTTCTCCGTCAAGCTGAACATGGGGGACCATTTCGGGCCAACCCAGGTCTGGGAGGCTCCCGAGTGGGACCATGACGTTGCTGACGGCATCATCGCCGAACTTATTCCCGGCAATAACGACACCATCAGCTATTCGGCCAGCGACTCCTACCAGCTTTCTGCGGGTGTGCCGATCCTGATCCCGATCATCCCGGTACTCACCGTGCTTTGGATCGACACGGTTATTACCATGAACGTCTCCGGAGGGACCGGGGGAAGCTCCCTTGAATTCCAGGACATAAACGGCGACGGCCTTCCGGACCACCTCCTCAAACTCAAGGGCGACGACTCGGTGTTCGTGCGGCTCAACAACGTGGGGCAGACGAACCTGCTGAAGGAGGTGCGTCGGCCGCTGGGAGGGAAGTTCACCCTGGATTACCAGCGTGCGGGGAACACAGTCGACATGCCAAGCAGCCAGTGGGTGCTCAAGAAAGTGGTGCTCTCCGACGGCACCGGACACTCCTATACCACCGACTACAAATTCTACGACGGCTACTATGACCGAAACGAACGTGAGTCCTACGGCTTCGGACGCGTGGAGGAGACTCAGGCTCCCGGCACTTCCTTGTCGCGGACCGTGGTGCAGGAGTTCCACAACAGGGACTACTACCTGAAGAACCTGCTGGAGAAGTCGGTGACCACCGACGGCAGAGGCAACGTCTGGGCGAAATCGGCCAACACCTACCTGGCGACGGACGTCGGCGCCGGGAGCAAGTTCCCGCAGTTGCGCGAGACCAACACCTACTACTACGACGGCAGCGGCGGCGAGAACGCCCCTGCGAAAAGCTCCTACCAGACTTTCGGCTACGACAGCTACGGCAACGTCACCGCCTTCTTCGACGCCGGCGAGCTTGCCACCGCCGCCGATGACGTCAGCGCCACCATCGGCTACTGGAGGGATCCCAAGCAGTACGTCATGAAGCCGGACACCATCGAGGTGCGTGACAGCGGGAAGAAGGTGCTGCGCAAGCGCTGGGCCTCCTACGAGAACGGCACCGGCAACCTCATGAGCCACACGAGCCTCGCCACCGGCGGGCAGAGCCCGACTTGGGAGTTCAGCTACGACCCCTACGGCAACATAAGGACCATCACCGACCCGGCGGGCTATGCGCTCACCTACGGCTACGACGCGGAGACCGGCAGCTACGTCACCCGGATCCAGGACAACTTCTCCTCCAGGGACGGCGGTCCCTACTACTCGACGGCGGGGTACGACCTGCGCTTCGGCCTCCCGGCCTGGACCAAGGATCTGAACGGCAACTACCAGGTGAGCAAATACGACGAATTCGGCAGGCTTGCCTCCGTTTTCGGCCCCTACGACACCGACGGTTCCGGCAATCCGCTGGGCCTTGCCACGCTGGCCTTCGAGTACAAGGCGCCGGTGTTCGCAGCAGATGGAGAAAACCTCCTGACGCCTGCGGGCGCCGTCACCCGCAACAAGGCATCCTCCCGGGTGGGTTCGGTCGGCAACACGGTGGACACGGTGCTCTTTGCCGACGGCATGAAGCGGGTCCTGCAGACCAAGAAAGAAGCGGACGTGAACGGCGCCTACGGCATGACCGTCTCCGGGCTCGTTGTCTACGACGAACTGGGGCGGACCATCGAGCAGGGGCAACCGCTCTTCCAGGGGGGAGGTGACCTGTACGGCTACCTGTCGCAGCAACTCCCGAAAAAACCCACCCATTTCGGATATGACCCGTTGGACAGGACGGTCAGGATTGAGACGCCGGATGCCCAGGGGCGAAGCGGCTACGCTGTCACCACCACGACCTACGGCTTCGGGAAGACCGGGAGCTCCGGAGTCCTCTACGCCACCACAAAGGTGGTGGACCCCATCGGCAACGCCGCCGGAGAGGCGAACCGCAAGGGGACCAAGATCTCCTTCAAGGACGTGGATGAACGGATTGCCGCGGTGGTGGAGTACAACAACGGCGCGCCGATCACCACCAGCTACGATTACGATGCGCTGGGGCAGATCACCACGGTGCGGGACAACAAGGGGAACACCACCACCGTCGAGTACGATCTGGTGGGGAGAAGGACCGCCATCACCAACCCCGACACCGGCCGCACCGAGTACGGCTACGACGCAAACGGCAACATGACCTCCAAACTCACGGCCAACTACAACCGTGGCAAGGAGATCAAGTACAGCTACCTGTTCAACCGCCTGACGGGGATCAACTACCCGAACAGCACAGGCGTCGCCTACGAGTACGGCGCCATGGGGGCGGCCTACAACCGGGCGGGTAGGATTGCCAGGGTCACCGACGAGTCGGGCGTGGAGGAGCGCTTCTACGGCAAGCTCGGCGAGACCACCAGGGAAGTGAAGAGCGTCGAAGCCAAGACGCCGTCGGCGCGTAGGAAAAGCTACACCACCGACTACGTCTTCGACTCCTTCGGCAGGATGCTGCAGATGACCTACCCGGACGGCGAGAACCTCTACTACGCCTACGACAACGGAGGACTCCTGAAGTCGGCCTGGGGTATCAAGCAGGGGAACCGCTACAACTACATCAACACCCTGACCTACGACGAGTTCGGGCAGAGAAGGCACGTCGATTACGGTAACGGCGTCAACTCAGAGTACACCTATGACGACTTCACCAGGCGGCTCGACACCCTGACCACAGCGACCCCGGAGGGCCGCACCGTCCAGAACCTGAGCTACGGCTACGACCTGGTGGGGAACATCCTCAGGGTGCAAAACGCCATCAACACGCCGACCAATACGGCACTTCCCGCCGGTCCGTTGACCCAGGTGTTCGAGTACGACGACCTGTACCAACTGAAGACCGCCGACGGCGAGTACTCCTTCGGACCGGGAAAACAGAACCTGTACAGCAACGAGTTCTTCTACGACACCATCGGCAACTTCACCAGGAAGAGCCTTGTCAACAGGATCCTTCAGCCTTCGGCGACCGCGACCCTGCCGAAGGAGACGAACTACCTTCTCGACTACAAGTACGGTGGCACGCACCCGCACGCGGTAACGGATGCGGGGGAAAAGCTGTACAGCTACGATCCCGCAGGGAACATGACCGGCTGGACCAACAAGACCAACGGCAAGCGAAGGACCATCATCTGGAACGAGGAGAACCGGGTCAAGGAGATTGCCGACAACGGCAAGTCCACCTACTTTCTGTACGACGACTCTGGCGAGCGCGTGCTGAAGCGCGGCCAGCATGGCGAGACCTTCTACATCAACCGCTTCTACTCGATAAAGAACGGCGAGCTGGGGACCAAGAGCGTCTACGCGGGGAACACCCGCGTGGCGAGCAAGCTGGTGAAGACCCCCAACACCGCGACTGCCAACACCGAGACCAGCATCCCGGGCATCCAGGGGCTCGATCACGGCCTCGGCAACAAGACCGGGATCATCATAAGGCTCCCGGACGGCACCAGCACGGGAGTATTGCCGCCGGAGGAGAAGGACCGGTACTTCTACCACGGCGATCATCTGGGCAGCAGCAACATGATCACCGACGCCAGCGGAAGCGTGTACCAGCACCTCGAGTACTTCCCATTCGGCGAGACCTGGATCGACGAAGGGAAAACGAGGTCCAACATTCCCGGCTACCAGTTCACCGGGAAGGAGCTTGATCCTGAGACGGGGTTGTATTACTTTGGGGCGCGGTATTATGAGCCGGTGATTAGTAGGTGGATCAGTGTAGATCCAATTCTTACGAAGTATTTGCCGAATTCAGACAAAGGGAGTGATGATGGGCTTGCAGGTAATGGCGGTGTATATAATCCTGTGAATTTATCCTTGTATGGTTATGCGCATAATAACCCAGTCAAACTTATTGATCCTGATGGTAAAGAGGTTCTTATCCCTGTCAGTGCAAGATATAGTAATAAAAATGATATAAGTTACTGGAGAGCCACAAAGGACCCGTATGTCGTATATAAATTTAATGTGTACGACTACGACACACCGGGACAATATATAACAGCTGAACGGACCGGGACCATAACCAAACCTGTGGGTTCTGTAGAACTGACTTTTGATGCCAGAATGAAAGGTCCAAATAAAGGAACTATACTAACTGCGACTGGAAAATGGGCCGAAATGCAAAATAGGCATAAGCAGTATGGTCAGAAAACAAAACATGCAATTTCAATAACTGATATAGGAAATGGGAAGAAAGACATATTCACAGCTGGAGGAACTGAAAGAAAAAATATTCGAGCTCATGCAAGAGGGCCATATGGTTCGAAAGGTTGTGCAACAAGTCCGTGTACTACCATGACTAAAGGTGCCTTTGAAGCTGAACTTCTGCGCCAGATCCCAAGCTTACGTAGCAAAGACGATAAAACCTATATTTGGATTCCGGCTAAACCGCCCCAATAAAGGTGGAAAAGGAGACTACATATGTCTATTTCAAAACACAAGTTCATTCTATACCCTTTGGTTGTAGTTATGCTGATTGCATGCACCAAAGGAGAGCAAAAAAAACCAGTAAACAAAGAGTCAAAAACTGGTGATCATTTGCAAATGCCAAAGAAAAAATCAGAACTGAACGGCTGGCAAGGCCTAAAAATTCAAAAAAATGGGTCAAAACTTTGCACACTCATTTTCCCAGAGAACTACGGGCTAGCAAATAACGATGAATTAATGGTTCTGAGAAAATTAGCAAATTCAAGTCTAGATCATGACCTTGATTGCGTACTCCAGGTTAATTCTGCTGCTCTAAATCAGATTAAGTTTCTTGCAGTGAAAAAAGATGATGTTAATGCAGCTTCGATGCTTCTTAATCCTGAAAAGTATGGTGGTGTTGAATTGGATGGAGAATTGGCTGAAGAGTACGCTGGCGAATATCAGTTGCCAGTATTGGAAAAGAGCAACAATCTTAACATCATCCTTAAAGATGCTGAAACTGCTGAACAAGTTTCTGATTCCCTCTGTTCATGGGTCGAAACACTTGGAGAAAAAGAAGATAAAAATAGAGTTAAAAAAGTCATGTTGAATCTGAGAAAGGAAAAACTCTCTCAATTTGCAAACATGCTCTCATCGAAATGCGGTAGAGTTTTCCAATGAGTAAGAAGCATTGGGGTCGCGTCTGTAAAATTTACAAAAGTAAATATTTACAGACGCGACCCTAAGCGTGCCCAAGGGCGACGACTCGGTGTTCGGAGAGAGATGGGACCGGGTATTGATACATTGATATCTGTGGCTGCACGCCTGTTTCT
>CAZFMI010000012.1:0-76804 GCA_964519915.1 uncultured Geomonas sp.
CCCCCCCCCCCCCCCCCCCCCCCCCCCCCCCCCCCCCCCCCCCCCCCCCCCAACATCATCTTCCACACCCATACCGGGGAAGTATTCCTGAAAAGGCTTAGGAAGTCCGGGGGCTAGCAGATGGCCAAGAAGATAAAGGTGCTCATAGTGGATGATTCGGCGGTGGTGCGTCAGACCCTGTCGGAGATTCTCTCATCGGACCCGCACATAGAGGTCATGTCCACGGCCAGCGATCCCTTTATCGCCGCCGACCGGATCAGGCATGAGATCCCCGACGTGATCACCCTGGACGTGGAGATGCCGAGGATGGACGGCATCACCTTTCTGCACAAGATCATGAGCCAGCACCCCATTCCGGTGGTGATGTGCTCGAGCCTCACCGAGAAGGGTTCGGAGACCGCACTGAAGGCGCTTGAATACGGGGCGGTGGAGATCATCCAGAAACCGCGCCTGGGGACCAAGACCTTTCTGGAAGAGTCCAGGGTCAGGATATGCGATGCGGTGAAAGCGGCAAGCCAGGCGCGCGTCAGGCGCGTCTCGGCCACGACCCATCAGGTCTCACCCAAGCTCACCGCCGACGTCATCATGGAAAAGCCGAAAAGCCAGGCGATGATGCAGACCACGGAAAAGGTGGTCGTGGTGGGGGCGTCCACCGGCGGCACCGAGGCGCTGCGCATCTTTTTGCAGTCGTTACCCGCCGACTCCCCGGGCATCGTCATAGTGCAGCACATGCCGGAGGGGTTCACACGGGCCTTTTCGCAGAGGCTGGACGGCCTGTGCCGGATCACGGTCAAGGAGGCGGAGAACAACGACACGGTCGTGCGCGGCCGCGCCCTGATCGCGCCGGGGAACCACCACCTGTTGCTGAAAAGAAGCGGGGCACGCTACTACGTCGAGATAAAGGACGGCCCGCTGGTCTCGCGCCACCGCCCCTCGGTCGACGTATTGTTCAGGTCCGCGGCCCGTTATGCCGGGAAGAACGCGGTCGGCGTCATCATGACCGGCATGGGGGACGACGGTGCGCACGGGATGCTGGAGATGAAGCAGGCAGGCGCCGTCAACATCGCCCAGGACGAAGCCACCTGCATCGTGTTCGGTATGCCCAACGAAGCGATCAAGCAAGGCGGTGTGGACCTGGTCCGCCCCCTGGACTCGATCAGCCGCGAAGTGCTGAGGCTTTGCGTATGACAGGCAAAAACGGAAAAACAACTAAAAACTGTTCTACGTTCTATGTTCTATGTTTTAGATTCTAAAGGGCTGAAGAACGAAAATCTTTTGAGGATGCGGCGGTTTATAGATTTAACGTGGAACTTAGAACGTAGAACATAGAACATAGAATTTTTCAGGGTTTTGAAGGGTTTTCGAGGGTTCCTATGGTCGAGGAAAAATTCTTTCTCGGGCGCCAGCCGATACTGGACAGGACGCAAAAGATCGTCGGCTTCGAGCTGCTGTTTCGCTCTGCCGAGAGCCTTTTGTCCGCCAACTTCTTCGACGTGCAGGCCGCCAGCGCCAGCGTCATAGTCGGCGCCCTCACCGAGTTCGGCATCCAGGACGTCCTGGGGCGGCACAAGGGGTTCTTCAACGTCACCCGCGAAATGCTGATGAGCGACGCGGTGGAGCTCCTTCCCAAGGATCGCGTGGTGATCGAGCTTCTGGAAACCATCATCGCCGACCGGGACGTGGTCGAGCGCTGCCGCACCCTGAAGTCCTTGGGCTTCACCCTCGCCTTGGACGACCACGTCTACTCCCCCAGCTTCCATGCCATCTACAAGCTGATCGACATCGTCAAGATCGACGTGCTGGAGACCCCGGCCGCGGCGCTTCCTGAAATGGTGGAGAAACTGCGCCACTGGCCCCTCACGCTCCTCGCCGAGAAGGTGGAGAGCGCCGAGCAGTACAAGTTCTGCTCCCAGCTGGGCTTCCACCTGTTCCAGGGGTACTATTTCGCGCGCCCCGTGGTGCTCAGGCAGAACAAGATCGACATCGGAAAGATCGCCATGCTGCAGCTTATGAAGCAGGTGATGGCGGAAACAGACCTGAACGAGATCGAGGAGACCTTCAAGCAGAACCCGGGGCTTACCTACAACCTGCTCAGGCTGGTCAATTCAGTGGCCATCGGCCTCAGGGTGCGCATCAAGACGCTGCGCCACGCCCTCATGGTGCTGGGGATGGAGCAGCTGAAAAGGTGGATTACCCTCGCCCTTTATGCCAGCAACGACAGCAACGGCGTTCACAGCCCCCTTCTGGAGATGGCGGCCACGCGCGGCAAGCTGATGGAACTGCTGGTGCTGGCGCTCAAGGGGCGCGCCGGGAGGGAGCACGCAGATCAGGCCTTCATGGTGGGGATCCTCTCGCTCATCGACGTGCTGTTCGAGGATTCCATGGCGGAACTGGTGGGAAAGCTGAACCTCGCGGACAACGTCAAGTCGGCGCTGCTGCGCCGCAGCGGGGATCTGGGGGAGCTGCTGGTCCTTTCCGAGAGCCTGGAACGGGCGGATTTCGAAGCGGTGAACGAGCAACTGGAGCAGTGCGGCCTGAATCTCGACCAGCTCCTCTGCGCACAGCTGGAGACGATCTCCTGGGCCGACGGCCTGAGCTCATCCCTCTGATTTCACTCCTTGACACGACCCTTTCTTTTGATGTAACTTGTTTCGTCCCGCCAGACAGGGACGGAGCCGGCAGTTCAGGCTGCGCTCCACCGGCTAAAGTCGCTAGTCAAAAGCCAGCCTCAACAATTCACCCAACCACAACCGCAACCAGGACTTATGGACCGGCAGCTACGGTTCCGGGTTCTCATTGAGACGCCAAATGAAAATAACCGCGGTAATACCCGCCAGGTATGCTTCTACGCGTTTTGAAGGTAAGGCATTGGCGGACATCATGGGACGCCCCATGGTGCAGCATGTTTATGAGCGTGCCTTGAAGGCCAAGCTGGTCTCAGAGGTGATTGTGGCAACCGACGACGAGAGGATAGCCTCCGCCGTCCGCGGCTTCGGGGGGAGGGTGGAGATGACCTCCGCCACCCACGAGACCGGGACCGACCGTCTGGCCGAGGTCGCTGCCAGGCTCGACGCCGACATCGTGGTCAACGTCCAGGGTGACGAGCCGCTCATCGATCCCGCCATGATCGATCAGGCGATAGAGCCGCTTCTGGATGACCCGGCCATCCCGATGGCGACGCTCAAGTGCAGGATCAAGACGCTGCACGACTTCCTGTCACCCAACGTGGTAAAGGTGGTGTCGGACCCGAAAGGGAACGTGCTCTATTTTTCCCGTTCGCCGCTGCCGTTTTTCCGCGACAAGTGGAACGACCTGAAGGACGATGCCTTCGTCTCCGGAAAGCTCCTCTGCTACAAGCACGTAGGGCTCTACGTCTACCGCAGGGAGTTCCTGCCGGTCTTTGCGGGGCTCGCGCCGACCTACCTGGAACTCGCCGAAAAGCTCGAGCAGCTTCGGGTTCTGGAAAACGGCTACCGCATCAAGATAGTGGAGACCGACTTCGAGTCGATCGGCGTCGATACCCCGGCAGACCTGGACAAGGTGCTGGCGAAGCTCAAAGGCTAGAAGCCGTTCTAAGTTCTATGTTCTATGTTCTAAGTTCTGAAATTCAACATAGAACGTAGAACAGTTTCAATCAACCGCATCCTTCTGTGTTCTCGTTCAAGTTCAACGCGCCCCTTTGGGTTTCGACGTAGAACTTAGAACATAGAACGTAGAACAGTTTCTAAGGTTTTTGGAGGTTTTTTAAGTGAAGACAAAATTCATCTTTGTAACCGGCGGCGTTGTCTCCTCCATAGGTAAGGGACTCGCCGCCGCTTCTTTGGGCGCTCTCCTTGAGGCAAGGGGGCTTCGGGTCACCATCCAGAAGCTGGACCCGTACATCAACGTCGATCCGGGGACCATGTCTCCCTTCCAGCACGGCGAGGTGTTCGTCACCGACGACGGTGCCGAGACCGACCTCGACCTCGGTCACTACGAGCGCTACACCTCCGGAAAGCTCTCCAAAAAGAGCAACTTCACCACCGGCCAGGTATATTTCTCCGTCATCGAGAAGGAGCGCCGCGGCGACTACCTGGGGGGCACCGTTCAGGTCATCCCGCACATCACGGACCAGATCAAGTCCAACATCCTGGAAAACGCCAAGGGGACCGACATCGCCATCGTCGAGATCGGCGGGACCGTCGGCGACATCGAGTCGCTTCCCTTTCTTGAGGCTATCCGCCAGCTGAAGAGCGATCGCGGCGCGGGGAACGTCCTGTACCTGCACGTGACCCTGGTTCCCTACATCAAGACCGCAGGCGAGCTGAAGACCAAGCCGACCCAGCACTCGGTCAAGGAACTGCGCGAGATCGGCATACAGCCCGACATCCTGCTTTGCCGCTGTGAGCAGGAACTCCCCCAGGAGATGAAGGCGAAGATCGCCCTGTTCTGCAACGTGGAGGAGAAGGCGGTCATCACCTCGCGTGACGCCGAGCACATCTATGCGGTCCCGCTGGCCCTGAACCTCGAAGGGCTGGACGATCAGGTGGTGGAGAAGCTGAACATCTGGACCAAGGCCCCCGATCTTTCCCACTGGCAGCAGGTGGTGTCGAAGCTCACCAATCCGGGCGGCGGCGCGGTGCGCATCGCGGTGGTCGGCAAGTACGTGGACCTCAAGGAATCGTACAAGTCCCTCTCCGAGGCGCTCACCCACGGCGGCATCGCCAACGACTGCCGCGTAAACCTGGTCTACCTCGACTCGGAGAAGATCGAGGAGGATGGGACCGGGAAGTGCCTAAGCGACGTCGACGGCATCCTGGTGCCCGGCGGTTTCGGCGAGCGCGGCACCGAAGGGAAGATCCAGGCGATCGAGTTCGCCCGCGTCAACAAGGTACCGTTCTTCGGCATCTGCCTCGGCATGCAGATGGCCGCCGTCGAGTTCGCCCGCAACGTCTGCCAGCTTCCCGAGGCATTCTCCAGCGAGTTCAAGCCCGCCTGCGAGAGCCCGGTGATCCACCTGATGGAAGAGCAGAAAGGGGTGGAGAACAAGGGGGGGACCATGAGGCTCGGCGCCTATCCCTGCTCCCTCACCAAGGGGACCTTCGCGCAGAAGGCCTACGGCGCGACGGAGATTTCCGAGCGTCACCGTCACCGTTACGAATTCAACAACATCTTCCGCACCTGCCTGGAGGAGAAGGGGATGGTGATCTCGGGAGTGTACAAGGAAGGGGACCTGGTCGAGATCATCGAGCTTCCCGATCATCCGTGGTTCCTGGGTTGCCAGTTCCACCCCGAGTTCAAGTCGAAGCCGCTCAACCCGCACCCGCTTTTCAAAGCGTTCATCGGCGCCACCAAGGCGAGGAAAAGCAAGGGGTAGGTTCAGGCAAAGCAAAAGGCGCTCACGCAAAGCCGCAAGGGCGCAAAAAAAGGGCAAAACCCGAGACGTTGTAACAGGGATGAATCCAGCTTTTCATCCCCTTTGTTCCTGTTGATGGATTCAATTTTTGTTTTTGTGCGCTTTGCGTCCTAAGAGAGTGGTGCCAAAGAGCGTGAGACGATTATAGGAGAGAGCATCATGACCCGTGAGATCACTGTAGGCGAACTGAAAATAGGTGGGGGCAGGCCGCTGGTGCTGGTAGCGGGGCCTTGCGTAATAGAGAACGAGACCGCCACCCTGCGCTGCGCCGAACGGCTGATGAGCATCTGCAACGGCGTGGGCATCCCGCTGATCTTCAAGGCCTCCTACGACAAGGCCAACCGGACCTCGGTCACCGCTTTCCGCGGACCGGGGATGAAGGAGGGGCTCAGGATCCTCGCCAAGGTGAAAGAGGCGCTCGGCGTTCCGGTCCTCTCCGACATTCACTCCATCGAGCAGGTGGAACCCGCAGCCGAGGTCCTCGACGTACTGCAGATCCCTGCCTTCCTTTGCCGGCAAACCGACCTGCTGGTGGCCGCTGCCGGCACCGGCCGCGTGATCAACGTGAAAAAGGGGCAGTTCCTGGCACCTTGGGACATGAAGAACGTGGTGGGGAAGATCCTCTCCTGCGAGAACGAGAACGTCATCCTTACCGAGCGCGGTGCGAGCTTCGGCTACAACAACCTCGTTGTCGATATGCGCAGTTTCCCGATCATGCGCTCCACCGGTTTTCCGGTCATCTTCGACGCGACGCACAGCGTGCAGTTGCCCGGAGGGGAGGGTACCTCGTCCGGCGGACAGCGTGAGTACGTCGAGTTCCTTTCCCGGGCCGCAGTCGCAGCCGGGGTGGATGGGGTGTTCATGGAAGTGCACGAAGAGCCCGAGCAGGCGCTTTGCGACGGTCCTAACTCGGTTCGCCTCGACGAGTTGCCGATTCTTCTCAAGAAGCTCAAGGCAATCGACGCCATCGTGAAAGGATAAACCAAGCACTTCCTAGCAAATCCGGTCACGCAAAGCCGCAAAGCCGCAAAGCTGCAAAGCTGCAAAGCTGCAAAGAAGGGCAACCGGGCGTCAACATTTTCGAAGTTCTTGGCGCCTTGAGCGAGCGGGCGCGAGCCCGTATCTTAAGGAGTTTGTTTTGATACTAGAAGAAGCGAAGAGGGTGATACGCGTCGAGGCCGAGGCCCTTTTGAACCTCGAGGCATCCATTGATCAGGCTTTCGAACAGGCCGTGCAGATGATCCTGAACACGACCGGCCGCGTCGTGGTGACCGGCATGGGAAAATCAGGCCTCATCGGCCAGAAGATCGCCTCCACCATGGCCTCAACCGGAACCCCCGCCTTCTTCCTGCATCCGGCAGAAGGGATCCACGGCGACCTCGGCATGATCATGAAGGGCGACGTGGTGATAGCCATCTCCAACTCCGGCGAGACCGACGAGGTGGTGCGCATCCTCCCCATCATCAAGAGGCTTGGCGCCTCGCTGATCGCCATGGCCGGCAATCCGGCTTCGACCCTTGCCAAAAGCGGCGACATCTTCCTCGACATCTCAGTGAAGGAAGAGGCCTGCCCCTTGGGCCTTGCCCCTACCGCGTCGACCACCGTCACCCTTGCCATGGGAGACGCCATCGCCGTGGCACTTCTGGTGAGCCGCGGCTTCCAGGCCGAGGACTTCGCCATGTTCCATCCCGGGGGCGCGCTGGGACGGAGGCTCCTATTGAGGGTTGAGGACATCATGCACTCCGGCGACATGCTCCCACTGGTCTCCTCGAACACCCTGATGCGGGAGGCGCTCTTCACCATCACCTCAAAGGGGCTGGGGATCACCGGCGTCACCTCCGGCGACGGGGCGCTGGTGGGGGTCATCACCGACGGAGACCTGCGGCGCGCGTTGGGGCAGGGGCTAGACATCATCAACCTCCCGGCATCCGCACTCATGAAGAGCGGGCCCAAGCGGATCAGGCGCAACGAACTGGCGGCCCGTGCCCTGCAGCAGATGGAGCAGTACTCCATCACCTCGCTGTTCGTGTTCGAGGACGACAAGCAAGCCGCGCCTGTCGGCATAGTGCACCTGCACGACCTCCTGAAGGCCGGCATAGCGTAAGGCGTCTCACGCAAAGCCGCAAAGCAAAGAATGGCTGGAATACAGAGGCATTCAACAGGGATAAAGGGGATGCAGGGCCGGCACAGCGTAATGAGGTCATCAATGGAAGAGAAGGATTTTCAGCGTATCAGTGAGATGGTCGCGCAGATAGTCGACAGCAGGCTCGGGGTGATGTCGTCCGGCTTCGACTTGAAGCTGGAACAAATGACCGCCGATATCGATACGAAGTTGGGGCAGATGACCGCCGATATCGATACGAAGTTGGGGCAGATGACAGCCGATGTCGATACGAAGCTGGGGCGCCAGAAAGAGGAAATCCTGAAGGAATTTGATCATCAGACCAGCATTCAGACGGAACAAATTCACAAGGCAACGGCGATAGTTGTCGAAGGGCACCAAATGCTGGCCGAGAAAATTGATCTTATTGAGCTTAGGCTGGAGAGGAAAATTGATTCCATAGCAGAGCAACTCGATGCTCATCGCTGCGATACCAAGGCGCATGGCGGTGCGTACCGGGTCATGGCAGAATAGGCGTGGTCGCCAACAATTTCATCTACCTTTTTGGCCCGACAGGCACTGCCCGCGTCCGGTTTTGTTTTTGACGCGGCGTCTCAACATGCCATGAACGATTGCATATCCCGTTGCTAGAAGAGGTTGGGCGCCCGCTTCCCGTTATATCATTTGGTTGTTTTTCTTCGCGCCTTGGCGTCTTCGCGTGAGGCGGTTTGAAGGCTAATCACGGGGATAGTGGAGGCCCTTTATCCCGATAAACGGTCTGCTTGTTTTTCTTTTGCGTCTCGGGAGAAAGTAATCGATGCGACTCACGGATTTCGAGATTTCTTCAATCCGACGGACGGTTCATGCTCTGGACGCCGACGCCGTAATATATTTGTTCGGTTCGCGGGCCGATGACAGTAAGCGCGGCGGCGACATCGACCTGCTTATCATCTCGGATCGGCTTGCTCCTGACGACGCCGGTCGTGTGCGATGGCTGTTGTGGGAGATGATGGGGGAGCAGAAGATAGACATAGTGATCGCCAAGGACGATTCCGAGCCTTTCGTGAGGATCGCCCTGGCAGAGGGGGTACCGCTGTGACGAACGGCGATTACTTTAAGAACCTTGCCATCGACCTGCAGATACTTGACAAGTCTCTCTACTGGTTGAGGCGTTCCTACGTGATTTGCACCGAGATCGGCGTGAAGTCTGCGTATTCCGACGAAGAATGCGATGCTATTGAAACCCTCACGAGCAGGTATGCGCGCACAAGCGACATCATCATTCAAAAAGTTTTCAGGAGCATCGACAAGGTGGAGTTGGAGGACAGCGGTACCATGATTGACGTCATTAACCGTGCCCACAAGAGGGGTCTTTTCGATTCGGTCGATGAGATAAGAAGGATCAAAGACCTTCGCAATAAGATAGCACACGAATACGCCAGGGAAGATATAGAGTCCGTTTATGCAGAAGTGATCAATTTTACGCCGCAAACATTCGCCATCGCAGCCAGGATAGCATCATATTGCTCGCGTTATCTTGAGAGAGCGTAACGAACTGGCGTGTCAAACGATTTTTGACCGTTGTCCTTTGCGCCTTCGCGCCTTTGCGTGAGGCAGTTTCGAATGAGGTTCTTATGGAAGAGAGACTGAAAAAAATCAAGCTTTTGATACTGGACGTGGACGGTGTGCTCACCGACGGCCGCATCATCTTCGATTCCAACGGCGTGGAAAGCAAGTTCTTCAACGTGAAGGACGGCCACGGCATCAAGATGCTGCAGCGTTCCGGCGTCGAGGTGGGGATCATCTCGGGGCGCGAGTCCCAGGTGGTCTACAACCGCGCCGTGGAGCTTGGCATCGGCCAGGTCTACCAGAAGGCGCTCGACAAGTTGGTCCCCTACCGCCAGATGCTGGAAGCAACCGGCCTCACCGACGAGCAGGTCGCCTTCATGGGTGACGACGTGATAGACATCCCGATACTGAAGAGGGTGGGTTTTGCCGCGGCGCCTGCCGACGCCGTAAACGAGGTGCTCCCCTTCGCACAGTTCGTCTCCAAGAACCGGGGGGGGTGGGGAGCGGTGCGCGAGGTATGCGACCTCATACTTAAGGGGCAGGGTACCTGGGACACCGTCACCTCCAGGTATTATGTGTAAACGGTGGTCCGGCTGGTGACATAGGCCAGTGCTTGCCGGCAAATACGCCGCAAACATATGTCCGCGAGCATGTTCCCGAAGCAGTTCAGGAGATCTTTGTAAATGCGAACTGACACCGGCTCTTTTGGATGGAGTAGGGCCGCATCACAAAACGACATTTCTCTAGGAATTTCTTGGCGCCTTGGCGTCTTTGCGTGAGGCGGTCGTGTCAAATTCCGGACGCACCGCTGTTTTTTGACACTATTTACCTTGCTACAGACAATCCCTTCCTTACTCTCCTACATTAATCCTCTGTCCGTGACTGCTACAGCCTTTTTTATGACACAAGCCCTCGTTGCTAAGCCGTTGTGTCATGAAGACATTTAAACGCCTCCCGATTTTGCCGTCTGTTTCCACTCCTTTTTTAGTTCATGCTTGCCCGGTTGCGGCACGAAAACTGCTCTTTAGCCCGGACCGGGCATGAGGATGCAATGTCTGTCAAATCTGCTGCTCCGGCCGGCGCGCTGAAGCCTGCGCCAGGTTTTTTAAATTTACTTCGCAAGCTACAAGTGTTATAGAGTAGAGTCCAATAATTAACTTGAGCTATTAATTCTCGGAGGCAGCTACCCCATATCTAGTGCCGAGCGGTAGGCAGTCTGCCAAGGCTCACTGCCAAAGAAGAATTTATTTTATCGTTTGCATATGATAGTAGCCTGCCGTCGCAATTGGCACAGGATACCGTCATCCTTACACAACTTCTAAAGAAGCAAGCCGAATTGCCTTTCCAACGAATTCCTTAGCAACCTTACATTTTTTAGTTTTACATAAATAGCGTTACGTGTTATATCGATTGACCACATTGCATCAGTAGTTGTGTGTATATAAAGGTCTTTTTGCTCTGTTTTGCCTGTCAAGGCTTTGAGTCCTATCATGAAGTAGGAGTACAAATAGGTATGAAGAAAAAATTGTTGTTTGCTGTTACGCTGATCATCTTGTCGATTACCACAGCTTTTTCCGCCTCCTATAATGAGGAATCATCCTACGCTACAGACCCTGCGATGACCAAAAAGCAGAGTGATTCCACTCTCACTTCTTCCGATTACTTCACAATTCCCGAAACTACCGAAGAGGATGCCCTGCCGCTGAAAGAAGAGATGGGGCAGGCTGATTCCCGTCGCCGAGCCACCCAGGACGATGACTCGCAACCCTACCCGGACGATGAGGAGCCCTTCGAGGCGGATGCAGACAAATCCCTGTCCGACGAAGATTGGCAACGAAGCAGCCTGAATGGCAAGGACGTAGCTACAGACAGGGGCAGGAAGGAAGGCAAGAGCAGAAAGGGAACGAAGGATAGTCAGGACGACAAGGAGAGCAAGGAGCGCAAGGAACGTAAAGAGCGCAAGGAGAGCAAGGAGCGCAAGGAGCGCACCCGGAGGATAACCTCCAAAAAAGACCAGCAGCGATTTGAGCCTGTTGAACCCTCCAGTTTGGAAAAAGCCATGGGACAAAACCCTGTCACCATGGACAAGGCCAAGGCGCAGCCCTACGGCATGCGCCCCCTCACACAGTTCGGCTACAGCTTCTTCAAACCCAAACAAGACGAATTTGCGTCGCAGACCGATGTTCCGGTCGGACCCGAGTACGTTGTCGGTGCCGGGGATCTCCTGATCGTGACGGTCTGGGGGAGTCTCAACGGCACCTACAAGGTTGAGGTGAACCGCAGCGGCGAGATCGTCATCCCCAAGGTGGGGGCGGTGAAGGTGGCCGGACAGACCTTCGGGGAGCTGCCGTCGCTGCTTAAGAATCACATCGCCCGTATCTACAAGGACTTCCAGCTAAACGTCAACATGGGGAAGATGAGGCTCGTCAAGGTATTTGTGGTGGGCGAGGTGGAGTCGCCCGGCGACTATAACATAAGCTCGCTTTCCACCCTGATCAGCGCCCTCTCCGCCGCGGGCGGCCCCACCAAGAACGGCAGCCTGAGAAACATCCGGATCAACAGAAACGGCAAAACGATCGAGACGGTCGACCTCTATGACTTCTTTTTGAAGGGAGATCAGGGGAAGGATATCAGGCTCCAGCCCGGCGACACGGTGCTGGTTCCGGTGATAGGGAAAGTTGCGGGGATCGCAGGCAATGTGCGCCGTCCGGCCATCTACGAACTGAAAGGGGAGAGCACCCTCAAGGATCTTCTGGCGCTCTCCGGCGGCATCAACCCCACCGGATACCTGCAGCGGGTCCAGATGTACCGGGTCCAGGCGCACGACAAGAAGGTGGTCACGGACTTCAGCCTCGACTTGAGCGGCAAGAGCACCGAAGAGATCACCGCCGGCATACCCATACAGGATCTCGACCTGGTAAAGGTGCTCTCCATCGACGGCGTGCTTCGCGGCTACGTGCGCCTGGAAGGGCATGTGGTTCGTCCCGGCGACTATGCGCTTAAACCCGGGACACGGGTGAGCTCGCTGATAGAGAGCGACACCTTGCTCCCCGAGTACCACGCGGCAGCGGGACAGATCATCCGGCTTTTTCCGCCCGACCTGCACCCGGAGGTCATCTTCTTTGACGTTTCCAAAGCCGTGCAGGGAGAGCCCGGGCATGACCTGGAACTGAAGGAGTTCGACCGGGTGAAGATTTTCGCCAAGCGTGAAATGGAGGAAGTCCCGGTCGTCAAGGTGAGCGGCGAGGTTCAAAACCCGGGTCCTTACCGCTACATGGAGAACATGACCGTGCGCGACCTGCTCATGCAGGCGGGCAACGTGAAGCTCTCCGCCTACCTGAAGAACGCCGAGGTAACCAGGCTCCAGCGCACCGGCGACGCCGTCAGTTCTTACTCCATAACAATCGATCTCGGAAAGGCGATGGCCGGATGGATCGACAACATCAAATTGCAGCCGTTCGACGAGTTGACGGTACGGCGCATACCCAACTGGGCCGAAGCGACCGACCGCTATGTCACCCTGAAAGGCGAGTTCGTTTTCCCGGGCACCTACCCGATTTCCAAGGGAGAGCGGCTTAGTTCCGTCATCGCCAGGGCGGGAGGTTTTACCGATCTCGCCTACCTTAAGGGAACCCGTTTCACCCGCGAGAGCGCGCGCAAGCTGCAGCAGCAGCGCATGGACGAGGCGCTCGACAAGGCGCAGGAAGACATCATCAAGTTGCAGACGAACATGTCGCAGACCGCCTCCTCTGCCGAGGAAGTCGCCAGTTCCAAGACCACCCTGGAAAGCCTGATGCGCAGCGTTGAGATACTGAAGGCCAAGAAGGCGGAGGGGCGCGTGCTGCTGGAGATCGCCTCGCTCAAGAACCTCGAGGGGAGCATCTACGACGTCGAGCTGCAAGGCGGAGACCAGCTCACCGTGCCGAGCGATCCGGGGGGCATCAACGTCATCGGCGACGTGTACAACCAGAACACCATCGTGACCCAGCGCGGGAAGAGCGTCGAGTGGTACCTTAACCAGGTCGGCGGAGCGACGGGCGACGCGGACCTGGAAAGCGTCTATGTGGTCAAGGTCGACGGTTCCGTCATCAGCCAGGCGAACTCTTCCAAGTTCCTCTTCTACAACTCCTTCTGGGGCAAGCCGCTGGACTCGGGGGACACCGTAATCGTGCCGAGGCAGTACGAGAAGACTGCATGGCTCAGAAACATCAAGGATATAGCTCAGATCATCGGCAACATCGCTGTCACAGCTGGCGTCATATTAGCGGCAGGGAACTAAAATCGTGCAATTGAAAAAGACAAGCAGCGATCGGATCGTATCGGTTGTCGGGCTCGGCTATGTGGGCCTTCCTGTAGCCGTTGCATTCGGCAAGATCAGGAAGACCGTCGGTTTCGATATAAACGCGTTGCGCGTCGCCGAGCTGAAGGCAGGATATGACCGTACCGGTGAAGTCGAGGCGGACGACCTGCTGATGGCAGACATCGTCTTTACTGATGCAATAGAAGAGCTTGCCAAAGCCGATTTCCACATCGTGGCCGTTCCGACACCCGTTGATTCAGCCAACCAGCCTGATCTGACCCCCGTGCTCAAGGCCTCGGAAACTGTTGGCGAAGCCCTCAAGAAAGGGGACATCGTCGTCTATGAGTCGACGGTCTACCCGGGAGTGACGGAGGAAGAATGCGTTCCCATCCTTGAGCGGGTGTCCGGTCTTGCCTGCGGCAGCGATTTCTTCGTGGGTTACAGCCCGGAGAGGATCAACCCCGGAGACAAGGAGCACACTTTCACGAAGATTAAGAAGGTGGTTTCAGGGCAGGATGCGGAGACACTCGAGATCGTGGCAGCGCTGTACGAGTCCGTGGTAACTGCGGGCGTGCATCGCGCTTCCAGCATCAAGGTGGCAGAAGCCGCCAAGGTGATAGAGAACACCCAGCGCGACCTGAACATCGCGCTGATGAACGAACTCGCGCTCATCTTCGACCGTATGGGGATAGACACCAACGAGGTGCTGGAGGCAGCAGGCTCCAAGTGGAACTTCCTCAAATTCAGGCCCGGGCTGGTAGGAGGACACTGCATTGGCGTCGATCCCTACTACCTCACCCACAAAGCTGAAAAACTCGGCTACATCCCTCAAGTCATACTCGCAGGCCGGCGCATCAACGACGGCATGGGGAAGTTCGTGGCGCAAAGGACTATCAAGGAGATGATACGCGCAGGCCACAGCATCCTTGGAGCGACGGTGACTGTCCTGGGGCTGACCTTCAAGGAGGACTGCCCGGATCTAAGGAACTCCAAGGTGATAGACATCATAGCCGAGCTTCGGGATTACGGTGTCGACGTCCAGGTGCACGACCCCCTGGCTGACGGTTGCGATGCGATGCACGAGTACGACATCGAGCTTTGCGAACTGGAGAACCTGAAGCCGGCTGCTGCTGTCGTGGCAGCCGTCCCGCACCGCTTCTATCGCGGGTGGTCGGCCAAAGAGCTGAATCGGCTTCTCAAGGAAAATCCGGTGGTGATCGACGTAAAGGGGATGTATGACCCCCAGGCGCTGGCCGCCGACGGGATCCGTGTGTGGCGGCTGTGACAACCTTCCCGGGGACCTTTGGACTGACCGCTGGCCAGCTTCTCGGATGTGGAGATTCAAGCTGCAGCCTTTTTGAGGAACGTTATGTCGGATAAACAGATCCAAGACCAAACAAACATTGAGCAGGAAATCAACGTCCTGTTGCTCCTTCAGGTGCTCGTACAGCGCAAGATGTTCATCATCAAGGCATGCATCCTGGCCGTTTTTGCTGCCGCTGCATACTCGATGACCCTTCCCATTATCTATTCTGCAACGGCCAAAATCCTCCCGCCACAAAAAGAGGCGACCGGCGGACTTTCCGCGTTGCTTGGTCAGGCAGGCGGTCTCGCGGGACTTGCAGCCGGGGGATTGACGGGAGGGAGCGATCTCTATGTCGGGATACTGAAAAGCCGCTCTGTGGCCGACGCTGTCATCAAGAGGCCCGAGATTGCGGACGGGTTCAAGGGGCAGACCTCGGAGGAGGCCAGGAGAGCGCTGGAGAGGGCGGTCAAGGTGCAGGCCGGCAAGGATGGGATCATCACCATCACCGCCGGGGCTACCAGCCCCGACCGCTCTGCGCTGTTGGCCAATGCCTTTGTGGAGGAGTTGGGCAAAACGACCGTTAGACTGAACCTCTCGAAGGTCGGGACGGAGAGAGCCTTTCTCGAAAAGCGCCTGGCACTCGTCAAAGTCGATCTGAAGGCGGCGGAAGACGCCCTGAAACAGTTCGCGCAACGGAACAAGGTTGTGCAGGTGGACTCGCAGGCAAAGGCTTCCATCGAGGGGATCGCACGGCTCAAGGCCGATCTCGCCAGCAAGGAAGTGCAGCTTGCGGTGTTGAGCAGCAAGCAGACCGAGCAAAGCCCTGAGGTGAAGGCCGCCCAGGCCGGCATCAGGCGTCTTAGGGCAGAACTCGGGGCACTTGCCGGAGGCAATAGCGGGGGAGAGGGTATTCCGTCTATTGGCGATGTCCCCGGCGTCGGGCTTGAGTACGCCCGGAAGTTAAGGGAACTGAAGACACAGGAAGCGATCTTCGAACAACTGACCAAACAGTATGAAGTGGCCAAGATAAACGAGGCAAAAGACTCTTCTTCGTTCCAGATACTTGATGAGGCAGTGACTCCGTTAAGCAGAACCAGTCCCAGAAGGACGCTGATCGTGATGCTTGCGGCTCTCGCGGCGTTAGTCGCCTCGGTGCTGGTCGTCTTTGCCCAGGAGTTCATTTCGAAGCTGCCGGAGAACGACAGGAAGATTCTGGAGAACATAAAGAAGCAGGCTCTTTCGCTTAGATAAGGCTCTTTCCCCGGTACCAGAGGTTATCCGATGTACAAAGTCTTATCCATTTTCGGTACTCGACCTGAAGCCATTAAAATGGCCCCGGTCATAAAGGAGCTGGAACGACGTCCGGAAGAGTTTTCGAGCGTGGTTTGCGTGACGGCCCAGCACCGCCAAATGCTCGACCAGGTCCTGGAATTGTTCCGGATAGTCCCGGATTACGACCTCAACATCATGAAGCCCGGACAGGATCTCTTCGACGTCACCTGCAACGTCCTCAGCGAATTGAAGAAGGTTATCGAAACGGAAAAACCTGACATTGTCCTTGTGCATGGCGACACGACCACCACCATGACGGCGTCTTTAGCTGCCTTCTATTCGCGGGTGCCCATAGGCCATGTCGAGGCAGGTCTTCGCACCGGCGACAAGTTCGCTCCGTTTCCTGAGGAGATCAACCGCCGCGTTACCGCCACCCTCGCCGACATCCATTTTGCGCCGACCGATTCCACCAGGGACAACCTCGTGGCCGAAGGGGTCTCCGCCGAGGCGGTTCATGTGACTGGGAACACGGTAATTGACTCACTCCTTGCCGTCACCGGCAGACTGCAGGCTGACGACACCCTGAGGGCGGAATTCGAGCAGCGGTTCTCGTTCCTGGATGCCCAGAAGCGCCTGATCCTCGTGACCGGTCATCGGCGGGAAAACTTTGGCGACGGGTTCGAGGCCATCTGCGAGGCGCTGGCAGAAATCGCCGCCGCCAACCAGGACGTGGAGATACTTTACCCGGTGCATCTGAACCCGAACGTGTTGCGGCCGGTGCAGCGGATTCTCGGCGGCGGACGGTACCACAACGTGCACCTTATCGAGCCGGTTGATTACCTCCCCTTTGTCTACCTGATGCAGCGGGCCTACCTGATACTGACTGACTCCGGCGGAATCCAGGAAGAGGCCCCTTCGCTGGGAAAACCGGTGTTGGTGATGAGGGAGACGACCGAGAGACCCGAGGCGGTGGAAGCAGGGACCGTGAAACTGGTCGGCGCCTGCCGGGACCGGATCGTGAGCCAGGCCCGGCACCTGCTGTGCGACAAGGCGGCCTACCAGGCTATGAGCCTGTCGCATAATCCGTATGGAGATGGCAACGCCGCGGTGCGCATAACAGACATCCTTTTGAGGCACAGATGACCGAACTTGACTCCAGAATCCCACAATGGTCTCCGGAAATCCTCGAGCCGCGCCTGTGCCCCTTGTGTCACGCCAGTAACGATCACAGTATGCTCAGGCGCGACGGCTTGAACCTCTCTTTTTGCCCGACCTGCAGCCTCTGGTACGTCTCGAGGATCCCCGGTCAAAAGGAACTGGAAGCCTTTTACAGGGACTATTTTTCCGCCTTCAGGTCGCAGGAACTTGATGGGTTCCTCGCCCATAGACTCACGTGCCAGGCACAGCAGCCGGATTACAGGTTGGACCGGCTTGACTCCATCCTTGGGGGGCTCGAGGGTAGGAAAATCCTGGAGATAGGGTGCGGACTGGGGTTGTTTCTGCTCAAAGCCAAGCACAGGGGGGCGGATGCGGTCGGCATAGATCTGTGCGAGGAGGCCTGCGAATTCGCGCGCGCTCATTTCCACCTTGACGTGTCGAACGTGACTCTCGAAGCGTGCAACGACCGGATCGGGGCTGTGGATGCCATAGTCATGAACGACCTGATCGAGCACATCTCCGATCTCGGCTCCTTCCTCACATCGCTGAACTCCCTGTTGAAGAAAGACGGCGTGGTCCTCATATGGACCCCGAACGGCGGTGCCGCCGGCAGGGATGCCGCTACAGGTGGACAGTGGCTGGGGTTCCAGGTCGATTTCGAGCATCTGCAGTTCTTTTCCCCCAAGTCCATGTCGGTCCTTGGTGAGAAATACGGCTGGAGTATCGAGCATCTGGAAACCAGAGGGTTCCCGGACCTCGGCGGGGTGGGTTGCATGAACGCCCGCCAGCAAAGGCAGGGCTTCATGCGCAGCATGGTGCGCAGGTTCCCCGCGGTGCGCAGATGCTTATGGGAGCTGAAGGGTATGGGCTCGAAGCTTCTTGGCAAACCGAAACCGCCGCAGGCGATCGGCGGCTACCACCTGTTTACAATCCTGAGAAAGAACTAGATGCGAGCAGAATCAAACTTTTGCTGCAGGCAGGTGAAATGCGCCGCGCTTTGAACAACTTAAAGACAAGCACCACGCTCTCCGGCCGGTTTTCCCGAGGGGTGGCTTGGGCGACCATAGGGACCGCCCTTTCCCAGGGGATCGGCCTGTTGGTTTCCATCTTCTGCGCCCGGATGCTTGGGAAAGTGCACTTCGGGGAATTTGGCATCATCCAGAGCACCATCGGCCTATACGGAGTGTTTGCAGGACTGTGGCTGGGACTGGGTGCGACCAAGTTCGTCGCCGAGTTCAAGTCCGAAGCCCCGGACAGGGCGGGCCGGATAATCGGCCTTTCCTTTATGATCGCTATTATCTCGAGCCTGGCTGTCTCCATGGTCCTCATCGCGACGGCGCCGTACCTGGCCCAGCACGTGCTGAATGCCCCGCATCTCAGCACCGAACTGGCGTTCGTTGCCGGGATCATAGTGCTGAATGTCCTGGACGGCGTGCAGGTAGGAGTACTGTCCGGCTTCGAGGCCTTCGGCGCCATCGCCCGGACCAGCATCATCAGAAGCATGGTCGCTTTGCCGATAACGGTTGCGCTGGTCTGGCAATGGGGATTAAGTGGCGCGGTCGGTTCATTGGCGGTGATCGGTTTTCTCAACCTCTGGATCAACCATCTGGCCCTGCGCGTGCAGTGCCGGAAGTTCAAGGTTCTTATCTGCTGGCGCAGTACCCGCGAAGAGCTGTGGTCGTTTGTGAATTTCTCCACTCCGGCTGTCTGCGGCGGGCTGTTGGGGGCACCGGTGCTGTGGGTGGCCAACAGCATGCTCGTGAACACGCCAAGCGGTTATGCACAGATGGGGATCTACGCCATTGCCAGCCAGTGGAGAAACGCGGTGATGTTCCTGCCGCGCAGATTCATCTCGGTAGCGCTGCCGATCATGTCCGCCGAAGAAAACAAAAGCGATGAGGATTCGCGCTGCCGCGAAGTATTCGAACTGACCCAGCGGCTATCTATAGCCATAGTGGTTCCGCTGGTCACCCTTTTGCTTTTCAGCAGTCACTGGGTCGTGAAGGTCTATGGCGAGAGCTATAACGACGCGCGCCTGGCGCTGATGGGCATGCTCCTTACCACGGGGATCACCGGATTTGGGGCAGGGGGGGGGCCGATAGTGCAGGCAAAGGGCAAAATGTGGTTTGGATTCGCGACCAATCTAATCTGGTCGATCATTTTTCTCGTAGCGGTGAAGCTCTCCGTAGCTAATTGGGGAGCTAGCGGTGTTACCTTCGGTATGGCCTTAGCGTACCTTGTACAGCTTATCGTGACCTTCTATTGGCTGCGGGAAGAACTGCCTGAGGGGACTCTGTTGCGCGCCGCTGCAGGGTCGCTCCTGCTGTTCGCGATTACTGCACTGGCGATTGTTGCGACCCCTATGGTTTCCGCTATCGTGCTGCTATTTCTTTCTCTTGTTCTGGTAACGGTCATTTTTATTTATGTGCGTCGCAAAAGTACATTAATCAGAGTTGTCGCCGAAATTAAGTAATATAACTCAAAGGACGAATTATGCAGAGAAGCATAAAGGAATTTGTAGGCATATGTTCTATTACCCTCCCTTTACCTGACCCGATTTATGAATTTGGGTCACGTCAGATGCCAGGCCAGGAAGGCTATGCAGATTTACGAAGCTTTTTTGATGGTCGCTCCTACACAGGTTCCGATTATATCGCGGGTCCTGGTGTTGATGTCATTTTAGACCTTCATAAACTGGATCTGCCCGATTCATCTGTCGGAACCGCATTGCTGATCGACGTGCTCGAGCATGTGCAGTTTCCTCAGCAGGCGGTTTCCGAGTTACACAGGGTGCTGAAACCAGATGGAGTCTTAGTCGTAACTTCGGTTATGAAGTTTCCCATTCACGCTTCACCTTATGACTACTGGCGCTTTACCCCTGAAGGCTTCAAAACTCTTCTGCAGGATTTTCCACAAGTTTTTATTGGTTTTGCCGGCGACGAGGATTTCCCCAATGAGATTGTAGCCATCGCAGCCAGGCACCAGTCAGTGAAACTAGACTCTTTCCTACAGCATTACCGACTTTGGCAGGTGCGTTGGACCCCCCGGCTGCCCACTCTGACTAAAGCTTTCAGGCGAGGGATAGCACCCTTTCTTCCCTCCGTGCTGACCGGTTCAAATTACGAACTATGGGTAAGACGCATATATCCTTCAACGTCTGCTAAGACCAAAGGCTTTATCAAATTGCTCCTTCCCGAGATGTTCCTCAACCTATTACGAAAAGTTAGACAATAGGATCTATATGGCGAATCCAGCTAGTTGCCCTGTATGTGAATCTGCGGCCCTTTCTTATGGACAGAAATTGAACGGGTATTCCATCCCAACCTGCAGCAATTGTGAGCTTTCTTTCGCAGTCGGTGCACTCGACGTCGACACCAATTACGACACCGTTTACGACTCTTCGGAATACCAGGAATCTCAGGTGAGCTCTTTCCGGAATGCTGATACTTTCGAAGAGTTTATATGGAATGTCCCTTACCGCCATTTCTTCAAGCAGGTGACACCAGCGCCGGGGCACAAAATGCTACTGGACATCGGGTGCGGTGTGGGGAGGTTCTGCCACGCAGCCAAACTGAAAGGGTGGGACGTGCATGGGCTTGATGTCTCTCAGCGTGCGGTAGGTATCGCTATGGAGAGGGCTAATTTCCCAGTTTATTGCGGTACGCTGGAAGACCATCTCTCATTGGGAGAGCATCTGTACGATGCCGTCACCGCCTTTGAGGTGCTGGAGCACCTAGATGATCCTTGTGGGTTTTTGGTCAAGGCTGCAAAGGCCATCGCCCCGGGCGGGAGTATATTCTGTACCGTCCCCAACTGGGACTGCCTCACAGTTAAAGGAACTACAAAGACTGACTGGCTACCGCCGATTCACAAACTCTTCTTTACCAGAAGGTCACTGCAGGCGCTTCTCGAGCAGGCTGGCTATCGAGTTTTGGAAGTTGGATACAACGTAACTGAGCCGTTACCCATACGGTTTAGAGACCGCATACATTGGCTTAAACGTCGTCTAAAAGGCAAAGAGAGGGCGCCTCTTGGGCTTTGGATACATGCCAAGCCGGAGACAGTTTCGCTATGACCGAAACTTGCTGGAAAATTGCTTTTGTTCTGCCATCCATGCCTGGAGGCGGATTGGAAGTTTCGATGCTACGCATCGCCTCTTACTTAAAGAAAACCGGGCATCAAGTATCGATGTTGACTACTGAGGAACCAGGAGCGTGGTTTGAAAGAGTGGAAGCTACTGGCTTATCTGCTCTGCACGTTGAAGGACTTAACCAGGGCTTTCCACATGCACATGCACGGCGGGTAGGTCGAATGTTGCGTGATGGAAGGTTTGACATCATCTTTCCGGTCTTTGATCGTTTCTCACAAGCCGCTCTGGGAATGCTGCCTGATTCCGCAATCGTCATCCCGCTTTTGAGAAATGACCACCCTGACACTTATGAAATCGGGCTCGCCAATTCGTGCAACTGGAATGTTGCTGTGGCTAATAGTCCCAAAAACGCAGAGGCAGCAAAAGGACTTGTGCCTCATCGACCAGTCTTGCTTATTCCAAATGGAGTTGAGCCTCCTCAAAACGTTGCGAGTCGATCAATTTCAGTTCCTTCTCTTAGGCTGCTTTTCGTTGGGCGATTAGTGCATGAATCAAAAGGCGTCTTGCTGCTCCCAGATATTCTCATGGGGGCTGCTGAACGTGGAATCGACTGTACTCTGACTATTGCTGGTGATGGTGTAGATCGTGAGGAATTGGAACGACGCTTTGAACAACGTGGCCTGAAGAACAAAGTGACTTTTACAGGCATGGTGGGAAGGGATGAGGTCTTTTCACTGTTTAGTTTGTCTCATATCCTTCTGTTTACTAGCTTCTATGAAGGCCTGCCAAACGCGGTGTTGGAGGCACAGGCACAGGGATGTATACCCATTGCAACCTTATTACCTGGTGTCACTGATTTTGTGGTTATAAACGGTGAAACAGGATACCTAGTGGCGCCAAATGATGTGCTAGGCTTTGTTGGCAGTATCGAAAAGATATATAAAGACCGTGAGCAGGCTTCGAAAATGGCAGACAAAGCTGCCAATTTTATGAAAGAGGAATTCTCCAATGAGCGTGAGGGGAACAGATACCTGACTCTGATTGAGCAGGCCATGGATGGGCAGTATCCGCTAACGCATCCACGATCTATGTCTCCGTGTCTGGATTCAAACCTTTTTCCTAAAAATTATATCTGCGAAAAACGTAAAACCATTATAAAGCGGCACCTTCCAGGCTGGCTGTTGCATGCTTTTAGGGGTATGAAGCGGCTTACGCACTCTGCGCGGTAAATAAGAACTTCTATCAACCGGTGATTATGCAAAAAAAAATGCAGCATTATCTCGCCATCATAGCCGAACCGCAGTGCATCGACTTCGAGCACGCCAAGGTTAACGCCGCACTCATCACGGCCCTCTGCCTCGCCTTTCCGCAGGAACGATTCCTGTTCGTGGCGCAGCCGAACCATCTGGTGGAGGTCAAGAAAAGTCTTTCCGAGGCCGAGGTGGGAAACCTGGATTTAGCCGCGAGTCCCGTTGCGGGTCGGAGCCTCTCCCAGGTCAGGCGTCTTCTTCCCGACGCCGTCTTCCTGGCCGGCGTGTTCCGCCGCGCCTTTGGCTGCCGCTCCAAGGTCATCCTGCTTCTGTCGGTCGGCAGCAGCATCCTTATGATGACCAAGCTGCTGGCGGCGGTCTCGCCCGGGGTGCGGGTGCTGGGGGTCCCGCATTCGGTCCTTGCCAGCATAGTGGCACCCACACCAAGGCGCCTGATCGACAGGATGTTCCAGTTTCGTACCTCGTTGGAGCTGCCGGGAAACTCACGGGTGAACTACCTGATACTGGGCGAGTCCATCCTGGACCAACTTGAAAGCGTACTCCCGGCACTGAAACCGGCATGCCGGCTCCTGGATCTTCCCTATGCGTTTCCTGCTCCCGACCCCGGCCCGCCGGTTACCGACATGGTGTTCGGCTTCTTGGGGGTTGCGCAGAACCAGAAAGGGTTCGACAAGTTCCTACGGCTCGCCCGTGATACCAACGAGAGCCGGACGGAGGGCCACATGGTCCGATTCCTCTGCGCCGGTGGGAATCCCCACTACGAGTTTAAGCTGAACGAGCTGGAGGGAATCGAGATACCGTTCGCGGGGCAATACGTTCCGGAGGAGGATTTCCAGTGCCTGTGCAAGGGGATAACCTACGCAGTGCTCCCCTATGACAGGGACAGCTACAGGTTCTATCCCTCGGGGGCTGTCTTTGACGCCTTTTCCCACCTAAAGCCGATCGTCTGCCTGAGGAACCCCTACTTCGAGTATCTCTTCTCGCGCCTTGGGGACATCGGTTACCTCTGCGACGATTACGACGAGCTGCGCCAGACGGTGGCGGCGCTCGTTGCCGATTTCCCGCACGAGCGCTACCGCGCGCAGCAGCTGAACATAAGCAGCGGCAGGGAGCATTTCAGCCCTTCCGGGATCAAGGGAAGGCTCAAGGAGATCATCTGCAAAATCGCGGGGCGGCCATGCTGAGGGTGCTTTTCCAAAACAGGGAAGACGCCTTCACCAGTTGGGGCGGCGACACCACGCAGATGGAGATGACCAGACGGTACCTCGAGAGCTCCGGCGTCCGTGTCACGGTCGAACTGGGCGCCGCTCCCGATTTCGACCCGGCCGATTTCGACCTGGTGCACATCTTCAACATCCAAAGCGCCGGTCACGGCATGCGACAGCTCCAAAACGCCAAACTCAAGGGAAAGCCGGTGGCGCTTTCAACCATCTACTGGGACATGAGCAACCTGGCGCGCCGCTCCTCCTTTAGGCTCTGGCTGAACAGGGTGCACGAGGCGACTCCCTATGCCTGCCTCAGTCGGCTCCCCCGTTATGCGTCTTCGTCCATGGGAAGAAGGAAGTACCGTTACCTGCAGATGAAGCAGATGCTGCTACAAGCGGATCTGTTGCTCCCCAACTCCTTCGCCGAGGCGGAACTGCTGGCCATCCAGTTCGACGCCCCGTCGCTCAGGGCAAAGGTCGTCGTGGTGCCCAACGGGGTGGATGATGAAGGATTGCCGGAAAATGAGGGCGCTGTGGCGCAGGCGGCATCTATCGAGCTTGCCCTGCCGGAGAGGTTCGTGCTGCAGGTAGGGCGCATCGAGCCGATCAAGGGGCAACTCAAGGTTATAGAAGCGTTGATGGAGCAGCCGGAGATACCTCTCGTATTCCTCGGCAGGGGGGGCGATCAGGGGTATGTGCAAAGCTGCCGGGAGCTTGGGGAGAGGCGCGGGAACACCTACTTTCCAGGCGCAGTCCCGCCGGAGCAGGTTCAGCTTTTCTATCGGCAGGCCAAGGTGCACGTGCTGCCGAGCCTCAGGGAAAGCCCGGGGCTCGCCACCCTGGAGGCCGCCGTCTTCGGCGCCAACTGCGTGGTGAGTTTCCACGGCCCGGTTGCGGAGTATTTCGGTGCCGATGTCTGGTACTGCGACCCCGACAATGCGGCGACCATCCGGCAGGCGGTGCTCGCTGCCTGGCAGGCCCCCTTCAACAAGAGGCTGCGCAGCAGCATACTGGAGAAGTTCACCTGGCGGGAGGCGGCCAGAAAGACCCTGGAGGGGTACCGCAGGCTGGTGCCGGCACAGGCCGGTGAGTGATATGCGAGTCTCGATTGCCCTTTGTACCTATAACGGCGAGCGCTATCTCCCGGAGCAGTTGCGCAGCTTCGAACTGCAGACGGTAAAGCCTGACGAGATCGTGGTCTGCGACGACGGCTCCTCGGACCAGAGCATCGCGCTTCTTAAGGAGTTCGCAGCCGGCTCCTCCATTCCGCTCAGGATCTTCGAGAACGGCAGCAACCTCGGCTCCACCAGGAACTTCGATAAGGCGGTCACCCTTTGCACCGGCGACGTCATCCTTTTCTCCGATCAGGATGATGCCTGGATGCCCGAAAAAATCGACTTGATGCTGAAGGCGTTCCGGGCCTGTCCGGAGGCTGGGTATGTCTTTTCCAACGCCAGGCTGGTGGGGCCGGAGGGGGATGACCTGGGGACGTTGCTTTGGGACACCGTGGGCTTCGACGAGGCCTGCCAGTCCCGCTTTGCCGCCGGAAACCAGGTCGAGGTGATGCTCAGGCGCAGTGTGGTGACCGGAGCAACCATGGGATTTCGCCGCACGCTGTTGCCGCTTGTCGCTCCCTTTTGCGAGCTGTGGGTGCATGACGGCTGGATAGCCCTCTTGTCTTCCGCATCCAGGAGCAAAGGCGTGTTCCTGCGCGAGGCGTTGATCTCCTACCGGCAGCACCAGGCGCAGCAGATAGGGGCAAAGACAGCCACCTTGCGGGGCAACGTCGGCAAATTGGGCGCCGGCGCCGGCGGGATGCTGGAAAGGGAAAGGAGCAGGTTCGAGGCGGTGCGGGCCAGGCTGCTTGAGCATGGCCTCCATGACAGTCCGGAAATCACGCTGCTGACGGACAAGATAACCCACCTGTCGAGTCGTCTGGAGATGGCAGGCGCCGGCACGCTGGTCAAGGCAGGAGCCGTCATCAGGGAAGCTCTTACCGGCAGGTATCAGAGGTATTCGAACTCATGGCAAAGCATGATTTCGGATATTTCCCAAAGGTAGATACATGTACCCCCGACTTCTAGGTTATCTGCTGTTGTTCATGATGGTGCTGTACCCGGCCGTGCCGGAGTTGCTGAAGGTTAAGGCGGTCGCATTCGGCCTGCTGCTTGCCTGCATCGTCATAAAGTACCTCTTTTCCCGGAGGCTGAGCCTGCAGCGCGGCATCCTGCTGGGCGCCCTTTTTTTCTGCGCGATCGGTCTCTTCTGGGCCTTCAGGGGCGCGGTCGACAGTCCCGCCGGCGCCAGGAAACAGGCCCAGGTATACGCCATGTGGCCGTTGGTCTACACCGTGCTCATGGCAGGGCTCGCCTCTGCCAGGGCGCTGGTCGGTTTGCAGCGTACCATGGTAACCTCAGCCGCCTTGCTCGGTCTGTCAGGCATCGGTTTTATTGTCTCGCAAACCGGGTTCGTCCCCGAGTTCTGGTTCTTCAACCCCTTCCCGAGCCAGGACCAGCTGGTCACCTTCAGTGAAGGGCTGATGGAGATCAGGATCGCGGGTCTGACTTCGATTGCCTACCTCATCCCCTTCCTGTTCGCCTCCGTCGTCGTGTATTCGCCCGACGCCTTCGGAGCCAGGAGATTGTGGCTGTGGATCGCCCTTGTGCTGCAGCTGGCACTGGTCTTTATGTCCGGTAAAAGGGCGCTCCTCGTTATCGTTGCGGCTGCCCCGGTCATCGTCTTGCTGCTGCGCTGCTTTCTGCCCACAGCGACCAGCTTTGCCGGGAGGTTTGGGGCCTATCGGGTGCTTTTGGGGGTGTCCGTTTTCCTGGGGGGGATCCTTTTTTATCTGTCCGCCTACCATGATTTCGCCCCCTCGCGGATTCCGGAGATGCTGGCGGAGGGTTTTGCATTCACCGAGGCGTCGAGTGCCAACTCCCGTTACCTGCAGTTCTGGGCGCTGCTTGAGGGGTGGAGCCAGCATCCCATCCTGGGGGCAGGCCACGGGACCAACGTAAGCTACATACGGTCCGATACCATGCCCTGGTCCTACGAGCTGTTTTATCTGGCCATCCTTTACCAGACCGGGCTCCTGGGGTTCTTTCTTTACGCCGCCGGGATCGCATGGATCTACTGGATGGGGACAAGGATCATACGGCAGGGAGGCATGCTCGCCGCGGTCGCATTGTCCAATCTTGCCGGCATGACTGGCGTTCTCATCGCCAACGGAACGAACCCCTACCTGGTCCGCTTCGACGGGCTTTGGGCCATATTCATCCCTGTCGCCGTCATCAACTGCTGGCTGCTGCGCACCCCGCAGCCGGCTCCGCTTGTTCGACCAAAGGAGATGCAGTGATACCTGCCGTCGATATCGTCATCGTCAACTGGAACTCGGGGGAGCAGCTCTCCAACTGTCTGCGCTCCATCGCGCAAACCGGCAGAAAGGGTTTTTCCCTGGGAAGCGTCATCGTCGTCGACAATGGCTCTACCGACCATTCGCTGGAGGGAATCGATCAGTTCGGGCTTCCCCTGCAGCTGCTTTGTAACAGCCAAAACCGGGGGTTTGCGGCTGCCTGCAATCAGGGGGCATCCGCAGGCAGGGGCGAATACGTACTGTTTCTCAATCCGGACGCCGAGCTGTACGCGGACTCGCTGGAGAAGCCGCTTGCCTTCATCGGCGCGCCCGAAGCAGAAAAAATCGGCATAGTGGGGATCCAACTGGTCGACGAAAACGGGGAGATCGCCAGGAGTTCCGCTCGATTCCCGCAGCCCCGCGACCTCTGCGGTAAGGCTGTCGGCCTGGACAAGGTTCTCCCGGGGCGCTTCCCAGGATTCGTCCTCACCGGCTGGGACCACGCCGACAGCAGGACGGTGGATCACGTCATAGGTGCGTTCTTCCTAGTGCGACGCCGCCTTTTCGAGGGACTGAAAGGTTTTGACGAGAGCTTCTTCGTTTACCTAGAGGACCTCGACTTTTCGCTGCGGGCCTCGAAGGCGGGGTGGAAGAGCTACTACCTTGCCGAGGCACGGGCGTTTCACAAGGGGGGAGGGACCTCGGATCAGGTCCGCGCCAGGAGGGTTTACTATTCCCTCAACAGCCGCATCATCTACTCCTTCAAGAACCACTCTACTGCCGCAGCCTCGCTGTTCACCTTCCTGTCTTTGTGCGTGGAGCCGCTAGTAAGGCTTGGATACGGGGCGAGGGGGAACCTGCTTCAGAATACCAGCAACACTGCGCGGGCTTATTTATGCCTCTATGGAAACCTGTTTTCCCTCCTCTCTACCATTAGGAGAACGTTGCATGTCGGTAAAGGTTAAGAGCGTTGTTTACAAGCATCTGGTCTCGGTACTGAACGCTGAAATACAGAGGTACGGAGACAAGGAAGTGATCAGGATACTGGATGTCGGCTGCGGGGACGGGTACCTGGTGAGCTGCCTTACCGAGAATCTTGCGGTTGCCCGGAACCAGCGCATCGAGGTATACGGCCTAGACGTCAACGACCACGGCGTCCAGCAGGCAGGATTCATCGCAAGGACCATTGATGTCCTTTCCGCGTGTTGCCCCTCGGTGGCGTGGCAGGAAAGGATCGCATCGGTCTCCGTGCATGACCCGTGGCCCTACGACGAGGGCTCCTTCGACATCATTGTGTCGAATCAGGTCCTGGAGCATGTGGGAGACCTGGACCGCTTTTTTTCGGAGGTGTCGCGGACCCTGGAAAAGGGAGGATTTTCCGTCCATCTCTTCCCGCTTAGCTGCTGTTTTATGGAAAGCCATCTGAACCTTCCTCTGGCTCACCGGATAGTGAACCATACCCTGCTGGCGTGGTATATCCGAGTGCTGAGCCGTCTGGGGCTGGGAAAGTTCAAGACTCACGGCGGCCGCCTCGATAGCTATGCCGATATGCACGCCGACTACATGCTTAACTACACCAACTATTTCAGCTACCGCAGCCTTTTCGACGTGGTCAAGAAGCACGGGCTGAGAGCATCGCTAAAGCACACCCCGATGCTATACCTGAACAAGATACGCTCCCTTTTCCGCCTGAAACACCGGACTAGTTACTGCGCGCTCGACTCCGTGCTAAACGAGCTTGTCTCCAAGATGCTCCTCTCCAGGATTTCGATCGTGACGCTCTTTCTGGAAAACAAGAACTGCTACAGGATCCATGAAAGTACTGTTTCTGACAAAATATGACCTCATGGGTGCCAGCAGCAGGCTGCGGACCTACCAGTATCTGCCGTACCTGGCCCAAAGCGGGATAGAGGGGGAGGTCGTCCCCTTTTTCCCCGACCGCTATCTGCAGCGGCTTTACTCGGGCAGGGGGGACTTGCAAAGCGTGCTGTGGGCCTTCGTCAGGAGGGCCACGGTCTTGTTGGCGGCGAAAAAGTACGACCTGGTCTGGCTGGAAAAGGAGGCCTTCCCCTGGGCGCCTTACCTTCTCGAACGGCTGTTCCTGGGCCAGGTCCCCTACGCGGTCGATTACGACGATGCTGTGTACCATCGCTACGACCAGCACAGAAACGGCGTGGTGCGGGGGCTGCTCGCGACCAAGATCGACAAGATCATGTCCGCAGCCGCGATGGTGACCGCAGGCAATGAGTACCTTGCGGAAAAGGCACGGAGTGCCGGGGCAAGACGTGTGGAAATCGTGCCTACCGTCGTAGATATGTCCCGCTATCCGGTCGCCCAGCCGCGCCTGCGGGAGCCGTTCACCATAGGCTGGATCGGTTCCCCCTCTACCCGGAAATACCTCGAGTCCGTGCGTCCTGCCCTGGCCGCGTTGTGTGGCGGAGGCAGGGGGAGGGTCGTCCTGGTCGGTGCGGGGGTGGTGGATTGGCCGGAGATCCCTGTGGAGTCGCGCCCTTGGAGCGAAGCAACCGAAGTCGAGGAAATAAGCCGATTCGACGTCGGCATCATGCCCCTGGTCGACGCTCCCTGGGAGCGGGGCAAATGCGGATACAAGCTGATCCAGTACATGGCTTGCGGGGTCCCCGTAGTGGGGTCCCCGGTCGGAGTGAACCGCAAGCTGATCGTCGAGGGGGTGAACGGTTTCCAGGCATCCGCCGGCGATGAGTGGATCGGCGCGCTCACCCGTCTGCGCGAGGATCCGGAGGGTGCCCGCGCCATGGGACGCGCGGGGCGGGAAATGGTGGAAGAGTTCTATTCCCTTCAGGCGAGCGCGCCACGGGTGGCGGATCTCGTGATACAGGCACTCAGGGGGGCACGGTGAGGGGTGAGGCAGTGAAGCGGGTTCTATTCATCGGAAACGACGTGACGTACTTTTTGACCCACCGCCTGCCCATGGCGCTCGGGGCGCGCGAGGCAGGCTACGAGGTGCACGTCGCTGCACCCCGCGCGGATGGGGTGGAAAGGATCGTCGCCCAGGGTTTTCAATACCACCACATACAGCTCTCTCGCTGGGGAGGGCATCCGATGCGGGAGTTCCGCTCACTCTGCAGCATTTACCGTGTGCTGCGCGAGGTGAAGCCTGACCTCGTGCACCAGGTGACCATCAAACCGGTCATATATGGCGGGCTGATGGCGCGGTTGGCGGGTAGACCTGCCATTGTCAGCGCCGTGAGCGGGCTCGGCTTCGTGTTCCTGCAGCGAGGGTTGCTGGGCGGTATCGTGCGCAACGCGGCGAGGCTTGCCTATAAGTTGGCCTTTGCCCACCGCCGCATCCGGGTCATATTTCAAAACCCGGATGACCGGGCCGAGTTCATCGCCCGCGGGCTCGTCAACGCAAAAAAGACCGTCCTCATCAAGGGGTCCGGTGTAAATGTCAAGATCTTTGCCGCGAGCCCCGAGCCTCAAGGGGCCGTCACCGTCGTGTTCCCGTCCCGCATGCTCTGGGACAAAGGGCTCAGGGAATTTGTCGACGCTGCCGGAAAGCTCCGCTCGGAAGGGATCACCGCACGTTTCGCCTTGGTAGGCAACGAAGAGCCCGGCAACCCCGCCTCAGCATCCACCTCCCAACTGCAGCAATGGCACGATTCGGGAGTGGTGGAGTGGTGGGGATACCGGGGCGACATGTCCGCTGTTTTCGCAGGGGCTCACCTTGTATGCCTTCCCTCCTACCGCGAAGGCGTTCCAAAGGCTCTCATCGAGGCTGCCGCTTGCGGTCGTGCCATCGTCACCACCGATGTTCCGGGATGCCGCGAGATCGTACGCGACGGCTGGAACGGCCTGCTGGCCCCTGCCAGGGATGCGAATGCGCTTGCGGACGCGCTCAGGTCGCTGATAGCAGATGCGGAGAAGCGCGCCGAGTTCGGGGAGAGGGGACGGGAGCTGGCGGTTGCGGAATTTTCAGTGGAGCGCGTGGTGCAGGAGACCCTTGAGGTTTACCGGGATCTTTTGCAATGAGGGGAACTATCCTTGTCACCGGCGCCTGCGGATTCATCGGCAGGTTCGTTTCTGAGCGGCTCCTCGCTGACGGATGGCTGGTACGCGGTTCAGTCAGGGTGGCTGCTGACGCGGGCAGGCTCGTCCCGGGGGTGCACCCGGTACCGACCGGACCCATCGGCCCGCACACCGACTGGTCTGCTGCCTTGAGCGGAGTCGACTGCATCGTTCATCTGGCGGCAAGGGTGCATGTGATGCGGGATGAAACGGCCGACCCGCTCAGCGAGTTTCGAACGGTGAACGCTGACGGGACCGAGACGCTTGCCCGGCAGGCTGCCCGGGCGGGGGTGCGCCGCTTCGTGTTCTTGAGCACCGTCGGCGTTCATGGCGACAGCTCGGAGTCGAGATCTTTCACCGAGACGGACGCGCCGGCTCCGTACAACCCTTACTCTGTTTCGAAGCTCGAGGCGGAGCAGAGATTGGGGCTTGCCTGCAGCGAATCCGGACTCGAGGCAGTCATATTGCGCCCCCCCTTGGTCTACGGTCCGGGGAACCCCGGGAACTTCCTGTCGCTTTTGCGGCTGGTATCGTTGGGGCTGCCACTTCCCCTCGCCTTGGTGAAAAACAGACGCAGTTTCATCTACGTGGGGAACCTCGTCGATGCCATCGCGAGATGCGCCATCGACCCCCGCTGTGCCGGCGAGCTCTACCTCGTGAGCGACGCCCGGGATGTCTCCACCGGCGAGCTGATCAGGCTGACCGCCAAGGCGCTCGGGGTGCCTGTGAGGTTGCTTGCGTTTCCCATGCTGCCCGTGCGCCTGCTTGCAAGGATAGCCGGCAAGGAAGCCACGCTGCAACGGCTTACCGGCTCCTTGACCGTCGACACGGAAAAGATCCGCAGTGGATTGGGCTGGGAGCCTCCCTTCAGTCTCGAGCAGGGGCTGAAAGCTACAGCCGCTTGGTACAACACGCTGAAGGCATAAGGTGCCTGACCCAAGGGAGTTCCAGCACGCCCATGAAAAGATCGTTCGATTTAGCCCTTTCCCTTGTCATGCTTGCAGCGTGCACGTTGCCGATGTTGCTGGTCGCCCTGATGGTCAAGCTGACCTCCAGGGGGCCGGTACTTTACTGGTCCGACCGCGTCGGGAGGGACAACGTCATCTTCAGGATGCCAAAGTTCCGGTCTATGCGCATCGATACGCCGGCACTCGCAACCCACCTGCTGACCGATCCTGACCGGTTCCTCACCCCCATCGGAAAATTCCTGCGCAAGTCAAGTCTGGACGAATTGCCGCAGCTTCTTAGCATAGCAAAAGGGGATATGAGTTTCGTCGGTCCACGGCCGGCCTTGTTCAACCAGGATGATCTGATAGGATTGCGCACCGAGCGGGGGGTGCACAAACTTTCGCCTGGTCTCACAGGTTGGGCGCAGGTCAATGGCAGGGACGAACTCCCCATACCGATTAAAGTAGAATTCGATGTTTACTACTTAAGAGAAAGATCGTTCCCGCTTGATTTGCGCATCCTTTTTATGACCTTCTTGAAGGTCATCAGAAGCGAGGGCGTCACGCACTGATACAGTGTTAAGTGCGGCCGCGGGTGCAAAGACTTACACAATATCAGCTTTACCCAATTGAATTGCGCTTGCTCGTCTGTCAAGTGCCGGCATTAACCGATCTGTCGAGGATAATAAGAATGAAAAAAGCACTCATAACGGGAATTACCGGTCAGGACGGCGCCTACCTGGCCGAACTGCTGCTTGAGAAGGGATATGAGGTCCATGGCATAAAGCGTCGAGCCTCCATGTTCAATACCGACCGCATCGACCACCTGTATCAGGATCCGCACGAAACGGAAAGGAAGATGGTTTTGCACTACGGTGACATGACCGACTCGACCAATCTGATCAGGATCATCCAGTCGGTTCTGCCGGACGAGATCTACAACCTGGCGGCGCAGTCACACGTCGCGGTCTCCTTTGAGACCCCGGAGTACACTGCCAATGCCGATGCCGTAGGCCCTTTGCGGATACTGGAGGCAATCCGCATCCTGGGACTGGAAAAAAAGACGCGATTTTACCAGGCCTCCACCTCGGAACTCTACGGGCTGGTGCAGGAGATCCCCCAGAAGGAAAGCACTCCCTTCTACCCCAGGTCCCCCTATGCGGTGGCCAAACTCTATGCCTACTGGATCACGGTCAACTACCGCGAAGCTTACGGCATCTACGCCTGCAACGGGATACTCTTCAATCACGAGTCGCCGCTGCGGGGAGAAACCTTCGTGACCAGGAAGATCACCCGGGCTCTGGCACGGATAAAATTGGGGTTGCAGGAGTGCCTTTACCTTGGCAACCTCGACTCGCTGCGCGACTGGGGGCATGCCAAGGATTACGTGGAAATGCAGTGGTTGCTGATGCAGCAGGAAACTCCGGAAGATTGGGTTATCGCCACCGGCATCCAGTACAGCGTGCGTGACTTTTTGGACGCCGCCGCCGATGAACTGGGAGGCAGGATAAGGTGGGAAGGCTCGGGGGTGGATGAGACCGGCACCTGGGAAAGCGTGCGCAAAGAGGCAGGGGATGCCTGCGAGGGGAAAGTTGTAGTCAGGGTGGATCCCCGCTACTTCCGACCCACCGAAGTGGAGACCCTGCTGGGTGACCCAAGCAAGGCAAGGGAAAAGCTTGGCTGGACCCCCAGGATCAGCTTCAAGGAGCTTGTTTCGGAAATGGTTCGTGAAGACTTGAATGCCGCTGAGCGGGATGAGCTCGTCAAAAAACACGGATACAGGACATTTGACTACCATGAGTGAAACTATTGAGATTTCATCACCGAAAAGAGCGTTGATCAGCGGCATTTCCGGCCAGGATGGCGCCTACCTGGCGAAACTGCTGCTAAGCAAGGGGTACGAGGTGCACGGCACCGCCCGAGATGCCCAGATGGCTAGCTTTGAGAATCTGGAACGATTGGGCATAAGGGGACAGCTGGTATTCCATTCCATGGCCCTGAACGACTTTCGTAGCGTTCTCCAGGTGCTGGCGAAGGTAAAACCTGACGAGGTGTACAACCTGGCCGGCCAGAGTTCGGTGGGGCTGTCGTTTGAACTGCCCGTGGAAACACTTGAGAGCATAAGCGTCGGGACGCTGAACCTGCTTGAAGCGATACGCTTCACCGGCAGGCAGATAAAGCTGTACAATGCAGGGTCGAGTGATTGCTTCGGCAATACAGAAGGGCTCCCTGCGGACGAAGAGACTCCTTTCAGGCCCCGGAGCCCGTACGCAGTAGCAAAGGCTACCGCGTTTTGGGAAGTAGCGAATTACAGGGAGGCATACAGCCTTTTTGCCTGCACCGGTATTCTCTTCAATCACGAATCACCCCTACGTCCTGAACGCTTCGTCACCCGCAAGATCGTCAAGGCAGCTTGCCGGATAGCCGCCGGGAGCAAGGAAAAACTTCATCTGGGCAATATCTCCATTGCGCGTGATTGGGGGAGCGCTGCTGAGTATGTTGAGGCGATGTGGCTCATGCTTCAGCAGGAAAAGCCTGAGGATTATGTCATTGCCACCAGCGAGACCTACACCCTTGAAGATTTTGTAGCTGCGGTCTTTGGAGCGGTGGGGCTGGACTGGCGGGAGCATGTGGTAAGCGACGTCTCGCTGCTGCGTCCCACCGAGATCATGATCAGCAGGTCCAATCCGTCCAAAGCCTTCAGGGAGCTTGGCTGGAAAGCCAGGAGCAACATGCACGACGTGGCGCGCCTGATGGTCGAATCCGAGAACGAACTGCTCAACGCCGGTTCTCGGCCCGCTGTGTCGCAGCAGTGACGGCTGCTTTGTCATGCGCGGCCCCTCGACGTTTCTCAAGTGGGCAACGGTGATCTGAAGTTGAGCTCGCCGGCAATGATACGATTCTCTGGTTCCTAAAAAATCCGGGACTTTGGGGGTAAACCAAAAGCATGAGGATCCTGCCTGTATCTGCTGTTTCTCTCCTCAGTGTTTGCGTCGATTTCCGAATTTGGGGCAAGTCTGATTTCCATTCCCGTAGGACCTAAGAGCGGCGCGTCGGAACAGCGAACTGCTCGCTTAACAGGGGGATCGCTGCAAACCGGACCCGTTTCTCGCAAAGACGCAAAGACGCAAAGACGCAAAGACGCAAAGACGCAAAGACGCAAAGAACGGCGCGAATCAAAGGCTTTAGGGTTACCCCGAAAAGCTTTAGTTTTGGCGGATGCAGGGGGTAACTGCAATAGCCGGAAGGCTTTTTTAGGTAACCCCAAAGCCTTCGGGGCTTCAGGTCTTTATCCTATTCATCCCCTTCATCCCTGTAATCAGCCTTTCAGCCTTTCTTTGCGCCTTGGCGTCTTGAGTGAGCGAAACGATCGGGCGCGAGACAGGTTTTGCTAAAGAACCCCTGCAACCCGCCGATTAGCCTAATGTGCTCCTGATAAGACATCCTCTGATAGTAAAACAGAATGCCCTATGCCTATCGTTGTCTAGCCGGCATTGCCCTTGACACAGTAGCGTCACACGTATCAACTTTCTCCAGCTCCCTGCTCTGTTTTTAACCTCGGTAATGAGGTTAGAGTTTGCTTTTTTGGGCCTTGATGCTATAGTCACCTGCGAGATTGGGCTAATGTATTAAAGCTTAGCTTTTTGCTTATCGTTTAATTTCATGAGTTGTGGGGGGGACATGTTCCGTGCCAGAAGGTTCTTGGTGTTTTTCCTGGATGTGGTTTTAATAGCTGCCGCGTTTTCCCTTTCGTTTTTGCTACGTTTCGATTTTGCCATCCCTCCCGAACAATGGAATAACCTGTTTCAAGGTCTGACCGTTGCTTTAGTCGCCAAACCTGTCTTGTTCGTCGCGTCCGGCATGTACCGCAGCATCTGGCGCTACGCCTCGTTGCAGGACGCCTACGAGATCTTCAAGGTGGTCACCTTGTCTTCACTGGTCTCGGCCTTCCTCCTTATCTTCCTGAAAGGACCTTTTGCCCTCCCGCGCTCCATATACATTCTGGACTGGTTCCTCCTTTTCTCGCTGGTGGCCGCCAGCCGGCTGGTATGGCGGATTTACCGTGAGACCAAGGTCATCCCTTCTCTTCGTAAGGGAAAGAAAACTCTCATCATCGGGGCCGGAGAGGCGGGGAACCTCCTGCTCAGGGAAATCCGGAAGCAGGCTAACGCCACCTACAACGTGATTGGGTTCGTTGATGATGACCCTGAAAAGCGCGGCATGCGTCTGTCGGGAGTACGGGTTTTGGGTGGAACCAACCGGCTCTGCGCCATGATCAGGAAAAACGATATTGAAGAGGTGATCTTCGCCATCCCCTCCAGCGACAAGGACCTCATGCGCCGGGTGATCGCAAACTGCGAGCGTGCCAAGGCGCGTTTCAAGACCCTGCCCGGAATCACCGCCATCATCGACGGCAGGGTCTCCATGAGCCAGATCAAGGACGTGGAGATCGAGGACCTCCTGGGGCGCGATCCGGTGGTCCTCGACCAGACGGCGATCCGCAACTACTTGACGGACAAGCGCGTGCTGGTTACCGGCGCCGCGGGGAGCATCGGGAGCGAGATCTGCCGTCAGGTGGCGCGCTTCAAGCCGGCTAAACTGGTGCTGTTCGACCATGCTGAGACGCCTCTTTTCTACATCGAGAAGGAACTTGCGGCCGCTTTCCCCGACTTGCGCATCATCCCGATGGTCGGCGACGTGAAGAGCCAGGAGCGCGTGGATGCGGTCTTCGACGAGTTCGGCCCCGAAGTGGTTTTCCACGCCGCGGCATACAAGCACGTCGCCATGATGGAGTACAACCCGGCGGAGGCGGTTTTGAACAACGTCATGGGTTCCAAGATCGTGGCGGATGCGGCGCACAAGACCAAGGTCCGCAACTTGGTCATGGTTTCCACGGACAAGGCGGTGAATCCCACCAACGTGATGGGGGCGACCAAGAGGAGCGCCGAGATATACGTGCAGGCACTTGCGGCGAAAAGCCAGACCAAGTTCACCACGGTCCGCTTCGGTAATGTATTGGGAAGCAACGGGAGCGTGATCCCGCTCTTTAAGGAGCAGATTAAAAATGGCGGACCGGTGACGGTGACGGACAAGGATGTGGTCCGCTACTTCATGACCATCCCGGAGGCATCGCAACTGGTGATGCAGGCAGGCTGCATTGGCCACGGAGGCGAGATCTTCGTTCTGGACATGGGACAACCAGTCCGGATCCTTTCGCTTGCGGAGGAACTGATCAGGCTCTCCGGGTTCGTTCCTTACAAGGAGATCGACATCAAATTCACCGGTCTGAAGCCGGGTGAAAAGCTTTTCGAGGAGTTGCTGATCGACGGCGAAGGGATCAAGCCGACCAGTCACAAGAAGATCCGCGTCATGGCGCCGGTGGAAACGGATTTGAGGAAGATAACAGGCGATCTGGAGGAACTTTTCGGGTATGCCAGGAACCAGGACATCGCTGAATTGCTGAAGTCGCTGCGGGCGATCGTCCCCGAGTTTGTGCCGCGTTACCACTTTGACGTCGCGCCGCCGTTTGCTTTTCAGCGGGTCAGGCCGGACCTGTTCCCGCCCCAGAAGATGGCCATCATCAGGAGCCTGCGTCTGGCCGGCTCCAACGAGGGGACAGCAGCTTAAACAACAGATGCGTTTAACAGGGATGAAGGGGATGCAGGGGATGACTGCCAAAAAGCCTGAGGCTTTAGGTTAACCTTATGGCTTTCAGCTTCTGGCCTTGATCCCTTTCATCTCCTCTATCCCTGTAGGTAGACTCTTTGTTTTTACCCCAAATAACGGTTAAGTAATGAGACTAATAAGCTCTGTTGTTGTGTGTTGCGCTGTGGTTGCTTTTTCCAGCCCTGCTTTTGCTCTTTCCTCTCCCAACATCCCCCTGGACAGCCCCATTTACCTTTATCTGGAGAAACTCTCCGGCTACGGACTCGTGTCCGGCGACGTGAAAGGGATCCGCCCGTACTCCAAGAGCGAGGCGGTCCGGCTGCTCCGGGAAGCTGAAAACGGGCTCGCCGGAGGCGGCCATCCCCGTCTCGCCGGAGAATTGGTGGCGCGGCTTAAGGAGCTGTTGCCCCGTGAAACTGCGCTCTATGGCGCCCCGGGGACGAGCCCTTCTTTCGATTTTGAACCGCTTGCTGCTGCGCGCCTTCGTTACGTTCATCTGGACGGCAGTCCCAGAAGCTATTTCCGTGCGGTGCACGACCCCGGTCACGACGGTGTCTTCGGTATCGGCAGCGGCCTGCGACCTGCCACCGCTTACCCTTTTCCGATTCAGCAACGCGGTTTCGAGGGAACCCCGCTTCTGGAGAACAATAACGGCGTGCTCTACCGCTCGGGCTCGAACTTGGAGCTAAGGGGCAGCGCCGAGGCTTACCTGGGGGGCAAGGCCGCCGTGCTGGTGGAACCGATGCTCCTTTGGTCGGAGCAGACGGACGAGGCAAGACTGCGCCTGAATAGGGGATACCTGAAACTGGGCGGGAAGGGGCTGGAACTTGAGGTTGGCCGCGACGAAAGCTGGCTGGGGCCGGGATACCGCGGCGCCATCACCCTCACCAACAACGCCCGCAACTTCGACCAGGTGAAGTTTTCCAGCCCCGAGCCCCTCTCCAGCAAGTATCTCTGGGACCTGAAGTACACCCTGATCTTTTCCCAGTTCGAAAGGACTGTGATCGAAGGAGAGGAAAGGAAACCTTACTTCTTTGCCGCCAAGCTGGCCATGAAGCCTACGCAGAACATGGAGTTGGGCATCAACCTGGGGCGCCAGGTAGGCGGTCCGGGCGTGAGCAACGGTTTTGGCGACATAGCTCGCGGCCTGATAGGCGGGTGGAGTCAGGACAACTCGAACACCCTTGCCGGGGTGGACCTCCGCTTCAGGCTACCCTGGCTGAGAAACAGCGAGCTCTACGGCGAGTTCTCCGGCGAGGACGCGGCCGCCTTCTGGCCCATCGTGGAAAGCTATGTCGCCGGGGTTTACCTGCCGAACCTGAGCGATAGCGGCCGGGATGATCTACGCTTCGAATATTTCCGCGGCAACGAGATTCTGTACGCCAACGGCACCTTCCCCAGTGGGTACATTTACCACGATTTGCCTGTAGGCCACTCCCAGGGCGGGGCGGCCCAGGAATGGTTCCTGCGTTACAGCCACTGGTTCTCGGTGAAGAACAACCTGGCCCTGGAGGCTTACCATACTACCCGGGGGGATTACGGCCGCATGACCGTAGACGCATCCGGGAGGTTTGACGCCGGCGGCATCCTGCAAGCGGTCGAGCGCAAGGATGCGCTGCGCGCTTTCTGGACCGTACCTTTGCAGGGGGATTGGAGCGCGCTTCTTATGTACGGGCATGAGTGGATCGATAACGTAGAGCTGAGGCAAGGGGAGGCGAGGAATAACCAGCTCTTCCGAGCGGAGATCTCGTATAAGTACTGAATTCCTCGCGCGCAAAGCCGCAAAGGCGCAAAGAAAAATCGAACATTTAAGATTCAAACTCGTAGACGGGCCGGCATCAATTGGGTGTTGGCCCGTTTCCTTTGCTATCCGAAATTTCCTCCCTGTCTTTCCGCTAAAGCCTTGCCAAACGCTATCAATAAATCCGCACTTGCACAAAATTGATCCGTGTCTGTCATGGTGAATTTTATGTTGGATTTTTAAAGTTCCAGGTGCTAAAGTCTCTTTCGTTAATTTGATGTAATATTTTGCTTGTCCTTGCTGGGATTCACTGATCCGGGGGTGGATATGTTCGGTGTCGCAAGTATTTTTGTTTTTTCTCTCATAGCTTTGAACGTTGCCAACTTCTTAAGAAGTTATGCCAATCAGCCGGTCACAAGACGTCAGTGCCTGTCCGATTCTGCCATCTACCCGGCCACTTGCCGTTGTGCGTATCGCCCACAAGCATGAAATTGTCCGCTGCCTTATCGTTTCTGCTGCTGTTTCTGGTATGCACTACGGTCCATGCCGGTACCTATCTCCCTGTCGACAGCACGTTCAACGACGATTTCAGGTTTCTCGAAGCAGAAGGGTTGATCGTCACCAGCCAACTGGCTACTCTCCCCATCTCGCGCAGTGAAGGTGCCAGGCTGACGAGGGAGGCTCTCGACCGTAGCGGGAGCGACAGTTCTTCCCGCGTGGCAGCAGTTCTCCGCGGCCTTCAGAGGGAGTTTCGAAAGGAGCTTGACGGCGATTTCGCCTATCTTACGCCTGCAGATACCGCCACTGTCGAGTACTCCTACAGTGACAGGCAAGGTTTTTTTGCTCAGAAGAACAGGGACGGTGTCGAAATCAGGAGGGGGAGCAACATCTCCGCCAGTCTCACCAGTCGTTTCGACAGCCGTTATCTCAGCGGGGCGATCAAGCCGGAGTTGGATCTATACGAGGATGCCACCGACTTCTCATTTCAAAAAGCCTACCTGCTGGCGAACGTCGGCAGAGAGGAGTTCATGCTCGGGAAAGAGAGCGCGTGGTGGGGGCCCGGGCGAAACGGTGCCATCCTCCTTTCCACCAACGCCGAGCCGTTAACCATGTTGAAGATCTCCAACAGCGTTCCCTACTTTCCCTTCGGTGTCGGTGTCCGGGGTACCTTCTTCATCACCCGGTTGGAAAACGATCGCAGCGACGTAAGAAGGCCGATCCTGAACGGCATCAGGCTGGACCTGAAGCCTGCCCCGTGGTTGGAGTTCGGCCTCTCTAAAACCGCCCTGTACGGCGGAGAGGGGCGAGATGAAGATGTTCCTGCTTTCCTTGACAGCGTTCTTATCATCGGAGAGAACGAGGCCGGCGAACCGGGTGACCAGCGAGCCGGATTCGACGCCAAGGTGGTTGTACCGTGGCAAAGACAGCCTGTGACACTTTATCTTGACGCGACCGGTGAAGATCAGAGAAACCGTTTTCCCGCCAAGTGGTTTTGGCTTTTCGGGCTTTACCTGCCCCACGTACTCAACCTGGATAATCTCGAGCTGCTGGCAGAGTATTCCAGCAATCAGGATTCGTATTACAAGGGCATGTGGTACAGGCATCACATCTACACGCAAGGGTATACCTACGAAGGGCGGATCATCGGTCACTACGTCGGGTCCGATGCAGAGGATCTGTTCCTGCAGGCACGATACAACTTTGAAAATGCCAAGTTGACGCTGTCATACGAGCAACTGCGAAAGGACTTCCCGGTGAAATACAACTGGGAAAATTATCAAGCGACGGCTCTCGCCCAATTGTCTGAGCGTACCGATCTGGCAGTCTCAGTGGGTTATGCCCGGGAGGCAGATAGCAATACCCTTTTGCAGATCGGTCTCAAGCACAAGTTTTGATCCGCCGACCGACCCGCCCCTTTTTTATATTTAAATAAGTTAATATTTCCGGGTTGTTCAGCACTCCCCTGCATCCCCTGCATCCCAAGTCGAATGTCTTGGCCGCCGCTTGTCTTTGCGTCTTTGCGTGAACAGCTTTGCATGGAGGAGGAATCGAATGGGAAAACTCGACAACCTGACAGCGTACCAGCGCCGATTGACCATGGTCGACTATCAGAAACGAAACGGTCACCGCTCTGCGCTCCTCTGGTTCACCGGATTGTCCGGTTCCGGCAAATCAACCCTGGCTCACCTGGTCGAGGAAAGGCTTTTTGGCATGGGGTGGTACACGTACGTCCTGGACGCGGATAACCTGCGTGCCGGTCTGAACCGCGACCTGGGATTTTCCGAGGCGGAGCGCCGGGAAAATATCAGGCGCGTCGGGGAGGTGGCGAGGTTGTTCACCGATGCCGGCATCGTCGTGCTTGCAGCCCTGATCTCCCCTTTCAGCGACGACAGGAACCGGGTCCGCGCGCTTTTCGCTCCTGGGGAGTTCATCGAGGTCTTCGTGAAATGTCCCCTTGAAGTGTGTGAGGCGCGCGATCCCAAGGGGTTGTACCGCAAGGCAAGGAGAGGCGAGATACCTCTCTTCACCGGCATAGACAGTCCTTACGAAGAGCCGCATACCCCGGAGCTTGTGATCGACACCAGCCAGTTAGGTATAGACGAAGCGGTGCGCAGAGTACTTCAGGCAGTACCGGGAAAGGCACTCACCGCCGAGAGCGGGGAGTACGCGGAGAGACCTTTCCCAGGGTAAAGGCACTTGACCGCAGAGTACGCGAAGCACGCAGAGAAGCTTTTCTTCTCGTTCCTCCGCGTCCTCTGCGGTAATAGAAGTTACCATCAGTTTTGTTTTCTCAGCGCCCTCCGCGTCCTCTGCGGTAAATATGCATTTTCCCCTTTCCCCTTTATTTCTCGCATGATTCGCGCTATATTCACTGGCCGATTACCGCAACCGCACAAAGGACGCACGCCCGCCATGTACTGTGAATTCTACGGCTTTCGGGAAAGCCCCTTCACCATCACTCCCAACCCGCGGTTTCTTTTCCTGAGCGATCACCACCGGGAGGCGCTCGCGCACCTGGTGTACGCGGTGGATAACCATGTCGGATTCGTGGAGTTGACCGGGGAGGTAGGCACGGGCAAGACCACCTTGCTGCGCACGTTTTTGAACCGTCTCGACAGCAGCGGACACCGCACGGCTCTCGTCTTCAACCCCTGCCTCTCTTCGCTGGAACTCCTGAAGAGCGTGAACCGCGAATACGGACTTTCCTATGAAAGCGAGAGCCGGGTCGATCTGCTGCAGGCGCTCAACGACTTCCTGCTGGAGCAAAAGGCTGCCGGGCGCAGCGTGGTGCTGGTCATGGACGAGGCGCAGAACCTCTCCCCCGAGGTGCTGGAGCAGATCCGCCTGATCTCGAACCTGGAAACGGAGACTGACAAGCTGATCCAGATTGTGCTTTCCGGCCAGCCGGAGCTGCTCTTTGTGCTGGCCCGCGAGGAACTCAGGCAGTTGAATCAGCGCATCACCGTGCGCTACCACCTCCCGCCGATGGATTTCGACAGCATGGAGCGTTATATCGATCATCGTATGGAACTGGCAGGGTGCTATCGCGCCGCCCAGTTTTCCGCCCCCGCCTTGAAGCGGATATTCCGTTTTTCGGGAGGAGTCCCAAGGCTTGTGAACGTGGTCTGCGATCGTGCGCTGCTGATCGGGTTCACCCAGGAAAGCCGTATCATCACCGGAGCCATGGCGGCACAGGCCGTTTCGGAAGTGGCCGGCAGGACACCTTATGGGATGGCAGCTAGGCTCTTAAGGCGCATCGTCGGACATCTGCCGCGCTGGCGGAAATGATATCTATACTGGCCAAAGGAGCTTTATGAGTTCGATACTGAAGGCGCTTGAGAAGGTGGAGGAATCGCAAAACTCGAAACGGCCCGGAGGCGCGAGCGGACTGGCAAGAAGGCGCGAGCGCAGGCCGGTTTGGCTGATCCCTGCCTGGGCGGCTGGTGGCGCAGCCGTTGCGTCGTTTATTACTTTTGCGGTCATGGGCGGCTTATCGCCATCGCCAGCCAAAACCGCCCCGTCCGTTGCTAAGGCCGTCAATCCCCCCGCAGTAGTCGCGCCGCCGGCAGCGGTATCTACAGCGCCCGCTGCCGCGCCGGCTGCCAAATCAGCGCCGGTCTCACAGAAGGTGGAAACGCCGCTCCTTAGGGGTGAATCAGTTCCGGCTCCTAAACCGGCGGCAAAGGCGGATGGAGTTCCTGCGATTCCCGTTGCTAAGGCGGCGACACCCCGCCCTGTTGCCGTACCGGTTGCAACCGCGGTAGCGACACCGGTTCCCGCCCTGCAGTCCCAGGAGGTCGTCCCTGGGGAGGAGCGTCGGGAGATCCGGGTGACCGGGATCGCATGGCAAGGGGACAGCGAGTCCAGTTTCGCCATGGTGAATGGACGTCCAGTCCGGCAAGGCGGCACTGTGGATGGTTTAAAGGTGGAACGTATCATGGAGGACAGCGTCAGATTCAACGGCAGCAACGGCAGCATCACCATCCCGCTGGGGGCCGGGGAGTAGGAAGGCGAGGTTGAGGTTGAGATAAAGATAAAGATAAAGATAAAGATAAAGATAAAATCTTTTGTGGAGATAGCGGCGATGACTGGTGCGGAAATGGATAAAGAGCAATGGGAAGCCATTTGCGAACAGTGCGGTCTCTGCTGTTTCGAGAAGATCGAGGAGGAAGACGGACGGATATTGTTCACCTCGACCCCGTGTCGCTATCTCGATATCGAAACCAGGCGCTGCAAGATATACAAGAAGCGTTTCAAGATCTTCCCCGAGTGCGTCCAGCTGACCCCGGAACTGGTAAAGGAACTGAAGTGGCTGCACAGAAGCTGCGGCTACAAGAAGGCGATAAGAGAGGGAATACTCTAAACCGCTGTTACTGTAAAACATTACGCAGAACATAGAACATAGAACATAGAACATAGAACATAGAACATAGAACATAGAACATAGAACGGTTTCCAGCAGTTCTTAGACAAGGAGTAGTATATTGGCGATCGTTGAAGACAAAAAAATGGCAGCGGCAAGGCTTTGCGAAGCAGATTTCCAGGCCCTGCCCCTGAAACAAAAGAGCGAATACCTCAGAACAGTTGCGGCGAAGGAGAAGATGGACCTGATCCTTGCCGATCCGGAGGCGAAGAAACTCACCTCCGCACTTGAGCCTCAGGAGTTTTTCTGGCTCATGAAGGAAATCGGGGAGGCTGATGCGCTGGAACTGCTGCGCATCGCCTCCGCCGAGCAGTGCGTCTTCATCCTGGACATGGAGCTTTGGGACGGGTGGACCTTTTCAGAGGAGAAGGCGTGTCACTGGCTCGCCCATTTCATGGAGGGGGGAGAACCGCGGATTCATGAGCTGTTGAAGCATGTCGATTATGAAATTTTGCAGCTATTGCTGGGGCGCGAGCTGGTGGTCGGAGGGGGCATAGGCGACCATTCCAATGACGAGGAGCGTCTGGCCGATTATGACCACACCTTCGATGGCGTTTTCATGCTCACCTTCAAGAACCCCAAGCACAGCCAACTGATCGGATCTTTCCTGTCCATGCTCGTCAAGCTGGACAACCCGCTCTACACGGCGCTCATGGAGGGGATCAAGGGGGACGTGGACCTGGAACTGGAAGAGGAGTGTCAGCGGTTTCGCAACGGAAGGCTGCAGGATCTTGGCTTTCCTCCCTATGAGGAGGCACTTTCCATCTACGCGCGCGTGAACCCCGACCAGTTCCAGCTGAGCGGCGGCAAGGTGCACTCACCGGCAGGGGAGGGGGGGCAACTGATGCCGGTTGCCCCTGATCGGCACACCCTCTTTTTCAGAGCCCTCGCGCTTGCCGATGAGCCGACACTGCTCCAGGAGCTGAATTACCTGGTCAACACGGCGCTGGTAGCGGAGGGTAGCGCTTTTCACGAGCCGGATTCGATGCTTGGCGTCCTGCACCGCGTCTGCGGCTACGTGAACATAGCCCTGGAGAAGTTGTCTTCAGGAGACGAGCAGAGGGCGGCAAAAATCCTGGTCGATGAGGAGTTGAAGCGGTTGTTCCAGCTTGGCTTCAGCATCGTGATGCAGCTGAAATTCTCCGCCGAGAAGACCGGGACCGAGGATTACGCGACGGGCAAGCTTTTGGCCGGGCTGAAGGCGAAACGTCCCCGCTACTACCGCGGGCTCGACCCCGATGGTGTCGACGGCTACCGGGAGTTCAAGGATCTGGCCGACGTGCAGCGTGTAGCCGATCTGCTGGACCGTCTTGCCGGGTAAAGGCTCTTCCCGCGACGACACAGCTTCAACATCCTCCTGATGCGCCCTTTCGGAAACCCCGCCCTCTCCCCCCCCGGGGAGGGGCGGGTAGGGCGCGCCGCCGACTCCACCGCCGGTTACCGGTTGGTCCCTCATCACCCCTTCCCCTCTCCATAACCTCTTTAATTCCTCCTTGATTTGCGCTTGGCCGACGGGAGTTTGTGAATTGCAAATCATAGCCCCATTGGTATGATTCTTAGCATTTGCTTATGTTTCGCCCGGCTACGCTTTCAATCCCGGTGCTGGAAAGGGGCGTTTGCTCGGCGTATAACCTGATGCTCCATTCACCTGCGGTTACTCTTGCGGGTCGCTCGGTGCAGGATGGGTTGCCGTGGGGGGGGAACGATGATGGACGCGGACGGGCCGCGGTTTCTCCTAACGCCATGGCAGGCATCAGGGGGTAGCGATGAAGGTGCTAGTCGTCGATGATTCCCGCAACGATCGCAAGATCATCCGCTACAACTTCGAGTGGCACGGCTGTCAGGTTCTTGAGGCCTCCAACGGCAAACAGGGACTGGAGCTGGCAGCAGCCGAGAGACCGGATCTGATCATCTCGGACTGCCTCATGCCGATCATGGACGGTTTCCAGTTCCTCCACGAGTTGAAGAAACTCACCGAACTGAGATCGATCCCTTTCATCTTTTATTCGGCCGTCTACACCGGGAGCAAGGAGGCTGAACTTGCGGCCGCGCTGGGCGCCCTGGCGTTCCTGGAGAAGCCTAAGCGTCCCGACGAACTATGGGAGGAGGTCGGCAGCTTGCTGGCGGCGGAGTCGACCGTGGAGGGGGAGGCCCAAGCGAAGCAGTGGCGCGAGGAGGATTTTCTGCGCAACTACAGCCAGATGGTCGCTGGGAAACTGGAGGAGAAGGTCAGGGAGTTGTCCGAGACGAACGAGAGCTTGTTGAGGCTGAACAGCGAGCTGGAACGGCGTGTTGTGGACCGTACCGCCCAGTTGGAGGCAGCCAACCGGGAGCTGGAAATGTTCAGCTACTCCGTCTCGCATGACCTGCGCGCCCCTTTGCGGCACATCGACGGCTTCAGCCAGGCCCTGATCGACGAGTATGCCGCGAAACTCAACACGACGGGGAGGGAGTACCTGGACCGCCTCAGGAAATCCAGCCGCCGCATGATGGACATGATCGACGCCCTGCTGGAGCTGTCCCGCCACACCAGGGGGAAGATCGTCAAGGAGAGCGTCGATCTGAGCGCCCTCGCGCAGGAAGTCGGCGCCCAGCTGGCAGGCTCGCAGCCGGAGCGTCAGGTGGATTTCCAGGTGGCTGAAGGGGTGGTGGTGCGCGGGGATGCTCGGCTGCTGAAGGTGGTGCTGGAGCACCTTTTGGGAAATGCCTGGAAGTTCACCGAGCAGCGGGAGGATGCGCGGGTCGAGTTTCTCACCACCCAGATGGAGGGACGCCTTGCCTGCGCGGTGAGGGACAATGGGGCCGGCTTCGACATGGCGTATGCCGACAAGCTCTTTTCCCCGTTCCAGAGGTTGCATGCCCAGGACGAGTTTCCCGGCAGGGGTATCGGGCTCGCCATCGTCAGAAGGATCATCAGCCGTCACGGCGGGAAGGTGCTAGCAGAAGCCGAGCTTGGCAAGGGTGCCACCTTCACCTTTACCGTCTAGCCTGCCACCCTCCCGACAAGTTCGCCCCCCTTTGCTCCGGTTATCGCCACCGTGACTTCCCGGTTGACAATCCCTTCGCTCCCCCCTTCTATCACTACTGGGAGGTAGTTCCTGGAGAGCCCTTTGCGGCCCCCCTCGTCCCTTTGTACCAGGACCTGCAGTTCCCGCCCCACGAATCCCGCCGCGTAATCGCGCTTCTTCTTTTCCGACAACATTCTGAGCTTTTCCGCCCGCTCCTTTATGGTCCGAGAGTGGACCTGCGGGGTCATCGTCGCAGCCGGGGTACCGGGCCGCTGGGAAAAGGGAAAGACGTGCAGGTATGCCAGCGGGAGCGACTCGATGAAACGGTAGCTCTCCTCGAACTCCTCGTCCGTCTCCGCCGGGAATCCGGCTATCACGTCGGAGCCGATGCAGACCTCGGGCATGGCGGCGAAGAGCGACTCTACCACCTCGCGGAAAAGCCTGGTGTCATAGCCGCGGTTCATCCGGGCGAGCACGCTGTCCGAGCCGCTTTGCAGCGGCAGGTGCAAGTGAGGGCAGACGATGCTCGATGATGCCATGAAGCGCACCAGCTCCGGCGCTACCTCTGTCGGCTCTACGGATCCGATCCTGAGGCGCTTTACCAGCGCTTGCTCCTCGGCCTGGGCCATGAGCCCCATCAGGTCGGTGGGCGGCTCCAGGTCGAGGCCGTACGCGCCCAGGTGTATCCCGGTCAACACGATCTCCTGGAAACCCTTTGCGGCAAATGCCGCCATGCCGTCCAGCGCCTCCTTTAACGCCACGCTTCTGCTGGCGCCGCGGGCGTAGGGGACGATGCAGTAGGCGCAGCGGGCGTCGCAGCCGTTTTGCACCTGGAGGAAGGCCCGGGTGTGCTCCGCGAAGCTCTCAAGCGGCGTGCTCTCTCCGGACCTCTCCAGCGAAATGTCGCTTACCACCGCCTGAGGCTCATCGCCCAGCCCCTTCACGAAGCCGACGATATCCTTCTTCTCGCTGTTGCCGAGGATGAGGTTCACTCCCGGGAGCTTCAAGAGCTCCTCGGCGCTCATCTGCGCATAGCAGCCGGTAACGACGACGCGCGCCTCGGGGTTCATGCGGGTGGCGCGCCTGATCAGCCGGCGGGACTCGGCGTCGGTCTTGGCGGTCACGGTGCAGCTGTTGATCACGTATATGTCGGCGCTCTCCGAGAAGGGGACCATGCTGTAGCCGTTTTGCTCCAGCGCTTCGGTCATGGCGGCGGATTCGAACTGGTTTATCTTGCAGCCAAGGGTGGTGATGGCGATTTTCTTGGTCATCTGGTCGTGTAAGTCCTTTACGGCGGAATGCATGGCGGAAGGTGGCGGATGGGAGGGAGATTTATCAGATCGGAGCGGATAGATCAACGCCAAAAGAAAGGGACGCTTTCCCATCCCGCCTTTTCAGACCGGATCAGCGTCCCCCTGGTTCCTTTTGTTTTTCTTCGCGTGCTCCGCGCTTCTGCGGCAAATCGCCCTTACCCGAGCCTCTTTTTCAGCTGCTCGTGGTCTGCGGCGAGGGCGTTGTATTTTCTCTCCAGCTCCCGGATCTGGTCGAAGAGGCAGGAGATCGCCTTTGCCTCCGGGTCCGGCATCTTGCCGTGCTCCAGGTCCATGCGCTCCTGCGGTTTCTCGGTCGCCATCACCACGCGGCCGGGGATGCCGACCACCGTGGAGTTGGGGGGGACTTCCTTGACCACGACCGAGTTGGAGCCGACCTTGCTGTCCCTGCCGACCGTGAAGGGGCCGAGTATCTTGGCGCCCGAGCCGATCACCACGTTGTCCATCAGGGTCGGGTGGCGCTTCACCTTCTCCCAGCTCACCCCGCCCAGCGTGACCCCGTGGTAGAGGGTGACGTTCTCGCCTATTTCTGCCGTTTCACCGATAACCACGCCCATGCCGTGATCTATGAAGAACCCCTTGCCGATGGTGGCGCCCGGATGTATCTCGATGCCGGTCATGAAACGGCCGATGTGGGAGGTGAGCCGGCCAAGGAACCACAGCTCGTTTCTCCACAACCAGTGCGAGATCCTGTGAAACCAGATGGCGTGCAGTCCCGGATAACAGAAGATCACTTCGAGCAAGCTTCTTGCCGCAGGATCCCTGTCGAAAACCGCCTTGATGTCCGATTTCAGTCGTGAAAACATCGCTCTCCTCCTGGCTGCCGGTGCTGCAAAATGAAACAAGCGTAAACCTGTTCGCCATTCTTTGGTAGCATACCACACCGGATACGTCAATTATTATGTGACGGCGTTTTGCACGCGTCTGAGTAGTTTCAATTGCGCCTGCTCTTCCTGGAAAATGCCGAGTCCGCTCAGCTTAAGGAGCGGCGGCAGGGCCTGGGAGGCGGCGCAGCGCGGATAACAAAGGGAGAGGTGGTGCACCAGGCGCACCGTCTTCAGCGCGTCGAACCAGCCGTGGAAGGCCGACTGCAACTGCCCGGCGTTGCCTGCGTTTTGGCGCAGCTTCTCCCACACCTGCTCGAGTCCCGCCTGCGCCAGGTAGAGCGCGAGCTGCGGGTGCACCTTTTCGCTTTGCGCCAGGAGTTCCCTTCCCGAAAGCGCCGCTCCCGCCTCGACGAGCCTCAGCCAATCCCGCAGGATCAGGAAACACTCCACGCGGTAGAAGGTCTGCGCGGCTTCCCCCTGCTCCAGTATGCGGGCGATGCTTTTCCCGGTGCCGAACGGGACCCGGTGCGAGCTCCTGGCGGAAGGGTGCACCGTGGTGCCCGAGAGCCGGGCCATGCCTGCGGTTTTGTGCAGCTGCTGCAGGAAGTAGAAGTCTTCGCCGGCGCGGCGGCTGTTCATCCCCCCCATCTTCAGGTAGGCGCGGGCCGAACAGGCCATGGCCGATCCGACGTTGTGGAAGGCCCAGGGGGAGCCCGCCTGTTCCAGCCCCAGTACGTAGTGGCGCAGGAACAGCTCGTAGAGCATGATGGCCCGCTCCTCGGCAGGGGTGTCTCCGGGCTGGTGACAAAAGGGGATGGCCGCGCCGCCGGCCCGGGAGCCGGCAAAGTGGGCGCTGACGGCCTCCAGGTAGTCCGGTTGCACCAGCGTGTCGGCGTCGAGGCAGGCGATGATGCCGCCCTCGGCGAGCCGCGGCAGCGCGAGGTCCATGCCGATCTTGCGGGCGAGCCCCACGCCACCCGTCGCGGCGGAAAGTTCCAGCCCCGGGCTTGCCGCATCGACAAAGGCGAGCCTCAGCGGGGTGTCGAGCCTCCTGAGAGCGGCCAGGGTCAGGGCGTTGTCGAGCCGGTCGGCAGGATCTGCATCCTCCCTGTGGTTCACGACCACGACGACCAGAAAACGCTCCAGCTGGCAGTGGGGATTGGCGGCGAGCGAGGAGAGCGTCGAGAAGAGACGCTGCGATTCGCCGAGCGCGGGGATCACGACGCACCCTGCGAAGCCATGCCCCGGCTCACCCTCAAGCCTGAAGGGGAGGCCGATGGCGCGGCCGGCGAGATAGTTCCGCAGGCGGTCCTTTTTCATAGTTGCCCGGTTGCGGGAAGCCCCGCCCCGACGACCAGCTCGAGCGCCTGGGCCAGCGGGTCCCCGGCCCCCTCCACCCAGTGGATCGCGGTGCCGTGGCTCTGCATTCTCTTGAACCAGTTCTCCTGCTTCTTGGCGAAGTCGTGGATCGCGCTGTTGAGCTTTTGGAACATGTCGTTGCGGGAGAGCTCCCCCTTCAGGTAACGAGCCAGGTAACGGTACTCGAGGCCGTAGAATTCCAGCTGCTCCCAGGTGGTGCCGCAGGCGTGCAGCCGCTCGACCTCCTCGATCATGCCTGCCGCAAGCCGCTCCCTGAGCCTGTTGGTGATCCTCTCGCGCAAAAGGGCGCGCTCCCAGCGGATGCCGATGGTAAGCGGCACCATGTCGGGCCACGGCCGGCTGTCGCCGCCCCGGTACTCGGCGATCTCGATCGCCCTCACCAAGCGGGGAGGTTCGGTCAGGTCCGTGCTGTTGTGGAGTTTGGGGTTGGAGCTCGTCAGGCGCTCGATAAGTGCCGGCATGGAGAGTGAGGCGAGCTCGGCTCTGAGCTCCGGGTTTTCAGGGACCTCGGTCAGGCGGTAGCCGCGCAGCACGCAGTCGAGGTACATGCCGCTCCCGCCGACCAGGACCGGGAGCACCCCGCGGCCGGATATCTCGGAAAAGGCGTCCAGGAAGAGGCGCTGGAATCGGAACAGGTTGAACTCGTGGCCCGGCTGGGCCACATCGATCAGGTGGTAGGGGATACCCTGGTACTCGTGCAGGTCCTTGCCGGTGCCGATGTCCATGCCGCAGTAGACCTGGCGCGAATCCGCCGAGACGATCTCGCCGTTTAGCCGCCCGGCGAGTTGCACGCCGAGCCTGGTCTTCCCGGAGGCGGTGGCCCCGAGGATGACCAGGAGGTTGGGACGAGTGCGGCTGGAGCGTTGCATCCCGTCCGTCAACGCATCCCGCCGGTCTTCAGCACGTTGACCCCCTTCAGCAGGTCGAGGGCCCTGGCAAGCTGGTTGTCGTCTTTCAAAAGCTCCTGCTCCTTCAGCTCCTTGGCGCTTCCCTTTTGCTTCGGCGCGGCAGGAAGGAGCGGGCGAGGCGGCTGCGGTGCCTGATCCATGTGCCCCTCAAGGTCCTGCTCCCGGATCTCCAGCTCGTGGCCGTTGTCTTTGCCCTTATCCCTGGTGCCGGCGGGCTTGGAGGCGAACTCCACCACGATATCGGGCGTGATCCCCTTGGCCTGGATGGAGCGGCCGCTGGGGGTGTAGTAACGCGCGGTGGTGAGTTTCAGTCCGTCGCCGTTGTCCAGGGTCATGATCGACTGCACGCTCCCCTTGCCGAAGCTCTGGGTCCCCATGATGACGGCGCGCTTGTGGTCCTGGAGCGCTCCCGCCACGATCTCGGAGGCGCTGGCGCTGCCGCCGTTGACGAGCACCACCATGGGGTAGTTCGGCTCCTTCTCCCCGATGAGCGCGGTGAGGCTGCGCTCGGAGGAGGGTTCGCGCCCCTTGGTGGTGACGATGACCCCGTCGGACAGCCCCTCCCCTATGAATCGGTCCGCCACGCGGTAGGCCTGGTCCACCAGCCCCCCCGGGTTGAAACGGAGGTCCAGTATCAGACCGGAGAGCTGCTTGCCGTTGTCGGCGGCGAGCGTTTTCAAGGCCCTCTCGAAGTCCTCGCCGGTCCGTTCCTGGAACTCCGCGATGCGGACGTAGCCGTACCCGGGCTCCAGAAGCCTCCCCTTGAGGCTCTTGGTCTTGATGACGGCCCTGACCAGGCGGAAGGTGAGGGGGGTGGCGCTCCCCTCCCGAAGTATGGTGAGGGCGACCGAGGTGCCGGGGGTGCCGCGCATCCTGCTCACGCATTCGTTGATGGCGAGATCGCGGGTCGGTTTGCCGTCGATCTTCCAGATATGGTCGCCGGCCATGATCCCGGCGCGGTAGGCGGGGGTGTCCTCGATGGGGGCGTTGACCATGAGCCTGCCGTTTTGCATGTCGAGCTCAATGCCGACGCCGCCGAAGGCGCCGGCGATGTGAACCTTCATCTCGGAGAAGTCGGAGGCCGGGAGGTAGCTGCTGTGCGGGTCCAGCGCCGCCATCATGCCGTTGATGGCGCCTGCCATCAGCTTCTTGTCGTCGACCTTGTCCACGTAGCTTTCTTTGACGATCTGCACTACCTCCTCGAACATCCCGAGGTATTCGGCCTCGCTCCTGCGGGCCCTTTCCTCCTTGTCGAGCATCGGGACGAGGAAAAGTAGCGCTAGCAGCGTGGAGACGGCGGCCGATATGGCGAAAACTTTTTTGGACATCTGGGGGAGCCTTTGTTCGAAGAAAATGTCTGATATTTGCAACCTGATAATGTAGTTTTTGCAGGTGTAGTTGTCAACTGCTATTGCCGCGCAAGGTGAACGAACTGCAGGGGAGGGAGCTTCCCGCAGCAGCTCGCCGGCTCCCCCTCCGAAACCCGTTGACACTGCGACAGCTTTTGTTGCATAACCCAACCGGAACCTGAATCGGAGGCACAATGGAAAAAGTAGCCAGGCACTTCAAGGGGCGCTTCATCACCGGACTGTTCGTCGTGGTCCCGGTCGGCATCACCATATTCATACTGAAGTTCCTGTTCAACTTCGCCGACGGCATCCTGGGCTCGTACCTCGACTCGCTGTTGGGCGCTTTGGTGGACAACCACTACCACATCCCGGGGCTCGGCATGCTGACCGGCTTCGTCGTGATCTACCTCTCCGGTGTGCTGGCCACCAACGTGATCGGCACCCGGATCCTCAGGTGGTCCGACGGGGTGCTCTCCAGGATCCCGGTGGTCAAATCGATCTACGGCTCCAGCAAGCAGCTCACGCAGGTTTTCAAGGAGGGGAAGTCCTCCTACCGCAGGGCCGTCTTCGTCGAGTGGCCCAGGGCCGGGGTGCGGGCGGTCGGCTTTGTCACGGCCGAGGTGGAGCGAGACGGCGAGAAACTGGTGGTGGTCTATGTCCCGACCATGCCCAACCCGACCTCCGGGTTCGCCCTGTTTTTCAAGGAGTCGGAGGTGCAGGATTGCGGCATGAGCGTGGAGGAGGCGGTGAAATTCGTGGTTTCGGGCGGGGCGGTGGTCCCCTGAGGGAGAGAGCTATGAAGATGGTGGTGCTGGACGGATACACGCTGAACCCCGGTGACAACCCCTGGGATGAGGTGGCGGCCCACGGCGAGCTGGTCGTCCACGACAGGACCCCCGACGAGCTGGTGCTGGAGCGCTCCCGTGGTGCCGGGGTCCTTTTGACCAACAAGACGAGGCTTGGCGCCGATACCATCGCCGCGCTCCCGGAACTGAAGCTGATCTGCGTCCTCGCCACCGGCTACAACGTGGTCGATCTGGAAAAGGCGGCCGAGCGCGGCATTGCGGTGGTGAACGTCCCGGAATACGGCAGCGACTCGGTGGCCCAGCACGCCACGGCGCTGCTTTTGGAGCTGACCAACCGGGTGGCGCAGTACGCCGCCGCCGTGCAGGAAGGGAAGTGGTCGCGCAGCGCCGATTTCACCCTGGTGGCGCAGCCGCTGACCGAGCTGTACGGACGCTCGCTGGGGATCGTGGGGCTGGGGCGGATCGGCGGGAGGGTGGCCGAGATCGCGCAGGCGCTGGGGATGAAGATCCTCGCCCACAACCCGAGGCACCGCGTGGCGCCGCAGGGAGTGGAGGTGCAGTGGCTCGGGCTCGACGAACTTTTTGCCAAAGCCGACGTGGTGAGCCTGCACTGCCCGCTGAACGCCGAGAACGAAGGGATGGTGAACGCGGCCCGCCTGTCTCTGATGAAACCCCAAGCGCTGCTTGTCAACACCTCCAGGGGGGGGCTGGTGGACGAGCGCGACCTGGCCGAGGCGCTGAACAGCGGGAGGATCGCCGGCGCTGCGCTGGACGTCGCCGCAAAGGAGCCGATCCCGTTGGACAGCCCGCTTCTGGGTGCCAGAAACTGCATCATCACCCCGCACATTGCCTGGGCCACCCTCTCTGCCCGGCAAAGGCTCATGGCGACAACGGCCCGAAACATCGCCTCCTTCCTGGCCGGAGTGCCGCAAAACGTGGTGAACGGGCTCTAGCGGGATTTGTTTTCCCGTTCTTTGCCGATTTGTCACGGCGCTGTCACGTCGATCGCTTATCTTCTTTCGAAAAAGAGAAAGGAGGATCGATTATGAGGACGATGGCAATGGGCGAATACTACCTCTGGTACTGCGAGTGGTGCGATTCCAGGAATCTCACGCGCTGGAGCCAGGCGACGGGAGGGAGGGTCGGCTGCGGCTGCTGCCACAAGGAGTTCGCCGTGGCCGGCGCGGGACACGAAGAGGCCGGCGCCCCCCGGCACGCGGCGCATTTCTAGCTACCTGCTGTCGATGCAGGAAGGGGAGGGGCGGCCTGCCGGTCACCCCCGTCCGCCCCGGCGACGCTCCGCAAAACCACCGCAGCTTGTCAAAGCGGTTCAGGATGCAACCTCTCCTCCCACACGCACAGACAGTGCGGACAAAAAAAGGGGCGCAGTAAAGCGCCCCCCTCGAAACTTCCCTTACTAGCGCCCGTACCCTCTTCCTAGGCGATGGTGTGCCGGATGTCCTTCCCCTTCACCATGAAGATGACCATCTCGGCCACGTTGGTGGCGTGATCTGCGATGCGTTCCAGGCACTTGGAGATGTGGTTGATCTTCATGGCGCGGGAGATGGTGCTCGGGTCCCCCATCATGAAGGTCAGGAGCTCCCTCTGGATCTGTTCGTTCAGGTCGTCGACGAACTGGTCGTCCTGGCACACCTTGATGGCCAGCGTGTCGTCTCCGCGCACGAAGGCGTCCAGCGCCTCCTTGACCATGTCGGAGGCGGCCTGTGCCATGCGCGGCATGTCGATGTACGGCTTCAGGGAGGGTTCCTGGTTCAGCTCCCTGGCGCGTTTGGCGATGTTGGCGCACTGGTCGCCTATCCGCTCCAGGTCGGTGACGATCTTGAGCGCGAGCGTTATGAAACGCAGGTCGCGTGCCGCAGGCTGCCGGCGGGCCAGCACCTCCAGGCATTTTTCGTCGATCACCATCTCCAGCCGGTTTATCTCGTGGTCGAAGGCGATGGTCTTCTCCGCCAGCTCGGTGTCCCTTTCCACCAGGGACTGCATGGCGTTGGCGATCATGACCTCGACCTTGCCGCCCATCTCCAGGAGTTTTTCCCTGATCTCGTTCAGCTCGGTATCGAACTGCTTGCTGAAGTGCTCTCTCTCCATACGGTCTCCGTCTCTCTTTCGATTTTTGTCACAGCTTTGCCGGATGAGATCCTGCAAGCTTCCGCACCGCTTCCGCTTCGGGGAGGCGCCGCTTTTGCCGATGGCAGCTGCGCCCTCATGTTCGAAGAATCAATCGGGTTTTCTTCCTGCGCTCTAGCCGAAACGCCCGGTGATGTAATCCTCGGTCCGCTTCTGCTCGGGGGTGGTGAAGATCTTCTTGGTCTCGCCGCACTCGACCAGCTCCCCCAGGTACAGGAACGCGGTGTAGTCGGAGACGCGGGCCGCCTGCTGCATGTTGTGGGTCACGATGATGATGGTGTAGCGCTCCTTCAGTTCCTCGATCAGTTCCTCGATCTTCAGGGTGGAGATGGGGTCGAGCGCCGAGGCGGGCTCGTCCATCAGGATCACCTCCGGCTTCACCGCGATGGTGCGCGCGATGCAGAGCCTTTGCTGCTGTCCCCCCGACAGGGTCATGGCGTTGGTCTTCAGCCTGTCCTTGACCTCGTCCCAGAGGGCGACCCGCTTCAGGCAGCTCTCCACGATCTCCTCCGCCTCGGCGCGCGGCGTCCGCCCGTTCAGCTTGTACCCTGCGATCACGTTGTCGTGGATGGACATGGCGGGGAAGGGGTTCGGCTTTTGGAACACCATGCCGACGCGGCGCCTGATCGAAACCGGGTCCACCCCCTTTTGATAGATGTCGCCGTTGTCCACCAGGATCTTCCCCGTCACCCGGGCCGAGGGAACCAGGTCATGCATCCTGTTCATGGAGCGAAGCAGCGTCGACTTTCCGCACCCCGACGGGCCGATGATGGCGGTGACGCTGTTCTCCGGGAAGCCCATGTTGATGTCGCGCACCGCGTGGGTCTTGCCGAAATGGATGTTGACATCTTCCAGTTGTACCTTGTTGTTCATGCTTTCCTCTTTTTCGGATGCGTTTGCTTTTCCACCGCGGGGGACGCCGAGGACGCGAAGAGAGCGTTCGGGGGAGCAAAGAGCGTAAGGCATACGCCTTTTGCCTCAGCGTGCTTGGGGTTCCTAGCGGTGCAAAGATGTCAGCCACTAAACCTTTACCGTTGCGTGCCTCGCGTTCCCTGCGGTGCATGGGTTTATCCGCTGTGCCTGCTCCGGCCGAAGAAGCGGGCGGTCAGGCTCAGGCAGAACATCACGGTGACCAGCACCAGGGCGCCGGCCCAGGCGAGCCGGTGCCAGTCCTCGTACGGAGCGATGGCGAAGTTGAAGATCTGCAGCGGGATTGCCGCCATCGGCTGGGTGATGTCCCTGTTCCAGAACTGGTTCCCGAGCGCGGTGAAGAGCAGCGGCGCCGTCTCCCCCGATACCCTCGCGATCGCCAGCAGGACTCCGGTCAGCACGCCGGAAAGGGCGCTTCTCAGGGTGACCTTCAGGCTGGTGCGCCAAAGCGGTACCCCGAGGGCGAGCGATGCCTCGCGCAGCGACCCGGGGACCATCTTCAGTTGCTCCTCCGTGGTGCGCAGCACGATCGGTATCATGATCATGGCGAGCGCCACGGAGCCGGCCAGTCCGGAAAACCCCTTCATCGGCACTACCAAAAGGGTATAGGCCACCATGCCGGTGATGATGGACGGGGTGCCGGAGAGGACGTCGGCGGCGAACCTGATCGAGGTGGAGACCTTGCCCCCTCCGTACTCCGCCAGGTAGATCGCGCCGAAGATCCCCACCGGGAGACCGATGAGCGAGGCCCCGCCGATCATGATCAGCGAGCCGAACATGCCGTTGGCCATTCCGCCGCCGGTCTCGCCGGTAGGCTTTGGTATCTGCGTGAAGAAGTCGAGGCTCAGGGAGCTCAACCCCATCTTCAAGATATGGAAGAAGATCAGCCCGAGCGGGACCAGCACCGCGATGGTCGCCGCCAGCATCAGCAGGGTCATCAGGTGGTTCTTCGCCTTGCGAAAGAGCATGCCGTGCATCATGCCGCACCTCCCTTGGCGCTTTTGGATACGCTCCAGATAAGGAGCCTCGCCATGGCGTTGACGATCAGGGTGACCACCATGAGGATCAGGCCGATCTCCATCAGGGCCGAGGCGTGCAGCTTGGAGGTGGTTTCGGCGAACTCGTTGGCGATCACGCTCGGCATGGTGTAGGCGGGGGAGAGGAGCGAAAGCGAGATGTTGGGCGAGTTGCCGATCACCATGGTGACCGCCATCGTCTCTCCGATCGCCCGCCCAAGCCCCAGGATGGACGCTCCCAGGATGCCGGACCTGCCGTAGGGGAGTACGGCCATCTTGATCATTTCCCAGCGGGTCGCGCCCAGGGCTATCGCCGCCTCCTTCTGGCTTTGCGGCACGGCAAGGAGCACCTCGCGGGTGATGGAGGTGATGATCGGCACTACCATGATCATCAGTATGAATATGGCGGCCAGCATGCTGACGCCGTAGGGCGCACCCTGAAACAGGGGGAGGAAGCCCAAGTGCTCGATCAAAAACGGCTGGACCGTGGCCTGTAACCACGGTGCCATGACCAGCACCCCCCAAAGGCCGTAGATGACGGAGGGGATGGCGGCCAGAAGTTCCACCAGGGGGGCTGCCATCCCGCCCAGGCGCTTGGGCGCGATCTCCGTGATGAAGAGGGCGGCGGCTATGCTCAAGGGGGTGGCGAGCACCAGTGCCAGCACCGACGACACCACAGAGCCGTACAGATAGGGGAGGGCGCCGAAGAGTTCCTGCACGGCATCCCAGTCGCTTGAGGTGACGAACTTCAAGCCGAAGGCCCTGATCGAGGGGATGCTCTCCGCGGTCATCTCGAACAGCATCAGGGCCAGGATCGCCAGGATGCTGAAGGCGAAGAAAGTGGTCAGGTAGCGAAAGACGAGGTCGCCGTTTAGCTTTCTTGCCGGCGCCGTCTCATTGGTATTTGTCGCAGATTGCAAAGTTCTTCTCCGATTCCAGGCTGCTACGGAAACTGCCGGTGCTGTCGATGCCGTTTACTGGCATGCCGTCCAGCCACCTCCCTCCGCTGCTTGCTGCGGGCGGGGGAGGTGTTGGGTTACCTGATGCTGCCGACAGTTTTCTCCACCATCCCCGCGACGTTTGGCGGCAGCGGCGCGTAGAGCATCTTGTCCGCCATCTTCTGCCCCTGCTTCAACTCCCACTTCAGGAACTCGACCAGCTTCTTCCCCTTGGCCTTGTCCTTCTGATCCTGGTATACGAGGAGCCAGGTGAAGCCTGCTATGGGGTAGGCGTTCTTTCCGGGCTGGTTCACCAGCGAAACACGGTAGTCCGCCGGCATGGACCTGCTCGCCCCGGCGGCCGCCGCGGAGGTGGAGGCGATGGAGGGCTCGACGAAGGTCCCGGCGCTGTTCTTCAGGAAGGCGTAGGGGAGCTTGTTCTCAAAGGCGTAAGCCAGTTCCACGTACCCGATGGTGTAAGGCGTCGTCTTGATCTGGCCGGCCACCCCCTCGTTCCCCTTGCCGCCAAGTCCTACCGGCCACCTGACCGAAGCCCCCTTGCCCACCCTCTTGGCCCACTCGGGACTTACCGCGGAGAGGTAGTCGGTAAAGATGCTGGTGGTGCCGCTGCCGTCGGACCTGCGCACGACGATGATCGGTTTGGCGGGGAGTTTCAGCGCGGCGTTCTCCCTCGCTATGGCGGGGTCGTTCCACGAGGTTATCTTCCCCAGGTAGATCCGCGACAATACCTCCGGAGTCAGCTTCAGCCCTTTGGCGACGCCCGGGATGTTGTAGGTGACAACGACGGCGCCCATCACGGTCGGTATGTGGAGCAGCTTGCCGGGGGCCGCCTTGAGCTCCTGGTCCGAGAGGAACTTGTCGGTGGCGCCGAAATCTATTGTCTGCGCCATGATCTGCTTGATGCCGCCGCCGCTGCCGATCGACTGGTAGTTGAACTTGACGCTCCGGTCTATTTTTGCGTACTCGGCAAACCATTTCGAATAGAGCGGGTAGGGGAAGGTGGCCCCGGCGCCGTTGATCAGTATCTCGGCGTGTGCGTTGCCGGCTGCAGTCAGAACTGCCAGCGCGGAGAGCGCCAGCACGGCTTTCCTCATCATCTTGAACATATGGGTCTCCTCTTTAGGCTTTTGTCATCTGCTGACAAGATGCCCGTCGAATGTTACAGCCTGGTTACGTTTTCCCTAACTTTTCGTGAACCACGGGATTATAGCAAACCGACCCCGTCACCGCCCGGGGGGCTCCGTAAAGATCGTGTTTTTTTCATTTTGGCCGGGCGCCGGGATCGGCACCGGCAACTCCTTTACACCCTTCGTTTTCCCTTTCCGTTTACATGATGTGGCGCTGCCAGAGGGGGAGCCTCTCTCCGTTCCGGTCGATAAATAACTGTATCCGCGCGTAAAACTCCTCCGGCCATCCATTGTCCCCATCGTTTGTGGATAGCGTTGTGGAAAACGGGTGGAACGTCGGCAAAACCCTTTTCAAATTGGCAGCATCTGCGAATCGCACAAAAATAGGGCAGGGGGAATGTAACGTTGTTACAGAAGATGTATCAATGATTCCGGCAACTTACGCTAAGGGTTCGGACCTTGGGCGGAAATCCTGTCAAGCACTTTTTGGTGCGGCACTCTCTGTCTCGCCCCCGTCCCGAAACTTCTGCAGCGCCACGGTCGCCTGGACGGCAGCGACAGGGGGCGGGTTCCTTCAATCCATATATCTTGACATGCCTCGGGTGCTGTGATAATTGGTAAAACCTTTTTATTTTAGGAACTTGATTTTCTTATTCAAATGTCGCCCCGTGATATCGGAAGGAGGGTAACCCATGTCGCAACAGATAGAGTTGACCATAGGAGCATTGCTGGACGACGTCGCCGCGAGGTACCCGGAAAACGAGGCGCTGATCTACGTAGAGCGGGGGCTGCGTTACAGCTATCGCGAGTTCAACGAGCGCTGCCGGCAGGTTGCCAAGGGGCTCCTGAGCATGGGGGTGAAGAAGGGCGACCACCTGGCCATCTGGGCCTACAACGTGCCGGAATGGGTGGTGCTGCAGTTCGCCACCGCCAAGATCGGCGCGGTGCTGGTCACCGTGAACACGAGCTACAAGTCAGCCGAGCTGGAATACCTTTTGAAACAGTCCGACGCCAGCGTGCTCTTCCTGGTGCAGGGGTTCAAGGATACCGACTACGTGGAGACGCTGACCGGCGTCGTTCCGGAACTGCGCGGCAGCAAGCCCGGGGAGCTTTGCAGCGCGACCCTCCCGCGCCTGAAACAGGCGGTTTTTCTGGGTGAGGGGGCCCCGGAGGGGATGATCAACTTCGAGAGGATCGTCGAGATGGGCATCGAGGTCCCGGATGCGGAACTCGATGCCGTGGAGAGGACCCTCTCCGTGCACGACGTCATCAACATGCAGTACACCTCCGGCACCACCGGCTTCCCCAAGGGGGTCATGCTGACCCACCACAACATCGTGAACAACGGCTTCAACATCGGCGAATGCATGCGCTTCACCGAAAAGGATCGGCTCTGCATCCCGGTACCGTTCTTCCACTGTTTCGGCTGCGTGCTGGCCGTCATGGCCTGCGTCACCCACGGCTCGGCCATGGTGCCGGTGGAGATCTTCGACCCGCTCAAGGTGCTCCAGGCGGTGGAGAAGGAGCGCTGCACGGCGCTGCACGGCGTTCCCACCATGTTCATCGCCGAACTGGAGCATCCGCGTTTCTCCGAATTCGACCTGACCTCGCTCAGGACCGGTATCATGGCCGGTTCCAACTGCCCCATAGAGGTGATGCGCCGGGTGATCAGGGACATGCACGCGAGCGAGATCACCATCGCCTACGGCCAGACCGAGTCCTCGCCGGTGATCACCCAGACCCGCACCGACGACCCGCTGGAGCTCAAGGTCTCCACTGTCGGAAAGGTGCTCCCCAACGTCGAGCTGAAGATCGTGGACATCGAGACCGGCGCGGAGCTTCCTCCGGGTAAGCAGGGGGAGCTTTGCACCCGCGGCTACCTGGTGATGAAGGGGTATTACAAGATGCCGGAGGAGACCGCCAAGGCCATCGACGCCGACGGCTGGCTCCACACCGGCGACCTCGCAGTGATGGACGACAACGGCTACTGCAAGATCACCGGCAGGATCAAGAACATGATCATTCGCGGCGGCGAGAACATCTACCCGCGCGAGATCGAGGAGTTCCTCTACACCCACCCGAAGATCTCGGACGTCCAGATCTACGGCGTGCCGGACCGCAAGTACGGCGAGCAGGTGATGGCGGCCGTCGTGCTGAAGCAGGGGTCCGGGATGACCGAGGAGGAGGTGCGGGAATTCTGCCGCGGCAGGATCGCCAACTACAAGATCCCGAAGTACGTCCGTTTCGTCGACTCCTACCCGATGACCGCCAGCGGAAAGATCCAGAAGTTCAAGCTGCGCGAGATGGCGATACGGGAGCTGCAACTGGATGAGAATGTTTAACCCCTCGTTCTGATTGGCCGCACCGGTTGACGAGGGGGCGATTGTGAGTTATCTTTCCTTCTCCTCCTCATGAGCCGTTGGTGGGGAGAGAAGGAGGAGATGATGCGGCTCACGCCGAAGAACGAACTGGAATACCGCTACAGGAAACTGCAAAGCGAGATGGCCGCCGCGGGTGTCGATGCGGTCATCATGGTGCAAAACGCAGATCTTTTCTATTTCACCGGCACCGTACAGGCCGGCCACCTCTATCTTCCCGTCTCGGGGGAGCCGATCTACCTGGTGCGCAGGGACTACATGCGGGCCCGCATGGAGAGCGCCCTCGCCCAGGTGCATCCCTGCTCTTCGCTCACGGACCTTCCCACCCTCCTTGCGGAACACGGTTGCGGCGCCCCAAAGCGGCTCGGCCTCGAACTCGACGTTCTCCCGGTAAACCTCTACCGGAAATACCTCTCCCTCTACCCAAGTGCGGAGTTTTTGGACGCCTCGCCCATGATACGGCGCGTGCGCATGGTGAAGACCCACTACGAGATCCACATCATGCAGGACGCCGGCAACCAGGCGGACAAGGTGTACCGGCGCGCGAAGGAGTGCATCCGGGAGGGGATGAGCGAGCTGGAAGTCGCGGCGGAACTCGACCACCTGGCGAGGCTCGAAGGGCACCAGGGGTATCTCAGGATGCGGGCATTCAACGGCGAGCTCACCGCCGGCCAGGTACTCGCCGGCGCGGATGCCGCAGCGCCCGCCTGCACCAATACCGCCCTCGGCGGCATGGGGGTCACCCCCGCCTTCGGTCACGGGGCGAGCTACAACAGGATCAGGCGCGGCGAGCCGGTCGTGGTCGACTTTGCCAGCTGCTTCGACGGATACCTGGCGGACCAGACCCGGATCTTCGCCATCGGCTCGGTCTCGGAGCGCATGCGGCGCGGTTACGACGACATGCTCCGCATCGAGGCTCTCATGATGGAGATGGCTGTCGAGGGAGGAAGCTGGGGGGGGATCTACCATGCCTGCCTGCAGCTCGCCCGCGAGATGGGGTATGCGGAGAACTTCATGGGGACCCCCGGGAACCAGGTCCCTTTCATAGGGCACGGCATCGGGATCGAAATCGATGAATATCCCTTCATCGCCCGCGGCTTCGAGAAGGAGACGCTCCGGCCCGGGATGGCCTTCGCCTTTGAACCAAAACTGGTGTTTCCCGGCGAGGGCGCCGTAGGTATTGAAAACTCCTTTTACCTGTCCGAACAGGGGCTTAAACGTCTCACCTTCTCCAGCCAGGATCTGGTACTGCTCTAGCTTGAATTAAAATGTATGCAAAAAAGTAAAACACGATTTTTTTGTGTTGAAATTGCGACAGGGCAATGGTATACATTTGAAAAATCTTTGTATACAGTATACCTTCCTAACGCAACCGGCCGAGATGTTCGACCGGCACGGTGTCAGCGGGCGATTCGATCGTAATTCAATCGGTATGTACCTCAACCCCAACAGAAAAGGAGATCTGGCACATGACGCAATTAAAAGAGAAGTTGTTTGAGAAGATCCAGGCCCACCGCCCCCGCATCACCCGACTGACCAAGGAATTCGGCTCTGTCATCATCGACAAGGTCGACATCGGCCAGTGCATCGGCGGCGCCCGCGACATCAGATCCCTGGTGACCGACATCTCCTATCTTGACCCGCAGGAAGGTATCCGCTTCCGCGGCAAGACCATCCCCGAGACCTTCGAGGCTCTGCCGAAGGCTGCCGGCTCAGAGTATCCGACCGTCGAGTCCTTCTGGTATTTCCTGCTGACCGGCGAGGTCCCGACCCTTGACCAGGTTGCCGCTGTCGAGGCCGAGTTCAAGACCCGCCAGGTGGTTCCCGAGTACGTTTATACCGCCGTTCGCGCCCTCCCGAGGGACAGCCACCCGATGGTCATGCTCTCCGTCGGCATCATGGCGATGCAGAAGGAGTCCAAGTTTGCTGCCTTCTACAGCGGCGGCAAGTTCAACAAGATGGATGCCTGGGAGTACGTCTACGAGGACGCAAGCGACATCGTCGCCCGTATTCCGGTTCTGGCCGCCTTCATCTACAACCTCAAATACCGCGGCGACAAGCAGATCGGGATCGATGCGAGCCTCGACCTGGGCGCCAACTTCGCTCACATGATCGGCCAGAGCGACCAGTACAAGGACGTGGCCAGGATGTACTTCATCCTCCACTCCGACCACGAGTCCGGCAACGTTTCGGCCCACACCACCCACCTGGTGCACTCGGCCCTCTCCGACCCGTACTACGCCTACGCCGCAGGCCTGAACGGCCTGGCAGGCCCGCTGCACGGCCTGGCCAACCAGGAAGTGCTCGGCTGGATCATGGAGTTCCAGAAGAAGCTCAACGGCGCGGAGCCGACCAAAGAGAACGTCACCAAGGCCCTCTGGGATACCCTCAACGCCGGCCAGGTCGTACCGGGCTACGGCCACGCGGTTCTCAGGAAGACCGACCCGCGCTACACCGCACAGCGCGAGTTCTGCCTCAAGACCCCGGGCCTTAAGGACGATCCGCTGTTCAAGCTGGTCGCCATGATCTTCGAGACGGCGCCGGGCGTCCTGACCGAGCACGGCAAGACCAAGAACCCCTGGCCGAACGTCGACGCGCAGTCCGGCGTGATCCAGTGGTACTACGGCCTCAAGGAGTGGGATTTCTACACCGTTCTCTTCGGCGTAGGGCGCGCCCTGGGCTGCATGGCGAACATCACCTGGGACCGCGGCCTCGGCTACGCCATCGAGCGTCCCAAGTCCGTCACCACCGACATGCTCGAGAAGTGGGCTGCAGAGGGCGGCAGGAAGATGTAGCAGTGAGCTGGACAAGCGAAAAAAGGGGGCGCGTTGCGCCCCCTTTTTTTGTCTGAAATATGAAGATCTGCTGCAGGTCCGTCGGCCGCCTCGGCGATCCGGAGCCGGGGGGAGGGGAGGTGCTTGAAGTGGTGCGGGCCGCTTTCCCGGCTGGCTATCGTTCGGCAAAGACCTCGGCGCTGAAGACGTAGATGTCAGCGCCTTCCTTCCAGTCGTCCTTCCTCAAGCCCGCTTTCAGCGCCGTCTGGTTCAGGAAGGTTTCCCTGTCCCAGCCATGCTCCACCGCCACCTGCGGGAGCAGGACGCCCCTGGAGAAGTTCTTTTCCAGGTACAGGCCGTGCTTGCCCACCATGACCTCCTCGGGAGCCGAGATCTTGCTGAGCGGGGAGAGTACCGATATCTCCAGCTCGAACTGGGCCAGATCTTCCTCCTTCATGGGGTAGAAACGCGGGTCCCTGGTTGCGGCGGAGATCGCCATTTCCTGGACCAGCAGGTAGAGCGGTTTGTCGGAGGTGAAGTTGCCGATGCAACCCCTAAGCGCCCCCTGCCGCTTGATGGTGACGAAGCAGCCCTGCGGCGCCACCAGCTTCGGGTCGGTCACTTGGTGCGCTTTTGCCTTTCGCATCACAACGGTGGAGGTGATGGCTTCTCTGGCAAGCTGCAACAGTAGTTTCTTCTCTGTGGAATTAAGCATTTCGTTCACGAGCCCCCCTTAACGGCGGTTGATACCCCGGTGCTGGAAATTAATTCAGTCAAAGTAATATATTTGCTCGCTGTTTACAAGAGCTAACCTTCATGCTTGCCGTCGTTTGCCGCCGGGTTGGCGACCGCGCATGTGGCGCTGCTAGGTTCGCTGACGCGGCCGCAACCGACGCCGAGGGCGCTTTGGGCCGGGATTCCCCTGCCTGTGCCGATCTAGCCGCAACGCGCCTTCCGCCTCCCGTTGTAAACGTCGCACCTCCCGCAGGGGGCGCTTCCGCCAAGGGATTTGGCGACTGCACGCATCCCGCTTCGGTGCGGTAAATGCGCCTTCTAAAACGGATCTCGGCCCGCAATTCATGCAAGTAGAGAACGTTAATAATTTTTTGCGCGGAACTGCTTTAAAAACTGTTGACATTTGTATGAATGCTAGTATATTCGGCCTTTGTTGTGACACAGAAAACCATGCGCCTTGCGCAGTAATGGTAAATCTAAAAAGAAAAGAGGTGATATCGTCAATGAAAAAACTGATCTCCTTGGCACTTTGCCTGGCTCTGGCTCTGTCCTTTGCTGCTGGCTGCAAGAAGAAGGAAGAGGCTCCGGCTCCGGCTGCTGAGCAGGCTGCTCCGGCTGCTCCGGCACAGGCTCCGATGTCTTCCGCTACGGCTCCGGCTGATGCGGCTGCTCCGGCTGCCCCGGCTGAGCACAAGTAATTCGAAACAGGGTCTCCCCTGTTTCAAAAAGCCCACAGATCTCTGTGGGCTTTTTTTGTACCTATCCGCGCCTATTTGGCTTGACAACCCGCAAGCCAGGATGCTAATTAGAACGGTCGTCTATTAATATTATTCTGGAGGAAAAAATGGAAAGAACATTTGCCATCATAAAGCCTGACGCAGTAGAGAGAAACGTAACCGGCAAGGTCCTGGAGATGATCGAGGCAGCCGGCTTCAACATCGTCGGCATGAAGAAGATCCGTCTCTCCAAGGGGCAGGTGGAAGGGTTCTACTACGTGCACAAAGAGCGTCCGTTCTTCGGCGACCTCTGCGCCTTCATGTCCCGCGGTCCCGTCATCGCGCTGGTGCTCGAGAAGGAGAACGCGATCGCCGGCTGGCGTACCCTCATGGGCGCCACCAACCCGGCCAACGCCGACGAAGGTACCATCCGCAAGGCGCTGGGCGTAAGCATCGAGGAGAACACGGTGCACGGCTCCGATTCCCAGGAATCCGCCTCCTTTGAAATCCCGTATTTCTTCAACCAGCTAGAGCTGGTTTAAGCTCCAAAGCCAGAGGAACAAAGAGCCCTTCGCTAGAAGGGCTTTTTTATATTCAAAAAAGCATGGAAAAGACCGATATAAAGAACCTGACCCTGTCCGGCCTCGAGGCATACATCTCGGGTCTGGGGAAGGAGCGCTTCCGCGCGAAGCAGATCTTCAAGTGGCTCTACCAGATGGACGCGCTCGACTTCTCGGAGATGACCAACGTCTCCAAGGAGTTCAGGGCGGTGCTCCAGGAAAGGGCCTGCATCAGCAATTTCGCCCCTGAGGTTGTCGAGGCCTCCGGCGACGGGACCAGGAAGTACCTGTTCCGGCTCTCCGATGGCAGCGCCGTCGAGAGCGTGCTGATTCCGGACGAGGGGCGCAACACCCTTTGCATCTCGAGCCAGGTTGGCTGCGCGATGGGATGCGCCTTTTGCCTGACCGGCACCTTCGGGCTCTCCAGGAACCTGACCACCGCCGAGATCGTGAACCAGGTCTGCGCCGTGAAACGCGACCAGCCGGTGAGCAACATCGTCTTCATGGGGATGGGTGAGCCGCTGCACAACCTGGCTGCGGTCATCCCGGCGGTACAGATCCTGACCGACCCGGATGGTTTCCAGTTCTCCACGCGGAAGGTGACCGTCTCCACGTCGGGGCTGGTCCCCGAGATGGCGGAGCTCGGGCGGGGAGCAACGGTGAACCTTGCCGTATCCTTGAACGCCACCACGGACGAGGTGAGGAGCGAGATCATGCCGGTGAACCGCCGCTACCCGCTGAAGGAGCTGCTGGCGGCCTGCAAGGCGTTCCCGCTCCCGTCGCGGCGCTGGATCACCATGGAGTATGTCCTGATCAGGGATCTCAACGACTCGCTGGAGGACGCGAAAAGACTCGTCAGGCTGATCAGCAACATCCCGTCGAAGGTGAACCTGATCCCGTTCAACGAGCACGAGGGGTGCAGCTTCAAAAGCCCGAGCCAAGAGGCGATCGACAGGTTTCATAAGTACCTCCTGGACAAGAACGTGACCGTGATCACCCGCTCCAGCCGTGGCGGCGACATCTCCGCGGCCTGCGGGCAGCTGAAGGGTAGGCTGGACCAAAAGCACGGGGTAGAGCAGGGTTGTTCCGACTGCGACTGCAGATCCAACTGAACTGAAATTTCCATTGACCTGGAGGGACGGATGGGCAACGAGGTAATCGGGGTTATCGGCGGCAGCGGGCTGTACGAGATGGAGGGGATGACAGACGTCGCCCAGGTGACTGTGGATACGCCGTTTGGCAGGCCGAGCGACGAGTACGTCACCGGGACGCTGGACGGCGTCAGGATGGTGTTCCTGCCGCGGCACGGCAAGGGGCACCGCTTCACCCCCAGCGAGGTCAACTACCGCGCCAACATCTACGGCATGAAGAAACTCGGGGTGACCCGCATCATCTCCGTTTCGGCCGTCGGGAGCCTGCGCGAGGAGATCGTCCCCGGGCACATCGTGATCCCGGACCAGTTCATCGATCGCACACGCGGTTTTCGCAAGGACACCTTCTTCGGCAACGGCATCGTCGGGCATGTCCAGTTTGCCGATCCGGTGTGCGGCGAGCTGTCGGAGACCCTGCACGCCGCCGCCGGCGAAGTGGGGGGTACGGTGCACCGTGGCGGGTGCTATGTCTGCATGGAAGGGCCTGCCTTCTCCACCCGCGCCGAGTCCCACCTGTACCGATCCTTCGGTGCTTCCATCATCGGCATGACCAACCTGACCGAGGCAAAACTGGCGCGCGAGGCCGAGATCTGCTACGGCGTCATCGCGCTGTCCACCGACTACGACTGCTGGCACGAGGCGCATGCGGACGTTTCCGTGGAGGCCATCATCGCCATCATCAAGTCCAACGTGGCTACCGCCAAAAAGATCATCCGCCAGGCGGTGGCGCGGGCCGCCGCAGGCCGCGGCTGCGCCTGCGGGGAAGCGCTCAAGTACGCCATCATCAGCGACACCTCGGTCGTGCCCGTGGAAACGCGGGAGAACCTCGAGCTGATTCTCGGCAAGTACCTGTAAGCGCGGGTCCGGGTCCGCGCCCGCTCAGCCTGGCATCCGCCGCTTGGCAGGCGGGCCCGACCGCGGGCGGCATGCGCCCCTTTGTCTTTGCCTATATCTTTGTCTTTATCTTTATCTTTATCAAAGTATCTGCATCTGACCTCATCCTGCACCACTTCCGGAGGAATACATGAGCATACTCGTTGTCGGTTCCGTGGCCCTTGATTCAGTGGAGACCCCCTTCGGTGAGAGGGAGCGCGTCCTTGGCGGATCGGCTACCTATTTTTCCACCTCGGCCAGCTTCTTCACCGATGTCAACCTGGTGGCGGTCGTCGGGGAGGACTTCCCCGAGGAGCACACAAAGTTTCTCGGCTCCAGAAACATAGACCTCGCCGGCCTTTCCAGGGTTCCGGGCAAGACCTTCCACTGGAAGGGGCGCTACGGCTACGATCTGAACGAGGCGCAGACTCTGGAGACGCACCTGAACGTCTTCGAGAGCTTCAAGCCGGTGATACCCGAGGCTTATGCCGACGCGGAATACCTGATCCTGGCAAACATCGATCCCGAGCTGCAGATGGAGGTCTTGAACCAGGTCAGGAACCCGAAGGTGGTCGCTTGCGACACCATGAACTTCTGGATTTCGTCCAAGCCCGAGGCGCTCAAGAAGGTGATCGGCCGGGTCGACTTCCTCATCATCAACGAGGGGGAGGCGCGCCAGCTTTCAGGGGAAGCGAATCTGGTACGTGCCGCAAAGGCGATCATCGGCATGGGGGTGAAAAACCTGATCGTGAAGCGGGGCGAGTACGGCGTGCTGATGTTCAACGGCCACTCGGTGTTCGCTGCGCCGGCATTTCCTCTGGAGGAGGTCTTCGACCCGACCGGGGCAGGCGACACCTTCGCCGGCGGTTTCATGGGGTACCTCGCCAACACGGGCGACGTCTCTGACGAGGGGGTGCGGCAGGCGGTTATCTTCGGCTCCGTCATGGCATCCTTCAACGTGGAGGCCTTCAGCCTCGACCGGCTGAAGACCTTGAGCTACCCGGAGATAGAATCGCGCTACCGGAGCTTCAAGACGATGACCCACTTCCAGGGGGTGGGAGAGCTGTGACGCCGACTGGGGCGCCGCTTGGCAAATGGGCTCTTCATTGACAACGATCCGGTTATCTGTTAATTTTTCCCGGTGAAATCCGCCAGCTCCCAAATGAGGTCTATGTCCCGTCCTATACCGTTCATGCTGGCTGCGGTCCTGCTGCTCGCCTCCGGATGCGCCCTGAGCCAAGGCGAAAAGAACCGGTCCATCTACCATTATCAGATGGGGCAGTCTTTTTACGCCGAGAACAACTATACCGGTGCTCTGCTGGAGCTAACCGAGGCGGAGAAGCTGACGCCGAAGGACCCGGAGCTTTTGAACCTCCTGGGGCTTACCTACTTCCGCAAGGGGCGCTACGACCTGGCCGAGGCCAAGTACCTGAAGGCTCTTGACGAGCGGCGGGGTTACTCGGAGGCGCGCAACAACCTCGGGGTGAACTACCTGGAGATGAAGCGGTGGGATGAGGCGATCGAGCAGTTCAAGCTGGTGCAGGACGACATCTTCTACCAGGGACAGGAGAGCGCCGCCATCAACCTGGGGCTGGCCTACCTCGGCAAGGGCGATTACCAGCGGGCGCTTTCCGTGCTGCGCGCCGCCATCGGGAAAAACGGCAACGATCCCCGCACCAGGCTGAATCTGGGGCGGGTTTACTTTGCGCTCGAAAAGACCGAGCTCGCCATCGAAGAGTATCAAAAGGCCCTGCAGTTGCACAACTCCTATGCAAGCGCCCACTACCACATGGGGCTGGCGCAGATGAAGATCAAGGATGCCGAGGCGGCCAGGAACGCTTTTCAGGAAGTCGTCCGCATAGCCCCCGATTCCGAAATAGGGCAGCTCTCCAGGGAGTACCTGGACCTGCTCAAGGTGAGGTGACGTGTCTGAGCCAGATATAGAGAGCGGCGCAGAGATGCCGGTCGGGGAGTACCTGCGGAGCGTTCGCGAATCGCAGTCTCTGCAGTTGGAGGATGCCGCGCGGGTGACCAAGATCAGCAAGAGCTACCTGGTCGCCATCGAGCAGGGGCAGTTCGAAAAGCTGCCCAACGTCGCCTACATAAAGGGGTTCCTGAGGCTCTACGCAGGGTACCTGTCTCTGTCCGGGGACGAGGTTGTGGCCAGGTACGAGCAGGGGCTCCCCCAGGCACTGCGCCCGCAGGCCGAGAATGCCCACCCCCCCCTGGGGACGGAGAGCGTGGAGAAGACGGAGTCCGGGGGGCACGGCCGCTTCCTGATCCCCGGGCTTCTTCTGGCGCTCGTTGCGGTCGCGGCCCTCTTCTTCTCCGACGGGGAGCAGGCACCGGCGCCCCCCCAACCCGCTGTACAGGCACCGGTCGCCGCACCGGTCCTGGCACCTATGACGGCACCGGTGCAAAAGCAGCTGAGCTCGGCGCAACAAGAGCCGAACCTCCCGGGGGTGATCGAGCCGGCCCCTGTTGCCATCCCGGCGACCAAACAAGGCGGTGTCGTGCTGCGGCTTCGCTTCAACCGTGACAGCTGGCTCAGCATCACCATAGACGACAGCATCTCCCAGCGCTACGACCTGAAGGCCGGCGACATCATCGAGTGGAAGGGGTCACGGGCCTTTGTGCTTGATCTCGGTGACGGCGGCGCTGTCGAGGCGGAGTTCAACGGCAAGCCGCTCAGGGCGCTCGGTGAACCGGGACAACCGGCTCATGTGGAGCTAAAGGGCGAGCAGGCAAGGCCATAAAAAAGAGAGGAACGCATGCAACTTGCAGCGCGCTGCCGAAAATGCGGCAGGGTCATGAAGAGCCAAAGGGTCGACAATTACCGTGTGAAGATGAGCTGCAGCTGCGGCTTCTCCGATTTCCGCACCATCACGGAGAGGGTGAAGACGGTCAACCCTTTTTACCATAAGGCGGGTTTCACCCCCTTCCTCGAGAGCGAGAAGGGGAAGATGGTACTCACCATGCAGAAGGCGAACCGCGAGCACCTGGAGATCATCTCGCTGGAGGAGATCAGCATGCTGGTCTCCTCTGACTTCGACCTTCCTGAGGTGCTGCAGCACGTGGCTGCCAAGATCGCCAACCAGCTCAAGGTGAGTGTCTGCTCCATCTATCTCATGGACGAAGCGGACCTCCTGCTGGCCGCGACCTACGGCTTCGATCCCAGCTTCATCGGCAAGATCAGGATCCGGGTCGGTGAGGGGATTACCGGGAACGTGGCGCGCGACAGGCAGCACATCTCCCTGACCCGCGCCTCGCAGGATCCGCGTTACAAGAACTTCCCCGAGCTGCAGGAGGAGAAGTACAACTCCATGCTCTCCTTCCCGATCGCCGACAAGCAGGATGTGTACGGGGTGATCAACGTGAACAGCACCACCATGAAGACCTTTTCCGACGACGAGATCTACTTCGTCTCGATCATCGCGAACCTGATCCTGAGCGCCGTTAAGCTGCGCAAAAGATTCGCCCAGGCGGACAAGGGCCAGGCTTGACACCCGGCGGGGCAGTGCTAGAATCAGATCTGCGTTTTTAATAAGTGACCCAGAAGCGTTTCTTAATAAGCGAATCGGAGCCGAACTTGTCAAAGCAGCCCAAGCGAATACTGGTGGTAGATGACGAGGAGAATGCGCGCATCGGTCTTTCCCGCTTGCTGGCCAAAGAGGGTTTCCTGGTAGACAGCGTGGCCAACGGCTTCGAGGCCCTCAACTACCTGCGCGAGCAGGAGGTCAACCTGATTGTCACCGACATCAACATGCCGGAGATGAACGGGATCACCTTCCTGAAGGAGCTGAACAGGAGCTACCCCTCCAGCAACGTGATCATGATCACCGCCTACGGCGGCGTGGAATCGTACATAGAGGCGATGAACCTGGGGGCCTTCGAGTACATCAACAAGCCGGTCAAGATAGACGAGCTGAAGTCGATCCTGAAAAAGATCTTCAAGGAAACCAGCCACTGACACTGATTGCCTGAATTGCGGGGGGACGGATGCGAAGCTTCGACAAAATTCTCTTTGCCACCGATTTTTCCGAGAGCTCGGACCACGCTTTCGAGTACGCGCTCGCCTTGGCGCAGCAGTTCAAAAGCCGCTTGACCATCCTGCACGTCATCAACGAACCGGTCGACCTGCGCGGCTTCTACGTCCCCCACATCTCATTCGAGAACCTCGAGAAGGAGATAGAGGAGGGGGCGCAGAAGATGATGGCGAAATTCTGCGCGAGCCGCATCGCCGGTTTCTCCGATTACCAGACCGCCATCGTGACCGGCGTGCCGTGGGAGGAGATCCTGAAGCGCGCCGAGAGCGACCAGTCCTCCTGCATCGTCCTTGGTACCCAGGGGAGAAGCGGCATCGACCATCTGCTGTTCGGAAGCACGGCCGAGCGGGTGGTGAGAAAGGCGCTCTGCCCGGTGGTAACCGTGAGGCTCCCCTGACGGGAGCACGACCATACTTTGGCGGGGCAGCGTTTGCTGCCCCTTTTTTTTGACTATTGATGTTTTCATTGCTATGCGCCAAAAAGGACAGGACCACTTGAACATGTCGAATCCGGAGAAAGAGCCGCGCGGCCGCGTGCTGATAGTTGACGACGAGAAGGTCATCCTCGACCTCACAGCGATAATCCTCAAGAACCGCGGCTACCAGGTCTTCACGGCGCAAAGCGCCCAGGAGGGGCTGGACACCATAGGGCGAGAGCGACCGGAGCTGGTCCTTTTGGACTACATGATGCCGAACATGGACGGCCTCACCGCGCTCAAGGAGATCAAGCGGAGCTACCCCGAGACCTACGTGATCATGTTCACCGGCAAGGGGAGCGAGGAGATCGCCGTCGAGCTGATGAAGGCGGGGGCCTCCGACTACATCCTGAAGCCTTTCAACAACCAGGACCTGGTAGAGCGGATCGAGAGCGTCCTCAGGCTTCGGGGAATCGAGCTGCAAAACAGGGCGCTTTTGAGCGAGCGCGAGCGGCTTCTGGCGGAGATCGCCGATTGGAACCGGGAACTTGAGAAACGCGTGCAGGAGAAGAGCGAGGCGCTAAGGCGTGCCCAGGCCGAGGTGGTGCAGTCGGAGAAACTCGCCTCGCTTGGATACCTCTCGGCCGGGATGGCGCACGAGATCAGGAACCCGCTCAACTCGATCGCTTTGTTCGTCCAGCTCATCAAGAGCGGGCTCGAAGAGCCGGAGCGCCTGGATTACGTGGACAAGATCCTTAAAGAGGTGGACCGGATCGACAACATCCTAGGCAAGCTCCTCGACGCCTCCAAGCGCCCCAAATTCGAGATCAGCGAGGTCCGGGTCGACCGCATCCTGGAGCACACCCTGGAGGCTTTCACCCCGCAACTGCGCCAGAAGAGAATCAAGGTGGTCACCGATATCAGAAGCCTCCCGCCGGCGATCAAGGCGGACCCCATGGAGATCGAACAGATTTTCACCAACCTCTTTCTCAACTCCATCCATGTGATGTCGGAGGACGGGACCCTCGGCGTGCAGCTCGACCGGGACGACAGCTACATAAATATCAGGGTCTCCGACACCGGCCCGGGCATCCCCCCCGAAAACCTGCCGAACATCTTCGATCCCTTTTTCACCACCAACAGCCGAGGCACGGGACTGGGTCTCTCCGTGGTGCTGCGCATAGTGAAGACCTACAAGGGGAAGATCGAAGTGGAAAAGAGCGATCCCTCCGGGACCACCTTTTCAGTACGCCTGCCGCTCACCACGCCCAGGTAGCCAAAGGGCGCTTTCTCCCTTTCCTTTTGGACCGCATTTTTGTATGATGTCGCATTCCGTCCGGTTTTGAGGTTGAAATGACAGCAGAAAACGGGAGGAAGATCCTCCTGATAGACGACGACAAGTTCTTCCTGAAGGTGATGTCGGACACCTTCACGAACGCGGGGTTCACCGTGGTGACCGCCGAGGACGGCCTGCTCGGTGTGCAGGCATTCGCCGCCGAGACCTTCGATGCCGTCATTCTGGATCTCGTCATGCCGCGTATGGGAGGGGTCAGCGCCAGCCTGGAGATAACCCGGCTGACCGAGGATCCGGATCCGATCATCATCCTTTTGACCTCCATGTTCCAGGGCGCCCCGCACGAACACCCGGTTCCCGAGATGGGGGCCAAGGTGCACATCCCGAAATCCACCTCACCGCTGGACATCGTCATCATCATCGAACAGCTCCTGGAAAGAAAGAGGCGCGGCACCAGCGCTGCCTGACGGAAAACCCCATGCCATTTCTGTTACGAAACCTCACCCTGAAGCCAGGCGACGAGGAGAGCTCGCTACGCCCGCTGGCTGCAGTGAAGCTCGGCGTCAAAGAGTCGGAGATCGCCTCTCTCGCGTTGGTGCGCAAGGGGGTCGATGCCCGGAAAAAAGGGGCCATCAAGCTGGTGTACACCGTGCAGGTGGCTCTGAAGAACGAGTCGCAGGCAAGGCTCTCGGAAGAGGTGTCGCGCATCGAGCCACCCAAGGCTCGGCAGTTTCCTGAGCTCTCCAGTAAGGAGCGGATCGTCATCGTCGGGATGGGACCCGCCGGGCTTTTCGCCGCGCTGAGACTCGCCGAGTACGGCCTGACGGCGCTGCTCCTTGAGCGCGGGCGCGATGTGGACCGCAGGGCCTTGGACGTCTCCCGTTTCTGGCGTACCGGGGAGCTCGCCGGAGAGAGCAACGTGCAGTTCGGGGAGGGGGGAGCCGGGACCTTCTCGGACGGCAAGCTTACCACGCGGGTGAAGGACGAGAACTGCGGCTGGGTGCTCCAGAAGCTGGTGGAATTCGGAGCTCCGCCGGAGATTCTCTATGCGGCTAAGCCTCACATAGGGACCGACCGGCTGCGCGCCGTGGTCAAGGGGATCAGAGAAAGGCTCAAAGGCGGCGGTTTCCAGATCAGTTTCGAGAGCAGGCTGAGCGGCATCCAGGTGCAAAACGGCAAGGTCTGCGCCGCGGTCGTCAACGACAGCGAGGAGCTCCCCTGCGACGCCCTGGTGCTGGCCCCCGGCCACAGTGCGCGCGACACCTATGCCATGCTTCATGCGGCAGGGGTGACGCTGGAGCAAAAGCCGTTCGCAGTAGGGCTCCGGGTGGAGCACCCGCAGGCGCTTATCAACGAGATCCAGTACGGCAAAGGGGCCCATCCCTCGCTGCCGGCGGCGGAATACGCCCAGACCTACAATAACGAGCAGACCGGGCGCGCCGCCTACTCCTTTTGCATGTGCCCGGGCGGCGTGGTGGTCGCGGCGGCTTCCGAGGCCGGCGGCGTGGTGGTGAACGGCATGAGCGGCTACCGCCGCAACGGGCCCGGCGCCAACAGCGCACTAGTGGCGACGGTGGGGCCTAAGGACTTCTCCGACTCCTCCCCGCTTGCCGGGGTCGAGTTCCAGCGCAGCCTGGAGCGCCGTGCCTTCCACGCCGGCGGGGGAGGGTCAATTGCGGAAATAATGGCAATAGAAGATCTGGGGTTTTTTAAAAAAGGGGAAGGCGG
>CAZFMI010000013.1:0-41571 GCA_964519915.1 uncultured Geomonas sp.
CTACGTTCTACGTTCTACGTTCTACGTTCTACGTTCTACGTTCTACGTTCTACGTTCTACGTTCTACGTTCTACGTTCTACGTCGATGCCTCGCCGAGGCGGCGCTTGGTGGCCCCGTCTACTTCTTCTGGGGAGCCGGGACCGCCTGCTGGGGACCGGGTGCGCCGGCTTGCTGCGCTTTGGGCGCGGCCTGCGGGGCCGGCGCTGCTCCCTGCGGGGCGCCCGGCCCGCCCGGTCCGTTTTGCGGCAGGGAGCCAAAGGGGACGGCCTTGACCGGCGTTCCAGGCCTTGCCTTCTGGAGCCCTTCCAGGATGACGCGGTCGCCCTGCTGCAACCCTTCGCTCACCAGCCAGCTGTCGCCTACCGTCCTCGCCACCTTGATCACCCGCGGCTCGGCCTTCTCCCCTGCCCCCACCAGCATGACGGTGGCGTTGCCGGCGGGATCGCGGGTCACGCCCCGCTGCGGCACCAGGATCGCCTGCTCGTTGATCCCCTCCTGCAGGACGGCGCGGACGAACATCCCGGGCAAAAGGACCTGCTTCGGGTTGGGGAACACGGCACGCAGCGTGATGGAGCCGGTGCTCTGGTCCACGGTGACGTCGGAGAACTTGAGGTTTCCGATCTGCGGATATTCGGTGCCGTCCTCGAGCAGCAGCTTCACCCGCGCCTGTCCGGCGCTGTCCCTTTTCAAAAGACCGCTGGCAAGGCTCTGGTTCAGCTTCAGCATGTCCGAGCTGGACTGGGTCACGTCCACGTAGACGGAGTCCAACCGCTGGATGGTCGACAGCGCGGCCGGCTGGTTGGCGGTCACCAGGGCGCCTTCGGTCACCGCTGAGCGGCCGATGCGGCCGGATATGGGAGCTGTCACCCGGGTGTAGGCGAGGTTGATCCTGGCGCTTTCGACCGCTGCCTTGCTGGCGGCCAACTCCGCCTCAGCCTGCTTCAACTCGGCATAGGCGTTATCGTAGTCCTGCTTGCTGACCGCGTTGATCTTCACCAGGTCGCGGAAGCGCCCTTCCCTCAACCTGGCCGGAACCAGGTTGGCCTCGGCCCGCGCCTCGTTCGCCTTGGCGCTGGCATAGGCGGCCTGGTAGGTAGCGGGATCTATCTGGTAAAGCACCTGCCCCGCCTTCACATCGCTTCCTTCGGTGAAGGTCCGCTTCTGGATGATGCCGCTTACCTGGGGGCGCACTTCGGCAATGAGGTAGGGCGAAGTACGCCCGGGGAGTTCCGTGGTCAACGCCACGCTCCGGGATTTGACCTCCATCACTCCCACCTCGGGGGGGCCCATCGGAGCCTGCTTGGGCTGCTCCTTCTTGCCGCAACCGGCCAAGGCCAGAGAGCCGGTCAAAAGAACCATGACGGAAAAATACTGTGCCCTGTACTTGATCTGCATGAAAACACCTCGTTGGTTTTGGATGCTGCTCGGTGAAAAAATCGAAGCGGCAGCCTGAACGGCTACCGCATTATCTGCGTCTGACTGAGGCGACGATGATTATCGCGCCCCAGATGAGGGCAACCAGTAATAGAAAGATCTTCATCAGCATATCGCTCTAGCTCCACTGAAATGAATGTTCATTCATCGACATCTCAGCGCCGCACCGCATCCCAGCATGCGCTGACCGTCTGCTCGATGACGCGGTCGTTCAGGTTTACGAACCCCAGTATGTGGTCGCGGCATACGTCTACCAGCGGCCCGAAGAACAGCGCGAACAGGATGCTCAGCTCCAGGTCCTTGAAGATCTGCTGCTGGATGGCCTCCTCGAACAGCTCGCAGATCAGGTCCTTGTCCCTCTTCCCGAAGATCTTCTCGCGCCGGTGGTCGACGCCGTAGGGAGAATTGTGGAACTGCTCGACGAAGCGCAGGTCCAGCGGAGAGTCGATCAGGTACTTCACGAGGACGGTGCCGATGTGCATGAAGCGCTCCCGCACCGGCCCCTTTTCTGGGTAGCCTTCCGTGATGGCCATGACCACCCGGTGCTCCACTATGCCGTAAATGCCGCGGATCAGGTCGTCCTTGTTCTCGAAATAGCGGTAGATGGTGCCGGCCCCGACACCTGCCTTGTCCGCGATCATCGCCATGGGCGCGCCGTGGAAACCCTGCTCGGCAACCAGTTCCAGGGCGGCCTGGATAATCAGGTCGCGCTTGTCTTGCTTTTCCATCCTTGTCCCCTCTTGCGGAATGAATCTTCATTCCTTATAAATCCGACGGCCGCTCCCTGTCAATAACGATTTGCTTAGATACGGCTAACCGACGGCGAAAAAGTCTGTCAGTCAGCAACGGAGAGAGGTGTGGAGGTGAAGGGATAAAGGATGTTACTTTGGAGGACAGTGAAGCAAGCAGGCAGGAGGGAGGTTTTGGCTAAGGGAAGAACGGCAGTTACGGCGCTAGAGAGTGTCGACCGGCGCCGGGGCAGCGATCCGGCACTCTCAGCTCGGCAAAGACGTGACAGTGATAAGGAAGAGGACGCCTCAGTGACGGCGTGTCTTCATGCTATGTAAGTGCCCGTCACCTTGTGGACTCGGCTGGCACGAACAGCACCGGCAGTTCGGCATAACGGGCAACCTCGTTGGCCGTGCTGCCGAGAAAGAGCTCCGCGAGGATCCCCTTCCCTTGCCCCCCCATGACGACACTCGAGAACGCCCCCTTTTTCGTCCTGGTGATGATCTCCTGGTGCGGTTTGCCGTGCACGAGGTCCACGCTCACCTCGGAGGCCCCGAGTCTCTCAAGCCGGCGTTTTTTCGCCTCCAGCAGATACCAGCACTCCTCTTCGCGCTGCCTGCCGGCCTCGGGATCGTCGCCGCTCGCCTCTATCACGTGCAGCAAGGTCACGCCGCATCCCGTTTCCAACGCTATCTTCCCGAGGTAATCCATCGCCCTCTCGGCGGTATCGGAAAAGTCGGTCGGGAAAAGCACCCTGGTGAAGATTTTGCTGCAAAGAGAGGGGGCTTTTTCCTGCGCGGCGAAATCCAGGCGGGCAAGGAGCATGGGGCGCTTGATCCTGTGCAGGAGCTGCGTGGAGACGCTGCCCAAGGTAACGGCCTGGATGATCCCCTTGCCGTGCGAGCCGATGAGGATGGCGCCCACGTCATGCCTTTCCGCAGTCTCCTCAAGCACCGTGGCAGCCCACCCAAGCGGCGTCTCTACAACCACTTTCAACCCCATCTTCTCAAGCAGATCCTTTTGCCTCTCCAATGCCGGTTCGGTATCGACAGGCAGCAGCTCCTCCACCCCCGGAGTGCCGGCCACAGTGATGACGTGGGTGAGAACGACCTCTTTGGTACCGATATCTTTCAGAGCCTCGACACATTGGATCAGCGCGTTCGAAGAAGGGGTCAGATCGGTGCAGACGAGCATTTTCCTGAACATGATTGTCCTCCTGTGACATTACCGTCTTGCTCAATTCTCCTTCAGCCAGCTCAAAATTCAAGGGGGCTTTTCGGCATCGCACTCAGATACAGGAGCAGGCGTTTGTGCTGAGTTTGACTCGTTTGAGGTTTTGGAGTAGATTCGCAGACCGATTATCACCCGTCAGCAGCGAAGCAGGGAGGAAAGCATGATCGATTTACTGCGCAAGCGGCGCAGCATCCGCAAATTCACCCCGGAGAAGGTCAGCGATGAAACCAGGGAGGCGCTCGTCGAAACGGCGCTGCGGGCGCCCTCATCGAGAGGAATCAACCCGTGGGAGTTCGTACTGGTGGACGATCCGGCGCTCCTCGGGAAACTGGCTGAAGCCAAGCAGCACGGCTCCGAATTCCTGAAGGGCGCCCCCCTAGCGGTCGTGGTATGCGCCGACAGCAACAAGACCGACGTATGGGTGGAAGACTGTTCCATCGCCGCCATCCTGATCCAGTTCACCGCCCTGACGTTGGGGCTTGGAAGTTGCTGGGCGCAGATAAGAAACCGCACGCACGACGGAAAGACGAGCGCGGAAGCCTACCTGAAGGAGTTGTTGGGCATGCCCGAACAGATCAGGGTCGAGTGCATCATCGGGATCGGCCACCCCGCGGAGCAGAAAAGACCGGTAGCGGCAAACAGGCTGCAGCGCGAGAAGATCAGAAACAATCACTGGTAACAAATGAAGGGGCGACTCCATCCGGCATTTCATGGCGGTTGGAGGGGCAGCAGGGCGATTTCTGATGCAACGCCCTGGCGGCTCAAAAAACATGGGTTACGGAAAATTCCATAACCCATGGCTCCTTCGTTGTTTCGGCTCGTCGACAGAAGGGACAAAACGCCCTGTCACCCTGCGCACTGGTTCTTCGATCTTCTCCTGAGGAGACCTACACCGGCAAGTCCTGCGCCAAGGAGCAGGAAGGTGGACGGTTCCGGGATCGGGGCTGACTGCCCCAGGCCGATGTCATAACCGCGCCACGTGCCGCCTGCCTCATCTACTACCCAGAACAGGTCGTTGGCGTAACTGTAGCTAAAGCCGGAATCGAATCCGGTCCCGGCGCCGGTCAAGGCAGTGCTGCCGAGTTCCACGCCTGCCATGCTCCATGCCGTCAAAATGCCGTCGTAGTAGGTGAGCAGATTGTTGCCGGCAGTAGCCAGACCACGTCCTTGCGGATAGAATGCCTCACCCCCTCCAAAACCGCTCAAGGTGACCGCTCCCAGGTAGTTTCCGGCAAGATCCCATCGACTCACGGTTCCGCCGGATTGCGCCAGGTATTCCGTCTTTGCGCCGTTTAGAACAACGGCGGACTGAGAATCCAGCAGACCGCCGGCCAAACTCGCAATGACCATGAAATTGCCAAAGCTTGTCTGCTGGTAAATCGAGGAGCTGTTGTAGCCCCTTGCAAGCAGGCTGTTGGCCGAGTCGGTGAATACAGAGCGGAAATCGATTCCGGGAGTGGGCGACGCGGCACTGATGAAGCCGCCATTGGCGTCATATTTCCCGTAGGGGCTGCCGGGGCCTCCGCCAGATGCAGTGTAGTAATTGGTGCCGTCCCAGGCGATTGTCATGGTTGTAGAAGGGTTGTGATCGGTAAATGTCATGACTGCTGAATAGGAAGCTTGTGTGAAGGGGGAAGCGAAGGCAACCGCAGACACTGCAGACGACATCAGCACCAGAATAAGAGAAAGTTTCCATTTCATAAGCACCACCCTCCTGTTTGTTTAATTAGAAATCAGCATCGCACCGCGGACAACCTAGCAACGTTAGTGCCACCTTGATAAGAGCCTGAAATGGCGACTAAAAGCGCGGGAAGGTGGCGCGCAGAAGATCTTTAGGTGTAAGAATCCCCGACCGATGCATTCGTTTGCTGTAAAGAAACCCGACAGGAGGAGTTTTTGTTCATTTGCATGGCATCCCCATCCGGACGGTTGCCAGGACCGGACATAGTCCAGATGGACATTGACACAGGACAATTCGCTGTCGTAGTCTGGCTGTCCCATGTCAGTGGCTGCCCCCTCCGCTTCTGACGGTGGTAACAATCTTGGCAAAGCCCCCGGGAGGAAAAAATGGCGCAGAACGCACCGGCATTCGAGGAATTCCTGAAGAAGCAGGAGATAGTCCTCGAAAAGAACACCCACGAAGACAACACGCTGTTCGTCATCCACGAGAACCTTGAGGACGTGGGCCACGTCGCACTCATGGCCCTATTCAACGACAGCGACCGGTACGTAACCTTGATCTGCTTCAAGTACCTGGGATTTCCCACCGAGAAAAAGCCGGCGATGCTGGAGATGATAAACACCCTCAACTCCGAATACACGATGGTGAAGTTCGTGGAATCGGGCGATGCGCTATCGATTCAGATCGTGGTCCCTTTTCACGACAACTTCTCGCCTGAAGTGATCATCGACATGATATCCCTCATCTTCAGGGCAATTAAGGATGAGCATCCCCGGCTTTTGAGCGTACTGCAATAGTCAGCCAAAAGGGCAAACGGTGGAGGGCGTTCTTCATCGAAGGGCTGCGTAGGGAGAGCATGAGCGGTTAGGTGTAGCTTCCTTAAGCTGAAAAAAAGAAGGCCCGCCTTCATCGAAGGCGGGCCTTTCTTGCACTTTTTCCATATATTTCATTGCACCATCAATGCTTGTTGAGCAGGCGTAACGTCTCGTTTGCCTCTGCCAACTTACGCTTCAGTAGCTTGAGTTCCTCCTGGGTATAGGTGGTACCCCCCTTCTCGTCGATCATGACCTGCAGTTTGCTGATCCTTTCCTGGATGCTGTCCACTTCCTGACCGCAGTCCTTCAGAAGCAACGAGCACTCCCTGGCACATTTCTCGTCATGGCCCTGACCATGCCGAACATCTTCCGCGAGAGCCGGTACCGCCACTGCGAAGAGCGATACTGCCAAAAGCATTGCGAGTTTCCTTTTCATTTTTACATCCTCCTTTAGAGTGTTGATCCATCTGCTCACTACGCCATACCCGTAGCATCAGGCATGCCAAGCGGTATGTTGCTGATATCACGCAGCTTCACAAACTCATCATAGATTAAATGTAGAATATTACACAACAGAGGTGGCATATTCTTTAAGGATCATTCCGGCAGGGAGTCCCGTTCTTTACAGGCCCTTACAGCCTCTGGGAAATTTTTGTAAATTCGGATCGCATCTTATCAATCCACGATCGCATCTTGCCAAAATTGAATTCGAGTCGATAACGAGTTGGAGCAAAAATAAAAACGTAGAAGCGCTTCGGCCTTGGCAACCCGATGACCAAGGCATGATTTCAAGCATTCGGGGCGAAACGCCCTACTGCGAAAGTTGAGTTATTGCGCTGCGACTTGGTGAGCGTTTACTTCCACCGTAATATGTACCAATTCTTCGTGAACACTCAGTTGCTGTTTGAAGTAACTTGGGTCGGCGCTGTCTGTGCAGGCAAGGGACAGTATACAGGCGTACTTCCCCTTGCCGACGCGCCACACATGCAGATCTGTGACATCGGTCTGGACCTGACTCGCCTCAATGACTTCCAGAATTCCGGCCACCACCGGCGCGTCCATCTCGGCATCCAGCAGTACTCGCCCGGTGTCACGCAGTAATCCATAGGCCCATACAGCCACCAAGCCAGCGCCTACCATGCCCATTACCGGATCAAGCCAGTCAGCGCCCCAGAATTTGCCGCCGAACAAAGCCACAATTGCGAGCAGAGAGGTCGCTGCGTCAGCTACCACATGCAGATAAGCGGATCGCAGATTCAGGTCATGATGATGGTTATGCCCCCCATGCTCGTGGTGACCGTCGTGATCGCGGTGTTGATGGGCATGACCGTCCTTGAGCAGCCAGGCGCAGGCAAGATTGACCAGCAGGCCAATCACAGCAATCGCGATGGCCTGGTCGTAGCGAATGGGGGTCGGCGAAATCAGGCGCTCTAGTGACTGATAGAGCATCAGTATCGCTACGCCCACCAGGCAAATAGCACTGGTGTAGCCACCGAGAACTTCGATTTTCCAGGTGCCAAAGGTAAACCTTTTGTCGCGGGAAAAGCGTCGAGCAGTCCCATAAGCCAAAACGGAGAGGCCGAGCGCCAAAGCATGCGAACTCATGTGCCAACCGTCGGCCAAAAGCGCCATAGAGTTGTAAAACCACCCGCCGACGATCTCGGCCACCATCATCAGGGCGGTCAGTATGACGGCCCAGCGAGTATTTCTCTCGGCAAGGGGATTACCCTCGTCAAAAACATGTGAATGGCGCCAAGTATCCGTAGAATTTGAAGTTTGCATGTTTTCGTTTCCCTTTGATTTATAAATGTGCATCGAAGCATCAAGCGCCCGGTGCAAACCTCCTAAAGGAGCGGAGCCTTTTAGTGTCTTGCTCAGGACGAAGGATGGGAGTTTATTTCATCCGGGCAAGCTTCTCGTAAAAACCGCTTACCTGGACTTTGACGGTAACCGGGGTCTCTCCGCGATTACGCCAATACCAGCCGTGCGTTCCAGCGAAGGGAGCTACGAAATTCCCTTGGTCAGCAGTCAGTTGCTTGCCTTTCCAGTAGCTGGTGAATTCTTCACCCGCATTAGGTTTTTCCCCATGCATATCTACGTTTACCGCACCGCCTTCGGCTGCCCAGGCGTAGACGAATTGTTCCCCTTCGCGCATGGTTGATTTGATTTCTCCACCCTCACCAGGTTGAAGGGTCAGCGACAGCTCGTCGCTTCGCAAAGAAATCTCGCTCTTCGAGACGGTTGCCGATGGCGTTTGTACACTAGGCTCTGACGTTGCCACGGAGGCCGGTAGCTTTGCCGCCTCAGCGTTTGTGACACTCAAAGCGGTAAGCCCCATGGCTTTGCCTATTCCAGTTGGATCAATGCCGAATTCAGAGGGGAGCACGGTGGTAATCAAGATGGCAACTGCGACAAACAGGGCAATGCCGGTGGCCTTCAAAAGTTGTGCAACGGTCGGTAGGTGATGATTATTATGTGCAGTCATGCAAGTCTCCTGGATTATTTTGTGAAGTAACCTGTTAACTGGTATCCCATCAGAACGAATCCTGCAGCCATCAAGGCTGCATTGGCCGTTAAAGCGTGATGCATGAACCCCTCGCTGCGCCGCCAGAACCCCATCACGATCAGGATGCCGCTTAACGCAAGCATTTGCCCGAGTTCGACCCCGATGTTGAATGCGAGGATGTTCGGTATCAATCCCTCCGGGGACAACGTGAACTCTTGCAACTTGGTTGCGAGGCCAAAGCCGTGAAAAAAGCCGAAGACTAGCACTGCCGCCTTAGTGTTGGGTTGGAAACCGAGCATGCGCTTGAAGGCGCCGAGATTGTCGAGCCCCTTATAGACGACAGACAGGCCGATGATGGCATCGACCAGGTATGGGTTGACACTGGTCGCGCTAAGCACCCCGTAAATCAGGGTGACGCTGTGGCCGACCGCGAAAAGGGTTACATAGGTGCCAACATCGCGGATTCGGAACAAAAAGAAAATCACGCCGAAGAGAAACAGCAGGTGGTCGTAGCCAGTTACCATGTGCTTGGCGCCCAGATAGATGAACGGCAGCACCTGCATACCCGTATTTTGTACAATATACGCTTTGTCGTCATCGGACACCCCATGGGCAAAAGCATCTGATGCTGCCAGTGCGACAAGAAGTAGCGGCAACAACATTGACGGACCAAATAGCCGGCTGAACGTGGCAGGCAAGCATGGCTGCCAGTCAGGTAAAACTTGCATTTATATCCTCCTGGTTTGAGAAGCAATCGAGATTTGGGAACCCGCCCATCCGAATAAGCCGCCCTAGTGCACATTAGGGTCTGTCTCCCCCTCTAAGAGATCAAGACCGGCAGAGGGGACCTTAGCGCGCAGCTCTCCCTACACATCGAGCAATGGCGCAGCTAGCCCAATACAGACAATCAGGCAAACAGATTGAGTGGGATGAATGGTCTGGCGTTGAAGAATACGGCCAACGGAGCAACACGCAGAAGTACCTGCGTAAACCCGTAGATCGCTATTTAAGCGAGATTTTGCGGAGGAATGAACTTATCCAGATACACTTCGGGAATGGCTTTGAAAGGGTCTTTTATGAAGTGGGCAGTGATATTGGGGTTGTAAGAAAGGAGCACAGATTGGCCAGCGACATACAGGGAGGAATGGTGCTCACAACTGGAATGCCTATGTTCGGTATTCTGGTGTTGGTCGTCAGGGCATGCGGGGCAGTGATCGCTGGTAACAACGTTGAAGATCTTTACGCTGTGGGCAGTAAAATGCCCCGTTTCTTCGGATGCATGTGCTACTCCAAACAGTGCATTGGTGGTCAGATTGAACAAAAAGACCGGGATGATGAGCGCAAAAACAAATCTATATTTTAATTGGTTCATGCTTGCGATTCCCCGATGGATTGCCAACCATAATGCCTCCGGGCAATGTTGTCAATCGTTTAAAGGCAGCAGGTCACGCTCATCGGCATAAAGATGCGGGTCTTGCCCGGAGGTTTAGCGGCCTTGGGGTGGACCAATCCTGGGGCATCAAATCGTGCCTGTCTCTGCATTGCGTACTCCTCAGTCGACACGCCGAGTACAGGCGCGATGTGTCCGAGCGGGTAGAAACTAGTCTTTCAGTTGCCGGACAAGTGTCTGATCGTTCAGCTTGCCGTTCAGCTACAGACAGAGAACCCGCTCCCTCTGCCATAATCGCTGTTGAAATCCTCTCATAAAGCCCGTATTATCCACACCGTAAAACCGGAAAAATGGCGCTTAAAATCCATATAGCCAGAGATGGGCCGCGGCTTCGTTCAACAATCAGTTTACGCGGCGGCTGCGCGCCGCATAAACTCTGACTGGTCGGGCGGTCAAAATATATCAAGAGAGGTAATCGGAGGCATGAAGACCCAGTATTACACAGCATCCAGTCTTGATGGATTTATCGCCACTGAGGATGACTCCTTGGAGTGGCTGTTTCCCCTTGCGGATCTGAATGACTCCAGCTACCCAGATTTCATTGCTGAGGTCGGCGCACTGGCAATGGGTTCCGCCACTTACGAATGGATCGTCCGCAATTCAGACAAGGTAGCGGCGGAGACCGGATCTCCTTGGCCGTACACCCAGCCTGTTTGGGTTTTCACCAGTCGCATACTCCCGGTAATAGAAAGTTCAAACATCCGGTTCGTCAAAGGTGACGTGCGCAGGGTGCACAATGAGATGAGTGTGGCCGCCGGGGAAAAGAACATCTGGATTGTGGGTGGCGGAGACTTGGCGGGGCAGTTTCACGATGAAGGACTTCTGGATGAACTCATTATCCAAATTTGCTCGGTTACCCTGGGCAAAGGCAAGCAGCTGTTTCCACGCCGAGTTCTGAGCCCTACCCTGCGCCTTATATCAGTTCACCAGGCGGGGAACAGCATGGTTGAACTGCGATATGAGGTAGATAAATAGAGCCGCCAAACTCCCGAGCGGGTGTTGATATATTGAAAGAGTAAACTGCCAACCAGAAAGTTCGACCGGCCGCGCCGGGAGAGGTGGTTATGAACTGGTTCATTCTCGTCATTGCTGGACTGTTCGAAATAGGCTGGGCTATTGGGCTCAAATATACCGAGGGCTTTACTCGTCCATGGCCAACCGTTGGTACAGCGCTTTCCATGGTTATCAGCGTCGGCCTGCTCGGTATCGCAATGAAGTCGCTGCCAGTGGGTACTGCATATGCGGTATGGGTGGGGGTAGGCGCGGTTGGTACGGCAATTCTCGGCATTGTTCTGATGGGTGAGTCGGCAAATCCCTTGCGGCTAATAAGCTTGGGCTTCATCGTTGCCGGTATTGTTGGGCTCAAACTTGCGACACCGACCTAATAGCGCGTTCTAAGCCGACGGCAGGGCTGGGGGTCGACCTTGGTGAGTTCCACCCAAATTCGAGCGGCTAGACGGGCATCGTCGATTGCCCGGTGCAGACGAAGGTCGAGCGGAAGGTCGGGAAAAAGATGGCGGGCAACGGTTTCGAGCTTGTGATTGTGAAGATGGGGCAGACGCTTTCGGGCGAGCCTGACTGTGCAGTGCCAAGCGTTGGGGAGATGGTGCCCGAGACGTCCCAGCTCGTGAACTACGAAAGAGCTGTCGAAAGGCGAGTTGTGGGCTACGAGGGGGTTGTTCCTCCGTACCACTATCACAAGTCTGAATCGAAATAAACCGTTCTAATCTTGCAACTTCTCAGAGAGGCTTCGCGGCAGGGGGCTCAGGCTCGAGCGGCTGATCACGGCAGGAACGCCGCTCCTACGGATGACTTCCCTCTCGTGCCGGGAAGTCACCCTGGCGCTGCCGTTCAATGCTTTTTCCAGAATTCAACGGCCCCTTTGATTTTGCTCAACTTATCTAAAAAGGGATACATCACGTTCGTTTTGAAGAGATACTCCTTCAAGGGACTCTCGTTCCAAAGACCACCGACGCGCGCATGAGAGAAGAAATTCAGGGCGATGTTCAGGCCGTGCGATTCGATGTAATGCCAGGTTCCGGCAGGGATGAACAGGGCCTCCCCGGGTTTTATAACCCCCTCATAACCGGTTGCCTGACCGACCGAGCGCAGATATTTTTTCTGAACATGGACCGGATCAACCCTGCTGTCCATGGTTCGTCCTTCACGTAAAGCCTTGATGTCGAAGACTCCGAACTGCTGCAAATAACGCGTCTGCGACGGATGGTACACTATGAATCTTTTTTCTCCGCTGAAAACCGCCAGAAAACTGTGCCAGGCGTCATAATGCAGCAGACTCCGGTTCCCGCCCGGACCGATCCACAGATTGCAGTTTCTGATGTCGTCTCTGGGAATGAAGTCCGGTATCGGGATGTCGCCCGCCAGAGCCTTCAGTTCGCATTCCTCTCGAACCACTCCCCCCTCGCCCATGATCGGATCAGCGCTCAAATACAGATCCTTCGTGGTATTCAGGGATTCCACGAATTCCGCGACGGGTATGGATTTGAACTTTAAGAAATGGTAGACGCCGAATTCCTTCGGAACCTGCACTTTCACGTTGCCGACCCGCTCGGCAATGTATTGCATGTTCCACTTCCGATGGCAGGGCCAGCTGTCAACGATCCCGGTCAGGATTGCGGCCCGATTCGGCAGAATCAGCTTCTCCATCACCTCCGCTGCGGAAGGATTATGCAGCCGCTCAACAGGTAAAAGGTTTGTTATCCCAAACAAACTATCCTTGTCTTCAGTGACTGGCGGATCGCTTGCTTTTCCCATCCCTAAAGCCATAAGTCGCCCCCTTAATAAGAGATTGCTTATTTATAACCGATTTGATGTTTTTTCAAAGTCTCCTGAATAAATTAGTTGTTCAGATTCGAGGGGCCGACACTCAGCGTACGCCCGCTTTTGAAAGGATTTGCGGCAGGGGCTCAGGGGCTAGCGGCTGGATCGCGGCAGGAATGCCGCTCCTACGGGTGAATCCCCTCTTGCGACAAGAGGCGACCTGGGGCGCTGGGGCAAACGGGACGACGTGCAGAGGACAATGTGAGAGAAGAGGTAAGGTTGACGGATGGACTTGTGAAAAGGAGACAGGCAAAAAAGAGCGCACCCCGGAGGAGGTGAAAAAGGGCGCGCCCAATAACAACGTTACCCGCCGTTTATATCTGACCTGATGGTTTCCAGTAGGGACTTCAATGAGTCTTCCATCTGTTGCTCAAGCTGATGCCGCTGACTACCGGGTTTACCTGCGTCGGATTTCGCGACCTCCAATGTCGCCGCATCATCTGTGACAGGGCGGCCGCTCGGTATCTGCTCATAATGGACGTGCGGCCCGGTGGACCTCCCGGTGTTGCCCGAATAGGCAACCACGGTGCCTGCTTCCACCATGTCCCCCTTCTTCACCTTCAGGGCCGAGTTATGCCCGTACAGGGTGCGATCCCCGTTGTCGTGCTCCACGACGACAGTCGCTCCATAGCCGCGACGTTCGCCGGCCAGCACGACTCTTCCCTGGCGCGTGGCCCGCACCGGAGTCCCGACGGGTACGGCTATGTCGATGCCCCGGTGAAAAACCTTCTTGCCGGTCCCGAAGGGATCGACCCGCCACCCCACTCCTGAGGTAACAGCGCCGTCTACCGGCAAACGCGTGTTCGCCATGGCTGAAACAGGTAGGTTGAGAAGGATCGTCAGGAAGAAAAGAAAAAACCTCATGCGCGCTGTTGCTCCGTCGGAAAAATGGCATCGCCCAAGGTTCCCCCAGACGACAGTGCCCATTCCCTACTCAAGTTCCATGCCCATTTCCCCGCAACGACCTAAGTGGCCGGTCTGCTGCCGGAACCTTATTTGCGCCTGGAATTGGCCGTTTGGATATTGGGGAATATTCGGTAGGGAGCTGAGGGATATTCTACGACTTTGCCCTTCTCCTCATGTCCCGGACCGCCCGGCAGGCGATCAGCAGAAAGGGCCAGGCGTGCCAGAAGAGGTCCAAGATGTCCAATGGCCTTTCGAGCGTTCCCGACAGCAGCATCCGGATTTTCCCGACGATATGGGGCTCAGGGTAGAATGGGGCGAAACCTAGCAGCAAAGCCACTGGGACGAGGAACTTGTACTCAGGAAGTTTCATTATCTGTTGTCACCTTCTTGTTGTTCATGGTCAACCATACCTACCATCCCCCCCATGCTCCCTGGCCGAAAGGAGAGCCAGTCCCCGAGGGCGTCAACGGGCGTTGATTACGAACTCCGGCGGATCCATGATCACCTTCTTGACGGTGCAAAGCCCTGCTGCCTTCACGACTGCGTTCCTGTATTTGTCGGGAAAGCCTTCGGGCAGGTCTATGTCTATGACAACTTTGGCCAGTTTGCTTTTGCCGCCTTCGCCAACCCCGAATTCCATGCGCTGGGTCAAGGCCAGCCCCTCTGTCGGGATGTCGCGCTCCTGGCAGAAGCTGAGCACGTAGATCCCGGCGCAGGTTCCCAGCGAGGCGAGGAAGTAGTCAAAGGGGGTGGGCGCGGAGCCTTCTCCTCCTCCCGACACCGGCTGGTCGGTCGCTACGGTCCGCTCGCCTATGTTCGCGTTGACCTTCTTCCCTCCCGGGAATGTGATTTTTACCTCCATGGCGTCCTCCCCATATCCCATCTCCCGGCTGGCCGCAGCAATCAGGCCTCCGAGATTTTTAGATTTCCGGCAAAGGGGGGCACACCCCCTCCCCTTACTTCCACACGCCAAACTGGCGTCCCTAGAACTTTCAGCCTCCGCTGTTGCAGGAGGCCGAGGAGGAGGAGGCACCTGCCGATGAAAAGCAGGAGAGCTGTTTCTTCACCTCGGACGAGCCGCACTGGGGACAGGAGTTCTGGTTCTGGGACCCAGTTTTTTGCAGCTTCTCAAAACTGTTTCCGCATGTCTGGCAGACGTACTCGAATATCGGCATGGCAACCCTCACTATGTATTCATATTTTCAGATATACTATGTTCAGGATGAAAATCTGTCAAGGGGTACGATGAGAAACCACGGCGGGCATGGTCAAACCTGCAGGTGCGGGGTCAAAGAAAAAAACCGGATGCCAAAGTTGCTTTTATAATTTGCCGGCTATAATAAACCCTGACCCCGTTCGATCATCATGAGCGCGCCTGCAAGACAAAAGGCAGGCCAGGAGGGAGGATATGAGGTACGAACCCAACTGCACCGGACAAACGGAAGTCGAACAACGCTGTTTCACCAGACAAATAAGCGATGAATTTTCCGGCTGCCTTGCCGAAGGAAAGCGCCACCGATGCATTCACGCCTTCCTTTTCGGCGACGGCTACCTTTGCACCCACCCCAGACACCGCGAATTCCGCTAGGGCTGCCAGCCGCACCGAGAAATGCCCGCCCTTTCAGGATGACACAGCATTGCTGCTGCCTCATTTCCTGAGAGTGAGCGCTCTCTTTGGGCCTCCCGCCTGACATTCGCCCCGCCATGAACCTCCCGCACGAAACACAAACGCTATTTTAGTTTGCTCCTTTTTTAGTTGACCAACACCCTGCAAACCAATAGTATCCATGCGACCGACGAGGGGATGGGACCTTGATCGTTTTATAGCCCATGTTGCATCGATCTCTGCCGGCCGGAGAGCGCCGGACAGGCCACGCCAAAACCCTTTTCAGCACGCATGAGGAACAGCCACTGTCACTGCACATCCTCGTAATAAGCGACAACGATTCCTTCGCCGCCTACCTGGGCGGCCTCCTCGGTGACGCAGGGCACGCGGTGACTTCCATCCTTGAGGTCAGCGAGTCCCCTCGCGCCATCAGGCGGAACAAGCCGAATCTGATCATCCTGGCCGTTGACGCGTCGAAAATCCCTCCCCTTGCCGTCGAGCACCGGGTGCACACTGCTGACGGCACCTGCAGCATCCCGGTCATCGTCATTTCGGAATGCCTGAGGCTGGAAGCGGAACTGCTGCACGTCTTCGATTTCCTGAGGAAGCCGGTGGACGTAGCACGTCTTTTCGACGACCTTGCCGCCGTCGCCCGCAGGGGCGCCGATAAAAGCTCCCCGCAGGAGATCACCGAGGAACTCTGCGGGGAGTTCTCCGGGCACATCCTTTCCTGCACCGGGCTGCATTTCGAGCTGCGCAACCGCTCCGCCCTGCTGCGGGGAATCGCCAAGCGGATGTCCGCCCTGCTCATGGGAAGCTACACGGAGTATCTCGCTTACCTGAAGCTCCACGGCGAAGACCGGCACGAACTCCAGAAGCTGCTGCAATTCCTGACCGTCGGTGAAACCTACTTTTTCCGCTACCCCGACCAGTTCGAGGCGCTCGGGGAGCGCTTCATGAAAAACCCGTCCCCCGCCGGGCAACCGATACGGATCTGGTCCGCCGGGTGCTCGACCGGGGAGGAGCCCTACTCGATCGCGATGACCCTGATGGAGGCGCTCCCCGACTGGAGAGACCGCGACATCAAGATCATCGCCACGGACATCAACAACCGTTCGCTCAAGCAGGCACGGGACGGGGTGTACTCCCCCTGGTCCATGAGGATCACGCCGCAGCACCGGATGCTGCGCTACTTCGACAGGGTGGGACAGAGTTTCCTGATCAGGGACGAGGTGAAGCGGCTGGTGCACTTCTCTCACCTGAACCTCCTGGCGCCCTGCAATGAAAGAGTCTGCAGCGAGCTGAAGGAGCTGGACGCGATATTCTGCCGCAACGTCCTGATCTACTTCGCTCCCGAAACCGCGGAAGGGATGCTGCTCTCCCTCGCCAAGGCCCTCAAACTGTCTGGCCAGCTTTTTCTCGGCCACGCCGAGGCCCTGTTGCAGCACGGCACGGAGTTGGAGCCGCGCCGCAGCGGGAAAAGCTTCTATTACCGGAAAAGGCGCCCCGTCCCGCTAGGAAACCGGCCGGCCGCCCCTCCCGTGCCGGCGCCGCCAGGCCTGGGAACGGAGCCGCCAGTTCAGGAGCCGGCGCCGCAGCCGGCAGACGCGCCGACCTCCCCGCCTCCCCCCCTCCCGGCGCCGCCTCCGGCCGCTGCGATCCAGGCGGCCCGGCAGCTCTTTGACCAGGAGGATTTCGACCAGGCGCTGGAGCTGCTCGGACGCCTGCTGGAACAAAACCCCGACGACACCGGTGCGCTGGTGCTCAAGGGTTTCATCCAGGCTGGCAAGGGGGAGCTTCAGGAGGCGCTTGAAACCTGCAGCAAGGTGATGGCACTGAACGACCTCCTCCCCGAGGCATACTTCCTCAAGGGCGTGCTCCTCGATGCCGGCGACCGTCTCAGCGAGGCGGCGGACGAGTACCGCAAGGCGCTCCTTTTGGAGCACGAGTTCATCATGCCCCGCTACCACATGGGGCGCCTGCACCTAAGGCTTGGGCGGATACCCGAGGCGGCGCGGGAGATCAGAAACAGCATCAGGATCCTTTCCAAATACGACGACGACACGGCCGTCCCCTATTCCGGCGGCCTCACCCGCGCGGTCTGCATGCTGCAACTGCAAAGCGCCCTGGCGCAGGTCGCCTGAAAGAGGTAACAGATGACACCGGCAAGAGACGACGGCTACGACATCCGCACCATCCTGGGGCAGATGCGGGAGGAGTACTGGCAGGCGCTCTCCGAGGAGGAAGCGCAGGCGAAGGAAGTCTTGGAGTGCCTCGTGTTCACCTTGGGCGGCGAACGCTTCTGCTTCGAGACGCATTTCGCAAGCGAGGTGATCCGCGTTCCGAAGCTGGTCCGGGTTCCCGCGGTGCAAAGCCTCATCACCGGGATCTTCAACCTGCGCGGCGAGATCACGGCGGCCATGGACATCCGTCCCATGCTTAGGCTCCCCCAGCCGGAGATAGCAGGAGCCGGCAGGATACTGGTGGTGAAGTCAAGCCGGTTCGCCAGCGGGATCATGGTCGAGGCGGCGCTCGGGGTGCAGGGTCTTTGCTGCGACGACTTCGAGCCGGCAACAGCCGCGGCCGCGCGGAGGCAGCCGTTCATCAGGGGGCACTTCAACCGGGAGGGGATGTCCATCACGCTTTTGGACATGGATGCCCTGCTCGCCTCGCCGGAGATCATGGTGGGTGAGATTTAGATGCGAGCGGACCTGCGGCCGCGGAGAACGCCCGAGAGAGTCCGGTTGCCGTCTCGGGATTTCCGTGCGCCGGATCTTCACGGACTCCTCGGAACTGCTCGGGTCTTCATCGTGGCAACCGGTTTTTTTTCATTCGAATCGTCAGGCGACACCTAAGGCACGGGGATACACATGTCAAACAAGCTATCGGTAAAAATCGTCAGCATCCTGATCATGGTCATGATCGTCATCATGACCGCCTTCTCGGTCTACTTCGTCCGCTCGCGCCGCGCCCACATGGAGGAGGAGCTCCTCTCCAAGGGGCGCATCCTGGCGCAGACGGGTGCCAAGGCGATCGAGCGCATCCTGAAGGACGGCATCACCAACCGGGAGCTCACCCAAGAGCAGCTCTTTGACGAGCGCTACGTTGCCATTCCCGATACCGAGCCGCAAAAATACCGGACCCAGTTCGACCCCTTCACGGACAAGGCGCTCCGGGCCCTGCAGGACGAGTTCCTGAAGGACGACCAGGTGGTCTTCGCCGTAACGGTGGACAGAAACGGCTACCTCCCGACCCACAACAGCAAGTTCTCCGCCCCGCTCACCGGCGACAGGGAAAAGGACAGGAACGCCAACCGCACCAAGCGGATGTTCAACGACGAGGTGGGGCTCGCCGCGGCGCGCAACCGGGACTCCTTCCTGAAGCAGGTCTACCAGCGGGACACCGGGGAGAAGATGTGGGACCTGTCGTCCCCGGTGTACGTGAACGGCAAGCACTGGGGCGCCTTCAGGATCGGCTTCTCCATGGTGAAGACCGAGCAGAAGGGGGACGCGCTCAGAAACCAGATCGTCGGGAGCATGCTGATCATGCTGGTGATCTCCAGCGCCACCATCCTCCTCGTGGTGAGCCGGGCGGTGCGCCCCCTCTTGAAGCTGACCGCAGCGGCGCACCGCATCTCGGGGGGGGAACTGGACGAGACCATCCCCGTGGAGAGCAACGACGAGATAGGGACGCTGGCCGAGGCGTTCAACGTGATGACCACCGTGATCGTCAGGGACCTGAAGGAGGAGATCGGCAGAAGCGGCCGCCTGATCGCCTCGGTCAAGGAGGCTGTGATTCAGCTCTCCAGCGCGGCGAACGAGATGATGGCGATCAGCGCCCAGCAGGCCTCGGGCTCCACCCAGCAGGCGAGCGCGGTCCAGGAAGTGACCACCACCTCCGAGGAGATAGCGATCACGGCGAAGATGATCACGGCCAACGCCCGCACCGTCGAGACGGTGGCCGACGATACCACCAAAAACTGCAACTCCGGCCGCGGTGACGTCACCAACGCCATCGAGGGGATGGGACGGGTAAGAAGCCAGGTGGAGAGCATCGCGCGGAGCATGCTGGAGCTTGGCGACAACAGCCAGAAGATCGGCGGCATCGTCGAGATCATCGACGAGATCAGCGACCAGACCAACCTGCTGGCCCTGAACGCGGCCATAGAGGCGGCGGGCGCCGGCGAGGCGGGGAAGCGCTTCGCCATCGTGGCCCAGGAGGTGAAAAGGCTCGCCGACCGCACCGTGGAGGCGACGAGGCAGATCAAGGGGCTTATCGGAGAGATCCAGAGCGCCACCAACAACACCATCATGGTGACCGAGGAGGGGACCAAGGCGGTGGACTACGCCTCCAGCCTGGTGGACAAGGTGCAGCTCTCCTTCGCCTCCATCGTCGGGACCGCGCAGGAGACCTCGAGGACGGCCAAGGAGATCTCGCTCTCCACCCAGCAGCAGACCTCGGCATGCGAGCAGATGGCCGAGACCATGAGCGAGGTGCGCGACGTGGCGCAGCAGGTGGCGATGTCGGCGACCGAGACCGAGCGGGCCATCGCCGAGATCCTGGAGCTGGCCGAAAGGCTCAAGGAGATCACCGAGGAAGAGGGCTAGATGGGAAGCAGGTACATCGAGATCTTCTGCCGAGAGGCGGAGGAACACCTGGCCTCGCTGCAAAGCGGGCTCCTCGTGCTGGAGCGAAACCCCGGCGACAGCTCGCTGTTGCACGAGCTTTTGAGAAACGCGCACACCCTGAAGGGGTCGGCGCGCATGGTGGGGCTCGGCGAGATAAGCGCCATCACCCACACCATGGAGGAGCATCTCAAGGGGATGGAGCAGGGGAGCCGCAAGGTGGATGCCGAGGCGATCGACCTCCTTTTGCGGGGAGCCGACACGGTCGCCCTGATCACGGCGGCGCTCGCCAGGGGGGTCCCCCCCGACCTCGACGTGGAGCGCTTCGTGGCCGAGTACGACCGGGGGGGGGCGCCCCGCCCCCTGCCGGCTGAGAAGCGCGAGGCGACGGCCGAGGCGCAAAGCGACACGGTCCGGGCCGACGTGAAGACGCTGGACCAGCTGGTGAACCTGGTCGGGGAGATGATCATCAACAAGAAACGCCTGGAGGCGAAGCTCGCCACCCTGAAGGCGATCGCCGACGCTTCCCCCCCCGCCCAGGCGCAGCCGCTCGCCGCATTCCGCCGCGAGCTGGAGGACGACATCCTCTACCTGGACTACCTGATCCAGGAGCTGCACGAAAAGGCGATGGCGCTGAGGATGCTCCCGCTGAAGAGCATCTCCGAGGGATTCGAGCGGCTGGTGCGCGACCTGGCGCAGCAGCTCTCGAAGGAAGTGAGGCTCGAGATGACCGGGCTCTCCATAGAGATGGACCGCGTGCTGCTGGAGGGTCTCAAGCCGGTGCTGATCCACCTTATGACCAACGCCGTCTGCCACGGCATCGAGAGCCCGCAGGAGCGCGTCGCGGCGGGGAAGGAAAAGGAGGGGGTGGTGACCCTGGCCGCGCGCCTGGAGGGGCGCTCGGTCCTCGTGGAGGTGCGGGACGACGGCGGCGGCATGGACCCTGCGCGCATAAAGGGAGCGGCGGTAGACAAAGGGGTGATCGACGCGCGGGAGGCGGAGGGGCTGAGCGACGAGGAGGCCCTCTACCTCACCTTCAGGCCCGGCTTCTCCACTGCCGAGATGGTGACCGACGTCTCGGGGCGGGGCGTCGGCATGGACGTGGTGAAGAGGAACATCGAGCGGTTAAAGGGGAACATCACGCTCACCAGCGAGAAAGGGAGCTACTCACGGGTCACCCTGCAGCTGCCGCTCACCCTCTCGGTCATCGAGGCGCTCATCGTGGAGTGCTCGGCAGAGACCTTCGCCATCCCGATCAATTACGTGCAGGAGATCCTCAAGGTACGCCCCCGGGAGATCACCACCCTGGGCGCCGACGAGGTGATCAAGGTGCGGGGGGTGACCACCCCGCTGCACAGCCTGGCCGCGATGCTCGAGCTGCCGCAGCAGGAGAAGGGGGGGGACGCGCTCTCGGTCATCGTGCTGAAGCTTTGCGACCGTCGCATCGCCTGCACGGTGGACGCACACCTGGGAAGTTCGGAGGTGGTGGTAAAGGGGCTGGGGAAGCAGTTCGGGAAGGTGAGGTTCCTGTTCGGCGCCACCATCATGGAGGACGGCAACCCGGCGCTGATACTGGACGTCCCCGACCTGTTCGGGGCCGGCGAGCGCGGCGGCCGCCCCACCCCGCTCAGGCTGGGCGACGCGCCCGACAAGCGCCGCTTCCATCTGCTGGTGGTGGATGATTCCATCACCACCCGCACCATGGAGCAGAGCATCCTGCTCACCCACGGCTACTCGGTGGTGACGGCGGTATCCGGGGAGGACGCCCTCGACAGGTGCGCCGACGACACCTTCGACCTGGTCATCTCCGACGTGGAGATGCCGGGCATGAACGGGTTCGAGCTGACCCGGATGCTCAGGGAGTCCCAGACGCACCGCGAGGTGCCGATCATCATCGTCTCCTCGCTAAGCCGCGACGAGGACAAGAGGCAGGCGCTCAAGGCAGGCGCCCAGGCCTATATAGTCAAGGGGGCCTTCGACCAGGGAACGCTCCTTGAAACGGTACAGATGCTGCTCGGGTAGCGGCGCAAGGGGTACCCGGCGCAAGGCGGCAAGCCGCTTGCCGCAGGAAGGCAACAGTCATGGCGATAAGGATTCTGCTGGCGGACGACTCTTTGGTGGCGCGCCGCCTGCTGAAGGACATGCTTCAGGGCGCCTGCGGCATCGAGGTGGTCGGCGAGGCGTGCAACGGACAGGAAGCGGTGGACCTGACCCTGTGCCTCAAGCCGGAGCTGGTGATCATGGACATCCTCATGCCCGTGATGGACGGCCTGGACGCCATCGAGGAGATCATGGCCCTGGCGCCCACCCCGGTGCTGGTACTCTCCGCCGCGGTCGAGGCGGCCGAGGTGGATCGTGCCTTCACGGCGATCAAGCGGGGTGCCCTGGACGTGATGGAGAAGCCCGAGTCGGGGACCCCGGGTGTGATGGAGGAGTTTTCCCGCCGCCTGGTAGAGAAGGTGCTGCTCCTCTCCCGCATCAGGGTGATCAGGCACCCCCGCCGCAAGCTGAAACCGCTCCCCACCGTGGAGCGCGCCGGCTGCGGACCGAGCCCCACCATCCTCGCCATAGGCGCTTCCACCGGCGGCCCGAAGGCGGTGATGACCCTTTTGAAGGGGCTCCCCGCGGGGTTCCCGGGAGCTGTCTTCGTCGTGCAGCACATCGCAGCCGGATTCGCGCCGGGGTTCGCCGCCTGGCTGAACCGGGAATGCGCCGTCGAGGTAAGGCTCGCCGTGGAGGGGGAAAGGTACCTCCCGGGGGAGGTGGTGGTGGCGCCGGACGGCAGCCACATGACGCTTGCCGAGGGAAGGATCAGGCTCACCAGCACCCTCCCCGTTAACTGCTGCCGCCCCTCCATAGACGTCTTCTTCGGCTCGCTGGCCAGGGAGCGCTGCGACCATGTGGTGGGCGTGCTTCTGACCGGCATGGGGCGCGACGGCGCCCACGGGATGCTGCGCATCAAAGAGGCGGGGGGGACCACAATGGTGCAGGACGAGCCTAGCTGCGCCGTTTTCGGCATGCCCAAGGCCGCCATCACCCTGGAAGCGGCGGACCAGGTGCTCCCGCTCGACCTCATCCCCGCGGCGATCTCCAAGCTGTTCGGGGGAGGCCGAGCTTCAACTGCATGACCGGCGCCAAGGCGCCGGAGACCGAGACGACTACGGAGTGAAAAAGGAGAATAGCCCTTGAAAGAGAAGATACTCATCATAGACGACAGCGAACTGGTGCTGGTGATGGCGAAGGACGCGCTGGAGCAGGCAGGCTACCGGGTTTTGACGGCAACCAACGGCATAGAGGCAAACCGCTTCATATTCTCCAGGGAAAAGCCGGACCTGATCATCATGGACATCATGATGCCGATGCTCGACGGCAACAAGAAGGCGAAGCTTTTGAAGGAGAACGAGGTGAGCAGGGACATCCCGATCCTGCTGCTATCCTCAAAGAGCGAGCAGGAGATGCGGCAACTGATGGCGGAGGCAGGGGCCGACGGTTTCATCCTGAAGCCGTTCACCCCCAAGGAGATAACGCTCGGCGTGGAGAGCTGCCTCTGCGGCAGGAAATGAGACTGTAAAAAAACGAACAGTGAAATTTTTTACAGCGGGGCGCCAAGGGCCCGATTTGGCTGAGCTTTGCCGGCCACGCCCCAGGCGATCGTAAAATTTTTCACACCCCACCCCGCTGGAAACGGGACGGGGGGGGACGTCCAACACCCCGACAACACGCGATATTCGCCGAGAGGATGCTTGGCACGGATATTGGAAATAGCATTGGGTTTTCCAATACAATGCCATCGGGGGAAGTCATGGACCATCAGTACACCATCATCAACCAATGCCTGCAACTGCTGAAGCAAAGCGACATGCCGACCATAAAGAAGCTGCGCGTCGAGATTCAGCTGATCCAGATGAAAAGGCTCCTTTTGAACGACAGCCTCACCAACGAGATCGTCAGGAGCTCCTGCGGGGACGACGTCTTCGAAGGGCTCTTGAGCCAGATGCGCAGGATCTGCGGCGGGGGGTACGAGGGGGACGCCTTAACGGACCTCATGGAGCGCATCGGAGGGATGTTGAACGTCCTTGGCGGAGACCACGCCGCCCACTGAGGGGGGTGTGGCCGGGAGCACGACGCGGGCCACGGTCCCCTTCCCGGGGGCCGAGGTAAGCAGCAGCCGCCCGCCGTGCTCGGCAACTATGTACTGCGAGATGTAAAGACCAAGGCCGCTCCCCCCCCGATCCAGTTTCGTGGAGTAGAAGGGTTCGAAAAGCCGCTCCATGGTCTCCGGCTTGATGCCGACCCCGTTGTCCTGAACCTCCACGATCACCTCACAGCTGCCGCTGTCGTAGCGGGTGCTCAGGTGCACCCCCCCGCGCCCGTCGGCAAAAGACTGCATCGCGTTCAGGATCAGGTTGATAAGCACCTGCTCCACCTGCTGCTGGCTGCCGATCAGCGCCGGGATGCCGGTCCCAAGAGCGGTGGTCAGCTGCACGTCCCTCCTGATCTGGCAGGCCAGAACGGACAGAGCGGCAGAAACGGCGTTGTTTATCTCCAGCTTCTGGCGCAGGTGCGCTCCCCCCCCTACCCCGTAATCCCTGAGCCCCTGGACCACGCGGGCGATGCGCTCGGAGTTCTCCACGATCTTGGCAGCGTTCTCAGCCATGGCGACCCGCGCCTTCTCGTAGGGGACCCCTCCCAGGTAGAAATGCCCCTCCTCCTGCATGACTCCGTCTAGAAGCGGCACCGCGTCGCTCCACATCTTGCCGATCATGTGCCCGGAGAAGCGGATCGACGCGTTGGGGTTGTTGATCTCGTGGGCCATGCTGGAGAGCAGCAGCCCCAGCGAGGTCATCTTGTTGGTCTGGATGAGCCTTGCCATGACGCGCTTCTTCTCCTCCTGCACCTCGAGCCTCATCGCCTTTAATAGCTCCTCCTGCAGGGCCAGGTTCTCGAGCTCGCGAAGCTCCAGCGAGGCGGCCATGGCGTTGATGGCGTTGGCGGCGCGTCCCAGCTCGTCGTCCCCGTCCAGGTCGACTCGCGCCGACAGCTTGCCGGAGCCGATCTCCTCGATCCCCCCGGTGAGCAGGTTGAACGAGGAGGTGACGCGCTTCAGGATCTGGTAGCAAAGCAGCGAGACGAAGATCCAGAAGAGGGTCCCTATGGCAAGCGAGGCCGCCACCAGGTCGGTGAGCCGTTCGCGGGCCCCCGAGGTGTCGAGCGACAGGCGCACGCGGCCGATGACCCGCTGCTCGTCGCCGGCCGCGTGCCCAAGGAGCACCGACTCCGGAGAGAGCACCTGCCCCGGCGAGGTGATATCCACCTTCATCTCTATGGTCTCGCTTCGCTGCACCTTCTCGTTCCTGGCCTCGGCTACCGTCACCCCATTGAGGTTACTGATGGTGACGGAGAGGACGGAGGGGTAGCGCGCGGTCCCCTCGGCGAGGGCGGTGAGGGCCTCGGCGTTCTCCGCGAAAAGCGGCAGCCTCGCGTTCTGGGCCAGGATGGCGGCCAGAAGCTTCCCCTCCCTCTCCAGGGTGCTACGGTAGCTGTTCATGTCGGTCAGGACGTAAAAGGAGACGAACGCGGCGGTCAGCAGGGCTATGGTGCCGGTAAAAATCAGGTAGAGCCGGACCCGGAAACTCTTGATGTAGGGAGACAGGCGCAACCTTCTCATCACAACCGTCCCGCAAGGTCGAGCTGGCGCACCACCCCGTCGTTGGCCCTGGTAACCACGCGGCGAGGGAACTCGGCGGGAAGATCGTCTACATCCGCGCCGTCCAGGACCTTCTGCGCCATCTCGCCGAGCTGCTTGCCGATGTCGTGGCGGTCCATGGTGAGCGCCACCGCCCCCCCCATGGAGAGGTAGACATCGGCAAAGGTCACCACGGGGACCCGCTCCCCCTGGGAGAAGAGGAAATAGGCTTCGGTGGACGCGGGGGAGACGGCGGTGGTATCCGGGAGCATCCAGATGGCGTCGATCTTTCCCCTTAGCGATTCCAGCATCGCAGGGGTCTCCTTGGCCGTATGCACCTCCCTCAGCACAAGCTCGATCCGGTTGCGGTTGGCGGCCGAATGGGCGCGCTTCAAGTAGGCTCCGCTACGGGCCGGGTCGTAGATCACTCCGACCTTTCCGGCCCCCAGGGCATCGAAGACGGAGAAATATCTGGCAGGATCCAGGAGCATGCCGATGCCGGTCACGCCTTTACGGTGCCTGACGTTCAAGGCCATCATGTAGAGCACCGGAGTGGTTTTTTGCCTTTGAGCCAACTCCAGTGCATGGTCGCCGACCGCCACGATCAGCTTGGGGTGCTCCTCGCGGGTGATGCGGGTGATGTCCGCCTCGACATAGTCGGTAAGAACCAACTTCCTGATGCTCGCGCGACATTCGCGCTTGAACCCCCGGAACGCCTCGTCGTACCCCTTCTCGTGCATGGACTGCAGGATCAGGACGTCATAGGCAAAGGCCGGCAAGGGTGCAGACAGGAGCAGGGTGATGACGAGGATCCTTAAAAATTGCATCTGACCCCCGCTTCGCCCCACCGCCCCGGATTCTCGAAAAACGGGTTCAGGTACTGGTCGTCGTTGAGAAGGTTCCTGATGGAGAAAAAGAGCTCCAGGGAACCCTCGTCACCGTAGGGAACCTTCTTCCTGACATGCAGGTCCCAGATGACCGCGCCCGACCTTGCCTGCTGTTCGTCGCTCCAGTTTACGTAATGCCCAGTCAGCATGGCGAGCAGGTCGCTGGGATCCTGGTACCTCACGCCGATCTGGAGGGTATGCTTCGGGATGCCCGAGAGCGTTCTGCCATGCTCACCCCTGGTCCCCCTGATGAAGGTGTAACCGGTGGAGAGGGAGGTGTTGAAAAAGGGAAGTGTCCTTGCCTCCACCTCGAACCCCCGCTTTAGTTCGCGCTGCTCGACGGTGCCGCCGGGGGTATCCGTGTTGACGTCCCAGGTGTCGTTTCTGAAAAGGGTCCCCTTCAACCAGAGCTTCGGCAGGTCCCCGGTCTCGAACCCAAGCTGCGAGGTCCAGACCTTCTCCGTGGAACTGGAGCGGTTCAGCGAGGTGAGGCTGTACCCCTTGGAACTGTAGCCGCGCAGCAGACTGTTCTCCGTGATCGCGTAGGTGATTCCCAGGCTGGGGCTGAAGTGGTCGCCTCCGGAGCCGGTGCGGTCGAAACGGGCGCTGGGGGTGATGGCGACGTCCCCCAAGGTGATGGTGTCGTTCAGGTAGAAACCGATGCGATCGGCACGGCTGGTGGGAAACCCTCCCCCTGGCAGGACGGTGAGGTCGGTCCTCACGTGGTCGTAGTCGACCCCGGTCACCAGCATCTGCCAGTCGCCTATCCAGGTAAGCTTCAGGCTCCCCCCGTAACCCGAATCATCCCCCACGGATTTCATTAGCGATGAACCGTCGACAGGGTTGCGGAAGAAGACCCTGTTGGTGCTTTGCCTGGTCCTCAGGGAGGCGTCGAGAGTGAGCCGGGCGGGGAGCGGGTACTGCAGGGCGAGCGTGGAGAGCAGATTACGGTTCTCCTGGTCCACTTCGGCGTTGAAGACAGGGAGAGCGACCTGGCCGCTGGAGCCTTCGGTGAGGCTTGTGGTCAGGGTGAGGGAGCCCTGCACCGGAAGAGCGTATTGGAGCTTTCCGTAGAAGCTGTCCAGCAGCACGTTGTTGTTGGGGAGCAGCCCGTCGGAGCGAAGCCTCCCCGCGGTCAGGTAGTAGCCCACCCGGTTCAGCGAGCCGGAGATCTCACCCCTGCCGTCGAAGGTCTCCCGGTTGCCCAAGGAAGCGGAAACCCCGCCGCCGAAGGCCCGCTCCGTGTCGGGGTTCTTGGTGATGACGTTGATGATCCCACCGAGGGCGCTTCCCCAGGAGGTGGACGCCGCTCCTTTGACGACCTCGATGCGGTCGATGATCTGCGCCGGGACCGAGGAGAGGTCCGGGAAGTTGTCCGCCAGGTTGTTGATGGGCACGTTGTCGAGCAAGACCAGGACGTGATTGAAGTTGGAGCCCTGTATCTCGATATTGACGGCGGTGCCGGGGGTGCGGTTCATCTCGAGCTGCACCCCGGTGACCGTGTACAGGATGTCGGCCAGGGTATGGGCGTTGAGCGCTTCGATCTCGCTCGAGGTGACCACCGTGATGTTCTCGGCGGTCTGCGAGGCGGGACGGGGCGAGCGGTTCCCGGAGACTATTTCGGTCTGGGGCCCATTGTACAGCTCCAGAATGCGCAGGTCGTCGTCTGCTCTGAGCGATCCCGGAAGAAGTATGAGGCATAGCGCCGCAGTCAGCAGGGTTGGCCTGACTGTGTGAAAGGCTGAATGGAGTACCGCATTTTGTGAGTGCAAACGTTCCCTCCTCAGCAAAAATTTAAAGTTATGTGGTTGCCGACCAAATAAAGGTGTGTTAATATACCATACCTAATAGGTGAAGTCCAAAGCTTTTACACCAACAAAAGGGGGGAACTGGCAATGGAAACCGAGAGCTTGACACTGCAGATCTTGGAAGAAGGAGTTGATGTCGAATCCACCACAGAAGGTTTTGGCTGCTGTTTCACACTGTTTGTCGTCATGGGATACTGGTAGGCATTATGTCAAGGCTCGCCTCCCGCCAACCGGGAGGCGAGCCAACCAATGCCAGTAGTTTCGCACTGCTGTCTTTAGAGCAGGTGTTCAAGCCCTAAAACGAGAACCAACAATGCATCTGTCGCGTTATCTGAAAGCATATCCCGCCAAGGACGATCCCGACAAATTCCTGCTTTTCTCCACGCTGCGCGGTTCGCTCGCCCGGATTTCCGGCGCGACCCTGAGGGGGGTCGAGTCGGGTACGGCCCACGAGGCCGAGTGCCTGGCGCTGGCCCGGCTTGGCATGCTGGTCGCCGACGCCGACGCCGAGAAGGAGCAGATGCGTGGCGTGCTGGAGCGCGCCAACTCCCGCAGCAGAAACTTCAAGGCGATGGTGATCCTCAACCTGGACTGCAACCTTGACTGCGGTTACTGCTACGAATCCGATTTCCGCGGCGAGCACTACATGTCCGACAGGACGGCCGATCTCCTGGTGCAAACGCTTCTGCGCGACCGGATCTCGCAGGGATGGGAGGTCACCGTCTCCTTCTACGGCGGAGAGCCGCTGCTCTCCCAGGACCTGATCCGCAGGATTTCCGAGCCGCTGCTGCAGGGAGCCCGCAGACACGGGGTGAAGTACGGTTTCAACCTGGTGACCAACGGCACGCTGCTAAACCGCGACACTGCGCTAAAGCTCGTGCCGCTAGGTCTCAGCGGGGCGAAGTTCACACTGGACGGACCGCGGGAGATACACGACGCGGAGCGTCCCTACGCCTCCGGCGCCGGGAGCTTCGACACCATCTTGGACAACCTGGCGGAGATATGGGACATCGTCCCCGTCGGGGTGGGAGGAAATTTCAGGCAGGAGAATTACCGCGACTTCCCGCGCCTTTTGGACCATCTGAACGCGCGCGGCATCACGGGGGAGAAGCTCGGGCAGATCCTGTTCACCCCGGTTACGCCCAAGTCGGGATGCTCCGAGCACACCGCGGGATGCATCTCCTCGGATGCCCCCTGGCTGGTCGAGGCCATGCTCTACCTGCGTCGGGAGACCTTGGCCAGGGGGTTCAAGACCTCAAAACCTTCCCTATCCGCCTGCGTAGTGGAGCTGGAGGACAACCTGGTGGTGAACTGCGAGGGCGAGCTCTACAAGTGCCCCGGCCTGATGGGGTGGCAGGGGCTCAGCGTCGGAAGCCTTGCCGAGGGTGTGAAGCAGTACGGCAAATCGCACTGCATAGGGAACTGGCAAAAAGAGGAATGCCTCGAATGCAGCTACCTCCCCCTTTGCTTCGGCGGCTGCCGTTTCCTGACACTGCTGCAGGGAAGGGAGATGAGCGAGGTCGACTGCAAGCGCAGTTTTTACGACGCGGCCCTGGAAGAGATGCTGCTGCAGAACATGGCCTACCCCCCGGTACAGGGGAAGCTCTCGCCGGCGCCTGTGGCGCCCCTTCCCGCCTGACCGGCTTTCGGAAAATTTCGTCCCCGCAGGGGGAATGCCCCCCGTCTCGGTAAGTTCCCCCTACTGACGCTCCTGCTTGAGCCTCTTGTTCAGCGTGGGACGCGTCAGCCCCAAGAGTTCCGCAGCCTGGGTCTGGTTCCCGCCGGTCATCTTCATTGCCTCCGCTATCAGGTACTCCTCGACCTGCCACACGGTCGGAAACCTCCCGAAAAGGCCGAACAGGGGATTCTCGCTGTCGACCGGCTGGGGGGCCCTGGCCGGTGCCGCGGCCACGCCGGGGAAATCGGCCAGGGCCAGCGCCGCGCCGTCGTTGCAGGTCACCGCGTGGTGCACCATGTTGTAGAGCTCGCGCACGTTGCCGGGATAGCCATGCCGCTCCAGTGCGGCGATCACGCTCCCCGGCACCGCAGGCGCGGGCTTTCCCTGCTCCAGGGAGATGTTGTGCACGAAGTAGTCCACCAGCGGCCCCACGTCCTCCAGCCGCTCCCTAAGCGGCGGGACACTGAACGCATGGGCGCAGAGACGGAAATAGAGGTCGTTTCTGAAGCTGCCGGCGCCCCTCAAGGCCGTGAAGTCCATGTTGGAGGCGGCGACGATGCGCGCGTCGCTCTTCAAAAGCAGGTCGGAGCCGATCCGGTAGTACTCCCTCTCCTGCAAAAGACGCAGGAGCTTGATCTGGGAAGCGAGGTTCAGGTCCCCGATCTCGTCCAGGAACAAGGTGCCGCCGGCGGCCGCGGCTATCAGGCCGTCGCGTTTGCTGTCGGCGCCGGTGAAGGCCCCCTTCTTGTGACCAAAGAGCGTGTCGGAGAACATGAAATCGTCGAGTCCCGCGGCGTTTAGCGAGATGAAGGGACCCGCAACGCCCGAGACCTCGTGCACCGCCCGCGCCAGCAGTTCCTTACCCACTCCGGTCTCCCCCGTGATCAACACCGGAAGCCTGGAGGAGGCGATCGCCTCTATGTACTGGAAGATGCCGCGCATCTTCTTCGAGCTGGTGACGATCCCGGCGAACGCGTCCGGGTTTCCCAGGTTGTCCGCCAGCAGGTAGTCCCTGAGCTTTCTGTTCTGCTGCCCGAGCTCGCTCACCTGGAGCGCCTTCCTGACGCTGGCCACCAGGCGGTTCGGGTCCACCGGCTTGGTCAGGAAGTCGAAGGCCCCCTGCCGCATGCAGTCCACCGCGGTCTCGACATCCCCCATGGCCGTCATCACGATGACCGGCACCTCGGGGTGCTCGGTGGTGAGGCTCTGCAGTATGTCCGCCCCCGTGACGTGGGGCATCACCCAGTCCAGGATGACGCAGCTCACCTTGTGCTCCCTTACATACCCGACCACCTCGCGGCTGTCCGACAGGGTGGCGACCTGATGGATGTCGCTGGAGGCAAGCAGCAGCGACACCTCGGTCAGTATCCCCGGTTCGTCATCCACCAGTAGCATGTGTTGCTGTGTCGCCGGCTTCACTGTCATCGCACCACCTGAATAACTACGCTTATTTAAAGGTTTCACAATATATATGCTCGACGCAGGTTATTCAACCATTTCTTATCCTTTCCGGCCGCCCCAGCCATCTCCCCGAACGGCGGCGACCGGTGCCGTTTGGGCGACAGGTGTTGCAATCAGGGGGGAAATCGTCATAATCTACAACCTTGAGCCAATCTAGCCGAAGCGGAGGACCATCTGTGAACCCAATGGCATTGCTGGAAAAATACTTCGACGGAAACGACCAGGGGCTGGAGATCGTTTATCGGCACAGCCGCTACGTGGCGGACAAGGCGCTTTGCATCGCCAAGAGGGCGGGCCTGCCGGAGTCGGACCTGCAGTTCATCGAGGAGGCGGCCCTGCTGCATGACATCGGAGTCTCGCGCATCTACGCGCCCAAGCTGAACTGCTTCGGCACCGCCCCCTACATCTGCCACGGCGTCATAGGAAGGGAGATCCTGGAGGCGGAGGGGCTGCCGCGCCACGCGCTGGTCTGCGAGCGCCACATAGGCGTGGGGCTCACCGCGCGCGACGTGGTAACGCAGAAACTGCGCCTTCCGGAGCGGGAGATGTCCCCGGTGACCGACTGCGAAAGGATCGTCGCACTGGCAGACCTCTTCTACTCCAAGAAGGGGGGGGAACTCGACAGGGAAAAAAGCGCAGAGCAGGTGCGCACCGATCTGCTTCGTTTCGGCACGGAGAAGGTCATCATCTTCGAGAACTGGCTCAGCGACTTCCGCCTGGAGAACGCCGCCCCTGCAACCCCGGCCTAGCCCTCCCCCCTTCCCCCCCGGCGCGGCGGGGACATTTATGATATACTCAAAGCCGCCTCGCTCATTGGGAGATTTCCGCCCACCCCCCCGGCTTAGCCGCCTCCAGGCGGCATTCCACGGTGTCTGAACGGCCACGCCGGCTCGGAAAAAAGGTGTTTTCATGGGAAAACCGATACGCGTGCTGATTGTGGAAGATTCGGAGGACGACGCGCTGCTCCTCGTCTTCGAGTTGCGTCGCGGCAACTACGCGCCCGTCTCCCAAAGGGTCGAGACGGTCGAGGCGATGCGAAAGGCGCTGAAGGAGGAGAGCTGGGACCTGGTGATCTCGGACTACGTTCTGCCGGGTTTTTCGGGGCTTGAGGCCCTGAGGCTGGTCAGGGAATCGGGGCTCGACCTCCCCTTCATCATCGTCTCCGGCAAGATCGGCGAAGACACTGCGGTGAGCGCCATGAAGGAGGGTGCGAACGACTACCTGATCAAGGGGAACACCTCGCGGCTGATACCCGCCATAGAGCGGGAAATGCAGGAAGCGGAGGTGCGGCGCAAGCGGCGCGAGGCCGAGGCCGCCCTGGTGAGAAGCGAGCGGCGCTACAAAAGGCTGGTCTCGGCGGTAACGGACTACATCTACACGGTGACCATCGACAACGGCAGCGCGGTCAGGACCTCGCACGGTCCCGGATGCCTGTCGGTGACCGGCTACAGCCACGAGGAGTACGTGAAAAACCCCTTCCTCTGGTACCAGATGATCTACGAGGAGGATCGCCCTGCCGTCACCAGCATGGCCGAGGAGCTCCGCGCCGGGAAGGACGTCCCCTCCCTGGAGCACAGGATCCGGCACAAGGACGGCTCGCTGCGCTGGGTCATCAACACGGTCGTGCCGCGCTACGGTGAGCAGGGAGAACTGATCGCCTACGACGGGCTGATCTCGGACATCTCCGAGAGAAAGCAGGCCGAGGAGTCGCTCAAGCTGCAAAGCGCTGCGCTGGAGGCGGCAGCCAATGCCATCGTCATCACGGACAGCCGCGGCATCATCATCTCGGCGAACCAGGCCTTCACCAGGATGACCGGCTACACCCCGGAGGACTCGGTGGGGCGGGATCTCGGCTTCCTGAAATCGGACCTGCACGGCCCGGAGTTTTACCAGCAGCTCAGACAGACCATCGCCGCCGGAGAGGTGTGGCAGGGGGAGATGATCAACAGGCGCAAGGACGGCACCCTCTACCCCGAGGAACAGACCATCACGCCGGTGATCGACGACGACGGCAGCATCAAGAACTTCATCTGCATCAAGCAGGACATAACCGAGCGCAAGCTCACCGAGCAGGCGCTCATGCAAAACACGAGCATGCTGAAGGAGATGGAGATCGCCAAGCAGATCCAGCTCTCCCTGCTCCCTCCCTCCCCCCCCTCCCTGCCTGGCATCGAATGTGCCGGCAGCTGCGTCCCCGCCACCCATATAGGCGGCGATTACTACGACATCCTGCCGCACGGCGACGAGCTCGACCTGGTCATCGCGGACGTTTCCGGGCACAGCGTAGGCGCCGCGCTCATCATGGTGGAGACCCGCAGCGTACTGCGGGCACAGCTTGGCTCGCTGCACGGCCCGGCGGAGGTGGTATCGGCGCTGAACGAGCTTTTGTACGACGACCTGAACAAGGCCGAGCTTTTCATCACCATGTCGTTCATCAGCTACCACATCCCGACCGGAAGGCTCAGCTACACCAATGCCGGCCACCCCCCTCCCCTTTTGTACCGACCGGGAGAGGACCGGTTCTTCGAGCTCGACGCCGAGGGGCTCATCCTCGGGGTGCAAAGAGGGGTCGCCTTTCACGAGCCGACCCTGCAGGTGGAGGAAGGGGACCTGCTTCTGCTCTACACCGACGGCATCACCGAGGCGGAAAGCGGCTCCGGAGAGCTCTTCGGGACGGACCGGTTGCGCGAGATACTGGCGCGCGAGCACAAAAGAGCTGCGGCAGGTGTGATCGCTGCAGTAATGGACGCCGTGCGGGCCTTCAGCGGTTCGGCGACCTTCAACGACGACATCTCCATGCTCCTTCTGAAATTCCTTCCGGATCGCCACCAGCAATAAAACATCACTTTACTTGACTCACCCGCCGCCTTGTGTAAACATACGCCATTCCAAAGAGGGGTATCTCCAATGGCGAAAAAGATCTTCGTGGCGGCGACCGGTCAGAACTGTGGCAAGACCACCATCAGCATCTCGCTCATGCACCAGGCCAGAAAGAAGTACCGCAGGGTCGGTTTCATAAAGCCGTTCGGCCCGAAGGTCCTGCTCTATGACGACTTCATGGTGGACATGGACGCGCTGCTCATGGCAAAGGCGTTCGGCATGGAAGAGGACATCGCCCTGATGTCGCCGGTAGCGCTGCACAGGGACTTCACCAAGGATTACCTGACCGGTAAGCTTGACGACCTCTCCATGGCCGACTGCGTTGTGCAGGCCGTCAAGGAGTTGGAGGAGAAATACGATTTCCTGATCATCGAGGGCGCGGGACACGGGGGGGTGGGCGCCGTCATCGGGCTAAGCAACGCCAAGGTCGCCAAGCTGATAGACGCGCCGGTAATGATCGTCAGCGAAAGCGGCATCGGCAAGGTGATCGACGCCGTGCACCTGAACCTGGCGCTTTACGAGAGGGAGGGCGCCGACGTGCGCGGGATCATCGTCAACAAGATGATCCCCAGCAAAAAGGAGGTCACCACCAAGTACCTGAAGCATGCCTTCGAGCCGCACAAGGTAGCGGTATTGGCCGGGTTCAACTACTCGCCCGTCCTCGCCAACCCGACGCTGAGCCACATCTCCAAGCTTTTCGATCTGCCTCTCAAGGGGGACAGCAAAGAGAAAAGCCGCATCATCAACAACATCCAGTTGGGTGCGGCTTCTTCGCAGAGGGTCATCGACGGCCTGCTCGACTCTACCCTTATGATCGTCACCAGCTCGAGGGACGAGCTGATCGTTACCCTCTCCTCCCTGTACCACATACCTGCCTACAAGGAGAAGATCGCGGGACTGGTCATCTCCGGGCATTGCGCCGTTACCGAGATCAGCCAGCAGATCCTGAACGATTCCAACGTCCCCTACATACGGGTGGAGGAGACCACAGCCGAAGTCTTCACGGCCCTATCCGACGACGTTGCCAAGATCACCTACGAGGACCAGGAGAAACTCAACTGGATCATGGCCAACGCCGAGAAAGACGTGGATTTCGAGGCCATAGACGCGCTGCTTTGAACCGAGAACCGAGAGGCCGTTCTACGTTCTACGTTCTACGTTCTTTCCGCTTTCACACGCCGCAGCTTACCCCCGCCCCCGCCTTTACCTTTCAAAGGGTGGTGCCAGGGGGCTTCGACGGACCTTCCTGCACCCTTTGACACTGGACGCAGTAGGCGGTAAAGGGCATCAACTTCAGCCGCTGGATGTCTATCACTTCGCCACACCCCTCGCACCTTCCATAGGTACCCTGCTCCACACGCCTTTGAGCCTCTTCCAACGCTGTCAGCTGGTTGCGCCGTATGTCCGCGATGGCGAGGCCGGCATCGGATAGCATATCCAGAATGCTCTTCTCCCCGAGGTCCTGGGGGATGTCGTACTGGGAGGCCAGGTCGCTCCCGGTCTGGGTGAATATCTCCTCCCTTAACTCGGCCCAAAGCCTGCGCTTTTGCTCGGCCAAAAGGTTCCTGAACTCCAGTCGATCCCCTTCGAGTTTTTCCGGCATCTAGTACCTCCTCGATCTCGGGCCTGCCCAGCCCGGTAAGGTATGCACCCCGTTACCAACGCTCTCGACATGCAAGTCATGAAGCCTCATCGGCATCGCATACAGGACAGATAAACTCCCCGCTTTCCTTGTCCTGCTCCAGTGGTGTACCGCAGATCGCGCACACTTCGATCCTGTCTTTGACCACGGGCTTTTCCTTGAGGATCTCTTCTTCGGTACTCACTCTTCTCATGTCTCCTCCCTTTGCGGCGCCGGTCATCAAAACAGCCACCAGTATACCCGAAAATCGATGACAGGCTGGACGCCAAAAAGGGTCAGGGATGCACGTGCCTGCCCAGACGTTCGTCTTTCGCGGCGGGCGATGCGGCGCTCAGGCGTCCCGGTAGGCGATCTCCTCCCCCAGGTAGTTGGTGAGCGTCAGGGTCTTGCCGTCACCGCTCACGCGCCCGGACGCCACCTCCACCTTCCCCTTCCCTCCCGGGAGGTCGATGACGTAGTGAGGCACGGCGAGCCCGGAGGTATGGCCGCGCAAGGCGTTCATCACGGCCACCCCCTGCGCCACGCGGGTCCTGAAATGGGCCGTCCCCCGGACCAGGTCCATCTGGTGGATGTAGTAGGGGCGGACACGGATGGAGAGAAGTTTCTGCATGAGCTCCCGCATCACCTTCGGGTCGTCGTTCACCCCCTTCAGGAGCACGGTCTGGTTGCCAAGAGGGATGCCGGCATCGGCGAGCCTCGCGCAAGCCCTGGCGGATTGTTCCGTGATCTCGCGGGGGTGATTGAAGTGGGTGTTCAGGAAGAGGGGGTGGTGGCGCTTCAAAAGGCGCGCGAGCCTGGCGGTCACCCGCTCAGGCAGGGTGACCGGGACCCGGGTGCCTATCCTGATCATCTCCAGGTGGGGGATGCGGCGCAGTTTGCAAAGGATGGCGTCCAGCCGCTCGTCGGAGAGCAGGAGCGGGTCTCCCCCGGAGAGGACCACGTCGCGGATCCGGGGCTTCGAGGCGATATAGGCAACGGCGTCGTCCACAGGCGCCGGCGCCATGCCGGGACACCCCACCCCCCTCTTCCTCATGCAGAAGCGGCAGTAGACGGCGCAGGCCGAGGATGCGATCCAGACCACGCGGTCCGGGTAACGGTGTATCAGCCCGGGTACCGGGGAAAGGCGTTCCTCGTCGAGGGGATCGGGGGACTGGTCGAGGTCGTCGAGCTCGGCCGGGTCCGGTACGCACTGGCGCCAGATCGGGTCCCCGGGCTCGCCGATCAGCCCCAGGTAATAGGGAGTGATCCTCATGGGATAGCGGCGCACCACCGCGGACAGCTCGCTGTCCTGCAGACGAAAAAGCCCGGAAAGCTCATCCGGGCTGGTAACGCATTTTTCCAGGTTTTTCTCCCAGGTTTCCATCAGAGTTCGAGAGCCCCGATCAGGGAGGATACCGACTCGATTTTCCGCTCTACCAGGTACTGCTCCATCTCGTTGGCGATCCTCTGCGCGGCGCCGGGGTCGAGAAAGCTCGCCGTGCCGACCTGTACGGCGCTGGCGCCGGCCAGCATGAACTCCAGCGCGTCGCGCCCGTTCATGATGCCGCCGATGCCTATGATGGGGAGCTTGACGCTTTTGGCCACCTGCCAGACCATCCTGAGCGCCACCGGCTTGATGGCGGGGCCGGAGAGGCCGCCGGTCACGTTGGCGAGGACCGGGCGGCGGCGGTCCAGGTCGATGGCCATGCCGGTCAGCGTATTGATGAGCGAAAGGGCGTCGGCACCTGCGTCGGCGCAGGCCCTCGCCATCAGCACCACGTCGGTCACGTTGGGGGAGAGCTTCACGATGAGCGGCTTGGAGGTGTTCTTCTTCACCAGGCAGACCACGTCCTGCGCGGCGCAGGGGTCGGTGCCGAACACGATCCCCCCCTGCTTCACGTTCGGGCAGGAGATGTTCACCTCGACGCCGGCTACGCCTGGGAGTCCGTCCAGGCGGCTTGCCACCTCGCCGTACTCCTCCAGCGTGTTGCCGTAGAGGTTGACGATGACGGGGGTGTTCACGTCCTTTAGATAGGGGAGCTTCTGTTGGATGAAGGCGTCGATGCCGACGTTTTGCAGGCCGATGGCGTTCAGCATGCCGCCGGGGGTCTCCACGATGCGCGGCGTGTCGTTGCCCGCCTTGGGCTTCAAGGAGAGACCCTTGGTGATCATCGCGCCGATGCTCTCGAGGTCCAGGTAATCGGCGAACTCGGCGCCGTAGCCGAAGGTGCCGGAAGCGGTCATCACGGGGTTGCGCATCGGGATCCCGGCCAGGGTCACCGACATGTCAGGTCTTTGCATGTTTAACTCCATTGCAGTTCAAAGCTGTCGAAGACGGGACCGTCCTTGCAGACACAGCGGTAATCCGGGGTGGCTTCGGTGTGGTTGGCCCCTTTCATGACGCAGCCAAGGCAGGCGCCGACGCCGCAGGCCATGTACGCCTCCATGGAGACCTGGCACGGCACCTCGTGCTTGTGAGCCATCTTGGCCACGGCGTTCAGCATGGGAGTCGGGCCGCAGGCGAAGATGCGCATGCCCGCTCCCAGGTGGCGCTCCAGCACCTGGGTCACGAAACCGCTCTCACCCAGGGTGCCGTCGTCGGTGGCGACGTAGCTCTCCACGCCGAGCCTCTCGAACTCGGTGATGCAGAGGATGTCGTCGCGGTTCCTGCCGCCGGCGAAGAGGCGGACCTTCTCGCCGCGGGCAACGAGCGCCTTGGCGAGGTAGTAAAGCGGCGCCAGCCCTATCCCCCCCCCGACCAGCAGCTTCTCCTCGCCGGCGGGGCCTGCCTCGAAACCCTTGCCCAGCGGGGCGAGCAGGTCGACCACGTCGCCGTGGTGCAAGGCGGAGAGCATCCTGGTCCCCTTCCCCACCACCTTGTACAGTATCTCGCAGTAGGTCTGAGTGCCGCATCCGGCGTACTCGGCGCTGAAGGTCCCCACGTCGAAGAGGCCGAAGGGGCGCCTGAGCAACGGGTCGATGGCGTCGGTCACCTTCAACATGAGAAACTGCCCGGGTGCCGAAGCGGCAAGTTCGCCGGGGGCGGTCATCCTCATCCGGAAATACCCCGGGGAGAGCTCCACGTTCGAGACTACCATTGATTTAAACTGCATCGCGCTCCTCTTCAGAATCCGTTCTATGTTCTACTTTTCTGCGACTTATTTCTATGTTCTATGTTCTGTGTTCTATGTGCTATGTTCTGTGTTCTGTGTTCTGTGTTCTAGTTCTACGTTCTGTCGCCGGCGCCCGGGAGAGGAGGCCCCCCCGCATATCGCTCCCGATACTCCATCAGGATGGCGTCCTCGCCGTTGTCGTAATACTTCTTGCGCAGCCCCGCCTCGCGAAAACCCAGCCGACGGTAGAGCGCAATCGCCCCGGCGTTGCCGGCGCGCACCTCGAGGAAAACCAGCTTCACGTCGCGCTCGCGGCAAAAACGGAGCGCCCACTCGACCAGGGCCTTCCCGACCCCCGTCCCCCGCAACGCACCCTTCACCGCCACGTCCAGCACCTCAGCCTCGTCCAGAACCAGCTTCAGGCAGAGGTACCCGGCAACGGCACCGTCGGCGGCAAGCGCCACAGTCGGGCAACTGAAAGAGGAGTCCAACTCCTCCTCGAAATGTCTTCTGGTCCAGGGGCGCGAAAAGGAGGCGGATTCGATCTCGACGACCGCATCCAGGTCCTCTGCACGCATGGGACGCAGCGTTATTTCCCCCCCTGGCTCAGGCACAGCCAGGCATGATAAGCAAAGCCCAGAGCGAAGTAAACATATTTTTCGCTTTGACTTTTGCAGGCAGATGCGTTAAATTTCTCCTTTAATTTATCGGAGGTTTCACTTTGGAAGAAACGAAAATCACATATAAAGACGCGGGTGTAGACATAGACGCGGGCAACACCTTTGTCAAACTGATCAAGCCGCTGGTAAAGGCTACTTCCCGTCCGGAAGTGCTGGCAGACATCGGTGGATTTGGCGGACTGTTCTCTCTCAACACGGGCAAGTACAAACATCCGGTGCTTGTCTCGGGTACAGACGGCGTAGGGACCAAACTGAAACTTGCCTTTCTGGCGGACCGTCATGACACCATAGGTATCGACCTGGTAGCGATGTGCGTGAACGACATCATCGTTCAGGGCGCCGAGCCTCTCTTCTTCCTCGACTACCTGGCTACCGCGAAGCTGGACCCCGAAAAAGGCGCCTCCATCATCAAGGGCGTTTCCGAGGGATGCGTCCAGGCCGGCTGCGCCCTCATCGGCGGCGAGACGGCCGAGATGCCCGGTTTCTACACCGGTGACGAGTACGACATGGCGGGCTTTGCGGTCGGCGTGGTCGAGCGCGAGAAGATCATCGACGGCTCCTCCATCACGGTAGGCAACCGCCTGATCGGCCTTTCCTCCTCCGGTCTGCACTCAAACGGCTACTCGCTGGCAAGGAAAGTGATCCTCGAACACATGGGGCTCGGCATCAACGACGTGATCCCCGGCCTCGGCAAGACCGTGGCCGACGAACTCCTCACCCCGACCCGCATCTACGTCCGTTCCGTGATGAACCTGCTGCGGGACTTCAGCATCTCGGGTCTGGCCCACATCACCGGCGGCGGCCTTCTGGAGAACGTCCCCAGGGTGCTCCCCAACGGCTGCAAGGCCGTGATCAAGAAGGAGAGCTGGGAAGTCCCCCAGATCTTCCAGATCATGCAGCAGGGCGGGAACATCGAGGAGAACGAGATGTTCAGGACCTTCAACTGCGGCATTGGCATGGTGCTGGTGGTGCCGGAGCAGGAGGCCGACGACATCATGATCAGGCTCTCCGGCCTGAACGAGACCGCGTTCGAGATCGGCGAAGTGGTGAAGTGCGAACCCGGCAAGGAGTGCGTGGAACTCGTCTAGGGTTCCCGGGGCAGACATGGAGAGCATCCTCAACATAGGCGTACTCATCTCCGGCAGCGGCAGCAACCTGCAGTCCATCATGGACGCCTGCGCCGCCGGGAAGATCAAGGCGCGCGTCGCCTGCGTGGTCAGCAACAAGGAAGACGCCTTCGGGCTGGAGCGGGCAAGAAAGGCCGGGATACCGGCCCTGCATCTGGACCACCGCGCCTACACCGGGCGCGAGTCTTATGACCAGGCGCTGGTGGCCACGCTACGCGAGTTCGACGTCGAACTGGTGGCGCTGGCGGGTTTCATGCGCATCATCACCCCCGTGCTGCTGGACGCCTTCCCAATGTCGGTGATGAACATCCATCCCGCCCTGCTCCCCGCCTTTCCGGGGCTGCATGCCCAGCGCCAGGCGCTGGAGTACGGGGCGAAGGTGGCCGGCTGCACCGTGCATTTCGTCGATTGCGGCACCGATACCGGCCCCATCATCCTGCAGTCAGCCGTACCGGTCGTCGAGGGAGACAGCGAAGAGACCCTGTCGGCGCGCATCCAGAAGGAAGAGCACCGCATCTACCCCGAGGCCATCCGGCTTTTCACCGAGGGGCTCCTGGAAGTCAACGGCAGGATCGTCGCCGTCGGCAGCTGAAGCCGCCCGACCCAAACCTAAAACCATTGGCACGGAGGTAATCTGAGAAATTCTGAGAAAGCGCTTTTGAAGTGTAAAAGACAAGTGCCTTCTCAGATCTCCTCAGACTTTCTCCGTGGCCAAGGGTTCGGTTTCCCTCTGCTTTCCCCCAAACCCAAAACCATTGGCACGGAGGTAATCTGAGAAATTCTGAGAAAGCGCTTTTGAAGTG
>CAZFMI010000013.1:41671-72718 GCA_964519915.1 uncultured Geomonas sp.
AAAACCATTGGCACGGAGGTAATCTGAGAAATTCTGAGAAAGCGCTTTTGAAGTGTAAAAGACAAGTGCCTTCTCAGATCTCCTCAGACTTTCTCCGTGGCCAAAGGTTCGGTTTCCCTCTGCTTTCCCCAAACCCAAAACCATTGGCACGGAGGTAATCTGAGAAATTCTGAGAAAGCTTTTGACGTTGTAAAGACAAAGTGCCTTCTCAGATTTCCTCAGACTTTCTCCGTGGCCAAGGGTTCGAGGCCCCTCTGCTTTTCCCCGATTTTACCCGTGGCTAACGGCTCCGACTTCTGCTATAAAGCGCTAATGCGAACTCCACCAATTGCCAAGGCCCTGCTGCTCCCCCTGCTCCTCATCTCCCTCACCGGCTGCTCCATCACGCACGCGATGCGCGTGGAGAACCGGGAGATCATCGACGTCAGGACCATGATGGACGAGCTGAGCGACTCCCCGCTCCTCTTTGTCGGCGAACGCCACGACGCATCCTCCCACCATCAACTGCAGCTGGAGATAATCAAGAGCCTCAAGGCTGAGGGGAAGTCGCTGGCCATCGGGATGGAGATGTTCGACGAGACGAGCCAGCCTGCCCTGGACGCCTGGAGCGCGGGCAAGGTGCCGGAAGACGCCTTCCGCAAGGTGTACCAATGGAGCTGGCGCAACATACCTTGGGGGATGTACAGCGACATCCTCCTGTTCGCCCGCGACCACCGCATCCCGGTCGTCGCCCTGAACGCGCCCCGCGAGATCGTGCAGGCGGTGGCCAAAAAAGGGTTCGCCGCACTGACTCCGCAGCAACTGAAAAAACTCCCCCCGGACGTCGACGCTAGGGCTAGCGACAGCTTCCAGAAGTTCATGCGTTCCTACGCCCCGAGCCACGGCAAGACCGGCGCGGCCTTCAAGCACATCGCGGAGGCGCAGCTGCTCAGGAACATGATCATGGCCAGACGCATCAGCGACTACCTGGAGCTTCATCCGGAGAGGGTCATGGTGGTCATTGCCGGGGGGGGACATGCCAGGGGGACCGGAGGGGTCCCGGAGGAATTGCGCAAGGATCTCCCCTTCAAGATCGTGCTCCCCCCTCTCCCGCCGCTCACGGGGAAGACCGTCACCGTGGAGGACGCCGATTATCTGCTGGTGGAGCCGTTTTGAAGCGCCGCCGGCATCCCCTGGTCGAGGCTGTAAAGCCAGGCGAGGAGTTCCGCCACCGCCTGGTATAGCTCAGGGGGGATCTCGCTGTCCAGGTCGACCTGCATCAGGAGGTTCACCAGCTCTGGGGACTGGTGCACGTAGACCCCGTTCTCGTTGGCGAGCGCTATCATCGCTTCGGCGCTGATGCCGCTCCCCCTGGCAACCACCCGCGGAGCGCCATCCTCTGAACCGTAGGCCATGGCGACTGCCCGTTTCATCTCGGTCGGTGTCTTAGCCATCTTTTGCCGCCATCTTGTTCAGGTGCAGCCCGCAGGAGGCGAGCGCCGCCCTCAGTTCCGCACTCCCCTTCTTCAGGACCTCTGAGGAACCGGGCCTGTCGCAAACGAACTCCATAGCTATCCCCTCCGCCCCGAAAACGAGCCTTGCCTCCACCCCCCCAAGGTGCGGCAGGTCGAGCGACAGCGTCGCCTCGATCTCCTGTTCCACCTGCTCGCTCCCCTTGGCAATGGTGAGTTTCATATCCTGCCCGGGCCACGCCTCTCCCTGCCAGGCCAGCATCCCTGAATTGAGCAGCAGGAGCTGTTCCTTCACCTGCGGGAGCGTCCGGCTGTCCGCGAAGCCGGCCGGCGCGCTGTCGCCCGCACTTTCCCCCTCATCCCCCTGGTCGAGAAGCCTGGACAGTTTTCCCTGGGGTTCCTTCAGAAGCTCCTTAAGCGCAAGGCCGCCGCCGGCCCATTGGGCCAGGTGCGCCTCGTAGAAAAGTCCACTGCTCCCCAGCGCGCTCTTGAGCTTCGCCGCCAGCTCGGCAGAGGCATGCCCGGGGTGCTCCAGAAGCGGCTCCCGGACGACGCCTGGGGAGGGGGCGTTTTTCACCACGTCGGCGAGCCACCTCCCGAGGGAACTGAGCTGCACCGACGCCCCCACATCCGGGCGCAGGACCTGGAAGGTGATGCGAGGGTCCGCGGTGACGAAGGTCATCTCGAGGGTTTCCCCCGGCTGGACGTTCAGGGGGATCTCCAGGCTGTACATCTCCCCCGCTACCCGCGCGAGATACATGCTGTTCGGGAGGTTGGCGATGATTTCCGCCTTCACCTGCTGCCCCGGGTTCAGCTGCAGCTGCGAGCTGGCGCGCTGCTGGGCGTCGACGGTGGGGGTTGCCGCCGTCTTCGCCAGTATCGGCAGGACCTGCCTTTGGGCTTCATCGTTGATGTACATGCGCTATCCCTCTATCAATCCTGCGGCTGCGCCGCCGGAGCCTTAGCTGCGAAGCAGAGCCTCCCCCGCTCCTTCAAACGGTCCATGTAGTAGTAGACCACCGGGGTGATGTACAGCGTGAGCAGCTGGGAGACCAGGAGCCCCCCCACCACGGCAAGCCCGAGCGGCCGCCTCCCCTCCGCGCCCGCACCGACCCCGAGCGCTATGGGGAGAGTCCCCATGAGCGCCGCCATGGTGGTCATCATGATGGGGCGGAAACGGACCAGGCACCCCTGGTGGATCGCCTCCATGGGGGTCTTGCCCTCGTTCCTCTGCGCCGCCAGGGCGAAGTCGATCATCATGATGGCGTTTTTCTTCACGATCCCCACCAGCATGATGATGCCGACGAAGGCGTACAGGTTCAGCTCCTTGTTGAAGATCATCAGGGTGAGGAGCGCGCCCAACCCCGCCGCCGGAAGCCCGGAGAGGATGGTGACGGGATGGATGTAGCTCTCGTACAGGATCCCCAGCACCAGGTAGATCACCAGCACTGCGGCGACAAGCAGCAGCGTGAGCCCCTTGGATGAGGCCTGGAACGCCTGGGCCGCCCCCTGGAAGCCGGTCGCCACGGTCGCCGGCAGCGACGCCGCCGTCCTCTCCACCTCCTGCACGGCATCCCCCAGCGGCACCCCGGGCTTCAGGTTGAAGGAGATGGTGACGCTGGTGGTCTGCCCCAGATGGTTCACTGACAAGGGGCCGAGCGATTTGATCATGGTGGTCATGGTGGAGAGGGGGACCAGGACGCCGGCGGACGATCTCACGTAGAGGAGCCCCAGCGCCGAGGGGTCGCTCCGGTACTGGGGTTCCAGCTCCAGGATGACCCGGTACTGGTTGGTCGGGGCATAAATGGTGGATATCTGGCTGGAGCCGTAGGCGAGGTTCAGGGCATCCTCGATCTGCCGGGGGGACACCCCGAGCGCGGTCGCCTTGTCGCGGTCGATCCTGACCTCCACCTGGGGGTTTTTCAGCTGCAGGTCGCTGGTGACGTCGACCAGCTGCGGGAGCTGTTTCAGCTTCTGTTCCAGGTCGGCCGCGCTGTCGTAGAGCACCTTGGTGTCGGGGCTTTGCAGGATGAACTGGTACTGGCTCTTGGCCAGCTGGGCCTCCAGCCGGATCGGGGGCGGGTTCTGCATGAAGACCTGGATCCCCGGCACCTGCGCCAGCTTGGGGCGCAGCCCCTGGATCACCTCGTCCACCGTAGCCTCACGCTGGCTCCTTGGCTTCAGCGTCACGAACATGAAGCCTGAGTTGGAACCGACCCTGGAGCCCGACGCCCCGACCGAGGACATGAACCCCTTGATGTTCGGGTCCGCGGCGATGATACCCGCCATCTGCTGCTGGTGGGAGACCATCTCGTCGAAGGAAGCTCCCTGTGCCCCCTCCGTGATGCAGAAAAAGGAACCGAGGTCCTCGCTTGGGAGCAGCCCCGTCGGCATCTTCATGAACAGCACCAAGGTGACCGCGGTCATCAGCACGGTCAGCGCGAGGGTGCTGCGCCGCATGGCGAGCACGCGGGTGAGGCTGCGGTCGTAGGCCAGGAGCAGGGCGTCGAAAAAACGCTCCATGAAAAGGTACAGCCTGCCGTGGCGCTCGGCGCCGGGAGGGCGCAGGAAGCGGCTGCAGAGCATGGGGGTCAGGGTGAGGGAGACCACCCCGGAAAGCAGGATGGCGCAGGTGATGGTTACGGCGAACTCGTGCAGAAGCCGCCCCAGCATCCCCCCCATGAACAGCACAGGGATGAACACCGCCACCAGCGAGATGGTCATGGAAACGATGGTGAACCCTATCTCGCGCGACCCCTTGAGGGAGGCTGCAAGCGGGCTCTCCCCCTGCTCCATGTGGCGCACGATGTTTTCCAGCATGACGATGGCGTCGTCGACCACGAACCCCACCGAGAGGGTGAGCGCCATGAGCGTTATGTTGTTCAACGAGAAACCGAGCAGGTACATGGCGGCGAAGGTCCCGACCAGGGAGATGGGGAGCGCCAGGCTCGGGATGACGGTGGCGGAGAGGTTGCGCAGGAACAGGAAGATCACCATGATCACCAGGACGATGGTCAGCATGAGGGTGAACTTGACGTCGGCCACCGAGTGCCGGATCGCCTCGGAGCGGTCGTAGTGTAGATGGAGGGTGACGGCGCCCGGCAGCTGCTCGCGGAAGCCGGGGAGCAGCTTCTTGATGCTGTCCACCACCTCGATGGTGTTGGTGCCGGGCTGCCTCTGCACGGCAAGCGTGATGGAGCGGTCGCTCGCGTTGCCCGCGTAGTACCAGGCGGCGATCTTGTCGTTTTCCACCGAATCCACGGCGCTGCCGATGTCCGAGAGGCGTACCGGCGCCCCCCCCCGATAGGCCACGATGAGCGGCCGGTAGGAGGCCGCGTCGAAGAGCTGGCCGTTGGCCTGGATGGCGAAGGACTGGCTGCCGCCGTGCAGGGTGCCGGTGGGGAGGTTCACGTTCCCGCTTTCGATCGCCCCGGCCACCTCGTCGATGCCGATCCCGCGCGAGGCGAGCTCCATCGGGTTGACCCGCGCCCGCACCGCGTACTTCTGCGCGCCGAAGATCATCACCTGCGCCACGCCGCTCACCATGGAGATGCGCTGCCCTATGGCGGTGTCGGCGTACTCGTGCACACGGGACAGCGGCAGGGTCTTCGAGCTGAGCACCAGGTAAAGGACCGGCTGGTCGGCGGGGTTCACCTTCTGGAAGGACGGGGGGGTGGGCATGTCCTGAGGCAACTGGCGCGCCGCCTTGGATATCGCTGACTGCACGTCCTGGGCGGCGGCATCGATGTCGCGCTCCAGGTTGAAGCGAAGCGTGATCAGCGTGATCCCCTGGCCGTTGGTGGAGTTCATGGTTTCCACGCCGGCGATGGTGGAAAGCTGGCGCTCCAGCGGGGTCGCCACGGCGCTCGCCATGGTCTCGGGATTGGCTCCGGGTAGGTTGGCCGTGATCTGTATGGTCGGATAGTCGACGCTGGGAAGGTCGTTCACCGGGAGCAACCGGTACCCCGCAACACCTGCCAGCACGATCGCGAGCATGACCAGGCTGGTCATGACCGGGCGCCTGATGAAGAGCTCGGCGAGGTTCACTGGGCCTTTCCCTTCTTGACCGAGATCTGTGCCCCCGGGGTGAGCCGCATCTGCCCGTCGGTCACCACTGTGTCGCCCGGTGCAACCCCCTTCTCGACAACGGTCTCCCCCCCCTGGGCGGCGCCGGTATCGACCGGCCTCATCTCGACGCTTGAGTCCGGCTTGACCAGGTACACGAACTCCCCCTGCTGCCCGGTCTGGACCGCCTGGGTGGGGACGACGACGGCGTTTTGCCTCACATCCAGCGTGAGGGTCAGGTTTACGAACTGGCCGGGCCAGAGTCTGCGCCGGGCGTTCTCAAAGGTCCCCTTCACCCTGATGGTGCCGGTGGTCATGTCGACCAGGTTGTCGATGAAGCTCACCACCCCCTGCTCGTCGGGGTGCCCGCTGTCGGGGATGGCGGCCCGGACCGGGAGCCCCCCCGCCATCTTCGCCCTCACGGTGCCGAGCTCCTTTTCGGGGAGTGCGAAACTAACATAAAGGGGGGTGATCTGGTTGATGGTCACCAGCGCCGGGGCGTCGTTCTCCTTCACCAGGTTCCCCGCGTGCACCGCGAGGTTGCCGGTCCGCCCGGCCATCGGTGCGCGGATGTAGCAGTAGTCGAGCTGCAGCCGGGCGCTCTCCACAGCGGCCCGTTGCGAGGCTGCGGAGGCGGAGAGGGCATCGGCATCCGCCTGGATCTGATCGTACTGCTCGCGGGTGACTATCCCTTCCTGCACCAATGAGGCGTACCTGCGGGCCTGCTCTTTCGCGTTGGCGGCCTTTGCCAGGTCGCGCGCCAGGTTGGCCTTTGCCTGGGAAAGTGCCGCCTGGAAGGGTCTGGGGTCGATGGTGAAGAGCAAAGTCCCCTTCCCCACCTCGTCCCCTTCCCTGAAATGGACCCTGCCGATGCTCCCGGCCACCATGGACTTCACCGCGACAGTGGCGTACGGCTCGACGTTGCCTATGGCGCGCAGTTCCACCGGGACGCTCTTTTGCCCGGCCCTGGCCACGTTCACCGGCACCGCGGCTTTCTCCTTCCCCCCCGGTTGTTCCTTCGAGCATCCCGCAAGAGGCGGCACAGCCAGACAGAGCAGCAGCATCAAACGGGGAAAAACTGTGTCAAGACGCAGGTTCTGCAAGGAAAATCCCTCCTTCCGGCTCTGGCAGGCAGCAAGATTCATAACACACTATTGCCTCAATTAGTAGGGGGAATTTGGAGCGGAGCTTCGCCCCGCTTTTCTTGAAAAATTCCCGAATCTTGCTAAACATCTGCCGCCCCCCCGCCGATAAGAGATTAACGCAACTATCCAACCTGCAGCGCTGAGAGGCCGGGCAAGAGATGAAACACGCACTGCGCATCCTGATGGTCGATGACTCTGCGGAGGACGCCGCACTGATCGTTCGACAGCTGCAGCGGGATTTCTCCCCGAGCTACGAGCGCGTGGAGACCCCCGAGCAGATGCAGTCGGCGCTGGACAAGGGGGGATGGCACCTCGTCATATCGGACTACGTCATGCCGAAGTTCAGCGGCCTCGCAGCCCTGAAGCTCCTGCACGAGCGCGGGGTCGACCTCCCGTTCATCATGGTCTCCGGGCAGATGGGAGAGGATGCGGCCGTGGAGGCGATGCGCGCCGGCGCTCACGATTACCTGTTGAAGGACGGGCTCTCCAGGCTCGTTCCCGCCATAAAGAGGGAGCTGAACGACGCCGTGGTGCGCCGCGAGAGGAGGATGGCCGAGGAGGCGCTCTACGCGACAGAGGCGCGCTTCCACAGCCTCGTGGAACATGCGCTGGTCGGCATCTTCATGCTGCAAGACGACATCTTCATCTACGTGAACCCCAAGCTGAGCGAAATCTTCGGCTACCGGCCGGAGGAGCTCATCGAGTCGAAGTCCCTGCTGGACCTGGTCTTGCCGGACGACCAGATCAGGCTCCTCACCCGGTTCCTGCGCCCGCTCATGGACGGCAGCGACAGCCTGCATTTCTTCTTCAGGGGGAAGCGCCGCGACGGCGGGCAGATCGACCTGGAGGTGAACGGCACCAGCACCAGGGTCAACGGCTCCCCCGCCGTGATCGGCACGCTTTTGGACATAACGGAGCGCAAGCGCGCCGAGGCGGAGTTGGGCAAGATGTGGCGCGCCGTGGAGCAGAGCCCGGTCTCCGTGGTGATCACGGACCTCGCAGGAAGGATCGAGTACGTGAACCCGAAGTTCATCGAGGTATCCGGGTACGCCGAGGAGGAGCTCATAGGCCGAACCTCCAGCATCCTTAAGTCGGGACTTATGGACCGGAAATTCTACCAGGAGCTGTGGGAGACCATCACCTCGGGGAGGGAGTGGCACGGGGAGCTGCACAACAAGAAGAAAAACGGCGCATTGTACTGGGAAAACGGGTCCATATCGGCGATCAAGAACTCCGAGGGACAGATCACCCATTTCGTGGGGGTGAAGGAGGACGTCACCGAGAGGAAGCTCGCCATCGACCAGTTGAGGCAGGTGCAGAAGATGGAGGCTGTGGGGCAGCTGGCAGGGGGCATCGCCCACGACTTCAACAACCTGCTCACCGTGATAAACGGCTACAGCACCCTGCTGATCAGGTCGCTTGAGCCGGGCTCTCCCAAACAGAAGGAGGCCCAACAGATCCTGCGCGCCGGCGAGCGTGCCGCCGACCTGACCAGGCAACTCCTAAGCTTCAGCAGGAGGCAGATCCTGGAGCCGAGGGTGCTGGACATCAACAAGCAGGTGAAATCCGTGCAGAAGATGCTGGAGAGGCTCATAGGGGAGCATATCGCGCTTGCCACGGAACTCTCCCCGGAGGCCGGGTTCGTCAAGATCGATCCGGGCCAGTTGGAGCAGATCGTCATGAACCTGATCGTCAATGCCCGGGACGCCTCCGAAACCGGCGGGATCATCACCGTGGCAACGGCGAACTGCGACCTGGACCAGGGGTTCTCCCACCTGCACCCCGGCTCCTCGCCCGGAAGCTACGTGAAGCTCAGCGTGAGGGACCAGGGACAGGGGATGACCGAGGAGGTGAAGCAGCGCCTCTTCGAGCCCTTCTTCACCACCAAGGAGATGGGACGCGGCACCGGCCTCGGGCTGGCGACCGTGTACGGCATCGTGAAGCAAAGCGGAGGGTACATAGAGGTGGTCAGCGAGCCGGGCAAGGGGGCCCGCTTCGACATCTATCTCCCCCGGGCCTTCAAGCTCGACGAAACCCAACCGACGCAGCCGGTGGAGGACGAGATAGACACCTCCCATGCCATCCTCGTGGTAGAGGACGAACCGGGCGTGCTGAACCTCGTGGTGCACACCCTGAGGATGCGCGGCTTCACCGTGTACGGGAGCACCGATCCCGACCTGGGCGTGGCCCTCTTCGAGGAGCACGCGCAAGAGATCGACATGCTGCTGACCGACGTGGTGATGCCGTTTATGAGCGGCCCTGCCCTGGCGGAGCTTCTGACCGGCAAAAAACCGGGGCTGAAGGTCCTCTTCATGTCGGGTCACACCGAAAACCGGGCCAATTTGGAGAAGATACTGGAGAAAGGGATGCACTTCCTGCCCAAGCCATTTGCCAGCGACGCCCTCATCAGGAAGGTGAGGGACACCCTGCAAGGTGGTGCCGCGCCAGAAGCGGCAGGAAGGATTTCAGGAGGTAACAATTGAAAGGGAACATACTGATAGCCGACGACGAGGACATGATCCGGGAACTGATCAACATCACGTTGTCGAAAGAGGGATTCACCTGCTTTCAGGCCGCGAGCGCAGAAGAGGGTCTCGAGATAATAAATAGCCACACGCTGGACCTTGCCCTGCTCGACATCATGATGCCGGGGCGCTCCGGTATCGACCTTTTGAAGGACATCAAGCAGACAACCCCTGACACCACGGTGCTGATGATCACCGCGATGAACGATATGGACACGGCGCTCTCGTGCATCCATTTCGGCGCCGAGGACTACATCACCAAGCCGTTCAACCTGGACCGGGTGCTCCTGACGGTGAAGAACACCCTGGAAAAGCGCCGGCTGGTGCTCGAGAACAAGCAGTACCAGGCGAACCTCGAGCAAAAGGTGCGCGAGCAGACCGAGGTGATCCGCACCGTCATGGGGGACATCAACCAGGCCTACGAGCACACGCTGGTGGCGCTGATCAGGGCGCTGGACGCACGGGAAAAGGAGGTCGGCTCCCACTCCGAGCGGGTCATGGCCTATGCCTGCCTGCTGGCGGAGGCGGCCGGGATAACCCAGGAAGAACGCGTCATCATCGGCAAAGGGTCGCTACTGCACGACATAGGGAAGATCGGCGTCTCGGACAACATACTGCTAAAGCCCGCCAAGCTGGACGAGGAGGAATGGAAGGTGATGCGCACCCATCCCTCCATCGGGTACGACATCCTCTCCGGGATCAGGTACTTCGCCGGCGCCGCCGACCTGGTGCTGAGCCATCACGAACGCTGGGACGGAACGGGGTACCCGAAAGGGGTGGCCGGCGAGGCGATCCCGATCAGCGCCCGCATATTCTCGCTGGTGGACACCCTCGACGCCATGACCTCCGACCGCCCCTACCGCAAGGCGCTCCCCTTCCAGGCGGTGTTGGACGAGGTGGTAAGGTGCTGCGGGCAGCAGTTCGACCCGAGGCTCGTGGATATCTTCCTCGGCATCCCGAAGGCGTCCTGGGAGCAGGCGGCCGGCAAGAAGCTCTAGCGCCGCGGGCCGCCCCTCCCCCTGCCGGGCGCATACCGTAAGAGCCGGAAGACCAAACGGTCTTCCGGCTCTTTTTCTTTTGCGATCAGGCGGCGATCTTTGCCTCGCCTTTTCCGGCGATCAGGCGTGGTCGCTGGCGCCTATGCGGTAACGCTCAAGCCTGTCCCTGAGCGTGTTGCGGCTGATGCCCAGCAGCTTCGCTGCAAAGACCTGGTTGTTGTTGCTCTTCTCCATGGCCATGTGGATCAGGGCCTTCTCCAGCCCCATGTTGACGCTCTCGTAGATCGCACCCTTGTTCTTCTGGCAGATCCCGTCGAACACCGGCTCCAGCATGCTCCAGAACACCTCGTAGTAGTCGTCTCCGGCCGACTCGAGGTCGACTTCCTTGAAGCCTGCCTTTGCCGTCAGGAAAGACTCGAAATCGCCCGGGACCAGGATGTCGCCGCGGCAGAATACCGTCGCGGAGTTGATGACGTTCTTCAGCTCCCTGATGTTCCCTTCCCACGGGTGGGAGATGAGCATGGCCATGGTCTCGGGTGCCACCGCCTTGACGTTCTTGCCGTACTTCTTGGAGAACTTCTTGACGAAAAGGTCGACCAGGAGCGGGATATCCTCGACCCGGTCCCTGAGGGGCGGGAGGAAGAAGTTCACCACCCGCAGGCGGTAGTACAGGTCCATGCGGAAGGTCTTTTCCTTGACGTTGGCGATGAGGCTCCTGTTGGTTGCGGCGATCACCCGGACGTCCACCTTGATGGTCTCGTTCCCGCCTACCCTCTCGAATTCCTGGTTTTCCAGCACGCGCAGGAACTTCCCCTGGTTGGTGGGGCTCATCTCGCCGATCTCGTCCAGGAAGATGGTGCCGCCGTTGCACTGCTCGAACTTCCCGATCCTCCTGGAGTGGGCGTCGGTGAAGGCCCCCTTCTCGTGCCCGAACAGCTCGCTTTCCAGAAGCGCTTCAGGGAGCGCGGCGCAGTTGACGGCCAGGAAGGGGCGGTTCTTCCTCTGGGAGTTGTTGTAAACGGCGCGGGCCAGGAGCTCCTTGCCGGTGCCGGATTCCCCTTGGATCAGCACCGACGCGTCGGAGTCGGCTACGGTGCCCACCATTTTCCAGATCTCGATCATCTCCGGGGAGGAACCGATCATGAGGTCCTCGGTGAGATCCTCCTCGACCTGGGGGCGTTCCTTCGTGTAGCGCACCTTGCGGCTCAGGAGGTTGCACTCCAGGGCCTTCTTTACGGCGCCCTTCAGCTTGTTCATGTCGAAGGGTTTGGTGACGTAGTCGAACGCGCCGTACTTCATCGCCTCGATGGCGTTTTGCGTGGTCTTGTAACCTGTTGCCATGATCACGGCGAGCCCCGGATCGATCTTCTTCGCCTCCTTGAGCACCTCGATGCCGGACTTCTGGGGGAGGCTTATATCCATGATGGCCACGTTGGGGCGGTCCGCGATGACGCGCTTCAGCGCCCCTTCGCCGTCGCTTTCCAGCAGCAGTTCGTAATCCTCGCCCGTGAAGACCGTCTTCAGCATGAGCAGGATGTCGTGGTCGTCATCAAGAATGAGCAATTTCGCAGTCATGGCTGTCCCCCGATGGGCTATTATAATCCGCCTGACCCAGTTTCCAAGGGTGGGCGCAGTAAATGATCAGAAAATCGTTTCTCAGATAGCAAAAGAACCGCCTGTAAAAGCGGTTCTTCTGTTTGACGCGTGTTAAGAGATCGCAGCCTTGCTACTGCTCGTCGTCCTCGTAGTCGTCACCGTACTCATCGAGGTCTTCGGCATCCGCGTCCTCGTCCTCCTCACCTTCCAGTTCATCCGACAGGTACTGGGGACGTTCATCCTCTTCCTTGATCGCCTCGAAGCGCTGCAGGATCTCGGGGTTGGTGCAGAAGCGACCATCTTTGCAAGTACAGGTGTCGAGGTCGCACAGATCGAAGAGCTGGATCTCGCTGCATAGCCTCTTGGTGACAGATTGCGTTTCCATTGCCTTACCTCTAAAAACTGCCTGTTAATTAATTTATCGACCTGCTCCGGGACAACTTTAGCGAAATTCGCCGCCGGACGAATCATAGTACTACAAACCCTCAGCCGTTGACAAATGCCGCCGCCATCTTGACTTCCTTTTGCCCCCCCTCCACGAAAGAGGTGGCCGTTTTCACGTCTTCCCTGCAGCCGATATAGATCGGCGCCCTCTGATCCAGTGATTCGGGGACGATGTCGAGGATCGGGATGCTGCCGTTGCTCGCGGCGCCGCCGGCGTGCTCGATGATGAAGGCCATCGGGTTCAGTTCGAAAAGGACGCGCAGCTTCCCGTTGGGGGAGCCGTTCAGCGCGGGATACATGAAAAGCCCCTTGCCTTTCATGAGGACCTGGTTGATGTCAGGCACGAAGCCGCCGGAGTAGCGGAGCTTGCACCCTTTCGCTTCCAGGTGCCGGATGAACTGCTCGTCCCCGTCGTTGTACTTGTTCCTGAGCCCGCCCGGCGCATAGATGTTCCCCTCCGGCGCCATCTTGATGTTCTCGCGGGTGAGCGTGAACTCCATCAGGTTGTTCATGGTGAACTCGTGCACCCCGTCGCCGACGGTGTAGACCAGGGAGACCCTCGGTCCGTACAGGATGTACATGGCGGCAACCTGGTTGCGGCCGGGCTGCAGCAGATCGCAGCCTGAGTAGATGGAGACGATGGTGCCTACGGCAAGGTTCACGTCTACCAGCGAGGAGCCGTCGAGCGGGTCATAGGCGACAGAGTAGAGGCCGTCGGCGTCAGCCTGGCACTGGTAGATCTCGTCCATCTCCTCGGAGGCGATGTTGCAGACCACGCCGGAGTGGATCAGGCGCTTGCGCATGATGCGGTCGGAGAGGACGTCGAGGGCGAGCTGCTCCTCGCCGTAAAGGTTCGAGGTACCGGCAACGCCGAGGTCGCCGGTGCGCACCGCGTTGATGACGTACTTGCTGGCTTCGGCGATCTCGCAGATGAGGTGAACGAGGTTGTCGCAGATATTCTGCCCGCGGAGATGGCGGCGCAGATCTATCTGAAATTTGGACGTTCCCGGTGCAGTAGGCATAGCTTCCTCCAGATTAAATTAAATTTATTTTACGGCCAGCTAGGTTATGTCAAATAAGGGCATAAATCAAGGAAAAAAAGGGGTCGAAGCGAGGGGACCGCACGTTTAAGTTCTTATTAAACATAGGAGATTCACACTCCCCCGGGGATGGGGGGGGTGATCCGCTTCTCCCCGGGAAATCCCCCCGTCCCGACCTCCCTTGCTCGGGGAGAGGGGGTGCGTCGCCAGACGGCCCAGCGCGAAAAAAAGCGCCTGCACTCCCGTTTCGGGATGCAGGCGCCTTGGTTGCTTCGGCTTAAAGCTAAGGGGCGCTTGGGCGTCGTTACGCGACCGGGTCGTCGTCCTCTTCCACCGGCGCGAACCCGCGGCGCATGGTGTTCTCGGTGACCACCCTCGGGTCCATGAAGTGCAGCAGGTAATCGGGCCCGCCCGCCTTGGTGCCGACGCCGGACATCTTGGAACCGCCGAAGGGCTGGCGGCCGACCAGCGCGCCGGTGTTGTTGCGGTTCAGGTAGAGGTTCCCCACCCTGAACTCCCTGCGGGCTTTTGTCAGGTGCTCAGGGCTCCTGGAGAATACGCCGCCGGTAAGTGCGAACCTGGTGGAGTTGGCCCAGGCGATGGCCTGGTCGAAGTCCTTGGCGCGCATGACGGCGAGAACCGGTCCGAAGATCTCCTCCTGCGCGATCCTGTGCTCCGGATTGATGCCGCCGATAATGGTCATCGGCACGTAGTAGCCGCCGTCGCCGGGGACCTTGCTCTCGTAAAGGAGCCGGCCCTCCTTCTTGCCGATCTCGGCGTACTCCTTGATGGTCTTCATCGCCTTCTCGTCGGCCACGGCGCCCATGTAGTGGGCCGGGTCCTCAGAGGGGCCCACCAGGGTCGCCCGGGCCATGGAGACGAGGCGCTCCACGAACTTGTCGTAGACCGCGTCGAGCACGATGACGCGTGAGCAGGCGGAGCATTTCTGTCCCTGGAAGCCGAATGCGGAGTAGAGCACGTGCGGCACAGCCTCGTCCAGGTCGGCGTCGTCGTCGATGATGATGGCGTTCTTGCCCCCCATCTCGCAGACGATCTTCTTCACGTTCTCCTGCCCCGAGTGAACCTTGGCGGCGCGGTCTATGATGCGCAGGCCGACCTCCATGGAACCGGTGAAGGCGATCAGGCTGACGTCCGGGCTGTCCACCAGGAAGTCCCCCATCACGCTGCCGCGGCCCGGGGTGTAGTTGAAGACGCCTTCGGGGAGCCCCGCCTCGCGGAACAGCTCCACGATGTGCCACCCGATGACCGAGGTGAGGCCGGAGGGCTTGAACACCACGCAGTTGCCGGCCACGATGGCGGCCGATACCATGCCGAGGCTGATGGCGAGCGGGAAGTTCCACGGCGAGATGACCGCGGCAACGCCCTTGGGCTCGTAGAAGTAGTGGTTCAGCTCGCCCGGCGCGTGGCCGATGCGGCGCGGAGTCCCGAGGGTGATCATCTCGCGGGCGTAATACTCGAGGAAGTCGATCGCCTCGGTCACGTCGCCGTAGGCCTGGTCCCACTGCTTGCCGATCTCCAGCACCTGCCAGGCGGAGAGCTCGAAGGCCCTCCTGCGGGCGGCGGCGGCAGCCTTGACGAGGTACTCGGCGCGGACCCTGGGGTCGGTGTCGCGCCAGGCCGGGAAGGCGGCCTTGGCCGAGGCGATGGCCTCCCCTACTTCCACGGTGCCGGCCTGGCAGATGACGCCTACCACCTCCGAGGGGTTGTTGGGGTTCACGGACGGGATGGTGTCCGCGGTCTTCACCTCCCTGCCGTTGATGAAGAGCGGATAGCTGCGGCCCAGCTGCTTTCTCACCCCGGCGATGCTCTTCGGGAACTCGGCGCGGTGATCCCCCCTGGTGAAGTCCACCATCGCCTCGTTGTTGAAGCGGCTGAGGCCCGCCGGCCCCTTTTGCTCCGGCTTCCTGGCGGCGGCACGCGCGGCCCGCTCGCGCTCGGCCGTCACCTCCGGATCCTCGAGGAGCTTCTCGATCTGCGCATCCTCGGCAAAGCTCTGGCGCAGGAAGGACTCGTTGGCCGTGTTCTCCAGGAGGCGGCGGACCAGGTACCCCATGCCCGGGACCATGTCGCCGTAGGGGCAGTACAGGCGGATGCGGCCGGCGACCTTGAGGATCCCCTTTCTCACCGGCTCTGCCATGCCGTAGAGCACCTGGAACTCGTAGCGCTCGTCAGGCACGTTCAGTTCCTTGGCCAGCTCCATCACCGCGGAGATGGTGCGGATGTTGTGCGAGGCGCAGGCGAAGTGGCAGATGTCCGAGTTTTCCAGGACCAGCCTGGCCTGGCGCTCGAAGGCGGCATCGGATTCGGCCTTGATGGTCCAGACCGGGATCTTCCAGTCGTTTTGCTTGGCCTTCACCGTCTCGTAATCCCAGTAGGCGCCCTTCACCAGACGGATGGAGATCTGGACCTTTTCCTGGCGGGCCCAGGCGAGGAGCTCCGCCAGGTCCTTGTCCGTATCGACCAGGTAGGCCTGGAGCACCAGACCCAGGTGCGGGTAGGCGGGGTACTCGAGCTTCAGCCTGCGGTAGACCTCGATGATGATGTCCTTGTGACGGTAGGACTCCATGTCGATGCAGAGGAACCCGTTCAGCTCCATCACCTTCCGTGCGATCTTGCGCACGCGGTTCAGGATGGCGACCACGGAACCCTCGAAGTCCTGTGGGTTGGCAAGGCAAAAGAGCGCGGTCGGCTTGACTGCGACGTTCACCTTGGGAGCGTGCCCCCAATCGAGGCCGGGATCCCCCCCCTTGCCCGGCAGCGGCTTCCACTCCCTGTACTCGTTCTTGAGCGAGTCGAGGAGCTCAAGGTAGGTGTTCATGTAGAGGTCCGCTTCCTTCTCGGAAAGGGTCGCCTCGCCAAGGACGTCCACCACGAAGGCGAAGCCGTCCTTTCTCAGGCGCTCCATGTTCTTGATCGCTTCCTTGGTGTTCTCGCCCACGATGAACTGGCGGGCCATCTCCTGGATGTTGGTGGTCAGCACCTTGTTGAGCACCGCCCCGCCGAAGGAACCGAGCATGCCGGCGACCTTCGCGCCGGTGGAGAGGACCGGCGGCATGTCCTTCTCTTCGCCGAAGTACTCCCTGATATGGTCGGTGAGCAGCTTGCCGGTGGTAAGGGACGGGAAGACGTCGACGAAGCGGAACATCTGGATCTTGAAGGTCTCGTTCTTCATGCTCCAGTCCATCACCTTGCCCATCCAGGCGCCCTTATTGAAGAGGGAGGGTTTTTCGCCGGAGATGGTGGAGAAAAACTCCCTGCCTCGTGCCACGACTCTATTGTTCAGTTCGCTGTTGTTCATCCGAAGGCTCCTTTATTACAGATCTTCCAAACAGGATTAATGGTAAACCTCCTAAAGCTTGAGCACAAGTCGTGCCAGAGGCGAGGCTGCGCGTGGCGTAACGGCGGGGCAGTGCTGAAGACGGGACGGAGCCATTCTCGTGCGGGGGCGATGGAGGGCTAAAGAACGGGGGGCTCACCCGCTGTAGGAGCGGCATTCCTGCCGCGATCGGAAGAAAAGCGGAAGCAGCGGACCGATCGGGAATCGGAATTTTGAATCGGGGTCTGAAATCCGGAGAGCGCAGGATGAGGGGCGGAGACCCCGTTCAGGGAAGGCAGGCAAAGAGGTATGGCAGTCCCGGGAGAAAGGGGACTATGCAAGGGCGCATAAGGCCCTCTCCGCTTCAGGTTCCAGCTGGCAGCCGCCGGATTCCCTCTACCCCAGCGCGTGCTTTTTCAGTTTCCTGGCGATGGTGGACTGGTTCACCCCGAGCGCCTCGGCCATGCGCACCTGGTTGCCGTGCCTGGCGAGTGCCTTTTCCAGGACGGCCCTCTCGACCTTGTCGAGCGTCTCCTGCAAAGTGGCTTCCTCGTGCCATTCGCCTGCAGGCCCGGCGACCTGGGCACCACCGGCGGCGACTTCCGCAGGCAGCTCCCTGACATCGATGAGGTCGGTCTCCGTCATCACCACGAGCCGCTCGCAGATATTCATCAACTGCCGGACGTTCCCCGGGTACTGGTAGGCCAAAAGCGCGTCCGAGGCGGCGCGGGTCAAGCGCTTGCGAACGGAGTCGCGGGTGCCGAACCGGTCCATGTAGTGCCGAACCAGGGGGAGGATGCAGTCCCTTCTCTCCCGCAGCGCAGGGACCTGGATGGGGATCACGTTCAGGCGGTAATACAGGTCCAGCCTGAAGCTTCCCTGCTTCACCATCTCGTCGAGATTGCGGTGCGTTGCCGCGAGTATCCTCACGTCGAGACGCCGTGCCTTGATCCCCCCAAGCCGCATCACCTGGCCGTTTTCGAGAAAGCGCAGCAGCTTGACCTGGGCGGCCTGGGGGAGCTCCGCGATCTCGTCCAGGAACAGTATCCCCCCCTCGGCAAGCTCCAGGTAACCGGGCTTGCCACCAGCCTGCGCGCCGGTAAAGGCCCCCTTGTCGTAGCCGAAGAGCTCGGATTCTATCAGGGATTCCGGGATGGCGCCGCAGTTGATCTCGATGAGCGGCTTGTCCGCCCTCGACGAGTTCTTGTGGATCAGCTCCGCGATCAACCCCTTGCCCACCCCGGATTCGCCCAGGATCAGCACGGTCGAGTTTACGGCGCTCACCTTGAGCGCCTGTTTCAGCGCGTTCACCATCGCCGGGCTGCGGGCGATGACGCTGCGGGACGCGATCTCGGCCTGCTTAAGTTCCAGCATATGGTGGCGGAATTGATTCTGCAGCGCCTCCTGCTCCTCCAGTCCGCGCTGCAGGTTGTCGATCTCGGTGATATCGCGCTCGCTCACCACCACCCGGATCACCTCGCCGCTGGCATCCAGCACCGGGGTTCCGGTCGAGATCAGCTTCCGCCCTTCCCTGTTCTGCAACCGGCTCACGACCCGTTTCGAGGTCAGGGCCTCCAGCGCCGCCGACCGGTCGATGAATCCCTGCTCCAGCAACTCCCGCATGTTCCTGCCGACCACCTCGGCGGCCCTTATGTTGTTGATCCTCTCCGACGCCGGGTTGATGCGGATGACCTGCGCCTGGGCGTCGCAGATCCAGAGCCCGTCCGAAGACGAGTCGATGATCGCGTCCAGCTCGCGCGTCAGGTCCTGAAATGCGCGCATCTGCCGCGCCATCTCCTCCAGGTCAGGCCCGGAAACGGGTTCAGTTGCAAGATCGGCCATGGTGTCCTCCCGGGAAAGCTCCCCCTTGGGCATTATGCACGAATGCATCGGCCATGCAAGAGGGAATAAACGGCTGCGCTGCGGATCGCGTCGGGGTCCCTGCTGTCGGCAGCGTGCCCATAGATGCAGGCGGCCGGGATACCGCTTGCCGACCGCTTTACGCCCTGACGGCCCTGTAGGCGTGCAGCGAGTACAGGACGAGCCCCGCCCAGATGAAGAGGAAGCTGACCAGGTGGGTGTGGGTGAAGGGCTCTCCGAAAATCGTGATGGCGAGGAGGAAGTGCAGGGTCGGGGTGATGTACTGCAAAAAGCCGACGGTGGCAAGACGCAGCTTCTTCGCGGCGGCGGCGAAGAGCAGAAGCGGTATCGCGGTGACCACGCCCGACATCGGCACGAGCAGGTCGAGCCTCGTTGAGTGCGCCAGGAAGAGCCCCGTCCCCTGCCGGTCCAGCTGGACCAGGTAGAAAAGAGCCAAGGGGGCAAGCAGAAGGGTCTCCACGGTCAACCCCACCAGCGGCTCCACCTGGAGCGCCTTCCGAATCAGGCCGTAGAGCCCGAAGGAGACGGCCAGGACCAGGGCGATCCACGGGATGCTGCCGTACTGAGAGGCGAGATAGATCACACCGGTGGCGGCCAATACCAGGCTGATCCACTGCGGCCGCTCCAGCCTCTCGCGCAGAAAGAGCCAGCCTAGCAGCACACTCACCAGCGGGTTGATGAAGTACCCGAGGCTCGACTGCAGCACCTCCCCCACGCTGATCGCGTAGATGAAAACCAGCCAGTTGGTGGCAATGAGCAGGGTGGTGGCGGCCAGCACCGACAGGGATTTCGGGAGGGTGAGCAGCCCCAGCATGCTGCGCCAGGCCCCCTTCCAGGTGATGAGCAGCAGCAGGAATGCCAGGGACCAGACGATCCGGTGCGAGACCATCTCCAGCGGCGGCACGGCCTTCACCGACTTGAAGTACACCGGGAAGAAGCCCCAGCAGAGGTAGGCGGCAAGGCCGTAGATGACACCCTGGCGTCTCGATTCGGCAGCGCCAAGGTCTGGAGTTTCGGTCTGTTTGGTCATGTCGGGGTCTCGCTCCGGACGTTGTAGGAGCGGCATTGCTGCCGCGATGGCCGATGGGGAATCGCGGCAGCAATGCCGCCCCTACCGATTGTTAGGATGCGAATCGCAGCGGGATGCCGCCCCACCGAGCCTAGATGACCTTCAACCCGCGCAGCAAGATCGCGGTGATGGTGATGGGTGCCAGGTAGCGGACGATGAAGAAAAACACGCCGATCAGCGCGCCGTTTTTCAATGCGCCGTCGTTGGACAGTGCCGCCCTCACCTTCTCCTCGCCCCATACCCACCCCACGAACAGGCAGATGAAGAGGCCGCCGACCGGCATCAGCAGGTTGGAGGTGAGGAAGTCGTACAGGTCGAACATGGTCATGCCGAAGAGCTTGAAGCCCGCCAGGGTGCTGTTGGAGAGCGCGGCGGTCGAGCCGATCAGTGCCAGCAGGATCACGGTGGCGGAGGTCGCCTTGATGCGCGACATGCCGAAGCGCTGGTGCAGGTAGGCAACGGGCACCTCCATGATGGAGAGCATGGCACCGGTGGCGGCTATGGCACCAAGGACGAAGAAGAGCACCACGAACACGTTGCCAAACGGCATCTGGGAGAACACAGCCGGAATGGTGATGAAAAGAAGCGACGGCCCCGCCTCCGGCTTGAAACCGTAGCTGAAGACTGCGGGGAAGATGGCGATGCCGGCCAGAATGGAAACAACGAGGTCGGCAAGCATGACGCGCAGCGCGGTCATCGGCACGTTCTGGTCATCCCGAAAGTAGCTGCCGTAGGTGATCATGGTTCCCATGCCGACGGAGAGCTTGAAGAAGGCGAGCCCCATGGCAGTAAGGACGACCGCTCCGGTGACCTTGGAGAAGTCGGGACGGAACAGGAAGTCGAGGCCGGCTGCGGCGCCCGGGAGCATGAGGCTGCGCACGCCGATCATCACCAGGATAAGAAACAGCACCGGCATGAGTCGCTTGGTGGTTTTCTCTATCCCCTTGGAGACCCCGGCCACGATGATGGCACCCACGAAGACCAGCACCAGGCACTGCCAGAGCACGGACTGGAGGGGATCGGTGATGAGTGCTTCGAAACCGGCGGAGGCGACCTGGGGGTCGCTGGAGAGCACGCTCCCCGAGGCGGCCTTGAAGATGTAGGCGAACACCCAGCCGGCGACCTCGGTATAGAAGGCGAGGATCAGGAATGCGGAAAGCACGCCCGCCGCGCCGATCAAGGCCCACGACTCGTTTTTCGGGTGCAGCACCTTGAAGGTGGTCAGGGCGTCGGACCTGGAACGGCGCCCGAGCATGAGTTCCGCGATCATCACGGGGAGCCCCGCCATAAGCGTGGCCAGCAGGTAGACAAGGATGAAGGCCGCTCCGCCGTTCAGGCCGGTGAGCGCCGGGAATTTCCAGATGTTGCCAAGGCCCACAGCCGAGCCGAGAGTGGCGGCGATAACCCCCAGACCGGTGGTGAAGCTGTCGCGCGCCTTTACTGCCTTAGGTGTTTCCATTTCTTCATCGTTCCTTTGTTGTGGAAGCGGCGTTCCTGCCGACAAGCTCCGATGGATCGCGGCGGGAACGCCGCTCCTACAAATGCCGGGAGGTCACTATGGATGCTGCTTTATTCCGACTACCTGTCCTGAGGTGATGTGGCAGAGCTGCTGCGGGGTCAGCGAAAAAAGGGCGTTGGGGGTGCCGGCCGCCGCCCAGAGCTCCTGGTAACCCAAAAGGTCCTCGTCGACGTAGGTGTGCAGCGGTGCGGGATGGCCTACCGGCGCAACCCCGCCGATGGCAAAGCCGGTCTGCTCCCGCACGAAATCGGGGTCCGCCCTGCCGATCTTCTCGCCGACGATGGCGGCCAGCGTCTTTTCGTCCACCATGTTGGCGCCGCTGGCAACGACAAACACCGCCCTGCCGCTGCTCTTCCCCCTGAAGACGAGGGACTTCACTATCTGGCCGACATCGCAGCCGACCGCGTTCGCCGCATCGACTGCGGTCCGTGTGCTTTCCGCCAGTTCCTTCACCCTGCAGTCGAGACCGAAGCCGTGCAGCGCGTCCTGCACCCTCTTCGCGCCGGCGCTCAAAGCAGCATCCATAGTGACCTCCCTATACTTTTGTAGGAGCGGCGTTCCCGCCGCGAACCCATCGGAGCTTGTCGCGGCAGGAGTGCCGCTCCCGCAGTCGAACCCGCATTTGCGTCGTCGTCCCTGCAAAACGGCCGCTTCACCGTCAATCATCCGTCGTTCCGTTGCCTCTGCCCCCTGCTTCCCGCCGCCACCCTCGTGAACAGATACAGCCCCGAGAAGATGACCGCCCCGCCGATCCCCTGGCGCAGGGTCGGGTTTTCCCCCAGGAAAACGGCGGCCCAAAGGATGGCGCCCAGAGGCTCCCCCAAGACGCTCACCGAGACCACCGAGGCCTGCACGTAACGGAGCACCCAGTTGAAAACCGTGTGCCCGAGGATGGTGCAGACAAGGGCCAGCGCCAGGAAGATGAGCCAGTCCCTGGGAGGGTACGGGTTGAAAGGGGTGCCTGCGGCCAAGGCGGCGAGGATCAAGGTGAGGGCGCTGGAGCCGTAGGTCACGAAGGTGTACCCGGTAAGCGGCACGCCGCCGCGCAGCCTCCTGCCGATGAGCAGGTAGCCGGAAATCATCACCGCTGCGAACAGGGCCAGCATGTCGCCTATGAATGCGCGCTCCCCCAGTTCGAAGTCCCCTGCGCCGATCACCATGCTCCCGATGAAGGAGAGCAGGCCGCCGTACAGGGCCTTGCCGGGCACCCGCTCCTTGAAGAAGAGCCAGGATCCGAGCACCACGAAGAAGGGCTGGGTGGTCACCAGCACCACGGAGCTGGCTATGGAGGTGTATTTGAGCGAGATGAACCAGGTGACGAAGTGAAGCGCCAGGAAAACGCCGCTGGCGGCGGAAAGGAGCACCTGCCTGGACGTCATCCCCCTGAGGCCGGGCGCTCCCCCCCAAAGGGTGAACGGGGCCAGGAAGCAGAAGGTGAATACGAGCCGGTAGGCGGCGATCGCCAGCGGCGGGGCGCTGCAGACCCTCACGAGGACGGCGGAGAAGGAGACGGCAAAAACCCCTACCAGGATGGCCAGGTAGGGGTTGATCCAGGGCTTGGTCGTGGCGGTATCGGACACCCTACTCTCCCAGGTATGCCTTTCTCACTTCGGGGTTGGATGCCAGCTCCTTGGCGTCGCCGGAGAGCACCACCTCGCCGGTCTCCAGGACGTAGGCGCGGTGGGCTATGGAGAGAGCCATGTTGGCGTTCTGCTCGACCAGCAGGATGGTGGTGCCGCTCGCGTTGATCTCCTGGATGATCTGGAAGATCTGCTCGACCAGCATCGGTGCGAGCCCCATGGAGGGCTCGTCCAGAAGGAGCAGCTTCGGGCGCGACATCAGCGCGCGCCCCATGGCCAGCATCTGCTGCTCGCCGCCGGAGAGGGTCTTGGCAGCCTGCTTCTTGCGCTCGTTCAGACGCGGGAAGCGCTGGAAGATCTTCTCCATGTCGGAGGCGACCTCGCTGTCGTTCCTCGTGTAAGCGCCCATCTCCAGGTTTTCCAGCACGCTCATCTTGGCGAACACGCGGCGCCCCTCGGGGACCTGCGAGATGCCGAGCTTCACGATGTCGTGCGGCGGCAGCCTGGTGATCTCCTTTTCCAGGTAGGCGATGCGGCCGGCCACGGAGGGGACGATATTGGAGATGGTGTTGAGGATGGTGGTCTTACCGGCGCCGTTGGCACCGATCAGTGCCACGATCTCGCCCTGGTTGATATGGAAGGACACGTTTTGCAGCGCCTTGATGGCGCCGTAGTTCACGCTGACGTTTTCTACCTTAAGCATGGGCTGCTCCTTTGCCGAGATACGCCTCGATCACCTTCGGGTTGGCCCGGATTTCCTCGGGGGTCCCCTCGGCGATCTTGACCCCGTAATCGAGGACGGCGATGCGGTCGGAGATACCCATGACGAACTTCATGTCATGCTCGACCAGGAACACGGTGACGCCGGTCTTGCTGATGGCTTTCACCATCTCCAGCAGGACCTGCTTCTCCTGCGGGTTCATGCCCGCCGCCGGCTCGTCCAGGAGGATGATCTGCGGCTTGATGGCCAGGGCGCGGGCGATCTCCAGGCGGCGCTGCTCGCCGTAGGGGAGGTTCCCTGCCAGCTCGTACGCCTTGTGGGTCAGGTCGACCTGCTTCAGGCAGGAGACGGCGAGTTCCTCCAGTTCCGCTTCCTCGCGGCGCACCCAGGGGGCGTACTTCAGGATGGCGCCGGTCAGGTCGGACTTTCCCCTGGTATGGGCGCCGATCAGGACGTTCTCCAGCACGGTGAGCTGGGTGAAGAGCCTGATGTTCTGAAAGGTGCGGCCGATCCCGGCGGCGGCGATGTGGAACGGGGTCTTGCCGGAGATGCTCTCGTCCATGAACGAGATGGTTCCCTCTGTCGGGGTGTAGATGCCCGTGATCAGGTTGAACATGGTGCTCTTGCCGGCGCCGTTGGGTCCGATAAGGGCCATGATGTCGCCCTTCTCTACGGTGAGGTTTACCTTGTCTACGGCGACCAGGCCGCCGAAGCGGATGGTGACGTTTTCGAGTTTCAGAATGGACATGCTATGCTCTCGCTCCGGTGAGTTGTTGGTCTGGTCCTACTTGAGCCCCTTGCCGGCAGGCTTCCTGCCGATGGCGCGCAGCAGCAGGTCGGTGAAGTTTACCCCCCCGAGGAGCCCGTTGGGACGGAACACCATCAGGAAGACCAGGAGCGCACCGTAGACCAGCATGCGGTACTGGGACATGAAACGCAGGAATTCGGGCGCCGAGGCAAGCACCGAGGAACCGATCACGGCGCCGGGGACGCTCCCCAGGCCGCCCAGCACGATCATGGCGAGGATGTCGACGGACTTCAGGAAACCGAAGTCCGAGGGGTTGATGTAGCTCAGGAAGTGCGCGTAAAGCCCGCCCCCCACCCCCGCCAGGAAGGAGCCAAGGGCGAAAGCCTGGATCTTGTAGCGGGCCGTGTTGATCCCCATCGCCTCCGCGGCGATCTCGTCCTCGCGGATCGCCTTCAGCGCCCGGCCAAACCGCGAAGACTGCACGAAGGTGACCAGGACGATGGAGAGGAGGACGATGAGCCAGACATAGATCGGCATGGGGACGATGGTCTTCGCGGTCGGCACGGTGAGTCCCAGCGCCTTGTTGGTCGGCTCGAAGTTCAGGAAGAACACCTTGACGATCTCCGCGAAACCGAGGGTGCAGATGGCCAGGTAGTCGCCGGTGAGCCTCAGGATCGGGAAGCCGATCATGGCTGCTACGATCGCGGTGACCACGCCGGTCAGCGCCAGGTTGACGCTGAAGGGGAGCCCGGTCTTGATGGTGATCATGGCGCTGGTGAAGGCGCCTATGCTCATGAACGCCGCATGCCCCAGCGAAAGCTGCCCGGTGAGACCGACGATCACGTTTAGTCCCAGCGCCAGTACGATAGCGATGCCGACGTTAACCAGGATCTGCATCATGTAAGGGTCGACCAGGGCGACCATGCTATTCAGGAAATCTGCCATCAATCTACACCTTTTTGGTAATTTTTTGTCCGAGGAGCCCGGTGGGCTTGACAAGGAGAACGAGCACGAGAATGGTGAAGGCGATCGCGTCGCGGTAGGACGAGTAGCCGATGGCGACGCCGAACACCTCGGAGACCCCCAGGAGCAGCCCTCCCAGCATCGCGCCCGGGATGGAGCCTATCCCCCCCAAAACCGCAGCGGCGAATGCCTTCAGGCCGGCCATGAGCCCCATGTTGAAGGAGACCGCGTTGAAGAGGACGCCGACCAGCACGCCTCCTGCGGCAGCAAGCGCGGAGCCCAGGGCGAAGGTAAAGGAGATGACCCGGTTCACGTTGATCCCCATCAGGGCCGCCGTGTTGTAGTCCTCGGAGGTGGCGCGCATCGCCTTGCCGATCTTGGTCTTCTGCACGATGAACTCCAAGGCGATCATGAGGGCCGCCGCGACGCCAATGATGAGGAGCTGCAGCGTGGAGATATCCGCGCTCCCCACCTTGATCTGATGCACGGGGAAGGCGGTGTCCGGGAACCCCTTGGCGTCGGCCCCGAAGACCATGAGCGCCAGCGAGGAAAGGAAGATCGACACGCCGATGGCAGAGATGAGCGCCGACAGCCTGGAAGACTTCCTCAGGGCGCGGTAGGCGATCAGCTCGATGATGACCCCCATGAGCATGCAGAAGATCATGGCGCCCAGTATGGCCACGAAGACGTTGACCTTGAAGTAGGAGACCAGAAGCAGTCCGATGAAGGCGCCAACCATGAAGATCTCGCCGTGGGCGAAGTTGATCAGGGTGATGATGCCGTAAACCATGGTATAGCCCAAGGCGATGAGCGCATATACGCTCCCTAGTGCCACCCCGTTGACAAGCTGTTGTAGGAACATGTCGACTTCCTTGCGACTGGAGATTTATCCGACCGGGATTAGCGGCGAGAATTGCGGTAAGACCAAAAAATTATTAAACTGTGTTAAATTACCGGAAATTCACGAAATAGAACGGCGGAATGCAGAAAACGTATACCATGAAGCTCCGGAAATAAGCAAGACTTTGGTGGAAAGACGGCTGCTTCATGGGGAACCCGCTGTACGAAAATTGGACGGCGCAACCCGAAGTCGCATGGTCAGTCCAAATGTCCAAAAAGCATTTTATGCATGCCGGAGAGGGCTTTTAATGAGTAGCACCCCTCAACCGCGCGACACTTTACAACAGCTTTACCTGTTTAGTAAAGTTAAACTTTTGATTGGCGTGTAAAATCGAACCCTTCGCACAGCACATTGACGTAAAGGTAAAACAGGCGAGAGTCCGCACGTTTGGACGTTTTCGCTGCAGCCGCCGATGTTCCGCGCTGCCTCCCCCAGATCACCCCCCCTACCTCCATCAGGTGCTGGTAGTGCGAAACCAGCAGGATACCGTTTCTGATGGCTACGCCGAACAGCGTGACGAAGCCGACCAGCGAGGCGACGCTGATGACCTTGGTGGTCAGGTGGACCGCGAGATCCCCCCTATGAAGGCCAGGGGGAGGTTCACCATGACCAGCAACGCCGTCCTGAAGGAACGGAACCGGCGTACAGTAACACCACGATGAAGAGCAGGGAAACCAGGCTCAAAAGCCCTATGGCCCTGGTCCGCTCCGACTCGCTCGAGGCACTGCCGGGGGGCGACGTGCCACGTGTGAGTTTTCAAGTAATAGGCGCGAAGAGACCACAGCGCAAAAATTGAGTGCGCAATTCGGGACGCAAATCGGTCCTGAGTGCTTTTAGGCAAGGTTCTGCGGGGGGATGAACCTGTCGAGAAAGACTTCGGGTATGAAGCGGGAGGGCTCGATTGCGGGAGGCTCGGAAGGCTGCGGTGCGTGCCGCAGCTCGATGCCCTGCAGGTTGAGGGAGACATGCGAGTGGCTTTAGCAGCAGGATTCGCCATCCACCATCTGTCACGGGGCCTTATCTTTCACCCGTGGCGGCAGGCGTTCCTTGATCCGATGCAGCAGCTTCCTGGCCCAGATGAACTCGGTGGAAAGTATGCCCAGGCCGAGCGGGATGACGATTATGGCCGGTCCCGGCATGACGGTCATGACGATCCCCAGCCCCAGAACCGTCACCCCGACGACGACGATCACGATCCGTTTGGCGTGTTTCAATGTCCAGGCTATAGGTGACATGTCGCCCCACTGAACCGGCAGCTGCGGGGAAGGGTACCGCGGCACCCTTCCCTGCAATTGATCAGATCTTCATCAGTCGAACAGCTCTTCCAGAAACGATTTTTTCCTATACGGCTTGTGGCCGTGGTGCTGGCCGTGCCCGTACCCGGGCTGCGGCGCGTACTGCGGCTGCGGAGCGTACTGCGGCTGCGGGGCCTGCTGTGCCTGAGGCTGAGCGGCGGCCTCCCTCGGAGCGGAGCGCTCCAGGATCTTGTCCAGCTCTCCCCGGTCCAGCCAGACGCCGCGGCAGTCGGGGCAGTAGTCTATCTCGATCCCCTGACGCTCGGACATGACGAGGTTTACATCGTTGCACACTGGGCATTTCATGATCTGTCTCCTTTTGATGGACGATCCCCTCCCCCTTGGCGGGGAGATGCTATTGCGCCATGCGTCTCAAAACCTGCTCGAGCTTGCGCAGCTCTTCGCCGTAACCGGACCAGTCCCCTTGGCGCTGCAGGGTGACGGCCCGTTCGTAGATGCCCATCGCCTCCTTGGCGAGAGCGGAGGGGGGCTGGGCGGCACCTGCCGGAGCACCCGGGGGCGTCGCAGCGGCAGCCGCGGCAGCTGCGACAGCTTTCCTGGCACCGAACAGCCGCTGCAGCGCGAGCTCCAGGTTCTCCTCCATCACCACCACGTCCCCGAAGGCCACTATGACCCTCTTCAGCTCGGGTAGACCTGCCTTGTCGGCGGCAAGAAACAGGGGCTGCACGTAGAGGAGCGACTTCTCGATGGGAATCACCAGCAGGCTCCCGCGGATCACCTCAGAGCCTCGCTGGCTCCAGAGGGTCAACTGCTGCGAGATGAAGGAATCCTGGTTGATGCGGGCGTCGATCTGCTTGGGGCCGTAGATCAGGCGGTCCCGCGGGAAGGTGTAGGCCCTTATCTTGCCGTAGTTCTCCCCGTCGCAGCGGGCCGTCAGCCACGCGGCGAGGTTGTCCCTCTTGGAAGGCGTGAAGGGAAGCAGCAGGATGTATTCCTCCACCTGCTCGCCCGGCAGCTTCATGATGGTGTAGTACGGCTCCATCGGCTTGTCGCCAAGGGCCGGGACCTGCCAGAGGTTCTCCTTGTTGTAGAACACCTTGGGGTCGGTCATGTGGTAGGAGGCGTAGAGCGCAGCCTGCACCTGGAGGTACTGGTGCGGGTACCTGACGTGCTTCCTCAAGTCCTGCGGCATGGCCGATATCGGCTGGAACAGCCCCGGGTAGATGCGCGAGTACACCTTGATCATCACGTCCTTCGGGTCGCTCACGTAGAAGGAAACAGTCCCGTCATAGGCGTCGACCACCGCCTTCACTGAGTTGCGGATGTAGTTCATCCCCCCCTTGACCGGCCTAGAGTAAGGGAGCCGGTTCGAGAAGGTGTAGGCGTCGATCATCCACTTGAGCCGCCCCTGGTCGTCGACCACCATGTAGGGGTCGATGTCGAAGTTCAGGAAGGGGGCTATGGTCCTCACCCTCTCCCCGATGTTGCGGTTGTAGATGATCCGGCTTTGGGAGGTGATGTCGGAGGAGAGCAGGATCTTCTCCGTCTTGAACTTGGCTGCGAAGAGCGACTTCTTCCCGAGCGAGTCCAGGGGGACCCCCCCCTTGCCGGCATAGGTGGTGTTGATGTTGCCGGTGGCGGTCGGGTAGCTGAACTCCGGGACCTTGGTCTTCACGATCACGTACTCGTTGGAGAGCTCCCCGTAATAGATCTCCGGCCTGGTCACCTTGACGTCCGCGAGGCTCACGGCAGGGATGTCCTTGACGAAGAATTCCGGCAGACCCTCCTTGCTGATGCGGCTCACCGGGCCGAAGGTGATGCCGTTTCCGTGGGTAAAGATCAGGCGCTCGTTGATCCAGTTCTTGCTGGGAAGATCGGCGTAGGAAAGCTCGCGCGGCGACAGCATGACCTGCGAATACTGCCCGTTCACCAGGTAACGGTCGTTGTCGACGTCGAAGAACTTGTAATAGGTCCTGATCTGCTGCAGCTGGCTGTAGGTCTTCAGAAGCGGCGCGTGGTCCCAGAGCCGGATGTTCTTTATGGTGGCGTCGTTGTTGGCGATGTCGGCGGCGGAGAGCTTGGTGTCCACGTCGAAGGGGACGTTCTCTATCTTGTCGAGATCGTAACCGTAACGGGTGAACTTCAGGTGGCTCTCCAGGTAGGGAGTCTCCAGGGTCAGCTCGTTGGGAGCCACCTTGAATTTCTGCAGCAGGCCCGGATAGACGCGCACGCCCACGAGGTACAGCGCAGCCACCACGACGGGAGGCACCAGCGCCATGCGCCAGTTCCCCTTCCAAAGCCCCAGCACCAGCATCAGACCGGCAAGCGGCGTCACGAAGGTAAGGATCTGGTAGGTGAGCAGACGTCCGTGCACGTCGACGTATCCCGCGCCGGAAAAGGTGCCGTTGTTGGACAGCAGCAGCTTGAAACTCTCCAGGTAGAAACCGGCTGCAATAACGAGCGCGAAGAGACCGACAAGAAACGCCAGGTGCCGGCGTACCCTCGGGTCCATCCCCGCGCCGTTGTCAGTGAGGACGACCCCCCCCTTGACGTAGTAGACAGCCGCGGAAAGCGCCATGGCCGCCAGCACCATGAAGCCGGCAAAGCCCTTGAGCAGCTCTATGAAAGGGAGGCTGAACAGGTAGAAGCCGATGTCCTTCCCCATGACCGGGTCGGCCATCCCCACAGGGACCTGGTTCGCGAACAGCAGCAGATCCTCCCAGCGCGCCGCTCCCCAGTTGCCGGCCAGAAACGCCAGTACCAGGGAGACAAAGACGCCAAGCGGCTGCACCATCCGGCCCGCGTCGCTCCTGTTGATACGGATGTCGCGCCCCCCGACCATGTAGATGCCGGAGAGCGGAAATTCCCCCTTGTTGGCGTAGTGGAGGTTTAGCTGCAGGAAAACGAAGAGCAGGACGCCGAAAAGCAGACCCGTCCCCGTCTGAGCATATACCGTCGTCATGAAGACGGAGGTGTATCCGGTTTCGTTGAAGAACAACCAATCGGTGTAGAAGTTGAGCAGGTAACCGATAAACGGGAAAACGACCGATATCGCCACCAGAATGAGTATCATTCTGTTTTTATGCATTGGTATCCCCCGGGATGTTTTTTCCTTGTAGGAGCGGCATTCCTGCCGCGATGTCCCTCAGACAATCGCGGCAGGAATGCCGCTCCTACGAGAAGACCTCTACCGCCTTCCCTTTTGCATCAGACGGTAGATGAGTAAACCGCCGCCGGCCAGCAGGATGATCTCGAAGAGACCTATGCCGCCGCCTGCCGGAGCTCCACCCATGCCCCCCGCGCCTGCCGTGCCGCCAAAGAGCATGCTCCCCAGCATGCCCCCCGCAAGTCCGCCGGCCATGCTCCTCATGAAGCCGCCGCCGGCCTGCTGCTGATAGCCCCCCGCTCCCGGGGCGTAGGTCTGGCGCGGCATGCTCTGCATGGGGGCCGGACTCGCCTGCCGCGAGTAGCTGCGGGAACCGCGGCTACCCATGGAGCGCCCGCCGCCGACTCTGGCCTCGGCAGCCAGCTCCAACACGGTCACGCTGAGAAAAAGGACTGCAGCCGCTACGGTAAAAATCCTTGCCAGGTATCGTTTCACGTTACTGCCTCCTTGGTCGGCCCTGCGCTCAATTTCCTTTCTCGGTGTCAAGGTGCGGCTCATGCAGCTTGACCGGGGTACCGCGTCTCATCCTCAGGTTGAGCATCTCGACCAGGACGGAGAAGGCCATGGCGAAGTAGATGTACCCCTTGGGGATGTGCATGTCGAAGCCGTCGCCGATCAGAGCCACGCCGATCAGGAGCAGGA
>CAZFMI010000014.1:0-69699 GCA_964519915.1 uncultured Geomonas sp.
CCTATACCGGAGCCGTTTCCTCCCAGATCGGACGCTTCGAGGCCGCTAACGGCTCGACCATCTTCCTGGATGAGATAGGGGAGCTCCCCTTGGAGCTGCAGTCAAAACTGCTACGGGTCATCCAGGAAGGGCAGTTCGAGCGGTTGGGGAATCCAAAGCCGGTCAAGGTGGACGTGAGGGTGATCGCCGCGACCAACGTGAGCCTGGCGCAGGCCGTCAAGGAAGGAAAATTCCGCCAGGATCTCTATTACAGGCTTAACGTCTTCCCTATCTTTGTCCCTCCGCTGCGTGACCGGCAGGAGGACATTCCTCTTTTGGTGTGGGCGATCGTCGAGGAGTTCTCCAAGGTTTTCGGCAAGACCATCGAGCGCATCCCCAGGAGGAATCTGGAGGTCATGGAGCGTTACAGTTGGCCGGGAAACATAAGAGAGCTGAGAAACCTGGTGGAGCGGGCCATGATCCTCAGCAACGGCGGCACCCTGGTGGTGGACATCCAGGACGGATCCGCTGCGACCGCGAGCGAGCCGATGACGATGGAAGCCGCGGAGCGCAATCATATAAGCGCTGTGCTGGAAATGACGGGCTGGCGCATTCGCGGCAAGGGTGGAGCAGCCGAAATTCTCGACATGAAACCGACCACGCTGCATTCCCGGATCAAGAAGCTCGGCGTCAGCAGAAAGAATCCCCCGTTCGTGCCCTCGTCCGCCGCAGAGAGACCAACCCCCTGACCCCTGTTTCACCTGGTATCTGCATTCCTCCCTTCCCTTCCTGAATGGTTCGGGCGGGTTCACTTCCCCCCGTACCGAAGCAAGCCGCTCCTTTTTTTTTCTGCCCATCTGCAATTCCTCGTCTTTCGGCGCGGTTCCCTCGCTGACGCACCTCCACCCCGACGAAATATCGCCTCAGGGACGAAATATCGTCGCCCCCCCTCTTGCTGTCTTCAGGCCTCGATAATCCTGCCTTTTTCCGCCCCTCGCCGCCCCATGGCGTTCTCCGCGCATTCCCTTCATTGAGATCCTCCGACGAAATATCGCCGCCACCTGTAAAAACTATAAAACGATGTAAGTTAAACTTCCATGAATTTATATGTGTAATTTCGGCTAGTTGTGTAAAGTTATAGCGATATATTATTGATTGGCATGCATGCTGTATAACAATATTTTATTAATTTGGCGGCCTTCGGGCCGGTGAAAGGAGCCGAGAGATATGAGCAAGCCTGTTTTTGTCGGACTCGACATAGGCGCGTCAAGGACCAAGGTCGCCGTGATGGACGCGGACCTTTCCTTGATAGGGTACGCGGTGAAGAAATCCGGTACCGATTTCGGCCGGACCGCCTCGGTGTGTCTCGATATCTCGCTGAAGATGGCGGGTGCCACGCGGTCCCACGTGGAGCGGGCGGTGGCGACGGGCTACGGCAGGGCCAACGTCCCCTTCGTCACGAAGACCAGCAAGACGGAGATAGGGTGTCTGGCCAGGGGATGCAACCATTTCTTCCCCGGGGCGCTTTCCATCATCGACATCGGCGGGCAGGACAACAAGATCGTCAAGTTGGATGCAGCCGGCAGGCGGAGCAGCTTCAAGATGAACCGCAAGTGCGCCGCCGGCACCGGCGCCTTCCTCGAGGAGATGGCCGGGCGTCTCGACATCCCCCTGGAGGAGATGAACGACCTGGCCCGGCAGTCTGAGGAGATGGTCAAGCTGGGAAGCTACTGCACGGTCTTCTCCGGCACCGAGGTACTGGAAAGCATCCGGCACGGCAAAAAGGTGAGCGACATCGTCAAGGGGATCTTCTACTCCGTGATCAAGAGGGTCCTGGAGATGGACTCCCTCACCGACCGGGTGGTCATGACGGGCGGGGTGGTGGCGCACAACCCGTACCTGGTCCGGATGACGGAGGAACTTATCGGGCGCGAGGTGCTCCTCCCCAAACTTCCCCAACTCGCCGGAGCCGTCGGCGCCGCCCTCTACGCCAAGGCGGGAGAAGCTGCCGCGGTACCGCAACCGCTGCTAAGGAGGGTGAAATGAAAGCTGAGACGAAGCCGTCAAGAAAGAAGATAGAGGCCACAAGCCTCATGAACAGGATCATGGCCGACTATTTCCTGGACCTGGACCAGGCGTCCGCCAGCGGCAGCCGCAAGGTCGCCTGGTGCACCAGCGTGGGCCCCGCCGAACTCCTGAGGGCCCTGGGCTTTGCCGTGCATTTCCCGGAGAACCACGCTGCCATGCTGGGGGCTACGCGTCTTGCCACCGACCTGATCCCGGAGGCCAACGCCATAGGGTACTCCCCCGACATCTGCTCGTACCTCACCTCCGATCTCGGTGCCTACCTCAAAGGCTTCACCCCGCTGGCCAAGGCCTACCCGGGCATAGCAGCGCTCCCAAAGCCCGACGTGCTGGTCTACAACACCAACCAGTGCCGCGACGTGCAGGACTGGTTTGCCTGGTACGCCCGCGAGCTCGGCGTGCCGTGCATCGGTATCACCTCCCCCAAAAACGTGAACGAGGTGACCGACGCCCACGTGGAAGACGTGACGAGGCAGCTGGAGGCGCTGGTTCCGGTGCTGGCTGAGATCTCCGGCGCGCCCCTGGACCTCGCGCGGCTAAGGGAAGTGGTCGCTTTGTCCCGCGCATGCACCGAACTCTGGAAGCAGGTCCTGGAGACGGCCACGGCGGTCCCCGCGCCGCTTACCTTCTTCGACGGGACCATCCATATGGGGCCGGCCGTGGTGCTCCGAGGAACGCCGCAGGCGGTCGAATACTACCGGGTGCTCCTGGCGGAGTTGGAGCAGAGAAAAACGACGCGCGAAGCCGCGGTCGCGGGGGAGGAATACCGCATCTACTGGGACGGCATGCCGGTGTGGGGGCGCCTCAGGCAGCACTCCGAGCTCTTTGCCGGGCTGCGGGCGAGCGTGGTCGCCTCTACCTACTGCTCCAGCTGGATCTTTCCCTCCTTCGACGCGCAAGAGCCGCTGCGCAGCATGGCGAAGGCGTACCTGGAACTCTTCATCGTGCGCTCCGACGCCTACAAGGAGCGCTACTTAGCCGAGATGATGGAAAAATTCCGCATCGACGGCATCGTCTACCACGACGCCAAAACCTGCCCCTACAACTCCAACAGCCGCTACGGCATGCCGCAGCGCCTGGAGGCTGAGACGGGGCTCCCGCACCTGGTGATCTCCGGCGATCTCAACGACATGCGCTGCGTCTCCGACGAACAGACCAAAACCAACGTGGAAGCATTCATCGAACAACTCGAGGAGGGGAAATGACCATGCTGGATTCACTTTTCAAGCCCAAGGCCGTCGCCATCGTCGGCGCCTCCACCAGGGAACTCTCCATAGGGAACGTCATCATCCGCAACCTGCAGCGGTACGGCTACCGCGGGAAGATCTACCCGCTCAACCCCAACGCCCCCGAGGTCTGCGGCCTGAAAGCCTACAAGACACTGGACGAGATACCGGACCAGGTGGATCTGGCCCACGTCATCATACCCAGCCAGTTCGTGCCGCAGACCATCGAGGAGTGCGGCAGGAAGGGGATCAAGGCGGTCATCATCAACTCGGCCGGTTTTTGCGAGCTGGGAGAGGAGGGGGCGCAGCTGCAGGATGATTTCCTGCGCCGCGGCAAGGAATTCGGGGTGCGGGTCTTCGGCCCCAACTGCCAGGGGATCATCAACTCCGACCCCGCGCTCAAGGCGTACTGCAACTTCACCTTCACCTTTCCCGAGCCCGGGCACGTCTCAGTGGTGGCGCTAAGCGGCGGCGTGGGGGCGCTCATCATGCAGGCGCTCGCGGACCTGGGGGTGGGGCAGCGTTTCTACGCCTCCAACGGCAACGCCTGCGACATCTCCGTCACCGAGATCCTCCGCTACTACGGGGAAGACGAGCAGACCAAGGCGGTGGTCCTGTACACCGAAGGGTTCCCGGACCCGGGCGAGTTCCTCGCGGCGGCAACGGAGGTCGCGGCGAAAAAACCGATCCTCGCCATGAAGGCCGGGCGCACCGAGCAGGGTGCGAAGGCCGCTTCCTCGCATACCGGCTCCCTCGCCGGGGTGGACATCGCGACCGAACTCATCTTCGAGAAGACCGGCATCCTCTCCTTCATCGACGAGGGGGAGATGGCGAGAGCCGCCATGGCCTTCGCCACCCAGCCGATCCCCAGGGGTAACCGGGTCGGCATCATCACCAACACCGGCGGACCCGCCGTGATCGCCACGGACGTCCTGGTCTCCTGCGGCCTGGACGTGCCGAAACTCTGTGCGGAGTCCATCGAGCGTTTGAGGCCGAGCCAGCTCCCGGAGGCTGCCCTGGAGAACCCGATCGACGTGGTGGCGACGGCAGGCGGGACTCACTTCCGCGGCGCGCTGGACCTGCTCCTTTGCGAAGAGGGGATCGACAGCATCTTCATCAACTTCGTCACCGCCCCCTTCACCGACACCGACGAGGTGGCCCGGCAGATAGTGGAAGTGAACCGGCTGGCCCAAAAGCCCATCGTCTGCAACTTCATGACGGACCTGAGCCAGGAGCGTTTCCGCAAGACCAGGGACATCCTCAAGGATGGCGGGGTGCCGATCTATGCGAACCCCTCCGACGCCGCCAAGGCCCTGGGGGCGCTGGCCCAGTACGGGCGTCTGCGCCGGCGCGACATAGGCGCCCCGCAACCGCGCAGCGGCGTGGATACGACACGGGCCAGGGCTGTCGTCGACCAGGCGCGCGCAGAGGGGCGCCAAGTCCTCTCCGCCACCGACGTCTATTCCATCTTCGAGGCCTACGGCATTCCGGTGGCGCCGTGGCGTATCGCCGCAAGCGCCGCCGAGGCCGTCGCCGCTGCGGACGAGGTCGGTTACCCGGTGGTGCTGAAGGTCGACTGCGAGGAGATCGACCACAAAAGCGACATGGGGGGAGTCGCCGTCAACCTGAAGGACAAAGCGGCCGTCGCCGCTGCGGTCGAGTCCATGCAGGAGAAGCTGGGGAGCTTCGGCAAGCTCGGCTTCCTGGTGCAGAAATTCCTTCCCGGCGGGCGGGAGCTGATCGTCGGCGCCACCGAACAGCCCGGCCTCGGGCACCTGGTGATGTTCGGCCTGGGGGGGATCTACGTCGAGGTGTTGAAGGACGTCTCCTTCAAGATTTCGCCGGTGACCAAGGTGGAGGCGGGCGAGATGCTCAGCTCCATCAAGACCGCGGCGCTCCTCGACGGCGTGCGCGGCGAGAAGGGTATCGACCGCGAGGCGGTCACCGACCTGATCGAGCGCGTCTCCCAGCTTTTGAGCGATCTCCCCATGATCCGCGAGATGGATCTCAACCCGGTCATGGCGTTTGAAAAAGGGGCCTTTGCCGTCGACGGCAGGATCAGGATCTAATCCGCGCCGCCGGCCAAAAAACCATAAACAGGAGGAATTTCCATGCTTAACAAAGCGTACATACCTTACCGCGGTTACTACAGCACCCCGTTCGCCAAGTGGCAGGGGACCCTCGCCAACGAACATTCCATCGTCTTTGGCGCCGCCACTTCCAAAAGGTTTTTCGAGAGCAAGGGGTGGGACCCCAAGAGTATCGAGTACCTGCTGGTGGGGAGCACCGTATATCAGAAGCAGTGGTTCTACAGCGGGCCGTGGGCCGCGGCCCTGATGGGGGCCGAAGCTACCCCCGGCATCCTGGTGAGCCAGGCCTGCTCGACCTCCACCTTCTCCATTTTCCAGGCGGGGATGGGGGTGGAAACCGGGATGTTCGAGAAGAGCTGGTGCCTTATGGCCGACCGCCTCTCCAACGGCCCCCACGCCGCCTGGCCCAACCCCGCAGGACCCGGGGGGCAGCAGATCGCCGAGGACTGGGTCATGGACAACTTCGGCAAGGACCCCTGGGCCGGGGGTGCCATGATCCAGACCGCGGAAAACGTGGCCAAAGAGTACGGGGTGACCCGTGAGGAGTGCGACGCCCTCACACTGCGGCGCCAGGAGCAGTACCTCGATTCCCTCGCCAACGACCGCGAGTTCCAGAAGAGGTACCTGTTCCCGGCCCAGGTGCAGCTCTCCAGGAAGAAATCGATCCTCCTGGAGGCAGACGAGGGGGTGGTCACCAGCACCAGGGAAGGGCTTGCCTCCCTGAACCCGGTCCTCCCCGGCGGGGTGCACACCTTCGGAGCGCAAACCCACCCGGCCGACGGCAACGCGGGGATCTGCGTCACCACCCGGGAGAAAGCGAGGGAGCTCTCCGCGGACCCGGGCGTCGAGGTGCAGGTGGTCTCCTTCGGCTTCGCCCGGACCAAGAAGGCGCACATGGCGGCGGCCGTGGCCCCGTCGGCGCAGATGGCGCTCGCCGAGGCGGGGATCAAGGCGGCGGACTTGGGCGCGGTAAAGACCCACAACCCCTTCGCCGCGAACGACATCGTCATGGCCAAAGTAATGGGGCTCGATCTCGACAAGATGAACAACTACGGCTCCTCGCTCATCTTCGGCCATCCGCAGGCCGCCACCGGCGCGAGGCTGATCGTCGAGGGGATCGAGGAGCTGGCCCAGAAGGGGGGAGGCTACCTCCTCTTCTCGGGCTGCGCGGCAGGCGACACCGCAGCCTCCCTCGTACTCAAGGTGAACTGAAAAGCGCGACAAACGGAAACCAGATCCAGCAAAGGGAGCGAAACCATGGGCTATCAGTTTCTCAATATGAACCGGGACGACCGGGTCCTCACCATCAGCTTGAACCGCCCCCCCACCAACCCGCTCAGCCGCGGCTTCGGCGAAGAGCTGCTTAAGGCCTTCACCGAGGCGGAGGGGATGGACGACGTGAACGTGGTGGTCATAACCAGCGCGCTGGAGAAGGCGTTCATCGCCGGCGCCGACATCAAGGAGATGGCCGCCATGGGGCAGGCCGAGTCCGAGGCCTTCTCGAAGCTGCTGCAGGACGCCAACAACACCCTCGACCGGATGAAGAAGGTGGTGATCGCCGCCATCAACGGCCATGCCCTGGGGGGGGGATGCGAGCTCGCCATGGCGTGCGACTACCGCTTCATGGCGGCCGGCAAGGCGCTGATCGGCCTCCCTGAGGCGGGGCTTGGCATCGTCCCCGGGGCGGGGGGGACCCAGCGGCTGCCGCGCCTGGTAGGAGTTGCCAAGGCGAAAGACATCCTTTTGTGGGGAAAGGTGATGGGGCCCGAGGAGGCGCTTGCCATTGGGCTCGTGGACAGGGTGATCCCGGCCGAAAGCCTCATCGAGGAGGTGATGGAATTCGCCCACCGCCTCGCCTCCGGCGCCGGCAAGGCGCTTGGCTTCATCAAGGCTGCGGTCAACGAAGCGGTGGACCTACCCATGGAGCAGGCGCTGGCGGTGGAGCGTAAATACGGCCTGGCGAACCTGCTCACCCACGACGCGAAGGAAGGGCTGACCGCCTTCGGCGAGAAGAGAAAACCGAACTTTTTAAGCAGATAGCGCCACACGATTATCGATATACAGACAGCTCACCACGTATGGAAAAAGGAGGATACGCATGAACTTCGAGGATATCAGGACAGTGGGAATGGCGGGTGCCGGCAGCATGGGGGCGGGGATTGCGCAGGTCGCAGCGATGTCTGGGTTCACGGTGAAGGTGGTGGACACGGGGGAGGGGGCGTGCGACCGCGCCAGGAAGACCATCGTCAAGAGTCTGGAGCGGATCGTCAAGAAGGGAACCATGACGGAAGCCCAGATGGAGGAGACCCTGGGGCGGATCAGTTTCTCCACGGATCTCACGAGCTTCAAGGGGGTCCGCTTCATCTTCGAGGCCGTCTTCGAGGATATCGGGGTGAAGAAGGAACTCTTCGCCAAACTCGACGCTGTTTGCGACGAGGACACCATCTACGCCACCAACACCTCTTCCATCTCCATCACCGAGATGGCTGCTCTGGTCAAGAATCCGGCTAATTTCGTCGGGATGCATTTCTTCAACCCGGTGCCGGTGATGAAGCTGGTCGAGGTGATCCCCGCGCTGCAGACGGCGGAGTCGACCAAGAATCTGGCCGTCGCCATGTCGAAAGCGCTAGGCAAGACCTCCATCACCTGCAAGGACACCCCGGGTTTCGTGGTGAACCGCCTCTTCGTCCCTTACATCATCGACGCGGTCCGGCTGCTAGAAGAAGGGGTGGCGTCGGCCGAGGATATCGACACCGCCATGAAGCTTGGCTGCAACATGCCCATGGGACCCTTGGAGTTCCAGGACTTCGCCGGCGTCGACATCGGCTACCACGTCACCAACATCTTCCACGAGTACCTGAAGCAGGAGCGCTTCGCTCCCCCGGGGCTTTTGCGCAACATGATCAAGGCAGGTTATTTGGGACGCAAGGCGGGAAGGGGATTCTACCAGTACCCGGAGAGCTGAAAAAACGTCGATAAATCGACTCAACCGAAATAGGAGACCTACCATGGCTGCAACCATCTGGAAGGAAATAAAGAACTGGCGCGAAATCTACAACTCGCGCGTCACCACCGCCGAAGAGGCGCTCAAATCGGTAAATTCCGGGGACCGTCTTTACCTGACCGGCAACGCCTCCGTCCCCCTGCAACTGCTGGATGCGCTGGTGAAGCGGGCGCCGGAGCTTCGCGACGTCGAAGTCTCCCAGGTATTGACCATCTGCCCGCAGGACTACGTCTCGCCCGAGATGCAGGGGCATGTACGGGTGAACACCATGTTCATCAGCCCCAACGTCCGCCAGGCGGTCAACGAGGGACGCGCCGACTTCACCCCGGTGCTCCTTTCCGAGTTCCCCCTGCTCTTTAAAAACGGCCATCTCCCGCTGGACGTGGCGCTTCTCAACGTCTCTTTGCCGGACGAAAACGGTTTCTGCTCGCTAGGCGGAGAGGCCGGCCTCACCATGACTGCGGCCGAGTCGGCCCGGGTCGTCATCGCCCAGGTGAACAAGAAGATGCCGCGCACGCTGGGGGACACCTTCTTCCATGTCTCCCGCATGACCCATATCGTCGAGGTGGATGCGCCCCTGACCGAAAGGCACATGGCGGAGGAGGGGGACCCCGAGATCGTGGAGCAGATAGCGGGGCACATCTCCAGCCTCGTCCCCGACGGCGCCACCATGCAGCTCGGCATCGGAGCCATTCCCGACGCGGTGTTGAAGCACCTGTTCAGCAAGAAGGACCTGGGCATCCATTCCGAACTGATCTCCGACGGCGTCATCGACCTGGTTGAGGCCGGCGTCGTCAACTGCTCCAGAAAGACCCTGCACCCGGGCAAGATCGTCTGCGGCTTTCTCCTCGGGACCAAGCGTCTGTACGACTGGGCGCACAACAACCCGATGATCGAGCTGCGCCGCACCGAGTACGTGAACGACCCCTTCGTGGTGGCGCAAAACGACCGCATGGTCTCGGTAAACGCCGCCATCGAGGTCGACTTCACCGGGCAGATCTGCGCGGACAGCATAGGCCCCAGGATGTACTCGGCGGTCGGCGGGCAGATGGATTTCGTCTACGGCGCGTCCCGTTCCAAGGGAGGCGTCGCGGTGATCACCATGCCGAGCACCTCGACCCTCAAGGACGGCACCGTGGTCAGCAAGATCACCCCACTTCTGAAGCACGGGGCCGGGGTGGTGACCAGCCGCAACCACGTGCGCTACATGGTGACCGAGTACGGTGTGGCCGATCTCTACGCGAAGAGCGTCCGCCAGCGCACCCAGGCCCTCATCAACGTCGCCCACCCCATGTTCCGGCAGGAGTTGACCGAGAAGGCCAGGGAACTCAGGTACATCTAAAAAAAACCGGACGGGCAGGCGCAAAAAAGCCTGCCCGTCCACCTACAGCCGGCCGAAATGGCCAACGCGATAAGGAACCTCAGTCATGAAAAAGATAATCTCCGGCAACGAAGCGATAGCGCTTAGCTTTGAAGATTCCGGCGGCGTCTTTGCCTCCGGCTATCCCGGCACGCCCAGCACCGAAACGCTGGAGGAAGTCGCCCGCCTGGGAAACGTGTACTGCGAATGGGCCCCCAACGAAAAGGTCGGGCTGGAATCGGCCATCGGCGCCTCCCTTGCCGGCGGCAGGGCGCTCGCCACCATGAAGCACGTGGGGGTGAACGTCGCGGCCGACGCGCTGATGACCCTCACCTATACCGGGGTGAACGCAGGCCTCATCCTGATGGCGGCCGACGACCCGGGGATGCACTCCTCCCAGAACGAGCAGGACAGCAGGAACTACGCGAAGTTCGCCAAGATCCCGATGCTCGACCCCGCCGATTCACAGGAGGCCTACGACTACGTCCGGGCCGGGTTCGAGATCTCGGAGCGCTTCGACACCCCGGTGATGCTGCGCACCACCACCCGGATCTCCCATGCCAAGGGGATCGTGGAGCAAAAGGGGAAGGTGGAGCCGAAGGTGGGAGAGCTGGCGAAGGACGTGCCCAAGTACGTGATGCTTCCCAACTTCGGGAAGATCAAGCACGTCGCGGTCGAGGAGCGGCTCTTGAAGCTGCAGGCGTTCGCCGAGGAGTCCCCGCTGAACCGGGTGGAGATGAACGACCCGGAACTGGGGATCATCACCTCGGGCATCTCCTACCAGCACGCCAAAGAAGCGTTCCCGCAGGCCTCCTTCCTGAAGCTCGGGCTGGTGCACCCGCTGCCGGAGCAAAAGATCCGCGACTTCGCCTCCAAGGTCGGCCGCCTCATGGTGGTCGAGGAGATGGACGCCATCTTCGAGGAGCAGATCCGCGCCATGGGGATCCGGGTCGACATCGGCAAGGACCGCATCTCGCTTTGCGGCGAGGTCTGCGCCGACATCGTCCGCGAGGCTGCCGGCGCCCCGGTGACCTCCGCGAAGACGCAGCCGGTGACCGACCTCCCCCTGCGCCCTCCGACCTTCTGCCCCGGCTGCGCCCACCGCGGCCTCTATTCGATCCTGAGCAAGTTGAAGGTCTTCGTCTCCGGAGACATCGGCTGCTACACGCTCGGCGCGCTTCCTCCCTTAAGCGCCATGCATACCTGCATCTGCATGGGGGCGAGCATCAGCGCCGCCCACGGCATCGCCAAGGTGAACGAGATCGCCGGCAGGACGGAAAAGCCCGTTGCCGTCATCGGAGACTCCACCTTCTTCCATTCCGGGATCACCGGCCTTTTGAGCATGTCCTACAACGCGGGCAACGCTCTCGTCATCATCATGGACAACCGCACCACCGGCATGACCGGCGGCCAGGAGAACCCCGGCTCGGGTAGGCTCCTCCAGGGCGATCCGGCAAAAGAGGTGGACATGGTGTCGCTCGTCAAGGTGCTGGGGATCGAAAACGTCTTCGAGATCAACTCCTACCATTTAAAGGAGACCGAGGCAGCCATCAGGCGCGGGCTGGAGACGCCGGGCCCCTACGTCCTCGTGGACAAGAACCCCTGCATCCTGCGCTACCGGGTGAAAAAGCCTCTGGTTCAGGTCTCGGACGAGAAATGCACCGGCTGCCGCGCCTGCCTCAAGGCCTCCTGCGTCGCCCTCGGGCTGCAGGGTTCCGGAGAGAAGCCGAAGGTCGCCATCGACCCCAATATCTGCAACGGGTGCGGGGTATGCACCCAGCACTGTAAATTCGACGCCATGACCGTCGCAACCGGAGGGACCCATGAAAGCATTTAACATCGTCATCGCCGGGGTAGGGGGGCAGGGGGTGCTGATGGCCTCCAAGGTGCTGGCCGAGAGCGCCCTGGCCAGCAGCATGGACGTAAAACAAAACGAGGTGCACGGCATGGCCCAGCGGGGGGGGAGCGTCATCTCCTTCGTCCGGATCGGGGCCAAGGTGCACTCGCCGGTGGTGCTCCCCGGCACGGCGGACATCCTCATCTCCTTCGAGCCTCTGGAGGCGCTGCGCTACCTGCACTATCTGAAACCTGGCGGCAGGCTCGTCTACAACAAGGCGACCATCAACCCGAGCACTGTGGCGGCGGGGCTCGCCACCTATCCCGGCGACGTAGCGCAGCGGATAGCCGCGGCCTGCCCGGACGCCCGGCCGATAGATGCGCTGCAGGTGGCGAAACGGGCCGGAAACGCCAAGGCGGTGAACATGGTCATGGTCGGCTCCGTCATGAAGGGGCTCCCCATCGATGCGGCGGTCGTGGAGGGGGTGGTCCGGGAGATATCCCGCGACAAGGGGGCGGAAGTCAATCTGGCAGCGCTGCGCGGAGGGGCCGCGGCGGCCTGATCGGCGCTCGGCGCCAACATCGAGAGAGGGAGGCATTCATGAAACTAAAGCAGCTTTCGGTCTTTCTGGAAAATTCACCCGGCCGCCTGTACCAGGCGGCCAGCGCGCTGGGCGATGCCGGCCTCAACCTACGTTCCTTGAGCATTTGCGACACGGCCGGCTTCGGCGTCCTGCGCATCCTGGTGTCGGACGTGGCCAAGGCGCGGCGCGTGATCATGGAACAACAGCTTCCGGCACGCGTGGACGACGTCGTCGCCATCGAGATCGAGGACCGGCCGGGGAGCCTGGCGAACCGGGTGCTCAAGCTCTTTCTGGATTACCAGGTCAATGTCGAGTACATGTACGCGCTTGCCGGCACGGGGCCTTCTTCCGGCAAGGCGGTGATGGTGCTGCGTTTTAACGATAACGACCGCGCCATTGAGCTGATGCTGCAAAACGGCATCAAGATCCTGGACGCCGAGGCCTTCGGCATGGCCGAGGCCCAGCCGGCGTAGCGCGCAGCAGCCTCAAGGGGACAGGCACCTCTAGCGGAGCCAGTCCCCTTGAGGCCCAGCCGGCCTAGCCGGCCGCTTTGAAAATCCCTCAAAAGCCAAGGAGACACGCCATGAAGGGAAATAGCAGTTATTCGCCAAAGAAGTTCGCGGTGATAGGCGCCGGCCCCGTCGGCTGCGTGCTGGCCGCTTTTCTGACCCAGGGAGGATACGAGGTAACCCTTTGCGATGTCGTCCCCACCCTGCTCGTGCCGGCCCTCGACCCGGGGATCATCGTCGAGGGGGCCGACTCGCTTCAGGCAAAGGTCGCCAAGGTGACCACCACCCTCGACGATATCGTCAGCGACCCTCCCGACGTCATCTTCGTCACTGTGAAAGCGACCGCTCTCCCCTTGATAGCCTCGGCGCTGGAGGGGTTCGTCGCCGACGGGCGCTACGTGGTCAGCTGGCAAAACGGCATAGATACCGAACTGGAACTGGCCAAGCATCTGGGGACCAAGGCCGTGATGCGCGGGGTGGTCAATTACGGCTGCGTGCCGCTAGGCCCCGCGCACGTGCGCGTCGCCTTCCATCACCGCCCCCATTTTCTCCAGGAGTTGGACCCCGAGTCCCGCGAGGCGGCCGTCGGCATCTGCGACGCCTTGAGCGCCACCGGGCTGGAGACCCAACACACCGACCGGATCGCGGACAAGGTGTGGCGCAAGTCCGTGATGAACTCCTGCATGAACGCGATATGCGCGGTGACCGGCAAGACCATGGTGCAGATCATCCTCGACCCCATCCTGTTGAACCTGGTGGACTCGTTGATAAAGGAGGGGGTCGCGGTGGCAAGGGCGAACGAGTTCACGCTGGGGTCCGACTTCTACCCCTACTGCATCAACTACCTGAAGAACGCCGGGAATCACAAGCCCTCGATGCTGCAGGACATCGAAGCGGGGCGCAGGACCGAGGTCGACTACATCAACGGCAAGATTGTCGAGTACGGCGCGCAGGCCGGTATGCCCACCCCCTACAACACCATGATCCACGGCCTGGTCAAGGCGCTTGAATGCAGACCTTTCGAGCAGGCCAATGCTGCGTGAGCAATAGCCCCTTTCCATCCGGGGAGGGGGAGAGCTTGATTTGATAGGGGGAATACCTGACAAACACTGGGAAAACGATGAATTGAAGCGGTTTTTGGTGCGGCACCTAAAGAGGAGAGGAACCAATGGTGGAAAAGGAAATCGATTGGGCTGCCATAGCCAGCCATCCGAAGTTCGTAGAGCTGCACCAGGCAAAGATGAGGTTTCTGGTTGGTCTGTGGGTTTTTGGGGCGACGTCGTATTTTCTGCTGCTGGTCGGGGCCATATCTTTCCCCGATCTTTTCAATGCCCGGATCTTTGGGCGACTCAATTTCGGCTACCTGTTCTGCCTGTTCCAGTTTGTGCTGGCCTGGGCCATCGCCATCGTCTACACGCGCAAATCCAACAGGGAATTCGATCCCCTTACCAGCGAATTGGTCGAGATGATCGTAAAGGAGAAATGCCAATGAGATATATGTTTCTTCCCTTGCTGATGGTACTGATCTTCGGCGCCCCGGCGCTTGCAGCCGATGCCCCCGTGAAGGCGGCTGAAGGCGTCGCGAATGTCGCAGCGGCCGTCGCTGCCAAGGCCCCGTCGGGGGTCGCCGCAGCCCCGCAACTGCAGGCCGCCGCAGCGGCCAAGCCACCGGCGCCTGCCGGCAAGAAGATGCAGACCAACCGCGCGTTCACCATCAGCATGTTCCTGTTGATCATCGTCGCGACCGCCGGGATCGTGGTCTGGGCGTCGAAAAGCACTACCACCGCATCCGATTATTACGCGGCAGGCGGGGGCATTTCCGGGATGCAGAACGGCTGGGCCATTGCCGGAGATTTCCTCTCCGCCGCGACCTTCCTCGGCATCACCGGACTCATGTCCCTTTTCGGGCCGGACGGGTTCATGTACTCGGTGGGTATCATCATCAGCTTTCTCACCATCCTCCTCATCATCGCAGAACCGTGCCGCAATGCCGGCAAGTACACCTTGGGCGACATCCTCGCCTTCCGTTCCTCGTCTCGCGTAGTCCGGGCGGTCGCAGCCCTTTCCGCCGTGGTGGTTTCCATTTTCTACCTGCTCGGGCAGATGGTGGGGGCCGGTAAATTGATGCAACTCCTTTTGGGCATCCCCTACAAGGTGTCCATCATAGGGGTCGGCGCACTGATCATCGTCTATGTGGCGCTGGGCGGGATGAAGGCGACCACCTGGGTGCAGATCATCAAGGCCGCGCTGCTCATGTTCACCGGGGTCATCCTCAGCGCCGGGATACTCTGGAAATCAGGGTTCAGCCTCTTAGCCTTCTTCGACAGCGTTGCGACCAGCCCCGGGATCCAGGATCACGTGCGCGGCGTCATGAAGCACCCGGTCGCGCAGCCGGGATTCGACTACGGTCAGCGCTTCCTGGAACTGGGGCTTTTCTTCAAAAACCCGCTGGACCAGGTGTCGCTCGGACTGGCCTGGATCCTCGGTGCCGCCGGCCTGCCTCACGTCATGATGCGGTTTTTCACCGTTCCCAACGCCAAGGAGGCGAGAAAGAGCGTGGTCGCCTCCATGTTCCTGATCGGCCTCTTCCTGATCATGGTTTCCTTCCTGGGCTTTGGGGCCGCCCTTTACGTCACGCCGCAGAAGATCTCGGCGCTGGACAAGGGGGGCAACATGGCAGGGCTCATGATCGCCCAGTATATCGGGGGCGGGGCGGGCACCGTCACCGGAGACCTGCTGCTCGCCTTTGTTTGCGCCGTCGCTTTCGCCACCATACTTGCGGTGGTCTCGGGTCTCGTACTGGCATCCTCGGCTGCCATCGCCCACGATTTATACGTAAACGTCATAAAAAAGGGGAAGGCGGATCAGGGGACCCAGATAAGGGTCGCCAGGGTGGCATCCTTCTTCGTCGGCGCCATCGCCATCGTGCTAGGCATCGCCTGCGAAAATCTAAACATCGCGCAGCTGGTCGGCCTCGCGCTGGCTGTGGTGGCTTCGGCCAACTTCCCCGTCCTGATCTTCGCGCTGTTCTGGAAACGGTTCAATTCAGCCGGGATCATCGCCGGCCTGGTGGTCGGCACCGTGGTGACCATCGGCATTCTGATGGTTTCGCCTAACATGACCTATCCGAAGAAGGTGGCAGCCGACGCCCAGAAGATCGTGCTTGCTTTGGAGAAGAAGCAAAGCGAGGCGGGGGCGCTCTCTGCCGCGGAACTGAATACGCTGGAAAAGGCGAGGTCGGATTACAGCCTGAACAAGGACGGGACCTCGCTGGTGGGGCTCGACGCGCCGCTTTTCCCTCTCAAGAACCCCGGCATACTTTCCGTGCCTATCGGATTCTTGGTCACCATCGCCGCCACGCTGCTGTTTGGCAACCGTCGCGAAGAAGAGATGTTCGAGGAACTGTTTGTCCGGCAGACCACGGGGTACGGGGTGGCCAAGGCGGTTAAGCACTGACGGCCTGAACGGGTCGGGACCAGCAAGGGGGGAGGGATATGCAGCGGAGTTCGCCTTCCCCCTTTGGGTCCTCGTCGAGGCGGATGGCTCGGCCCGGCGCCCGCTGAAGGCCCATGCCCCACACGAACCGGCGGTCCCCTCCTGCAGCTGGTGCCGGGCTTCGCCCCGCTTTTGGCGGTGGCGGCGTTCCTGGGAGGAAGCGCCGGCTCCTTCCTGGGTAGCAGCTTCCTGCCGGTAGGGAGGGTCGTGAAGGCGCTCGCCGTGGTGTTGACGGTAGCGGCGGTCAAGATGCTGCTGGTATGAGCATGAAAAACCCGTCGCGACGCGGGGTGCATGATTGAGCTTGACCAAATTAATGTAATAAGGTACCACTATACCGCAATATGCCGGCCGCCCGGATAAGCAGAACGAGGGTCCCCCTCCCCGGACGGGAGGGGGGCGGTGGGGGTGCTCTTGCCGGTAGGCGGCGTCCCCCACCGCCCTCCCCCCGCTGGGGGAGGAGCCCCGCAGGCGGGGTCGCGGACCAAACAGGAAAGGGATGGTTACATGACGGCCTTTTTCCGCACCTTCAAACTCCCGCTCGCCCTTTTGCTTATCGCGGCCCTGACCGTCTGCGCCTTCATCACCATCCGCCGCGCCGACAACGAGGTCCGCGCCGAGGCGCGCGCCCGCTTCTTCGAACAGTACAACCGTCAGCAGTACCTCGTCGCCGAACTCACGGCGCACTCCCTCGACGAAATGTTCGCCACCTTCAGCCGCAACCTCGAACTGGTCGCCGGCCTTTTCGACGGCAAAAAGGTCGACCCCAAAGAGGCGCGACGGCTCAAGGTGCATCTGGAAAAGATCTACGGCTCGCTGGCCGGCACCCCGGTCATCGACCTGGTCGTCTTCGACGGCAAGGGCGTCACCGTCGCCATAGAACCGCACGACAATTTCACCTTGGGACGCAGCTATGCCTGGCGCGACTACTACCGCTGGGTGCGGGACCAGCGGCAGCCGGGGCGGATGTACATCTCTCCCTTCATGCAGTTGGAGGGGGGGCGCAAACGCGGGGTAAAGGAGCTGATCGTAGCCAGGGGGATCTACGGCCCCCGGGGCGAGTTCCACGGCGTGGTCGCCTGCACGCTCGATTTCGACAAGCTGGCCCGAAAGCACGTCCTCTCCGTCAGGATCGGCAAGCACGGCCAGGCCTGGCTCATGGACAGTACCACCAGGACCATACTGGTCGACCCCAACGGCAGGATCGCGGGGCAGACCTTCGACGAGGCGCTGCGCCGCAAATGGCCGCGCCTTTACGAGCTGCTCATTTCGGCCGGGGACGGTAAGCCCGGGAGCGCCTGGTACGAGTTCGAGGATCCGGCCGATCCGTGCCTGCAGGTCAGAAAGCTGGTCAGTTACCACCCGGTGCGCCTGGAAAACCGGCTCTGGACCGTGGGGGTGACCACGCCGGAAAGGGAGGTGGAAGCGCTTCTCTCCTCGTTCCTGCAGCGCCAGGAAGCCATCTCCACCACGCTCCTCGTCACCATAATCGGGGGGGCGTCGCTGCTGCTCGCGCTCTTATACAACTGGAACCGCACGCTTTCCGCACAGGTCGGTCTGCACACCCGCGCCTTGAGCGAAGCCCACTCCCGCCTGGAAGCGACTTTCGACGAACTGCTGGTCGCCAAAAAGGCGGCCGCCGTAGGGCATCTGGCGCTCGGGCTCGCCCACGAGATCCGCAACCCCCTTTCCGCCATCCAGATGAACATGCAGATGATCCGCAAGAAGATCGAGCCCACCGGGGTCCTTTGCGAGAACTTCTCCATTGCCGACGGCGAGATCCGGCGCCTGAACCGCCTGTTGAAGGACGTCCTGGATTTCGCGCGCCCACGCCCCCTGCGGCTGCAGCCGGTCGATCTGGCCGAGACCGTGCGGCGCCTTTTGCAACTGGTCGACCAGCGCCTGGCCCGGCACGGCGTCACCTCGGTCACGGACGTCGAGTCCCCGCTTGAGATCGTCTGCGACCCCGAGCAGATCCACCAGGTGCTCTTGAACCTGGTGCTGAACGCGATGGAGGCCATGGAGGGGGTCGAGGACGACCGGATACTCAAGGTCCGCGCCTACCGTAAAGAGACCCAGGCCTTCGTCCTGGTGAGCGATTCGGGGAGGGGGATCGCCCCGGACAAGTGCGAGCAGCTGTTCGATCCCTTTTACACGACCAAGGTTTCCGGGGGAGGGCTGGGGTTGTCCATCCTGCAGACCATCGTCCTCTCCCATGGCGGGTCCGTTTCCGTGGCGGGCGGGACAGGCGCCGGCGCCACCTTCACCGTCGTACTCCCCCTCGCGGGGCCTTCAGGAGCCGGAGAGAAAACACCGTGAACACCATTTTGATAGCTGACGACGACATCGCCATCCGGCGCACGCTGGAACTGCACCTGACCGAGGAGGGCTATGCTGTGGTCACGGCCGCGAACGGTCCCAACGCGGTCGAGGTCGCGCTGGGGAAGGAAATCGACCTGATGCTCCTCGACCTGAGGCTCTCGGGGATGGACGGTTTCGAGGTGCTGGGGCGGGTAAAGGAGCGCCGGCCCGATCTGCCCGTCGTGATGATCACGGCCTACGACGACATGCAGACGGCCATCGAGGCGATACGCCTGGGCGCCATCGACCATCTCGGCAAGCCCGTCGATCTCGACCACCTGGACCAGGTCATCGCCAAGATCTTCGAGATGAGCGCCCTGGCCAGAAAGGGGGTCGCCTTCTGCGACTCGGCCGACCCTCCCTTCGAGCAGAACATCATGGTCGGCCGCTCGCGCAGCATGAAGGAGGTCTACAAGACCATCGGCGCCGTTGCCGACTCGCGCGCCACCGTGCTGATCCAGGGGGAGAGCGGAACGGGGAAGGAGATGGTGGCAAGAGCGCTTCATTTCAACAGCTCCTTCAGCAACCGCCCCTTCATCGCGGTTGCCTGCGCCGCCCTCGCCCCGTCGCTTTTGGAGAGCGAGCTCTTCGGACACGAGCGGGGCGCCTTCACGGGGGCCCACCGGACCAAGCCGGGGAAGTTCGAACTGGCGCAGGGGGGGACGCTCTTTCTCGACGAGATCTCGGAGACCAGCCCGGAGATCCAGGTGAAGCTCTTGCGCTTTCTCCAGGAGAGGGAATTCGAGCGCGTGGGGGGGGTGGAAACCCTGAAGGCGGACGTGCGCGTCATTGCCGCCAGCAACAAGGAACTCTGCGCGCTCGCCAATGCGGGGGAGTTCCGCAAGGACCTCTATTACCGCCTGAACGTGGTGACCCTTTTCCTCCCGCCTCTGCGCGAGCGAAAGGACGACATACTGCTCCTGGTCAGGTTCTTCCTGGGCAAGATGCGCGAGGAGACCGGCAAGAGCGTCGAGATCGTCACCCGGGAAACGCTCACCATGATCCAGGAGCACTCCTGGCCGGGCAACGTGCGCGAACTGGAGAACACCATCCGGCGCGCCGTGCTCCTCTCCCACGGCAACGTGCTGCTTCCGGAAACCCTGCACCTGGAGGGGGAGAAGGAACAGGAGCGGCTGGCCTTGACCGTCAGGCCCTTGCACGAGGTGGAGCGCGAGCATATCGAGAACGTGCTGATCTACACGGGTTACGAGAAGAAGAGGGCCGCCGAGATTCTAGGCATCTCGCGGCCGACGCTGGACAGGAGGCTCAAGGAGTACGGGCTGGAGTAAAGCGGGGAGCGCCCCGACCGACGAAAAGAAGCGGCCCTCCCGGCACCGGCTGGCGCCGCGAAGGACCGCTTCGCCTTGTTTGCTGCCGGGTCTACTCCGCCATCGCCTCAAGCCCCTGGGGGGCTCCGGCGGGGGCGGTCGCCCCGGAGGTCGCCGGCTCCCTGACCTTGCGCACCAGCGGCCATTTGTCGAAGAAGGTGTTGAGGAAAAGCAGGGTCATCAAGAGCGCGAACTGCCCGGCCAGGACACCCAGCGGCGGGACCCCCAGGCCCAGGTCGTTCGCCCCGTAGGGGATCAGCTTGAAGGTCTTGATCCAGATAAGGCCGTAGATGGTGCCGCCGCCGAACCAGATGGCGACGCGGCTGCAGACCCTGGCGGCGGTGTTCGGCACCAGCGCCGGGCTCGGGTAGTCGTCGAACAGGTGATGCCACGCCAGCATGAAGACGATGACGGACAACTCAAGCGACGCCACCACCACGTCCGGCGGCGCGCCCGGCAGGAGGTTCAGCGGGGCTACGAGCGCCTTGATCGCGGCAGGCATGACGAAGCCGGCGGCAAGGGCGATGGCGAAGCCTATCAGCCCCATGAAGGGCTGCTTCTTGGCGAAGAGCCTCATCGGGTACAGCTCGGCCCCTTCCACCGGCATGATGGCGAAGATCACGTAGGCCTGGCAGAAGGCGGCAAAGGCGGGCCAGCTGCCGAAGGGGGCGGTGACGATCTGGTGCTCGCCGATGGCAAGTTTCATGAAGCTCGGAACGATCAGCGCCATCCAGACGATCCAGGTGACGGCGCTCCCCATGGCCAGGGCGCCGAAGCTGTCCACAGGCTTCTCGGCCTTGCCGGCGAAGGGCCATTTCTGCAGCAGCGAAACCATGGGGATCTGGGCGATGATCACGGCGAGCGCGTAAAAGTTGGACGCCTCCCATGCCTCGAAGGCCAGGTGCACCTCTTCGAGGGTTTGAGGGGTGAACATGATGGCGAGGCTGAAAGGCCGCCACCAGATGCCGAGGAAGCTGATGAGTGCCAGGAAAGCGGCGACGCCGACGCACCAGGCGACGAGGGTGTAGTAGATGCCGGCCCAGGGCTGCCGTGTGGTGAAGGCGGTCTTGCCGTAGTTGCCAAGGACGATGGTGAACCAGATCCAGGTGTTGATCACCATCCAGAAGAAGGTTCCGCGCGTGACCGCGCCGACTAGGTTTCCGGCCGATTTGGGGTCCGCCGCGGCGAGGCCCGGGCCTGCCAGCGCCGTATAGAGGGACTTGACGGTCAGCGACCAGGCGGGCCAGATGACGGCGGCGACGGCAAAACTAAGGGCCAGGGCTGCGAAGCCCGTAGCAAGCTCCCCTTTGAACAACCTCTTGGTGGTCTCCTGCTGCATGTTGAACCTCCTTTTGGGTTAAGGAATCAGGAATATCTTTTGGCGTCTCTCCCCTCTCCCTCTGGGAGAGGGGCAGGGGTGAGGGCGGCGGCCGCCCCTAGAAGAAGTAGAACGCTGAAAACCGGAACACGTCGGCCGAGCCCTGGTCGGAAGTGCCGGGGGTGTTGTTGCCGTACTTGGTCTCAAGGCTCTGGTACTCGGCCGCGAGCCTAATGGCGGCGTTGATGTCGTAGCTCACGTTGGCGAATATCTGAGAACTGGACTGCTGGTAATTTGCTACCCCGGCATAGCTCGCCTGATCGTACGCCGCTCTCTTGCCGTAACCGGTGGTAAGCCCCAGGTTCTGGGTCGGGTAGAACATCCCCTGGGCGAAGAGGCCGTACCCCTTGGCGCCGGTCCGGTCGTTGCTCGGTCCGATGAGTGATGTGGCGGTCGCGTAGTTGAAGGACATGTTGCTGGCCTGATAGGCCTGCCCTTCGAAGGCCGCCGTCATGGTGCGGCTCTTGCCGTCCTTGGAGGCAAGGACGGGGACGAAGGTGTAAAAACCGTAACCCCAGGAAGCGAGCTCTTTGCCGGTCGGCCCCGCGCTCTCGTTACCGTACAGGCCGAAGAAACCGGCCTGCAGCGAGTTCATGTACAGTCCCCACAAACCGGGGGCGACGCCCAGCGCCTTGCTTACCAGCACCGCCTGCCCGGCGACGTTGACCGCGCTACCCCAGGTGTCGGTGGCGCTTCCGTTCTGCTGGTTCGTGTCCTGGACCGGGTTCTGGAGAGAGAGGCTCAGTTTCAGGGTTTCTCTCTCCGTCAGCGGCACCTTCTGGGTGACCCTGATCTGGGCCACGCGCGGCTGCTGGGGGGTGCCGGCCGTAGCGCCCAGGCCGAAATCGAGCGTCGAGGCGTTGGCCATCCCGAAAGCGTCCCAGTACTGGCCGAAGAGGAGCTGGGTGTTCTCCCAGTCCATGGTGCCGTAGGCATGGCGCATCCTCATGTTGGCGGACTCGTTGTTGCCGCCGGAGCCGTAAAAGTCGGTCTCGATCACCGCGCCGGTCTTCGCCCCCTTGAAGGTGGGGCCGGCGACCTTGAACCACAGGCGCGACTGGCGCGCGGTGAAGATGGACTGGTCCTGCTGGTCCGCCACCGACCCCTTCTTGGGTATACCGTTCGGCTGCAGGGTCCCGAGGGCGCCGTTACTGCCGAGGTTCACCGAGTTGTAGACGTAGTCCAGCTTGACGAAGCCGCCCAGGGAGAGCTTGAACTTGCTGCTGACCGGGGAGGACATCTTCCCGTAGATCCCCGGGGCCACCTCGCAGGCCGGGTCGAAGTCGCAGTTGTACGGCTCGGGAGCATTGGCGGCGTTGGGGGCGAGTTCCTGGGCTGAAGCAGCGGTTGCGATCAGCGGGACGGTGAGAATGAGACATACCTTTTTGAGCATTGAAGCCCTCCTTTTTATTGCAATGGTGAGCCGATTTAAGCAATCTTTCTTCCAGCCGGAATCAGGCGGCCTGTTGCTGCAAAAGCGTGTTGCGCAGTTCGAAGCGCTTGATCTTACCTGTGGCGGTCTTGGGCAATTCGTCCAGGAACTTTATCCAGCGGGGGTACTTGTAGAGCGCCAGTGATTTCTTCACGTATTGCTTCAGCTCCTCCTCCATGGACTCCGTGGGTTGCGCCTGGTTCAGCACCACGAACGCCATCGGCTTGATCAGGTTGTCCTCGTCGGGCGCCCCGATCACCGCGCATTCCAGGACGGCCGGATGCTCGATCAGGCAGGCCTCGACCTCGTTGGGGGAGACCCAGATGCCCCCGACCTTCAGCATGTCGTCGGAGCGGCCGGCGCAATGGAAAAAGCCCTTTTCGTCGCAGATGTATTTGTCGCCGGTGTTGAGCCACTGTCCCATCATGGTTTCGGTGCTCTTGCCGTGCTTGTTCCAGTAGAAGGCGGCGGCGGAATCCCCTTTGACCAGCAGGGTGCCGATCTCGCCAGGGGGAAGGTCGTGCATGTCCTCCCCCACGATGCGTGCCTCGTAGCCGGGCACCACCTTTCCTGAGCTCCCCGGGGCGATCTCGCCCGGCCTGTTGGAGATGAAGATGTGCGCCATCTCCGTGGAACCGATGCCGTCGAGGATGTCCAGCTGGAAACGCGCCTTGAAGCGGTGCAGGTAGGCGGGGGGAAGCGCTTCTCCGGCCGATACGCACAAGCGGACTCCGCCCATGGCGCCTTCTTCCTCAAGCATCTGCCCGTACAGGGTCGGCACGCCGAAGAAGAGGGTGGGGCGGTGCCGGCGCACCGTGGCGTAGACGTCCGCCGGGGTCGGCCGCGAAGGGAGGTAGACGGCGGTAGCGCCCACGCAGAAGGGGAAATAGATGCCGTTGCCGAGGCCGTAGGCGAAGAAGAGCTTCGCCGCCGAGAAGAAGACGTCGTCCTCTTTGATGTCGAGCACCTTCTGTCCGTAGGTCTTCGCCGCGTACACCATGTCGTGCTGCAGGTGCACGGTCCCCTTGGGGGAGCCGGTGGAGCCGGAGCTGTAGAGCCAGAAACAGGCGTCGTCGCGGCAGGTGGGGGCGGTCTCCAACTGTTCGCTCTGGGCGGCCATGAGTTCCGCAAGGCTCAGGCAGCTACCTGCGGCGGGGCCGTTGGCGACGATGATGTGCTTGAGAAACCGCAGGTTCTCCGAGATGGGGATGATCTGCTCCAATAGCGGCCACTCAACGACCAGGACCCTGGCGCGCGAATCGTTCAGGTAGAACTGGAAGTCCTGCGAGCGGTTCATGGTGTTGAGGCAGACCGGGACCGCGCCGATCTTGATGGCGCCGAAGAAGGCCTGCGGGTACACCTCGGTGTCGTGCAAAAGAAGCGCTACCCGCTCCTCCATCCGGACCTCCAGCCCTTTCAAGAGGTTGCCTATGCGGTTCATCCCGGACTGCATCTGGCTGTAGGTTAAGGAGCGCTCTTCGCAGAGTACGGCCACCTTCTCGCCGCGCCCCTCGCGGATGTTGCGGTCCACAAAGAAATCGGCGGCATTGAATGAGTCGGGCAAGTTCAGGTTGTAGGGCATGGGAAACCTCCTTGTATTGGCTGCGCGGGGATTATGTTGAAAAAGTAAAATATTGTTTTGCACGGCGCGGGCCAAAGCGGCATGAAGAATGGATGAAATGGAATGAAAATTGTAAGGTGCCGATAATCCAAGGATGTGACAAATGTGATAGCTGATAACGCCGTTAAAATCTAATGTTGTGCGATGGCTGCGTGTAACGTTTTGAGGGTCCGTGTAAAAATCTGAAGCTGAGGCGGGACGCTGGGAAACGGCGGGAGAGGGGGGAGGGGATGAACGAAGAACTTATGCAGTTGTATAAGGACCGGCTGACCACCGCGGACGAGGCGGTACGGCATATTCAGTCCGGCTGGCGCGTTTTCCTGGGCTCGGGGTGCGCGGTGCCCGTGGAGCTCGTTGCTGCGCTGGCCCGGCAGGCCGACAGGTTCCACGACGTGGAACTGATCCAGCTTCTCACCTTCGGCACAGGCCAATACCTAACCGGCCAGGATACGGGGCGGCTGAGGCTCAACTCCTTTTTCATCAGTGAAAATATCCGCCAGTCGGTGTGCGATGGCCGGGCCGACTACACCCCTATCTTTCTGAGCGAGATCCCCGAACTGATCCGGTCGGGACAAAGGGGTAACCAGGCGGCCCTTTTGCAGGTGTCGCCCCCGGACCGCCACGGTTACTGCAGCATGGGGATCAACGTTGACATCCAGCGGGCCGCGCTGGACCGGGCCAAGCTGGTGGTCGCCGAGGTGAACCCGCGCATGCCGCGCACCTGCGGGGACAGCTACGTGCACCTAAGCCGGCTTGACCTCCTGGTGGAGGCCGACCATCCGATGCTTGTCTCCGAGGCGAAGGCCCCCGACGAGGTGGAGCAGCAGATCGGGTACCACATCTCGCGGCTGGTGGAAAACGGTAGCTGTCTGCAGATGGGGATCGGCACCATACCGAGCACCGTGCTGCAGTTCATGGCGGACAAGCGCGACCTGGGGATCCACACCGAGATGTTCAGCGACGCCTTGATCCCCCTGATCGAGGAGGGGAACGTCACCAACCGGCTGAAGCGGGTGCATCCGGGGAAGACGGTGGCGAGCTTCGTGATCGGCAGCCGCAAGCTGTACGACTTCGTCGACGGCAACGTCGGCGTCGAGTTCCACCCCTCCGATTTCGTCAACGACCCCAGGGTCATCTCGCTGAACGACAAGGTGGTGGCGATAAACTCGGCGCTGCAGGTCGACCTCACCGGGCAGATCTGCGCCGACAGCATCGGATACCAGTTCTACAGCGGCATAGGCGGCCAGGTCGACTTCGCGCGCGGGGCGGCCATGAGCCGGGGGGGAAAGCCGGTCATCGCGCTCCGCAGCACGGCCCGGGACGGGAGCGTGAGCCGCATCGTGCACCGCATCGACGACGGCGCGGGGGTGGTCACCAGCCGCGGCGACGCCCACTACGTGGTCTCCGAGTACGGCATAGCCTACCTGCACGGGAAAACCATAAGGGAGCGGGCGCTGGCGCTGATCTCCATCGCCCACCCGGAGTACCGCCGGGAGTTGCTGGATTTCGTCAAGAAGAAGCACTACGTCTACGAGGACGAGCAGGTGTGGCGGCAGGCGCTGGACAAGTACCCGGCGAATCTTGAGGAGCAGAGATCCTTCGCAGGGCTCCCCCTGCAGGTGAGGCCCCTGAAGGCGACCGACGAGCGCACGCTGCAGGAGTTCTTCTACAGCCTCGATGCCGAAACGGTCTATCACCGCTTCTTCGGCCCGAAGCTGCAGATGGCGCACCTGGAGGCGGCAAAGCAGGTCTGTGTCGACTATAGCGGCCGCATGGCGCTGGCTGCCTTCCGCCACGAGGACCAGGCGGAGTGCATGGTGGCGGTGGCGCGCTACGAGGTGAATCCGCGCAGCAACATGGCGGAGACGGCGGTGGTGGTGCACCAGGATTACCGCAGAAAGGGGCTCGCCGGCTACCTGCTGCGCCAGTTGGAGCGCCACGCCAAAGAGCAGGGGATAGAGGGGTTTTTCGCCGAGATCCTCCCCGACAACACCGCGATGCTGCGCTACCACAGAGGCCTAGGGCACACCCTGGTGCCCTCTCAGGAGACCGAGACTTACCACGTGGAATACCGTTTCTAAAGGTTCCGGGAAAAGTCGCTCTTGGTTCCCCCTCCCGCAAGAGCCTTTCTAAAGGGGGGCGCTGCCGGCCGGAAATGTATGCAGGTGCAAACTCCCCCTCTCCCTGGCGCTCCCACGCCTCAAAAACCCCCTGGCTCCATTCCAACAAAAACTGTTTTATTTTTCCTTTCCCCAAAAGATATCCCCTTGACAGCTAAATAAGCATTGTGGTACTTATTTACCATAACATGATTTGCCGCCGAAACGATTCGATAAAAAACACTCAAGCAAGGAGGAAGCTTTATGTCCAAGTCAGCGTATCGCTGGTCCATGACCGCCGTCGGTGAACCGATGCAAAAGGGTGAATTTGCCCCTACGCCGGGCGCGGGAGAAGTCGTCGTCGAGGTCGCGGGCTGCGGCGTCTGCCACACCGACCTTGGTTTCTATTACAGCGGCGTCCGCTTCAACCACCCCGCTCCGCTCACGCTGGGACACGAAATCAGCGGCCGCGTGGTCGCGGCGGGCGAGGGGGCCGGCCAGTGGGTCGGCAAGGCGGTGCTGATTCCGGCGGTCATCCCCTGCGGCGAATGCGACCTCTGCCTCTCCAGCCACGGCACCATCTGCCGCGCGCAGCAGATGCCGGGCAACGATATCCACGGCGGCTTCGCCTCCCACATCGTCGTTCCGGCGAAGACCCTTTGCCCGGTCGACGAGAAGCGCCTTGCCGCGGCAGGGCTTGAGCTTGCCGACATCTCGGTCGTGGCCGACGCGGTGACCACCCCTTACCAGGCCGCGGTGCAGGCAGAAGTCCAGCCCGGCGATGTCGCCATCGTCATCGGCGTGGGCGGGGTAGGCGGCTACGCGGTGCAGGTGGCGAACGCCCTGGGCGCCACCGTCATCGCCATCGACGTGGACCCGGTGAAGCTGGAAAACGTCGCCAAGCACGGCGCGGCGCTTACCCTCAACTCCCGCGAGATCGCCGGCAAGGAACTGAAGAAGGCGATCAACGACTTCGTGAAGACGAAGGGGTTGAAGCAGACCTGCTGGAAGATTTTCGAATGCTCCGGCAGCACCCCCGGTCAGGAGACCGCCTTTGGCCTCCTTACCTACGGCGCCACCCTCTCCGTGGTCGGCTTCACCATGGACAAGATCGAGCTGCGCCTGTCCAACCTGATGGCGTTTCACGCCAGGGCCCTGGGGAACTGGGGCTGCCTGACCGAACTCTACCCGGCGGCCCTCGACCTCGTCCTCGACGGCAAGGTCGCCCTGACGCCGTTCATCGAGAAGCATCCCCTGGACAACATCAACCAGGTCTTTGCCTCCGCACATGCCCATAAGCTCACCAGGCGCGCCATCCTGGTGCCGGGCCTTTCCTAGGAGGACGCCATGAGCCAAGCTGCAGCTACCCAACTCCAGGAAACCGCCGCAGCCGATTCGCCGCTCAAGGTGTCTCTTGAGCGCGACGGCCGCCTCTTGAAACTGACCCTCGCCCGTCCCAAGGCCAACATCGTCGACGCCGCCATGATCGCGGCGCTCTTGCAGGCGCTGGATGGACACCTGAAAGAACCCCGCCTGAGGGGGGTGCTCCTCACCGCAGAGGGGCCGCACTTCAGCTTCGGGGCCAGCGTGGACGAGCATTTGCCCGACTCCTGCGCCCAGATGCTTAAGTCTCTGCACCAGCTGGTGCTGAGGCTCGTCGAGAGCCCGGTCCCGGTGCTGGTCGCCGTCCGCGGCCAGTGCCTGGGGGGCGGCCTCGAAGTCGTCGCCGCCTGCAACCTGATCTTCGCCGCGCCCAACGCGCAGCTGGGTCAGCCGGAGATAAAGCTCGCCGTCTTCGCACCTGCCGCCTCCTGCCTGCTTCCTGAGCGGATCGGGCAGGCGCAGGCGGAGGATCTCCTTTTTTCCGGACGCAGCGTGGGCGCCGAGGAGGCGCTCCACATGGGGCTGGTATCGGTGATCGCCGAGGACCCGGACCAGGCGGCCCTGGAGTACTTCGACAAGCACCTCGCCCCGGTCTCCGCCAGCACCCTGCGCTTCGCGGTGCGCGCGGCCCGGCAGGACACGGCTCTTCGCATCAGGGCCAAGATCTCCTTCGTCGAGAAGCTCTACCTCGAGGAGATGATGAAGACTCACGACTCGGTGGAAGGTCTCACCGCCTTCATCGAAAAGCGGCAGCCCACCTGGCTGGACCGCTAGTCACACGAACTCGTCTCCCGACCCCGGGAGTAAGGGGGGCTGCCGTTCCATCACCCGCGGCAGTCCCCCAGAGTCCAAACCATAGTTAGAGCCGACAGGGGGGCACATGAGCAGCTTTCTCAACTTCAACGGACGCACCGCGGTAGTCACCGGCGGGGCGCGCGGCCTGGGCCTTGCCATCACCCGCGCGCTTTTAAGCCACGGTGCCCGCGTGCACGTCTTCGACGTGGCGCCGGGCGAGGGCGCTGAGGAGTACCAGTTCCACAAGGTGGACATCACCGACCCGGGGAGCGTCGCTGCCGCGGTCGCCGCCATCGGCGAACCGGTGACCCTCCTGGTCAACAACGCGGGGATCACCCGCGACCGCAGCGTCTTCAAGATGTCCGACGACGAGTGGAGCTCGGTCCTCGGCGTGAACTTAACCGGCGCCTTCAACATGGCGCGGGCCCTGGCGCCCGGGATGAGGGACGCCGGCTACGGCCGCATCGTCAACATCACCTCGATAAACGGCATCCGCGGCAAGTTCGGCCAGGCCAACTACTCCGCCTCCAAAGCCGGGCTCATCGGCCTCACCAAGACGCTCGCCCGCGAGCTGGGACCCAAGGGGGTAACGGTGAACGCTGTGGCGCCGGGTATGGTCTTGACCGACATGGCGCTGGCCCTTCCCGAGGAGATCCTCGACCGTGCCAGAAACGAGTGCCTGCTCCCGGAGTTGGCGAAACCCGAGGACATCGCCAACGCGGTCACCTTCCTCCTCTCCGACGCGGCGGGGAAGATCACCGGCGAGGTGATCCGGGTAGATTCGGGCCAGTACATCTAGAGTGAGCGACATCTTCCGCCACAAACGTCCACAGTCCCCTCTCCCTCTGGGAGAGGGTTAGGGTGAGGGCTCCCCGGAGGGAGAAGTGACTCGCGGAGGATGATCGTGAACCTGGCAGTAAATTAAACAGATAGACCTGTCGGAACTACACCGGGCAGGAATGGAGGCTCATGTGCGAGAAGCGGTTATCGTCGATGCGGTGCGGACGCCGGTGGGGAAATTCGGAGGCGCGCTGAAGGACGTCCGCCCGGACGACCTGGCGGCGCTCTGTATCCAGGAGCTGGTGCAGCGGAACAAGCTCGACCCCGGGCTCATCGAGGATGTGGTGCTCGGCTGCACCAACCAGGCAGGGGAGGACAACCGCAACGTGGCGCGCATGGCGGCGCTCCTGGCCGGGCTCCCGCACTCGGTGGCGGGGCACACCATCAACCGCCTCTGCGGCTCGGGGTTGAACGCCATCAACAGCGCGGTGCAGGCCATCAAGGTGGGGGAGGGGAAGATCTTCATCGCCGGGGGGACCGAGTCCATGACCCGCGCTCCCTTCGTCTTCGCCAAGGCGGATTCCCCTTTCTCGCGCGACATCAAGGTGTTCGACTCCACCATCGGATGGCGCTTCACCAACCCCCGGATGACCGAGCCGTACGCCAAGGAGGGGATGGGGGACACCGCCGAGAACGTGGCGCGCAGCTACGGCATCACCCGCGAGCAGCAGGACGAGTTCGCGCTGGCGACGCAGAGGAAATGGGGCGAGGCCCAGGCCGCGGGGAAGTTCGAGGACGAGCTGGTTCCGGTCGTCATCCCGCAGAAAAAGGGGGAGCCGAAGGTCGTGGACCGGGACGAGTTCCCGCGCCCGGACGTGACGCTTGAGCAGCTCGCCAAACTTCCCCCCGCCTTCCAGAAGGACGGCAGCGTCACCGCGGGTAATTCCAGCGGCATCAACGACGGCGCCGCCGCCGTGCTCCTCATGGAAGGGGAGCTTGCCAGAGAGCTCGGTTACCGGCCGCTTGCGCGCGTTCTCTCCAGCGCCGTCGCCGGCTGCGACCCCTCGTTCATGGGGCTAGGCCCGGTTCCGGCCATCAGGAAAGCCTTGGACCGGGCGGGGCTCACCATCGGCGACATCGACCTCTTCGAGTTGAATGAGGCCTTCGCGGCGCAGGCCATACCCTGCATGAACGAGCTGGGGATCGACCCGGCCAGGGTGAACGTGAACGGCGGCTCCATCGCCATCGGCCATCCCCTGGGCTCGACCGGCGCCCGCATCACCGCGACGCTGGTGCACGAGATGCGGCGGCGCAACGCCCGCTACGGGGTGATCTCGCTCTGTATCGGCCTCGGGCAGGGGATCGCCACCGTGGTGGAACGGGTCTGAAACGGATGTAAGGGGGAGAAACCATGCCGGCACCCGAAGAGAAACCTCTCAGGATCGATTTCCACGTGCACCTCGCCACGTACGACGGTTTCCTGCACCCGTGGGTGGTGGATTGGATGCGGATTGCCCATCCAGTGGGGTACGAGGAGTACGTGGCCCGCTACAGCGACCCGGGCGCCTTCGAGGCGCTGCTTCAAGAGGAAGGGGTCGATTACGCCTGTATCCTCGCCGAGCTGACCCCCGTCACCACCGGCATCTGCAGTAACGACTCGGTGCGCGAATTCTGCCGCGGCAGGAAGAGCCTGATCCCCTTTTGCGACATAAACCCCTACCTGCACACCGATCTGGCCGCGGAGCTGCGCCGCAAGGTCGAGAGCGAAGGGTTCCGGGGCATAAAGCTCTACCCAAGCTACCAGCACTACTACCTGAACGAGCCGAGGATGTACCCCCTGTACCGGGCTGCGGAGGAACTCGGCATCCCCGTCCTGATCCATACCGGTTCCTCGGTCTTCAAGGGAACCAGGCTGAAATACGCCAATCCCCTGCACCTGGATGATGTGGCCGTCGATTTCCCCTCGTTGAATCTGGTCATGGCCCATGCGGGGCGCGGTTTCTGGTATGACCGCGCCTTCTTCTTATCCAAGCTGCATCCGAACGTCTACATGGAGCTTTCTGGACTTCCCCCTGCGAAGCTCATGTCCTACTTTCCCGAACTGGCGCGCAACACGGGAAAAACCATTTTCGGCAGTGACTGGCCCGGTATGCCGCGCATCCGGCACAACATGGACGCCATAGCAGGGCTGCCGCTGCCGCCGGAAGGCGTCGCGGCGATACTGGGCGGCAACGCGGCCAAGCTTTTGAACCTGGGGTGACGCCGCCTCGCGGCAAAGGAGGAGATCGTGTCACTCATCGACGCTTACGGCAGGCGTATCAACTACCTTCGGCTCTCCGTGACCGACCGTTGCAACCTCCGCTGCAGCTACTGCATGCCGGCCCAAGGGGTGAAGCTCCTGCCGCAGGACCGGGTGCTTTCCTATGAGGAGCTTTTGCGGGTCGCAACCCAGGCCGTCGCCGCCGGGATCGAGAAGATCCGGGTGACCGGCGGCGAGCCGCTGGTGAGAAAGGGGATCGTCCCCTTCCTGAAGCGCCTGGCGCGGATACCGGGGCTCGAAGAACTAGTGCTGACCACCAACGGCACGCTCCTGCAGGGAATGGCCCGGGAGTTGAAAGATGCCGGCGTTCAACGTCTGAACGTCAGCCTCGACTCCCTCGACCCGGCTACCTTCGCCAAGATAACCCGCGGCGGCGATCTCAAGGCGGCGCTCGCGGGGTTAGAGGCGGCCGAGCGGGCCGGTTTCCCGCCGCACAAGATAAACGTGGTGCTGATGCGCGGCGTGAACGACCACGAGATCCTCGATTTCGTGCGGCTCACCCTGGAGCGCCCCTACACGGTCAGGTTCATCGAGTACATGCCGACCTGCCAGGCGGCCGACTGGCGTTCCCTCTGCATTCCGGGGAGCGAGGTGCTGGAGCGGATCGCGGAGCGTTTCCTGATCGAGAAGCTGGAGCGAAACGAGCGCTCGGGACCGGCCAAGAACTTCAGGGTGCGGGGCGCGGTCGGCTCGCTCGGGGTCATCACCCCGATGACCGGCCACTTCTGCGACGCCTGCAACCGGCTCAGGGTGACCGCCACCGGTGTGGCCAAGGGTTGCCTGCTGTCCGGGGCAGGGGTGGATCTGAGACCGCTTCTGGCCTCCGGCGACGACGCCTCGCTGCGCGACGGGATCCGCCGCATCGTCCACGACAAGCCAGGCCGGCACCGGTTCGACGAGGAAGCCGGCGCCGTAGCGCCCTTCGTCATGGCAGGGATAGGGGGGTAGGATGGCTTCTGTTTATCGCTACGAAAAAGGGACCGTTTCCGCAGCTGAGAGGGACGTGGTGGCCGAGGTCCCCGTGGTCCTGCATGTGAACGGCAGGGAGCTTGCCACCCTGATCGCCTCGCCGCACGAGCTACGCTTCCTGGTGGCGGGGTTCCTCAGGCTGCAGGGGCTCGTGGACCGGGTCGAGGATTTCAACGCGCTCTCGGTCTGCGACGATCACGGTATCGCCAGCGCCCAGGTGAAGAAGGAGCTTCCGGAAAAACTGAAGCCCGTCCTCACCTCCGGCTGCGGCACCGGTATCAGCTTTTCCATCCCCAGGGTAGACGCCGCGCAGCGCGCAGCGGGATCCGGGAAAACCTACACCCCCGCCGCCGTCTTCGCCATGATGGACGGGCTGGCCCGGAAGGCGCAGGGATACCAGACCCACGGCGGCATGCACTCGGCCGCGGTAGGCGACGGGGACGTGGTCCTTTTTTCAGAGGATCTCGGGCGCCACAACACCATCGACCGCATCGCGGGAGAGGCGCTCCTGAAGGGGATCGACCTCTCCGGGATGATGCTGGTCACCTCGGGACGCGTCTCCACCGAGCTGGTCGCCAAGGCAGCGCTTTTGGGGATCACGGTCGTCGCCTCGCGCACCTCACCCACCGGGACCGCCGTCAAGATGGCCGTCGAAGCGGGGATCACCATGATCGGCTACGTGCGGGCTGACCGCTTCGATATCTACAGCCATCCGGAGCGGATCGATATGGCAGTCGCAGGTACCTGACCGGGCAAGTGATGTATCGTGTTGACGGAAACACTGAAATTCATGTATACAAAAGGCTCTAAATGGCGTGGTTTCCTGTCGTTTCAGTGCTCCGCCTTGGGGCTAGGGGGACAGGCACCTGCGGAGCCAGTCCCCTGGGCACTCTTCGGCTTTCGCACTTGGTCATGGAAAAACAGGGAAAGTAGGCGCTTATGGTGCAGGTCGCTGACATTACGGGGATGGAAGGAACTACCGGCTGCGGCGACGCCTCGGGCATCGTGAGGCTTGACGCCGATCTCGGCATCACCTACCTCGACCCGGCCGCCGCCGCCCTGATTGGGATCCCCGCAGAGAGCCTTTTGGGGCGCAGGCTCGACGAGGTGGCGGATCTCTCCGAACTCAGCACCCTGATGAAAAGCGGCACCGTCTTCAACAACCAGGTGCTGCAGGTGGGGAAAAGGCGCCTGGTCTGCGACTTTCTCCCGACCATGGAGTCGGAGCAGCTGGTGGGGGGGATTTTGTCCGTCCTGCGGCTCCTCCCGGAACAGCTCCCTGATCCCTCCATCGATTTGAGGGCGCTCTTGCAGTCGGGGAGCGCCTCCCTCGATCTCAACTACGACGGCATCGTCATCGTGGACCGGGAAGGGGTGGTGGTCATGGTGAACCAGGCCTTCGCCGACATCCTCGACACCACCCCCAACGCCATCATCGGCAAGCACGTCAGCGAAGCCTATCCGAACTCCCAGTCCTCGAAGCTCCCCGCGGTCATGGAGAGCGCCACCCCCCAAATCGGCATCACCCACTACCTGAATGGCAAGCAGGTCTACGCCTCGCTCTATCCCATCGTCAAGGAGGGCCAGGTGATAGGGGGGGTCGGCAAGATCCTGTTCAAGGACATCCGCGAGATCACGCTGATCGCGAACCGGCTGCAGGGCGCCTCCGAGACGCGCGCGGCGGCCGGGAGCGTGGCGCGCAAGGAATCGATGTCGCGCTACGACGTGAACAGCATCGTCGGTCAGAGCAAGCAGATGCAGGACCTGAAAGAGTCCCTGCTGAGGGTGGCCTCCAAGAACTCGAACATCCTCCTGCTGGGAGAGAGCGGGACCGGGAAGGAGCTTTTCGCCCACGCCATCCACGCCGCCAGCAACCGCCGTTACGCCCAGTTCGTCAAGGTCAACTGCGCAGCCATTCCCGAGCATCTGCTGGAGAGCGAGCTCTTCGGCTACGCCGAGGGGGCCTTCACCGGGGCGAGGAAAGGGGGGCAACTGGGAAAATTCGAGCAGGCGCACCTGGGGACCATCTTCCTGGACGAGATCGGCGACATGCCGCTGTACATGCAGGCGAAGATGCTGCGGGTGTTGCAGGAGAGGGAGCTGACTCCTTTGGGGAGCAGCGCGCCCAAGACGGTCGACGTGAGGGTGGTCGCCGCCACCAACTGCAACCTGGAGGCCCTGGTGCGGGAGGGAAAGTTCCGGCAGGACCTCTACTATCGCCTCAAGGTGGTGACGCTCTGCATCCCTTCGCTCAGGGAGCGCAAGGAGGACATCCGCGCCCTCAGCATAAATTTCATCCAGCAGTTCAACGAGGAGTTCGGGCTGGAGGTCCAGGGGCTGAGCCTGGAGGCCCGCGACGTGGTCATGCACTACGACTGGCCGGGGAACGTGAGGGAGCTGCGCAACGTGATCGAGAGCGCCTTCAACGTGGTGACCGGTCCGCTCATCCTCAAGGAGCACCTCCCGGACCAGCTCTCCAGGATGCTCCGGGACGGTAGCTCCGGCATCCCGCATGACATCGGCCCCTACCTGCGCGCGAGGCTTGGGAGCAAACCGCTTCCGGCCATCGTCGAGGAGTTCGAGAAGCTGCTGGTTGAGGCCGCCATCGAGTTTTGCAACGGCAACAAGCTGCAGGCCGCGGAACTGCTCGGCATCTCCAGGCAGTGGCTGTACAAGAAGCTGCAGAAGCATCACGACGACTCTTCAGATCACTGAGCCCCCGCATCGTTCGCCTCCGGAACGCCACCCTCTCAAGCTAGAACGACGCCCTCACCCCAACCCTCTCCCAAAGGGAGAGGGGGCATGGACGCAGCCTTCTGCCCTCAACAAGTTGAAGCAATTTGCACTGAAACTGTAACCCGTGTCCCCGAACACAGTAACGCTTGACTCCGGTCTATACATTCCCAGAGGGAGAGGGGAACGACGAACAGCTTGCCGAATCCTCCCCTCGCCCTCTGGGAGAGGGGCGGGGGTGAGGACGGTTGTGGTTGTACAAACTCCGTTATTTCTCTTTGCGGATGTTGCAGATTCTGCGCGTCGATCCCCCTCCTCGTAAAGCGTCATTTCTCTTTCGCAATAACGTCTTTTCCTCCTTGTAAACAATTCGCATACAGTTACCAGGTGCTGTTTACAATTGTAACTCACTGAAAATACATGAAGTGAATATAAGTGTCGCCTGTTGCTGTCAACAATCGTTTACAGCGGGGGCGTCCTCAATTCCGAGCGAATCGGCAATTATGCGAACATTGTTTTGCTGAATTTACGCACCTTTGCCGCTTTTGTTTTTGTTTCATTGAGGAAAACGTTGTTTTGGTACTCAAGTTGCTATCAACCTCCTCCAGAAGCAGCCTGCAGGCCAGGTCGCACAACAACACTAAACAGGAGGAAGCACCCGTGAATACCATCGCCCTTGCAAAAAGCAACTTCGAACAGGAATACCGGCAAAAACTCTGCTCGGCCACCGAAGCTGCCACCATTGTCAAATCGGGAGATCACCTCTGCTTTCCACTGGGCGTGGGCGAGCCGACGTTGTTCGTCAAGGCGCTCGCGGCACGAAAGCGCGAGCTCGAGGGGGTGGTGGTCAACCAGCAGCATCATCTCTGCCCCGACTACTTCACCGAGGACTCCACCCCGCACATCAAGGTGAACGCGTGGTTTACCAGCCACGTCTCGCGCGAGGCGGTGCAAAAGGGATGGGCGGACTTCGTGCCCAACCACTTCCACGAGGTGCCCAAGCTGCTGCGCGAGTATTGGCCGGTCGACGTCGCCGGAACCGTGGTCTCCCCGATGGACGAGTACGGTTACTTCACCTGCAGCCTCTCCGTCGGCTACACCATGGAGGCTGTGAAGAAGGCGGAGAAGGTGGTGGTGCAGGTCAACCCCCACGCGCCGCGCACCCACGGCAACTGCCACATCCACATCTCCGAGGTGGACCACATTGTCGAATGCCATGAGCCGCTCAAGGAGCTGGAAATCCCCAAGATTTCCCCCATCGAGGAGGCCATCGGCGCTTACCTGGCCGAGATGGTTCCCGACGGCTCCTGCCTGCAGCTCGGCTGGGGCGGCATCCCCAACGCGGTCACCCGCGCGCTTATGACCAAGAAGGACCTTGGCGTCCACACCGAGCTCATGTCCGACGGGATCGTGGACCTGATGCTGTCCGGCGCGGTCAACAACTCCAGGAAGACCATCCATCGCGGCAAGGCGTTGGCGACCTTTGCTCTCGGGACCAAGCGCCTGTTCGACTTCATGCACGAGAACCCGATGATCGAGATGCACCCGGTCGACTACGTGAACGACCCGGCCGTGATCGGGAGCATCGACAACGTGGTCGCCATCAACGCCACCATCCAGGTCGACCTATTGGGTCAGTGCTGCTCCGAGTCCTTCGGGCACCTGCAGTGGAGCGGGACCGGCGGGCAGGCGGACTTCGCCCGCGGCGCCAACAGGTCGCGCGGCGGCAAGGCGTTCATCACCACAGCATCCACCGCGAAAAACGGCGCCATCTCCTGCATCGTGCCGACGCTCACCGCGGGGGCGTCCGTCACCACCAGCAAGAACGACGTCGACCACGTGGTGACCGAGTTCGGCATAGCCAAGCTCAGGGGGCAGACGGCGAAGCAGCGCGCCATGAACCTGATCAACGTGGCGCACCCGGACTTCCGGGGCGAGCTGATGGAAGCGGCAAGAAGGATGAACAGGATCTAGCGGGTCGCAGGAGGGTCCGTGAGGGGGCATAAGGCGGGTGCCCGGGAGGAGTGCTGCTGAGGGGGAAGCCCCCTCAGCAGCCTTTGCCGGCCAATGGCCGGGGCGGCTACTTCCTGCCGGGCGGGCTCGGCTCCGCCACCCTCTCGCCGGCGGCCCGGGTGTTCTTGAGCACTGTGGCCAGGGTGATGGTGTCGAGGATGGCGCGGGTGACCGTGTCGATCTCGCTGGTCACGCTGTGCAGCTCGGAGACCACCGGCTCCGCCGCCTTGTTCCAGTGGGGGAGGTCGAGCTCGCTCTCCAGCGTCTCGAAAAGCTGGATGATGTCCAGCAAGGTGGTGCGGTTCACGTTGCCGGCGAAGCGGTAGCCGCCCCCTACGCCGCGCATCGCCTGGACCACTCCCTGGTGCACGAGGTTGCGCATCACCTTGGCCAGGTGGTGCGAGGAAATGCCGTACTTGTCGGCGATGTCCGAGGTGGAAAGCTGCCGCTCCGGGTCTCTTGCCAACTCCAGTACGGAGATAAGCGCGAAAAGGCTTGCCTTGTTTAGCTTCATGATCGTCTCGCTCCAAATAGAGGCGCCCCAAGGCGCCGTCAGTCGATTCGTTTTTCCAGCTCTACGTAGCGCCCGGTCCGCAACCCCATGCCGCGGAAGAAGGAGAGGGTGAGCTTGTTGTCGATGTCCACCATGGTGCGCACCGTGTCGACGCCGGCCTTTTTCAGGCGCTCGCAGATCTCGGTGAACATCCTGGTGCCGATCCCCCCTTCACGGGTGGTGTGGGACACCCTGAGGGCGAACACCCAGCCGCAGGGGGGGGAGCCGAACTCCCAGGCGCGGACCTCGCCGATGATGAAGCCGAGCAGGGACTTCCCTTCCTGCGCGACCAGAAAGACCCGGTCCGGACGGCCGGCAACCACGTAATGCTGGAAGATGCTCTGCCAGTACCCCGTCTTGTCCTCGTTGGGCATCCGGTCCAAGGCGATGATGGCTTCCAAGTCGCTCGGGATGGCGTCCCTGATGGTTATCTTGCTCATGTCTCGACTCGCTCGCGATTTCGCCGTGCGCCGCAAGACGCTCCTCCCGGGAAAGGGAGGCGGCTCAACCGCTGTTGGGATGGGGTCCACCCTGGTGGGGGTGGAAATTGGTATTCTAGTACCATGAAGGCAAGAAGTTGGCAAGCCTTAGCTGGGAAATATCGCGTATACATTATTTATTTCTTGACCCTAATTCGGTATAGTGATACTTGTTTTACGTAATTGAAACGTTGTTCTGGTATTGAGCCGAAGCGGTTGCGGTTGAGTCCGGGTCGGGGAAAGGCGGAGGTGTCATGGAACAGTTTCGATACTATCTCAGGGTTCGCTACTACGAGTGCGACGTGCAGAAGGTGGTCTACAACGCCAACTACGCCAACTACGCCGGCGTGGCTACCATGGAATTCCTGAGGGCGCTGGCAGGGTGGGACCTTTTGCAGGAAGAGCTCGATTTCATGCTGGTGAACCAGTGCATGAAGTGGCTGGCCCCGGCGCGTTTGGACGACGTCCTGGAGATATCGGTGGCGGTCAAGGAGCTGGGGAAGAGCTCGATCACCATCGTCACCGACTTCCGCCGCGCCGGAAACGAGGCGGTGATCGCCTCGGCCGAGACGGTCAGGGTGCTGGTCGACGCCAAAACCCTGCGAAAGACCGAGATCCCGGCGGAGCTGCGCCGCGCCCTGGAGAAGGGCGCTCCCGGCACCGTGGTGGACCACGCCGGATACCTGCAGCTGGACGATTTCGTATTTTCCTAAAACAGCAGTTTTTTTCTTGACATAAAAGTGGTATTAAAGTACTTATTTACTCAAATAGAAATTTCGACTTGCAACTCAAACCATAAAAAGAAGTCAAGGGGGAAGCCGTGGCAACTACCGACGAGATCATCAAGAGAACCGCACCGTCCCATCTGATCGATCACAACCTGATTGACCGAGACGTGGAGAGCCTTTGCGACGGGATGGTGAAGTACGAGAAGCGTCCCGCGAAGAGAAAGGACGGCAGCGTGGTGCAGGGGCTGTACAACGCCTGGATCATCTTCAACAACCCCAAGCAGTTCAACTCCTATACCACCGACATGGTGAAGGCGACCATCCTGGCCTTTCGCCGCGCTTCCGTCGACCGCGAGGTCAACGCCGTGGTCTTCACCGGCGTAGGGGAGAAGGCTTTCTGCACCGGCGGCAACACCAAGGAGTACGCAGAGTACTACGCGGGTAACCCGCAGGAGTACCGCCAGTACATGAGGCTCTTCAACGACATGGTTTCCGCCATCCTCGGGTGCGACAAGCCGGTCGTCTGCAGGGTGAACGGGATGAGGATCGGCGGCGGCCAGGAGATCGGCATGGCCTGCGACTTCAGCATTGCGCACGACTTGGCCAACTTCGGCCAGGCGGGCCCCAAGCACGGTTCCGCGGCCATCGGCGGCGCCACCGACTTCCTCCCGGTCATGATCGGCTGCGAGCAGGCCATGGTCTCCGGCACGCTTTGCGAGCCCTTCTCGGCGCACAAGGCGGCGCGTCTGGGCATCATCGCCGACGTGGTTCCGGCACTTAAGATCGACGGCAAGTTCGTCGCCAACCCGACCGTCGTCACCGACAGGTTCCTGGACGAGTACGGCCGCGTCATCCACGGCGAGTTCAGGACCGGCGCCCAGTTCAAGGAAGGGCAGGCGCTGATCAAGGAAGGGGAGATCGACCTCTCCATGCTGGACCAGAAGGTGGAGGAGCTCTGCGCCAAGCTGATCGACACCTTCCCCGAATGCATGACCAAGAGCCTCGAGGAACTGAGGAAGCCGAAGCTGGACGCCTGGAACGCCAATAAGGAAAACTCCAGGGCATGGCTCGCTCTCAACATGATGAACGAAGCGCGCACCGGCTTCAGGGCCTTCAACGAGGGGACCAAGGAGACCGGCCGCGAGATCGAGTTCGTGAAGCTGCGCCAGGGGCTGGCCGTCGGGACCCCCTGGACCGAGGAGCTCGTGGAAAGTCTGATGCCGGGAGCGCAGGGGTAGGCGGATCAAGATGTGCCGCGTCGGTGCGCGAGCGCTCCGCGGCACGCTTAATAATGGTAAAAAAGTACTTTTATGCCAGTAAGTGGCGTCGGTCCCGTTCGTCGGAGCCCGAACTCAAGGTAACCAACCAAGGGGTAACTATATGAGGTATGCAGAGACAGGATACGTGCTGGAAGTCGACCTGACCAAGGGGAACATCGAGAGGGTGGCGACCGATCCCAAGGAGACCGAGCTCTACTTGGGCGGTCTGGGAACCAACGCCAAGCTTCTGTGGGACCGGGTCCCGGCTGAAGTCGACGCCTTTTCTCCGGAAAACCTGTTGATTTTCGCCGCCGGCCTTCTGTGCGGAACGCCGGCCACCGGGTGCAACCGCACCATAGTATCCACCATCTCCCCGCAGACGAAGCTCATGGCCTTCTCGATGATGGGCGGCTTCTGGGCGCCGGAACTCAAGTACGCGGGTTACGACAAGGTGGTCCTGCGCGGCAAGTCGCCGAAGCTGGTCTATCTCTACATCAACAACGACAAGGTCGAGATCCGCGATGCCTCCCACCTGAAAGGGAAGGGGGCCATCGAGACCGCCGAGCTCATCAAGAAGGAGCTGAACGAGCCCAGAGCCCAGGTGGCGGCCATCGGCCTTGCCGGCGAAAACCGGGTCTTCTACGCCTCCATCGAGCAGGGGAGATCCTCCGCCTCCCGCGGCGGCATCGGCGCGGTGATGGGGGACAAGGGGGTCAAGGCGGTGGTCGTGCGCGGCACCAAGGACCTCTGTGTCGCCAAGCCCGAGGAGTTCAACGACCTCTGCACCGAGGTGCTCGACTATATCAAGCACCGCGAGGACAACCCGATCCCCGACGTGATGCCCATCCTGGCCGGGCTCGGCAGCCCCCAGGAGATGAAGGTCCACGACGAGAAGTGGCACACCGAAAACTTCAACTGGGGCAACGCCCGCACCCGCCGCAAGGACTTCTGGACCGACGAGGTGAGCCACGCCTGGGAAGAGACCATGGATAAGGCGAGGACCCGCCTGATCAGCTGCTTCAACTGTCCCATGAAGTGCGGCGCCACCATCTCCATGGAGGGGCTCCCCACCTACATGATGAAGTGCTTCACCAAGCTCACCTACACCATGGCGGCCTTCTCCGACCTCGACTTTGGCCTGAGGATGGCGCAGAAGGCGACCGAGTACGGTCTGGACGGCTTCTCGACCCCGCAGGTGATGGCCTTCGCGATGGAGCTTCTGGAGAAGGGGATCCTGAAGCAAAGCGACTTCCCCGGCATGCCCGAGGAGAACGACGCGAAGTTCTTCTATCTGCTGGACCTGATCGTGAACCGCCAGGGGATCGGCGACATCCTCGCCGAGGGGACCTACTGGGCCGCCAAGAAGATCGGCAACGGCGCCGAGGAGTTCGCCCACAACAACATCAAGAAGCACGAGCAGCTCCCCTTGAAGCTCTCCATGCTGAACCCCATCTACTACCTGATGTACTGCACCGGGGAGAAGATCAACATCACCCAGATCGAGGGGCAGTTCCCGCAGGCGCCGTACCCGAAGGTCGAGCAGCGCGAGGAATTCGTCAAGGACTGGATCCAGGTCCCCGACGACAAGTTCAAGGACATATTCCTCCAGTGGGAGCCGCGCGGCGAGAAGTCGATGCCGCACTTCCCGACGGTCGACATGTGCTGCGACATCGTGGACTGGCAGGAGATGATGCACTACATCGACGACGCGCTGGGGCAGTGCGCGGGGCTTTCCTCCTTCCCGCTGAAGCCTCCGTACCACATCCACAACTACCCGAAGTTCATCTCCGCCGGCGCCGGCATCGAGATGGACAAGGATAAGTTGATGAAGGCCGCCAAGCGCTACCGCACCCTGGTGCGGGCCTTCAACATCCGCCGCGGCATGAGAAGGGTCGACGAGCAGCCGCCGGCGAACCACTGGAAGAACAGGTTCCCGGAACTGGAGAAGGAGCTTTTGGATTCCTACTACAAGCTCAAGGGGTGGAACGACGACGGCATCCCGACCAAGGAGACCCTGGAGGAGCTGGGGCTTGGCTACGTGGCGAGGGAGTTCGAGAAGACCGGCGTCTATGACGGAAAGCCCGCCGTAACCGCCGCGGCCACGCAGGAGACACTTTTAAGTGGAGGGGTACAGCCGTGAGTGAGACCAAGAAAAGAACCATCAAAACGATAAATATCGACGCCGACAAGTGCAACGGCTGCAGGGCCTGCGAGGTGATCTGTTCCTCCTTCCACGCCATGCCCCCCTACAGCAGCAACAACCCGGCCCGCTCCAGGGTCCGCGTGGTGCGCGATCCGCTTCGCGACATCTACATCCCGCTCTACGCCGGCGACTACACCGAAAGCGAGTGCATGGGGCGCGACAAGTTCATCATCGACGGCAAGGAGTACGACGAGTGCGGCTTCTGCCGCACCTCCTGCCCCTCGCGCGACCTCTTCAGGGAGCCGGACTCGGGCCTTCCGCTTAAGTGCGACCTCTGCGACGGCGAGCCGGAACCGCTCTGCGTCAAGTGGTGCCTGGTCGGGGCCCTGTCGGTTACCGAGCGCGAGATCGAGGAACCGGCCGAGGACCTGAAGAACCAGGAGCTGGAGATCGGTCTCCAGTCCCTGATGAAGAGGTTCGGGACGGAGAAGCTCCTCGATACGGTGGGCCAGATCACCAAAGGCTAACGACGCTAACAACAAAGGACGGGTGCTATCGTGGAAACCGTGACTCCATTCAAAGAGATAATCGATGTCATCAAGGAAAAGGGCGGCGATTCGCTCAAATACTGCTACCAGTGCGGTCTTTGCGACTCGGTCTGCCCCTGGAACCGGGTGCGGCAGTTCAGCATGCGCAAGGTGGTCAGGCAGGGGGTCTTCGGCCTCACCGAGATCGAGCAGGAAGAGATCTGGCGCTGCAGCACCTGCGGTACCTGTCCCAGCCGCTGCCCCAGGGGTGTGAACCAGATCGAGGCGGGGATCGCCCTGAGGACCATGGGGGCGGAATACGACGTCTACCCCGGCCACGTAAGCACCATCAGGAACGTGGTGGCGAGCCTGACCAGCGAGGGGAACTCCATCGGCGGCGAGCGCGCCAAAAGGGGGGACTGGGCCAAGGAGCTCCCGGTGAAGCAGTACGAGGAGGGGATGGAAGCCCTCTACTTCACCGGCTGCTACCTAAGCTACGACCCCAGGATGAGGAGGGTGGCCCAGGCCACCGCGACCATCCTCAACAAGGCGGGGGTGAAGTTCGGCATCCTCGGCAACAAGGAGAGCTGCTGCGGGGAAAGCATCAGAAAGACCGGCAACGAGGAGCTCTTCAAGAAACTCGCCAAGGAGAACATCAGGAACTTCATCGACCACGGCGTGAAGAAGGTGATCGTCTCCTCGCCCCACTGCTACCACACCTTCAAGAACGAGTACCCCGAGTTCATGGTGAACTTCGAGGTGGTCTTCATCTCCCAGTTGATCGAGCAGCTCATCGACGAGGGGAGGCTCACCATCAAGGGGGAATTCGCCAAGAAGGTCACCTATCACGACCCCTGCTACTTGGGGCGTCACAACGGCGTCTACGACGAACCGAGGAACGTGCTCAAAAAGGTGCCGGGCCTCGAATTCACCGAGATGGCCGACAACCGTGAATCCGCCCTTTGCTGCGGCGGTGGCGGCGGCAGGATCTGGATGGAGACCCCGAAGGAGGAGCGCTTCGCCGACTTAAGGCTCAGGCAGGCGGTCCAGGCGGGAGCCGAGGTGCTGGCCACCTCCTGCCCCTACTGCATCACCAACTTCACCGACTCGAGCCTCGACCTGGCCGACGACGAGAAGGTGGAAGTGAAGGACCTGACCGAGATCATCGCCGAGGTGATCTGACCACCGTCACTTGCATCCAACGAACTCTAGTTGAAGGAAAACTTCTATGAATACCGCAGAGAGAAATATTGGTGACGTACTCATTGTCGGTGGAGGGATCAGCGGTATTCAGGCCGCGCTCGATCTCGCCAATTCCGGGTTCAGGGTCTTCCTGGTGGACAAGTCTCCCGCCCTTGGGGGGAAGATGTCCCAGCTGGACAAGACCTTCCCCACCAACGACTGTTCCATGTGCATCGAGAGCCCGAAGTTCATCGAGTGCTCCCGAAACCCGAACATCGAGATCATCACCTACACCGAGGTGGATCGGGTGGAAGGGGAGGCCGGCGACTTCAAGGTGACCCTCACCAAGAAGCCGAGGTACATCTCCGAGGAGAAGTGCACCGGGTGCAACATCTGCGTGGACTACTGCCCGGTCAAGATACCGGACCCGTTCAACCAGAACCTCTCCGAGAACAAGGCGGTCCACATCTACTTCTCCCAGGCGGTGCCGCTGGTCACCTACGTCGACCCGGAGACCTGCCTGTATCTCAAGGAAGGGAAGTGCCAGATCTGCGTCGGCGCCTGCAAGACCAACGCGATCGACCTGCACCAGAAGCCTGAGACCTTCCAGATCGAGGTAGGCGCCATCATCCTCTCCCCGGGCTACTCCACCTTCGACCCGAAGCTCAGAAACGACTTCGGCTACGGCAAGATGCAGAACGTGGTGACGAGCCTCGACTTCGAGCGCATCCTCTGCGCCACCGGCCCCTACGAGGGAGAGGTGCTGCGCCCCTCCGACAAGAAGCACCCGCACAAGATCGCCTGGATCCAGTGCGTCGGCTCGCGCCAGGTGATTCCGGGCGGGAACAACTACTGCTCCGCCGTCTGCTGCGCCTACTCGCAAAAGCAGGTGATCCTCGCCAAGGACCACAGCCCGACCCTTGAGGCCACCATCTTCCACAACGACGTCCGCGCCTACGGCAAAGACTTCGAGAGGTTCCACCAGAGGGCCGAGAAGCTCCCCGACGTGCGCTTCATCAGGAGCTACGTCACGGTGGGTAGGGAGATCGAGAGCTCCAAGAACGTCACCATCCGCTACTCCACCGTCGACCAGGGGGTCAAGGAGGAGGAATTCGACATGGTGGTCCTCTCGGTGGGGTTGAACCCCCCGAAGGACGTGGAGGCGCTGGCCACGAAGTTCGGCATCGAGCTGACCGACCAGAAGTTCTGCAAGAACAACCCCTACAACCCGATCGAGACCTCCAAGAAGGGGATCTTCGTCTCCGGCGCCTTCCAGGGCCCGCTCGACATCCCCGAATCGGTCCTGACCGCCAGCGGCGCCGACGCGCTCTGCGGAGAGCTCCTCTCCTACCGGCGCCACAAGCTTGAGCGGGAGAGGGTCTACCCCGACGAGAAGGACGTCTCCAAGGAGGAGCTGAAGATCGGGGTGGTCGTCTGCTACTGCGGCGCCAACATCGGCCGCGTGGTCAACATCCCCGAGGTGATCGAGTACGCGGCGACGCTCCCGAACGTCTCCTGGGCCGGCGAGAACCTCTTCGCCTGCTCCACCGAAAACGCGAAGCAGATCTCCGACGCCATCGTGGCCAAGGGGTTGAACCGCGTGGTACTGGCCGCCTGCACGCCGAGGACCCACGAGCCGCTCTTCAGGGACACCTGCCGCGAGGCGGGCCTTAACCAGTACTTCTTCGAATTCGCCAACATCCGCGAGCACTGCTCCTGGGTCCACTCCCGCGAGAAGGAGAACGCGACCGAGAAGGCGAAGGAGATCGTCAGGATGGCCGTGGCCCGCGCCGCGCACCTGGAGCCGTTGCAGGAATTCCAGCTTCCGGTGGACCACACGGCGCTGGTCGTGGGGGGTGGCGTCGCCGGCATGACCGCGGCGCTCAACATGGCGGAGCAGGGTTTCGAGATCTATCTCATCGAGAAGGACGACGACCTGGGCGGTTTGGCGAGAAGGCTCCACTACACCCTGGAGGGGACCGAGATCCAGCCCTTCCTGGAGGATCTGGTCAAGAAGGTTTACCGCCACCCGTCGATCCACGTCTGGACCGACTCCACCATCCTGGACGTCACCGGTTACGTGGGTAACTTCACGACGCAAGTCGAGAGCCAGGGTAGGGTGCGCGAGGTGAAGCACGGGGTCTCCGTTCTCGCCACCGGCGCCGCCGAGTACAAGCCGACCGAGTACCTCTACGGCGAGAACGAGAACGTCCTGACCCAGTTGGAGCTGGAAGGGGAGATCGTCGCGGAGACTGAAAGGGTGAAGGCGGCCCAAAGCGTGGTGATGATCCAGTGTGTCGGCTGCCGGCAGACGGACAGAAACTACTGCAGCCGGGTCTGCTGCAGCCAGGCGATCAAGAACGCGCTGAAGCTGAAGAAGATCAACCCCGAGATCGAGGTCCAGATCATCTTCCGCGACATGCGCACCTACGGCCTGAAAGAGGTCTACTACCGCGAGGCGGCGAACCAGAACGTGAAGTTCATCCGCTACGAGGCGGACAAAAAGCCGGTGGTCGAGACGCAAGGGGCGGGCTTCAAGGTCACCGTGCCCGACCCGGTCCTGGGGCAGATGATGGAGCTTGAGGCGGACCTCGTGGTGCTCGCCGCGGCGGTGATACCGTCCGAGGCAAGCCAGGAGGCGGGGAAACTCTTCAAGGTCTCCAACAACCCGGACGGCTTCTTCCAGGAGGCCCACGTGAAGCTGAGGCCGGTGGACTTCAGCGCGGACGGCGTCTTCCTCTGCGGCACGGCCCACTACCCGAAGCACCTGACTGAGACCATCAGCCAGGCCCTGGGTGCCGCGGGGCGCGCGGTGGGGATCCTCTCCAGGGAGACCGTCAGCGCCTCCGGTTCGGTCTGCGACGTCAACGAGAACAACTGCGTATCCTGCGGGGCCTGCATCACCGCCTGCAAGTACGGGGCGATCAGCTTCGTGGACACCCCCAAGGGGAAGAAGGCCCATGTGGAACCGATCCTTTGCAAAGGGGACGGCCTGTGCAACGCCAAGTGCCCGACCCAGGCGATCTACCTGAAGCACTACACCGACGACGCCATATTTGCCCAGATCGACGCAGCGCTTCACTAAACAAAGCCAGGAGAGATGCCTGGAAAGGAGGTAGACAATGACAACCGGAATAGAGCATAAGCCCAGGGTCGTCGGTTTCCTGTGCACTTGGTGAGCGTACGGCGCTGCCGACCTGGCTGGAGTTTCCAGACTGCAATATACGACAGAGACGAAGATCATCAGGGTGATGTGCACCGGCAGGGTGGACCTGTCCTTTATCCTCAGGGCGTTCAAAAACGGCGCCGACGGGGTGTTCATCGGGGGCTGCTGGCCCGGCGAATGCCATTACGTCACCGAGGGTAACTACGACGTACTGAAGAACGTGCATATCGCCAAGAAGATGCTGGAGAAGATCGGCATCAACCCCGACCGCCTGAGGCTGGAGTGGATCTCGGCCTCCGAGGGGATGCGCTACGCCGAGGTGATGAACGAGTTCGGCAAGAGGCTCAAGGAACTGGGTGCGCTGGGCAAGGGCGAGGGGATCGACGAGCGCTCCCTGAAGCTCAGGATGGAAGCGGCTTACAACCTGGTCCCCTACGTGAAGCTGGTCGAGAGGGAGAGGATCAGGCAACGTTTCAAGACCGAGGAAGAGTACGACGCCTATTTCGCCAGCGAAGAGCTGGAGTCGCTCTTCAACACCCTGGTGACAGACAACCTGGCCGTGAGCCAGATGACGCTCCTTTTGAAGGAGAAGCCGCTCTCAACAGCCGAGATCGCTTCGGCGCTGAATCTCACCGCGGCCGACGTCAACAGGCACATCAAGTCATCGAGCAGGAAAGGGCTGGTCAAGTACGACGAGGGGTTGAACGCGTACGCGCTGGCTTAGGTGAGAAACGGGGGAGGGGACTGGCTCCGAAGGTGCCTGTCCCCCTCCCAACCCCGAGAGCTGAAGGATTTTGGTAGAGGAAAAGCTAACCCCTATAAAGAAGGACGGCCACCATGTGCATGGATATCTCGAAGATAGACAACATCATAGACAAGCATAACGCCGAGCAGAGCTCGCTGATCCAGATCCTTTTGGACATCCAGAGCGAGCACAACTGGCTCCCCAAGCAGGCCCTGGACCGCGTCGGCGAGAGGCTGGACGTGCCGATGAGCCGGATCCAGCACATCACCACCTTCTACAAGGCCTTCAGCCAGGTTCCCAAGGGGCGCCACCAGATCCATGTCTGCATGGGCACCGCCTGCCACGTCCGTGGCGCGCAGAGGGTCCTGGACACCATCTCCGACGCGATCGGGATCAAGGCAGGCGAGACCGACGCGGACCTCAAATTCAGCCTCGAAACCGTGAACTGCCTGGGATGCTGCGCGCTGGGGCCGGTCATGGTGATCGACGGTGAGTATCACGGCAACGTGGCGCCCGCGCAGTCGGCGGAAGTGCTGAAAAACTACGAGTAAGGGATCTCTTATGCCAAGGATAAATTCGCCCGCGGAATTGGAAGCATTCAGGAAAGGCATCCTGGCCAAACGGGATGACAAGAAGCCCTGCATCACGCTCTGCTCCGGCAGCGCCTGTCACGCCACGGGGAGCGAGAAGGTCGCCGACGCGATCCTGGCCGAGCTGGAAAGCCACGGCCTCAAGGATCAGGTCGATATCAGGAGGACCGGCTGCCACGGCTTCTGCGAGCAGGGCCCCATCGTTGTGGTCTACCCGGAAGGGATCAGCTACCTGAAGGTCAAGCCGGAGGACGTCTGCGAGATCGTCTCCCATACCTTCAAGGAGAAGAAGCTGGTCGAGCGCCTGATCTACGTCGACCCCAACACCGGGGAGAAGTCGAGCCACGAGCACGACATCCCCTTCTACAAGAACCAGCAGCGCCTGATCCTGGGTCTCAACACCAAGATCGACCCGAAGTCCCTGGATGATTACCTGGCCGTCGGCGGCTATGAGGCCATGGCCAAGGCGCTCCTGCAGATGACCCCGGAGCAGGTGATCGGCGAGGTCAAGCAGGCGAAGCTGAGAGGGCGCGGCGGCGCAGGCTTCCCCTCCGGGACCAAATGGGAATTCGCCCGCAACGCGCCGGGGGACCAGAAGTACGTCGTGGTCAACTGCGACGAGGGTGACCCGGGGGCCTACATGGACCGCGCCCTCATGGAAGGTAACCCCTTCACCGTGCTCGAAGGGCTCCTGATCGGCGCCTACGCCATCGGCGCGAGCGAAGGTTACATCTACGTCCGGCAGGAATATCCGCTCGCCGTCGACAACCTGACCGTCGCCATCAAGAAGGCGGAGGAACACGGCTTCCTGGGGAAAAACATCTTAGGCTCCGGATTCGACTTCACCGTCAAGGTGCACCGCGGCGCGGGGGCCTTCATCTGCGGCGAAGAGACTTCTCTCCTGCAGTCGCTGGAAGGAAAGCCCGGCGAGCCCAAACCGAGGCCGCCTTTCCCGGCGGTCCGGGGCCTTTGGGGCAAGCCGACCAACATCAACAACGTGGAGACCTGGGCCAACATCCCGGTGATCATCAACAAGGGGGCCGAGTACTTCAGCTCCATCGGGACCGAGAGCAGCAAGGGGACCAAGGTCTTCTCGCTGGTGGGGAAGGTCAACAACACCGGTCTGGTCGAGGTCCCCATGGGGATGCCGCTTCGCGACATCATCTTCAAGATCGGCGGCGGGGTCCCCAACGGCAAGAAGTTCAAGGCGGTGCAGACCGGCGGCCCCTCCGGCGGCTGCATTCCCGAGGAGTACCTGGACGTCAAGGTCGACTTCGACGAGCTGATGAAGATGGGCGCCATGATGGGTTCGGGGGGCATGATCGTCATGGACGAGGACACCTGCCTCGTGGACATCGCCCGCTACTTCCTGGAGTTCTTGAGCGACGAGTCCTGCGGCAAGTGCGTCCCCTGCCGCGAGGGTATCCGCCAGATGCTCAAGGTGATGACCGCCATCACCGAGGGCAAAGGTAAGGAAGGGGACATCGAGCTCTTGGAGAACATGGCGATGGCGACCCAGGGCGCCGCACTTTGCGCCCTCGGCAAGACCGCTCCCAACCCGGTCCTCTCCACGCTCAAGTACTTCCGTCACGAGTACGAGGCCCACATCAAGGAGAAGAGGTGCCCGGCGCTTTCCTGCAAGGAGCTGATCGCCTTCCACATCGACCCGGCGAAGTGCAAAGGTTGCGGCAGCTGTCTCAGGAAGTGCCCCGCCACCGCCATCGAGGGTGGCAAGAAGACCATCCACGTCATCGACCAGGAGAAGTGCACCAAGTGCGGCACCTGCATCGAAGCGTGCCCGGCGGCCTTCCAGGCGATAAGCAAGCTCTCCGGCGTGCCTGTGCCGGAACCGCCCGCCCCGTCAGCGCGGGCCTTGGCTTAACTTCGGCAACTTTATCTCCCTCTTTCCCGACTCTCCCTCTGGGCCTTCGCCCACAGAAGGGCTTCTGCCCACAGGTGGGAGAGGGCCGGGGTGAGGGAGTCCGTACCAGGCACAGTCCAAGCTTCGTGGCAGCGCCCTCACCCCCAGCCCTCATGCGAAGGGCGAGGGGGGCGCCTGAAAGGAATAAAACATGAGCGAAATCGTCCTGCAGATAGATGGAAAAGAGGTCAAGGCCCAGGAGGGTATGACCATAGTTGAGGCGGCGAACACGGTGGGTATCCACATCCCCACCCTCTGCCACCACGAGAAGCTCGAACCGTACGGCGCCTGCCGCATCTGCACCGTCGAGGCCGAGAGTAACGGCAGGAAGACCCTGGTGGCCGGCTGCCTCTACCCGGTGGAAAACGGCATGGTGGTGCAGACCCACACCGAGAAGCTCTACGCGATACGCAAGGTGCTGGTGGAGCAGATGATGGCCCACGCCCCCGACGCCCCGCAGCTCGTCGAGTTGGCCAAGGAGTACGGTGCCGACAAGGACCGTTTCGACAAGGACCCGAGCTTCTGCATCCTGTGCGGGCTTTGTGTGAGGTACTGCGCCGAGGTGAAGCAAAAGCACGCCATCGGGTACATGGATCGTGGCCCCAGGCGCGAGATCAGCTTCATCCCGGAGGTAGCGGCCAAAGAGTGCTGGGACTGCAAGGAATGTTTCCCGCTTTGTCCCACCTCCGCGCTCCAGGCGGCCTACGTGCTGACCGAGGCGCTCTTACCCGCGCAGCCGGAAGAAGAGGGGGGATGCTCCTGCTCCGCCTCCGGGTGCTGCGGCGGCTAACGCTAAGCTGCCTCATAAACTGATCGTCCATCCCCTCTCCCTCTGGGCCTTCGCCCACCGTAGGCTTCGGTCCGCAGGTGGGAGAGGGTGCCCGAAGGGCGGGCCTGCCCACCGTAGCGCTTCAGCGCGTAGGTGGGTGAGGGGGGTGCCACGAAGCAAAATGGAGGTTGTAGGCGTCGCCCTCACCCCCGCCCCTCTCCCAGAGGGCGAGGGGAGACCTGCTGTAAAAGGCCCCGGGGACTACCTCTGGGCCTTTTCTCCTGGGGACAACATTTACCAATATTAGAACCAAGTTTCCTAAATCGGTATTCCACTACCATTTAGTGCTTGACAGCAATTTGGTATTCTAGTACTAAATTACAAAAACGGCATTTGCGAAACACAATAACTCAGGAGGTGGCCAATGAGGTTCGGGCTGACGGATGAACAGAAGATGATGCAGGAGATGGCGAAGGATTTCGCGCAGAAGGAGATCCTGCCCACGCTCAAGGAAGACGAGATGAATCACACCTTCCGCCCCGAACTGGTCAAGAAGATGGCCGGTCTGGGCTTTTTCGGCTGCGCCCTTCCCGAGGAATACGGCGGAAACGGCTGCGGCTTCCTGGAGTCCGTCATCCTTGCCGAGCAGCTGGCCACCGTGAGCGGCTCGTCGCGGCTCCCCCTGAACATGCAGAACATAGGTCCCTCCCTCACGGTCAACAAGTTCGGCACCAAGGAGCAGAAAGAGCGCTACATCCCGGACTGGGTCAGCGCCGACTCCTTCGGCTTCTTCGCCATCACCGAGCCGAACTCCGGCTCCGACGTGGTCAGCATGGGGACCACCGCGGTCGATCGCGGCGACCACTGGGAGGTCAACGGCCAGAAGATGTGGATCTCCAACGCCCATGTGGGGGACTGGGGGCTTCTCTACGCCGTCACCGACCGCGCCGCCAAGCACAAGGGGATGACCTGCTTCGTCATCAACCTCAAGGGTAACGAGGGGATCATCACCGCCGCCATCGAGTCCAAGGTGGGGCTGCACTGCGCGCCTACCGGCGAGATCTCCTTCAACCAGGCGAAGATTCCCAAGGACTCGGTCCTGGGCGAGGTGGGACAGGGCTTCCAGATCTGCATGTGGCAGCTGAACAACACCCGCATCAGCTGTGCGGCGGGCGCGCTCGGCATCGGCGCCGGCGCCATCGAGGCCGCCATCGGCTACGCCAACGAGAGGACCCAGTTCGGCAAGAAGATCGGCTCCTACCAGATGATCCAGGCTTCCATCGCCGAGATGGTGGCCGAGCACGAAGCGGCGCGGCTTCTGGTCTACCAGGCGGCCTGGCTCAAGGACCAGGGGCTCCCCAACCAGTACCAGACCTCGATGGCGAAGCTGTTCGCCTCCGAGGCCGCGGTCCACGCGGCCACCGAGACCATGAAGATCTTCGGGAGCTACGGCTTCTCCACGGAGTACCCGGCCGAGCGCTGGCTGCGCGACTCGATGTCGCTTAGGACCGTGGAAGGGACCAGCAACATCCAAAAGACCATCATCGCCGGCTTCGCCCTGGGCGACGCCGTCAACCGCTAGGAAATAAACAGAGCTTGCAAAGGGGTGTAAACATGGCACGAAAGCAGACACCGCTGCGCCCGTATTTCGAGAAGATGGCCGACATCGGCAAGGCGTTGAGCGATGCGGAAGTGAAACGCTCGCAGGAAAACGTGGAGCTCGTCAAGGAGCAGCTGCAGCTGCTAGCCCAGGAGACCGAGCGGGTCAAAAACGCCGGCATCCCGGCCAAGAAGGTCCACGAGCGCGGCGGCATGACCATCTACGACCGCCTCGACTACCTGGTCGACCCGGGAACCTGGGCACCCCTGCACACGCTCTACAACCCCAAGGAGAACGAGGAAGGGTGCACCGGGGTCGTCAACGGCATCGGGCGCATAGAAGGGAGATGGGCGGTCGTCATCGGCTTTGACAACAAGGTCATGGCCGGCGCCTGGATCGCCGGGCAGTCGGAGAACATCCTGATGGTCACCGACATGGCCAAGCGCTTGAACGTTCCGCTGGTCTGGCTCACCAACTGCTCCGGGGTGAAGCTCATGGAGCAGGAGACCGTCTACGCCGGGCGTCGCTCCAGCGGCGCACCCTTCTACCGCCATGCCGACCTGAACCATCTGGGCATCCCCATCCTGAACGGCATCTACGGCACCAATCCCGCCGGCGGCGGCTACCAGGGGATCAGCCCGACCATTCTCCTGGCCCACGACGGCGCCAACATCGCGGTAGGGGGTGCGGGCATCGTCGGCGGCATGAACCCCAAGGGGCACATCGACGTTGAGGCCGCGCAGGCGCTCATCGACGCCACCCGCAACTTCAAGGCGAAGGACCCCGGCCGCGTCGAGACCCATTTCGACCAGACCGCCTATTTCCGCGAGGTGCACGACACGGAGACGGGGGTCCTGGACGGGATCAAGGACTACATGCGCATGATGCCCGCCTACGATCCGGCCATGTTCCGGGTCGCCGCCCCCGCCGCGCCGCGCTTCCCGGTCGAGGATCTCAACATGATCCTGCCGGCCAACCAGAAGCGCCCCTACGACGCCATCCAGATCCTCGCGCGCCTGACCGACAACAGCGAATTCATGGAGTACCGCCCCGACTACGGCCGCGAGGTCTACACCGGCATCGCCAAGGTGGACGGCTTCCCGGTCGCCTTCATAGGCAACCGCCAGGGGGTCTTCCCCGGCTACCCGGAGTACGCCAAGGGCGCCTACCCGGCTGTTGGGGGCAAGCACTACCGCGAGGGGCTCATCAAGCAGGCCGAGTTCGTGACCCTGTGCGGTCGCGACAACCTCCCCATCGTCTGGCTCCAGGACACCACGGGCATCGACGTGGGGGATCTCGCCGAGGAAGCGGAGCTGCTCGCCCTGGGGCAGTCGCTGGTCTACTCCATCGAGCAGACCGACCTCTCCATGATGTGCGTGGTGCTCAGGAAGGGGACGGCCGCGGCCCATTACATCATGTGCGGCCCGCAGGCGAACAACAACAACGCCTTCACCCTGGGAACGCCGCTCACCGAGATCTACGTGATGCACGGGGAGACCGCGGCCGCTGCCTCCTATGCCCGCCGGCTGGTGAAGGAGCAGGATTCCGGCAACGACCTGGCGCCGGTGATCGGCAAGATGAACCAGATGATCCAGGACTACCAGGCGAAGTCGCGCCCGGCCTACTGCGCCATCAGCGGCTTCGTCGACGAGATCGTCCCGCTTGCCGACCTGCGCAGGTACATCCAGGCCTTCACCGGCGCCAACTACCAGAACCCGAAGTCGATCACCCCGGTACACCAGATGCTCCTCCCCAGGATCATCAGGGGATAGCGCGCGGCGCTTCGGGGGGCACATGACCAAGACGGAACACGTTCCCACTTCACGCACAGTTACGGAGACGAAGATGGCCAAGACAACCAAGCCTTTAGGCATCACCGAAGTCGTCCTGAGGGACGCCCACCAGTCCCTGTTCGCGACCCGCCTGCGTCTGGAGGACATGCTTCCCATCGCCGCCAAGCTGGACCGGGTCGGCTACTGGTCCATCGAGATGTGGGGGGGCGCGACCTTCGACTCCTGCATCCGCTTCCTGGGGGAGGACCCCTGGGAGCGCCTGCGCGAGCTGAAGAAGGCCATGCCCAACACGCCGCAGCAGATGCTGTTCAGGGGGCAGAACATCCTGGGTTACCGCCACTACGCGGACGACGTGGTCGAGAAGTTCGTGGAGCGCTCCGCGGTAAACGGCATCGACGTCTTCCGTGTCTTCGACGCCATGAACGACCCGCGCAACCTCGACACCGCCATCAGGGCGGTCATCAAGCAGGGAAAGCACGCCCAGGGAACGCTCTCCTACACGGTGAGCCCGGTGGACACCATCCCGAAGTGGGTGGCGCTCGCCAAGCGCATCGAGGACATGGGGGCGCACTCCCTCTGCATCAAGGACATGGCCGGGCTCGTGGCCCCCTACGCCGCCTACGACCTGGTCAAGGCGCTCAAGAAGGGGATCTCCATCCCGATCCACATGCAGTGCCATGCCACCACCGGCATGTCCACGGCGGCCTACGTGAAGGCGATCGAGGCGGGCGTCGAGAACGTCGACACCTCCATCTCCTCCATGAGCATGACCTACGGCCACTCGCCCACCGAGACGCTCGCCGCCATCTTCGCGGACACCGACAAGGCGACCGGCCTCGACACGGTACTGTTGCAGGAGATCGCGGACTACTTCACCGTGGTGCGCAAGAAGTACGCGAAGTTCGAGGGCTCCCTGAAGGGGGTCGACGCCCGCATCATCACGGCGCAGGTACCCGGCGGCATGCTCACCAACATGGAGAGCCAGTTGAAGGAGCAAAACGCGGGGCACAAGATGGACCTGGTGCTGGCCGAGATCCCCAAGGTGCGCAAGGACCTGGGGATGATCCCGCTGGTCACCCCGACCTCGCAGATCGTCGGTACCCAGGCCGTCATCAACGTCCTGACCGGCGAGCGCTACAAGTCGATGACCAAGGAGACCGCCGCCGTCCTGAAAGGGGAGTACGGCGCGACCTCGGCCCCGGTCAACAAGGAGCTGCAGCAAAAGGTCCTGGCCGGCGCCGACCCGATCACCTGCCGCCCGGCTGATCTCCTCACCGCCGAGATGGACAAGCTCACCGGGGAGCTGCGCGCCCTCTCGAACGAGAAGAACCTGAAGTTCGGGGACCACGAGGTGGAGGACGTGCTCACCTACGCGCTGTTCCAGCAGGTGGGGCTCAAGTTCCTGGAACACCGCGACAACCCGGACATGTTCGAGCCGGTACCCTCCGCCGAGGATGCGGCTCCCAAGAAGGCGGCGGCGCCCGATCTATCCGGCGGCGATACCTACACCGTCACCGGCGGCGGCCAGACCTTCGTGGTGCAGGTCGCCAAGGCGACCGGCGCGGCAGCGGCAGCGGCCGCGGCTGCTGCCGCGGTCGGCGGCACCGCACCGGCAGCGGCCGCAAGCGCCGCAGCCGGCAAGACCATCGTTTCGCCCCTGGCGGGCAACGTCTGGAAGATCGAGTGCGAGCCTGGCCAACAGGTGCAGGAAGGCGATCTGCTCCTGATTCTGGAGGCGATGAAGATGGAGAACGAGATCTTCGCCGACCGGGACGGGGTCGTGGGCGCCATTCACATCGAGGAAGGGACCGCCGTCGACATCGGCGCCGCGCTGGTCACCATCATCGGCGCCGATGATGCCGAGGTCGCCGCTTCCGCCCCGGCCGCCGCCACCGCCGCAGCCGTTGCGGGGGGAGTGATGGCGCCCCTGGCGGGCAACGTCTGGAAGATCGAGGTCGAGCAGGGTCAGGCGGTCCAGGCGGGGGACCTGCTCCTCATCCTCGAAGCGATGAAGATGGAGAACGAGATCTTCGCCGAGAAGGACGGCGTCATCGGCCAGATCGCGATCAAGGAAGGAAACGCCGTCGACATCGGCCAGCTCCTTCTGACCGTCGAGTGATACCGCGGGAGAAGCGTTGTCAATTGCCTCTGCTGACTGTCGAGCGAACACAGGAAGCGTCGTCAACTGTCGATCGCCAATTGCCAATCGCCCTGGAGGGTTTGCCGTTATGAAGAAGATGTCCGATGCACTGGAATACCATGCCCGCGGTCGCAAGGGGAAGATCGAGGTGGTCGCCACCAAGCCCTGCCAGACCGCCCAGGACCTGTCGCTGGCATATTCGCCCGGGGTCGCCGAGCCCTGCCTCGCCATAGAGAAGAACCCCGAGGACGCCTACCGGTACACCGCCAAGGGGAACCTGGTGGCGGTGGTTTCCAACGGCACCGCCGTCCTTGGCCTCGGCAACATCGGCGCGCTCGCGGGCAAGCCGGTCATGGAAGGGAAGGGGGTTCTCTTCAAGCGCTTCGCCGACGTGGACGTCTTCGACATCGAGCTGGACAGCGAGGACCCGGACGAGATCATCAGGGCATGCCAGCTCCTGGAGCCGACCTTCGGCGGCATCAACCTGGAGGACATCAAGGCGCCGGAGTGCTTCTACATCGAAGAGGAGCTGAAGAGGACCATGAACATCCCGGTCTTCCACGACGACCAGCACGGAACGGCGATCATCTCGGCCGCCGGCCTCATCAACGCCCTGGAGCTGGTCGGCAAGAAGATAGAGGAGGTGAGAATCGTGGTGAACGGTGCCGGCGCATCGGCAAACGCCTGCGTGAACCTCGCCCTGTCGCTCGGCCTCAAGCTGGAAAACCTCATCATGTGCGACACCAAGGGGGTCATCTACAAGGGCAGGGCGGAGGGTATGAACAAGTACAAGGAGCGCTTTGCCGCCGACACCCCCCTGCGCACGCTGGAAGAGGCGGCGGTCGGCGCCGACGTGATGTACGGCCTCTCCTCCAAGGGGGCGATCACCCGGGAGATGGTGCGCAGCATGGCGCCCAACCCGATCATCTTCGCCATGGCGAACCCCGATCCCGAGATCACCCCGGAAGAGGCGCACGCGGTGCGCGGCGACGTGCTGATCGCCACCGGGCGCTCCGATTACCCGAACCAGGTCAACAACGTCCTGGGCTTCCCCTTCATCTTCCGCGGCGCCCTGGACGTGCGCGCCACCACCATCAACGAGGAGATGAAAAAGGCGGCGGTCTTCGCGCTGGCCGAGCTGGCCCGCGAAGAATGTCCCGACTCGGTCTGCCGCGCCTACGGCAACGTCAAGTTCAGCTTCGGCCGCGACTACATCATCCCGAAGCCCTTTGACCCGAGGGCGCTCTTGAGGGTCGCCCCGGCGATAGCCAAGGCTGCGATGGAATCCGGCGTGGCGCGCCAGCCCATCGCAGACATGAACAAGTACGTGGAGCACCTCGAATCGCTGCAGGGCAAGTCCAAGGAGGCGCTGCGCCAGATCATCAACAAGGCGAAGTGCGACCCGAAGACGGTGGTCTTCCCCGAGGGTGAGAACGAGAAGGTGCTGCGCGCCGCCCAGATGCTGGTCGAGCAGGGGATCGCGCGGCCGATCCTTCTGGGCAACGAGGACAAGATCCGCTGCACCCTCAAGTCCCTGGAGATCGACCTGAACGGCGGCGTCACCATCATCGACCCCGCCAGCTCGGAAAACTCCGAATCCTACGCCAACGAACTCTTCCTGCTCCGGCAGAGAAAGGGGCTCACCCTCTCGGAGAGCCGCAGGCTGATGAGCCGCAAGTCGCGCACCCACTTCGGCTGCATGATGGTGCGACGCGGCGACGCCGACGCGCTGCTGGCCGGGGTCGACGCCAACTACGCCGACACCATCCGCCCCGCGCTGCAGGTGATCGGCAAGCAGGAAGGTCTCTCCAGCGTGCACGGCCTCTACATGATGGTATTCAAGAAGGAGATCTTCTTCCTGGCCGACACCACCGTCTGCATCGACCCGGACGCGGCGGAACTGGCCGAGACGGCGATCCTCGCCGCGGAGAAGGCGCGCATGCTCGAAATCGAGCCCAGCGTCGCCATGCTCTCCATGTCCAACTTCGGCTCGGTGCGTCATCCGCAGGCCGATCGGGTGAGAAGCGCCGTGGAGATGGTGAAGCTGAGGGCGCCGGGCCTCGATGTCGACGGGGAGATGCAGGCGGACACTGCGGTGGTCTCCGAGCTCCTGCAGGCGAATTTCCCCTTCACCACCCTCAAAAAACCTGCTAATGTCCTGGTCTTCCCGGACCTCACCTCGGGGAACATCTGCTACAAGCTCTTGCGGCAGCTCGGGGGAGCGGACGCCATCGGTCCCATCCTCATGGGGATGAACAAGCCGGTGCACATCCTGCAGCAGGGGGACGACGTGATGGACATCGTCAACATGGCGGCCATCGCCGTGGTGGACGCGCAGAACTGCGGCAAGACGGCCGGTGCGGCCGACGTGCCGGGAAAGCAGCCGCACCGCCCGGCGCCGTCGTCTGGCGTCTACGCCGGAGCCTGAGGAGGCGGCCATGATCCCCGCGCACGAGCCCATCAAACACGCCGCCGCTGTCGCCGGCCACTACGGCTCCCCGGACCTGGCCTCCAGGGTGCTGGAGGCGCTGGTCGCGGCGGGAAAGAACCCGGACCGGTTGCGGCCGGAAGATCTCGCCGCGATCGACGAATTCCACGTGCGCGGCCCCGCTGCGACCCAGGAGCTCGCAGCGGCGCTTGATCCCGCGCCGGGACTGCTGGTCCTGGACGTCGGCTGCGGCCTGGGAGGCGCCTCCCGCTACCTCGCGCGTCTTCTGGACTGCCACGTCCTCGGCGTCGACCAGAGCCCGGAGTACTGCGCGGCCGCCAAGATGCTGTCCGAGCGGCTCGGGATGAGTTCCAGGGTCGCCTATCTCCAGGCTGACGCGCTGAAGCTCCCCTTTCCCGACGCCGCGTTCGACCTGGTCTGGATCCAGCACGTGTCCATGAACATCGAGGACAAGCCTGGGCTCTACCGCGAGGTCCGGCGCGTGCTGAAACCGGGCGGCAGGCTCGCCTGCTACGAGGTGCTCTCCGGGCCGGGAGGGGAGGTCTACTTTCCGGTGCCGTGGGCGAGGGACCCGGCGACGAGCTTCCTGGTAAGCCAGGGGGAGCTGCGCCGGTTGCTCGGAGAGGAGGGATTTCAGCCTCTGTTCTGGCAGGACGTGACCCAGGACGGGCTCGACTGGTTTCGCCGCAGGCAGCAGGGGAGCCGCGACGGACGGGACAACCCTTTCGGGCTGCAACTGCTGCTCGGGAAGGATTTCCCGCAGATGGCCGAAAACCAGCTCCGCAACCTCGAAGAAAGCCGGATCACCCTGGTGGAGGCGGTTTTCCAGGCGCCACGGGAGAGCTGATCGATACGCGCGTTTCAACAGCAGGGCAGGAGGTTCACCATGAAGAGTAGCGCCAGGAATTTATCGCTCATACCCGATCCCAAGGAGGGTCCGGTCATGCCGCAGCTCAAGGATTGCACCCTGACCCTGGAGGAGAGGGTGGCCGTACTCACCTTCCAGCGTGACGATGTCCGAAACGCCCTGACCGGAACCTCGCTCGCCGAAGACATCATCAATACCGTCAACTGGGTAAACGGCGAGGACCGCGTCTCCGTACTGGTCATAACCGGCGCGGGGTCCGCCTTCTCCTCCGGCGGCAACGTGAAGGAGATGCAGTCCCAAAGCGGCATCTTCGGGGGCTCCCCGGTGCAGGTTCAGGACCAGTACCGCCGCGGCATCCAGCAGATCCCGCTCGTGCTCCACAAGGCCGAGGTCCCGGTCATCGCCGCCGTGAACGGCCCGGCCATAGGGGCCGGTTTCGACCTTGCCAACATGTGCGACATGCGCATCGCCTCGACTCGCGCCAAGGTGGGGGAGACCTTCATCAACCTGGGCATCACGCCGGGTGACGGCGGCGCCTGGTTCATGCAGAGGCTGATAGGGTACCAAAGGGCCGCGGAACTCAGCTTCACCGGCCGCGTGGTGGAGGCCGCCGAGGCGCTCACGCTCGGGATCTTCCTGGAGGTGGTGGAGCCGGAAGAACTCATGCCGCGCGTTATGGAGCTGGCGCGCCTGATCGCCTCCAAGCCCCCGGTGACCCTGAGGCTCACCAAGCGCATGATGAAGCTGGCCCAGCGCAGCGACCTCCCCGACTTCCTCGACCTCTGCGCCTGTTTCCAGTCCTTCGCGCACCACACCGACGACCACATCGAGGCGGTCAACGCCTTTCTGGACAAAAGAGAGCCGCGCTACAAGGGGGAATGACCCTGTTGACCACACCGGGAGTCAAACGACATAGCGCTCACGGCCACGCGGCCGGCTTCATCGACGTGCACCTGCACTGCTTCACCGGAGGCGCCCTGGCGCAGGACGTGCTGGACCAGAGCGCAGAGTTGCGCCGGCAGGGCTTCTCCCACGTCGTCGCCATCGGCATGGTCAACACCCGCCTGAGCTTCGAGGAGATCCGGTCCCTGATCCCCGGGTGGGTCGAGAACCGCGGCAACCTCCTGTACCACGAGCTTGACGAGCTTTTGGAGCACGCCCGCCGCTCCGACGGCTTCATCATCCCGCTCGTCGACACCCGTTACCTTTGGGGGGACGTCGCCAGCGCCCTGAGCAGGTATCTGGAGCAGGGGGTGCGCGGCGTCAAGGGGATCTGGCTCACCGACCGAAACGACATCGGGGTGAAGGGGGTCCCGGAGACCTTCGGCATAACGCTCAAGGAATACCGGCGGCGGGAGTGGGAGATCTTCTCCTACGCGCAGGAAAACGACCTGCCGCTTCTGTACCACATGGACGCCCGGGAGCACGCCGACACCATGGCCGCCCTGATGCGGGACTTCCCCCGGGTGCGTGTGAACTTCCCGCACTTCGGCATCGGGCGCAAGCCGTTCAGCAAGATCCTCGACGACCACCCAGGGGTCTGCACCGACATGGCGAACCTGCTTCCCCATTTGAGGAAGAACCCGGAGAGCTACCGGGACTTCATCGTCCACTACCAGGATCAGGTCTGCCTGGGCAGCGACGCCTTCCTGTACCAGATGGGCTCCATCGTCCAATATCCGGAGGCCCTGCGCGCCCTCGGCCTATCCGAAGAGGTGCTGCACAAGGTCTGCAGCGTCAACCCCAGGACCTTTCTGGGGCGGGCCGTGCCGCAGGAAAGGTCCGGCGCGCGGTTTTAGCGGAAAAACGCGGACGACGGCGCGGGGGAAACAGGTGTAGAGATGCGGCTTCTACACCTTTTTTGTCGCTCCGCGGTGGTCGTTTTTGCATCCGCGTACGATGCCTTTATACGGAATAGAAAACCGTTTTTTTTCTGTTGACAGCAAAATGGTATTGTAGTACTTATTTACCAAAAGGTGGAGGGCGCGCCTGATCAGACCCGGCCCGAGCGGCCGGATGAAGAGGAGAACGAAATGTCAGAGGTCTTTGTCATCGAATCGCTGCGTACCCCTTTGGGCTCCTTCGGCGGAGCGTTCAGCGATGTAGAGGCGCCGCGTCTTGCCGCCACCGTCATCACCGGCATCCTGGAGCGCACCGGGCTTCCCGCCGACGCCATAGACGAGGTGATAGTCGGCCAGGTCCTCTCCGGCGGCTCCGGCCAGGCTCCCGCGCGTCAGGCCCTGCGCTACGCGGGGCTCCCCGACTCGGTCCCCGCCCTCACCATCAACAAGGTCTGCGGCTCCGGGCTGAAAGCGATCATGCTCGGCGCCGGCTCCATAAAGCTTGGCGACGCCCACCTGGTGCTGGCCGGCGGCATGGAGAACATGTCCTTAGCCCCCTACGCGCTCAGCAAGGGGCGCTACGGCTACCGCATGGGCAACGCCGAGGTGCTGGACCTGCTGGTGCACGACGGCCTGACCGACCCCTACAGCGGCAAGCACATGGGTGTCATCGCCGAGAAAAGCGCGGGTGACAACAGCCTCGACCGCCAGCTCCAGGACAGCTTTGCCGTCTCCTCCTACCAGAAGGCGCAGGCGGCGCTCAGGGACGGGATCTTCAACGACGAGATCGTTCCGGTGGTGAAGAAGACGCGCCAGGGGGAGGTGGTCGTCCGCGAGGACGAGGAGCCTTCCCGGGTCGACTTCAAGAAGCTCCCGGAGCTGCGCGCCGCCTTCCAAAAGGAGGGCACCATCACGGCGGGCAACGCCTCTACCATCAACGACGGCGCCGCCATCGCCCTTCTGGCCAGCGGCGAGGCGGTGGCGAAATACGGGCTGAAACCGAAAGCGCGCCTGGTGGCCTACGCCAGCAACAGCGTCCATCCCGACCTCTTCACTGAAGCCCCGGTGGGCGCCATCGAGAAGGTCTGCGCCAAAGCAGGCATCAGCATCGAAGACATCGATCTCTTCGAGATCAACGAGGCCTTCGCCGCCGTCCCTCTCATCGCCTGCCAGCGGCTGCGCATCGATCCCGAGCGCGTCAACGTCAACGGCGGCGCGGTGGCGCTCGGTCACCCGCTGGGCGCCAGCGGCGCGCGCATCACCGCCACCTTGGTGCGGGAACTTCATCAACGCAAACTACGCTACGGACTCGCCACGCTCTGCATCGGCGGCGGCGAGGCGGTGGCGGTAATCCTGGAACGGGTTTAGGAGGGGTCATGATCAAGAAGGTCGGAGTACTCGGCGCGGGGCAGATGGGAAGCGGTATCGCACAGGTGCTGGCCCAGCGCGAAACTGAGGTTTTCCTTTACGACATAGCCGATGCCCAGCTCGCCAAGGCCCAGGCCGGGATCGCCAAGAACCTGGAGCGCCAGGTGCAGAAGGGGCAGTTGGACGCCGCCGCGGTGAACCAGATCCTGGGGCTGATCCGCACCACCCGCTCGCTGAACGACCTCGCCGGCTGCGACCTGGCCATCGAGGCGGTCACCGAGAAGGAGGCGCTCAAGCTGGAGATATTCAGGCAGCTGGACGGGATCGTGAAGAAAGACGCGATCCTCGCCTCCAACACCTCGTCCATCCCCATCACCCGCATAGCGGCCGTGACCGGGAGACCGGACCGCGTGATCGGCATGCACTTCATGAACCCGGTGCCGGTCATGAAGCTGGTCGAGGTGATCCGGGGCCTGGCCACCAGCGAGGAAACCTTCCAGGCGATCTCGCAGCTGGTGACCCGGCTCGACAAGGAGATGGCGGTCTCCGCCGACTACCCCGGATTCATCGTGAACCGGATCCTGATCCCGATGATCAACGAGGCTGCCTTTGCCCTGTTCGAGGGGATCGCCACGGTGGAAGACATCGACAAGGCGATGAAGCTCGGTACCAACCAGCCCATGGGGCCGCTCACCCTGGCCGACTTCATCGGCCTCGATACCTGCCTCGCCATCATGGAGGTGCTTTACCAGGGGTTCAAGGATCCCAAGTACCGTCCCTGCCCGCTTCTGGCCAAGATGGTCGAAGCCGGCTACCTGGGGAAAAAAAGCGGCAGAGGGTTCTACAACTACGCGTAAAAGAGGTGCGCCATGTATCAAGATCTGCTGCTGGAGAAAAAGGACGGGGTCGCGCTGCTGCAGGTCAACCGTCCGAAAGCGCTGAACACCCTGAACGACGCCGTGCTGGACCAGTTGCTGCACGCCTTCGAGCTGCTCGCCCTGGACCGCGAGGTGCGTGTGGTGGTACTGACCGGCGCGGGGGGGAAGGCCTTCGTCGCCGGGGCCGACATCGCCGAGATGAGGAGCTTCGACGTGGAGCAGGCGCTCGCCTTTTCCCGCAAGGGGCAGCAGCTGGTGCACCTGATCGGGAAGATCCCCAAGCCGGTGATCGCCGCGGTGAACGGCTTCGCGCTAGGGGGCGGGCTTGAGCTTGCGATGGCCTGCGATTTCGCCTTTGCCTCGGAAAAGGCGAAGGTCGGGCTCCCCGAGGTCACCCTGGGGATCATGCCCGGCTTCGGCGGCACCCAAAGCATGGCCCGCCTGATAGGCCGCAGCCGGGCCAACGAGCTGATCTTCTCCGGCAGGCTGATCGGCGCCGCCGAAGCGAAGAACTGGGGACTTTTCTGCGACGTGTTCCCCGCAGAAGGTCTCATGGCCGGGGTGATGGAGACGGCCGCGCAGATAGCCGGCAACGCGCGCCTGGGGGTGGCCCATGCCAAGGACGCGGTGAAGAGCGGTCTGGACATGAGCCTCGCCGAGGGGATGGGGTACGAGGCTCTGCACTTCGCCTCGCTCTTCGCCACAAAGGACCAGAAGGAAGGGATGACGGCCTTCGTCGAAAAGAGGAAACCGGCCTTCGTCGGAGCCTGATGACGGGCTACCGCAGAGACCGCGAAGAAACGCAAGGCCAAAGCGGCGGGTGGCTTTGCCTGGACATCAAGGAGTAGATCATGGAAGCTACGCGCGAACTTTATTGGAACATAGGGCATGGGGCGGCGGTGCTGGTCCCGATGTACCTGGTCACCTTCGCCGCCTTCGGGCTGCTCGCCTACTACGGCTGTCGGCGCCTCGCCGTCTACCGGCAGGGAAGGCCGTTGGACAGGACCGACAACCGCGCCGAGCGCGTGAAGATGCTCCTGCGAAACGTCCTCTTGCAGAGCAGGGTGCTCCGGGTCAAGGGACCCGGCTTCGCACACGGCCTCTTCTTCTGGTCCTTCGCTTTGCTCTTCGCCGGGACCGCCCTGGTGGCGCTGCAGGCCGACGGCACCGATCTCCTCTTCAATGTCCGCTTCCTCACCGGCGGCTTCTACAAGGTATTCTCGCTGGTCCTGGATCTCGCCGGACTCGCCGCCACCCTGATGCTCGCCGGGTTCGCCGTGCGCCGCTACCTGGTGCGCCCGGCAGGCCTTGAGAGCAGCCGCGACGACGCCATCATGCACGCCCTGCTTTTCGCCATCCTGATCACCGGCTTTCTCATCGAGGGGGCGCGCATGGCGGCTACCGAGCTCCTCTACCGGCCCGAGCTCGCCTACTGGTCCCCGGTGGGGCTCCTGGTTGCGAACCTGCTTTCGGGGCTTTCCGAACAAGGGCTCCGCTCGCTGCACCAGGGGCTTTGGTGGGGGCACTTCGCCCTCGTCGCCGCCTTCATCTGCTCCATCCCCTTCACCAAGTTCCGCCATATCTTCACCACCTCGGCCAACTACTTCTTCGCGCCGCTTGGGCCCAAGGGGGCGCTGGTGACGCTGGACATGGAAGGGGACGCGGAGAGCTTCGGCGCGGCAAGAGTCGGGGACCTCACCTGGAAGGACATCTTCGACACCGACGCCTGCACCAAGTGCAAGCGCTGCCAGGACCGCTGCCCCGCCCACGGCACCGACAAGCCGCTCTCCCCGATGAAGGTCATAGACCAGGTGGGCGAGATCGCCCGAGGAGGCGCCCCGGACAACCTGGTCGAGACTCTCGGAAAGGACGCCATCTGGTCCTGCACCACCTGCCGCGCCTGCCAGGAGATCTGCCCGGCCGCCGTGGAGCACGTCAACAAGGTGGTCGACGTCCGGCGCAACCTGGTCCTCATGGAGGGGGAATTCCCCGGCGAGGAGGTGACCGCCGCCATGGGCAACGTCGAGGTGAACGGCAACCCGCTGGGGCTGACCTTCGCCTCCCGCGGCGACTGGGCGAAGGACCTGCCCGTGTCGCTCATGTCCGACTGCGCCGAGGTCGACATACTCTATTTCGTCGGCTGCTACGCCTCCTTCGACAAGCGCAACATCAAGGTCGCCACCGCCTTCGTGAAACTCTGCGCCGCCGCCGGCATCAAGGTAGGCATCCTGGGGAAGGAGGAGAAGTGCTGCGGCGAGCCGATGCGGAAGATGGGGAACGAGTACCTCTACCAGACGCTCGCCGCCGAGAACATCGCCATCATCAAGGGATACGGGGTGAAGAAGGTGGTCACCGCCTGCCCGCACTGTTTCAACACGCTGGCCAAGGACTACCGCGACCTAGGCTTCGACGTAGAGACCGAGCACTACACCACCTTCCTGAACCGCCTGCTGAAGGACGGGAGCCTCAAGGTGACCCCGGGCGCCTTCGAGTGCACCTACCACGATTCCTGCTATCTCGGGCGCTACAACGACACCTACGGGGCTCCCCGCGAGCTGTTGCAGGCGGCCGGCGGCACCATCCGCGAGATGGAGCGCAGCCAGGCGGAAAGCTTCTGCTGCGGAGCGGGGGGGGGGCGCATCATGGCGGAGGAGAAGCTGGGGAGCCGCATCAGCGTCAAGCGCTCCAAGATGGCATCCGCCACCGGCGCCGGGACACTCGTTTCCAACTGCCCCTTCTGCCTGACCATGTTCGAGGACGGCATCAAGGGAGCGGAACTGGAAGGGCTGCTGGTACCCAGGGACATCGCGGAAATTCTGGCGGAAAAGGTGGTCCGTCAGCAGTAACAGCGTTGAGGGAGTTTGGGCGGGAAAGGGGGAGCGGCGGCAGTGAGGCCGTGTAGAGCTCCGGGACAACGAGCCCCGGGAGCGGGTTCCACGGAAGGGAGGATGGCACCGATGACTGCGCGGATCCGGAGGAACATCCATCTGCTGAATCCTCCATGACGACGGGACGCCTTTTGGTCGGCCTGACATGGTAAAAAAGTACTTTAATGCACATAAGGGGGGACCGGTCCATCCCACCGCTGCCGCTTGCGGCGAGAGGCAGCGAACCTGAGGATCACCCGGCCCTGGAGGTTACCGATGAACATTCACGAGTATCAGGCGAAAGCGATATTGAGAAAATTCGGCGTGCCGGTCCCGGACGGGCATGTCTGCTATAACGGCGCCAGCGCCCGCGAGTGGGCCAAGAGGCTCGGCGAGGGGCCCTGGGTGGTGAAGGCCCAGATCCACGCCGGCGGCCGCGGCAAGGGCGGCGGCGTGAAGCTCGCCAAGAGCGCCAGCGAGGTGCAGCTGATCGCCCGCGACATGCTGGGCATGACCTTGAGGACCCACCAGACCGGGCCGGAAGGGAAAGTGGTGCACCGGGTCCTGGTCGAGAACGGCTGCAACATCGCCCGCGAGCTCTACATAAGCCTCGTCGTCGACCGCAACAGCTCCAAGGTAGCGGTCATGGCATCCACCGAAGGGGGGATGGACATCGAGGAAGTGGCGGCCAAGACCCCGGAGAAGATCTTCACCGAAACCATCGATCCGCTGGTGGGGCTGACCCAGTTCCAGTGCCGCAAGATCGCCTTCAGCCTCGGTCTTGAAGGGAAACAGGTGGCAAAAGCGGTCAAGATGTTCGAGAACCTCTACACCACCTTCGTCGCCTGCGACTGCGCCATGCTGGAAGTGAACCCGCTGGTGGTCACCGCGGAGGGAGATCTTCTGGCGCTCGACGCCAAGTTCGGCTTCGACGACAACGCGCTCTTCCGCCACCTGCAGATCGGCGACATGCGCGACTTCGACGAGGAAGACCCCAACGAGATCGAGGCTTCGCAGCACGACCTCTCCTACATCTCTCTCACCGGCAACATCGGCTGCCTGGTGAACGGCGCCGGTCTCGCCATGGCCACCATGGACATCATCAAGCATTACGGCGGCGACCCGGCCAACTTCCTGGATGTCGGGGGCGGGGCCACTATCGAGCGCGTCACCGAGGCGTTCAAGATCATCCTCTCCGACAAGAACGTGGAAGGGATCCTGGTCAACATCTTCGGCGGCATCATGAAGTGCGACGTCATCGCCACCGGCGTCATCCAGGCCGCGCGCCAGGTCGCCCTCAAGGTTCCCCTGGTGGTCCGGCTGGAAGGGACCAACGTGGAGAAGGGCAAAGAGCTGCTGGCTCAAAGCGGGCTCGACATAGTCGCCGCGGACGGGATGGCCGACGCCGCCCGGAAAATAGTGATGGCCGTTTCCGCCAAAGGGGGGAGAGCATGAGCATCTTAGTCGACAAGAACACCAAGGTCATCACCCAGGGGATCACCGGGGCCACCGGCCTCTTCCACGCGCAGGGCGCCCGTGAATACGGCACCCAGATGGTAGGGGGGGTGACCCCCGGCAAGGGAGGGACCAGCGTCGACGGCTTCCCCGTCTTCAACACGGTCGCCGAGGCGATGAAGGAGACCGGCGCCACCGCGAGCGTGATCTACGTCCCCCCCCCCTTCGCCGCCGATTCCATCATGGAAGCGGTCGATGCCGGCCTCGATCTGGTCTGCTGCATCACCGAGGGGATCCCGGTCCTCGACATGGTCAAGGTCAAGCAATACATGCAGGGTAAGAAGACCCGCCTGATCGGCCCCAACTGCCCCGGCGTGATCACCCCCGGCCAGTGCAAGATAGGCATCATGCCGGGCTACATCCATCGCCCCGGCAAGGTCGGCGTCGTCTCCCGCAGCGGCACCCTCACCTACGAGGCGGTCTGGCAGCTGACCGGCTACGGCCTGGGGCAGTCCACCTGCGTCGGGATCGGCGGCGATCCGGTCAACGGCACGAGCCATCTCGACTGTCTCAGGATGTTCGAGGAGGATCCCGATACCGAGGCGGTCATCATGATCGGCGAGATCGGCGGCAGCGCCGAGGAAGAAGCCGCCTACTTCGTCAAGGAGCATATGACCAAGCCGGTCGCAGGCTACATCGCGGGTCGCACCGCGCCTCCGGGAAAAAGGATGGGACATGCCGGCGCCATCATCTCCGGCGGCAAGGGGACCGCGGCCGAGAAGGTCGCAATCCTCGAGTCCTGCGGCATCAGTGTGGCGGCGACCCCCGCCGAGATGGCGCAAGCGTTGATGAAGGTCTACCGCCCGGATACCAAGGCGAGCCACCACTTCGTCACCGCCCCCGCCGCGGCCTCGTAGGGACCTGAACCGAAACCTCCCCCTCCGGGGGGAGGAGCGGCAGCCCATCCCCCTTGCCTCTGGGGATTCAAACTAGATCCG
>CAZFMI010000015.1:0-59121 GCA_964519915.1 uncultured Geomonas sp.
CAACCTCAACCTCAACCTCAACCTCAACCTCAACCTCAACCTCAACCTCAACCTGGCCTTGGCCTTGGCCTTTGGCCTTAGCTCGCCAGCTTGAACTGCTGCAGTATCCGCTCCAGGTCCTTCGCGCAGGACGAGAGCTGCACCGCCTGCGTTGCGCAGTGGTGGGAACCCTGTGCGGTGTCCTGCACGAGCGAGGTTATCTGCTGGATGTTGCAGCTGATCATGCCTGTGGTAGCGGTCTGCTCCTCGGCGGCTTGCGCAATCTGCACGATCTCTCCGGAAACCGCGTTCACCTGGTCCAGGATCTCCCGGAGGGCGCTGCTTGACTTGGTCGCCTCCGAGGTGCCGCTCTCCACCTCGTGCACCCCTTCCTCCATCGCGTCCACCACCCCCTTGGTCTCGGACTGGATCGCCTTGATCATGTCGCCGATCTCGCGGGTCGCCTTGGTGGTCCTCTCCGCCAGGGCACGGACCTCGTCGGCTACCACGGCAAATCCGCGCCCCTGCTCCCCTGCCCTGGCCGCTTCGATGGCAGCATTGAGAGCCAGCAGGTTGGTCTGGTCCGCTATGTCTTCGATGGTCCCGATGATCGCCCCTATCTGGTCGCTGCGCTCACCCAGTTGCGCCACCGTGCCCGAGAGTCCCTTCACCCGCTCCGCGATCTGCTCCATGACCGTGATGGTGCCGGCAACCACCGCCACGCCGGCCTGGGCTATCTCGCTGGTGGAGCGGGAATTTGCGGCGGCATGGTGGCAGCTTTGCGAAATCTCGGTAGAGGTCGCCGCCATCTGTTCGCCGGCGGTCGCTATGGTGGTCGACTCGGCGGCGGCCTTCTCGGCACTGCTGGCGATCTGCTCCGAGGCAACAGAGAGGCTGTTCGAGGAATGGACCAGGGTCCCTGAGGTGTTGCCGATCTGGTGCATCACCGTCTCGAACCGCTCGACCATCGCCTTGAGGCTGATCAGCATGTCCCTCACGCTCCCCCTCCCCTCTACCGGGACCGCGATGGAGAGATCGCCCGCGGCTATGCGGTCCACAATGGAGGTACAGGCGACGAAGGTGCCGTGTATCCCCCTGATGATGAACAGGCCGAGGATGAGGCAGCCGATGATGGTGGCCAGGCAGAGCGCCACCAGCACGAAGGTCGACTTGCTCAAGGTCCGGGAGGATTCCTGCTCTATCTGAACCCCCTTCGCGTTGGTGATGGATACCAGTTTGTCTATCTGGCCACGATGTGCATCGTACAGCGCAGTCAGTTTGGCGACCGCGTCGTTCGCTTTCACCAGGTCCCCTGCCACCAGCGCAGGGAAGAAGTCGCTCTCAGCGCCACGGTAGAAATCCATCGCAGGGCGGTAGGAAGCCTCCACCAGGAGTTGCTTCGCCTCCCCCTCGGCAAGCTCCTTAACCCAGAACGCATGGCGCCCCTCATACTCGCCCTGCAATTTCTTGAACCTTTCCCGGTAACCCTGGATCTTGGCCGCGTCGGTCTCGCGGGCGGATTGAAGCACGACGAGGTAGGACTCTATGATGTACTCCGGGGGAGGAAGGATGTCCGCCACCAGGTCCTTTCCCTGGACGATCTGCTGATATATCGGCCCCGTCACCTTGACCTTGTTGATGATCGAGTAGGCGGTCACGGAGACGACGGCAAGACCGGCGATGCAGACCAAAGCGAGGAAGATGATCTGCTGCAGCACGCTGAACCTAGAAATGGAAGAATGATTCATGAAGCGGCACCCCTTTGCGTCTTGAAGTAGTAACAGCAGTACTCTTCGACGCGGATACCGGAACCTTTAGTGTGCGGGTCACAAAAAAGGCGACCGCAGCTGTTAAACAATGAGCCGTGTCCCGGTGTCAACCGCGCCAAATAAGCGCCTTTAGTTACCCGTCAGTTGACTTCAACTTAACGGATAGTTATTATCGAGGCGGATTTATCACAAACAGGCGTTAAAGACGCTTCTGAAAATGCCGCGAGGGATTGCCGAAAGGATGAGATCCGAACTGGTCTCGATAGCAGACAGCCCCGACACCTACACGGGTGACTGGAAACCCCTGTCGGGCACCCCCTTCTGGCGTCTGCGCGTAGGGTGGTTGGCGAGCGGTATGTGAATTCAATGACAATGAACTCATTGTGTATGTTCTGAAGATAGGAGCTAGAGGAGACGTTTACAAATGAGCGTGCAAATCATATCCAGCGGGAAAAAACCCCAATACGCAGTCATTCCATACGATGAATGGTGCAAAATACAGGATCGACTTGAAGACCTGGAAGACATCGCCGAAGCCCGCATGCTGTCGGCTCGGATAGCTTCCGGAGAAGACGAAACATTTCCCGGCGATTTGGTCGACAGGTTGTTGTCGGGCGAGCACCCGCTGGCGGTCTGGCGCGATTATCGTGGGATAACGGGTGCCGCTTTAGCCTCGGCGTGTGGTGTGTCCGCGCCGGCTATATCCCAGATCGAATGCGGGAAGCGTGATCCGTCGGCATCGCTTCTGAAGCGGTTGGCCACGGCCTTACGATGCAACATGGATGATCTCATGCCGGCTGCCGACTGACTCTTGCCATGTGGTCCCGCCGAGAAAAAAAAAGAGCCCTTCCAGTAAAGGAAGGGCTCTCGTTTTTCAACGGACCGGCTGGCAGCGACTTAGAAAGAAGTGCCGGTGCCGCCGGTGGTGCCGCCGGTGGTGCCGGTGGTGTCGACGCCGGGGGTAGAAACCGGTACGACCGGCGGGGTGTAGTTGGTCGGGGTAGCAGCGGCGGCAATCGTCGCGGATGCGGTAGCGGACTGGGTGGTGACAGCAGTAACGAATTGCTGGGCCACTGAGGCGGTCATGACTGCAGTCTCGCCACCCGAGATCGCAGTGGTGGTGGCAGCGGCGCCGACGCTGAGCGCGGCAGCGGTAGCGGTTACCGAGCTGGAGGCGATGGCGGTCGCGGTGGCGCTAGGGATGTTGATGTTGGAGTTGGCGGCGTTGATGCTGGTAACGGCCGTGGTTGCGGCAGCCTGCAGCGAGGCGGAGAGGGTAGCCGGCGCAGCCATGGTACCCGCGGTGACAGCCGGGTTGGCGAACTGAGTTGCGATGGCCTGGATGGTCTGTGCCTGGATGACCGCCAGCTGGTTTGCGGAGATGTTACCGCTACCCGCCTTAGTGACGATTGCATCGGTCAAGCTCTGCACCATGGTCTCCACGGACTTCGCCACCAGCAGCACTGCGCGGCTCGCCGTGACGGAGATGTCCGCGTCATAGGAGGCGCCAGCCGGCATGAGGGCCTGCAGCTTTGCCTTCACCGTGCCGGTGGTGTCGAGCGCCACCAGTGTGGTCAAGGGGGTGATGTTAGCGGAGCCTGCCGGTGCCAGCAACTGGATGGCGGCCTGGTTGGTCAGCTTGTCGGTCCCGCCTTTGGAGACCAGGATGTAGTTGTAGCTCGGGGTCGAGGGGAGAATGTAGTCGCCGGTAACGAGGTTGGAGAACGTGTAGACCTCGTTTGCGTCCTGCACGAAACGCACCCCGCCTGCAGCGTTATCTGCAAAGACGGTTGCGTTAACAACCGGCCCCTGTACCAGACGCCCCTGAGGGCCGGCACCGTTGGTACCGCAACCTGTAAAAGAGCCAGCCAGAGCGAGCGCGCACAAACCACCAATCAATTTAGACCTAACAATCATGTTTCCCTCCGTAGTTTATTAAGATCCCTGCCAGAATTTGCCCTACTTTAATACATTAATACAGTGAATACTTCAATACAAAAAGCTTAATTTAAAATAGTTCAGTTACACCAAACAGTTCTTTACTGTACCTGGGAAGTACTAGTGCCGTATTTAAGCCATGCCTCTTTCAGACGATCGATGTGCTGTCTGACATAGGCCGCGCTCAGGCGGTCGCGATTATAGAAGGAACGGTACAGCGCCTGTGACGGCTGCGGGTTTAGCGTAAGGGGGTAAGGAGCAAGGTAGTTCAGGCTCCCCCTGGCGCTCTTGATGTTGTTGTTCTTCAAGGTAGTTTCCTGTGCGTATGACCACTCATCCGGTCCGCGCAGCTGCATTTTAGCGACGGGCCGCATGTCGCGCCGCGGGGTGAGCGGCAGGGAGAACTGGACACCAACCGCGCGCCACTTCTTGTCGTCCAGCCCCTTCGAGTCCTTGAAGTAAAAGGAGACGGCAGTGTCCTCCCAGAACCTCTTCAACTCCACGCTGTAACCCGTGTCCTCTGCCCAGAATTTTCCTGCAGCCGCTTCCACCGAGAGATTGAGCGGTGCGTAGAAGTAGCGGTACGAGCCGAGCAGCAGATCGGACTGTTTCTTGGTCTTGTCGTCTTCGTTCCACCCTTGGGAAAGGCGGAGGCGGTGCCGACCGTCTCCCGGGCTCCAGAGGGCCTCGTTCAGCATGCCGTAACGGTCCGGGACCACCATCCCTCCCCCCAACTGCAGCAGTACAGAAGGCAGTGGCTGCATAGCCTGGAAGAGCATAAGGCGGTCCATCTGCGACGGTCCCCTGCTGTTGCGGAAATGCCTGCGGTCGTCCAGGTTCTCGCTCCAGGAGACGGGGAGGTCCCAGCGGACGGTGAACGCCGCCCCCTTCCAGAGCTGGGTGTTTATCTCGGGCTTGACCGAGAGCAGGTAGTCGAACGCGCCGACCTCGGTGCCCACGAAGGTGGTCAAGCCGGGAGAGATGGAAAGAGAGGTGTTCAAAAAGCTGCCGTTTGACTGGGCGCTTTCATAGCTGACGTGCTCCAGCCCTTCCCCGCCAAGTTCAAACACCAAGCGGTCGCGCAGTCCCTCCGCCCCCTCGCTTCCTGCGAGAAAGCGCCGCAGTTGACCAAGCGGCATGCTGAGGGTAGCCACACGTATGTTGCGACGCTTCACAACAAGACGAACGGTTTCCATGCCGTCCGGCGCCATTTGGCTGGCGAGACCGGAAACCAGCCCGAGCGCATCGAGCTCGTTATGGTTGAAGACGGTGTTTTCGTACTCTACGACAAGGGTACGATCCATGGTCCCGACACGGACGTTGAGAAAACCCTCCCTGGCCAGGGCTGCTTGCAGTGAAGCCGGTGTCGCCGCGGGCAGCCCGGGTTGCGGTTTCCGAGCCAGCACCGGCGCCACGGCGGGCGCATCAACGGCCGAGGGTTCAACCCTGGTTACCTGATCAGCAGCCGGGGCGGCCACACGTTCGGCTTTTGCATCTATCGGACGGGTTGGTGCCGGATTCTTAGCGCCTCTCATACGGAAATCGAGCGGTACGCTCAGCCCGACGGCGATATCCACGTTACCCGGCTGATAATCGAGCGAGGTTTTGACGGTGGCAGTGAACCTGACCGGCACCTTCCAAAATTGCGGCAGCACCATCCTGGCGCCGACGTTTGTTTCTTGGGTGTCGTACTCTCCCAGCAGGTAGACCCAGTCGTGCAGTTTCAGTTCGCCGCCGGCAAACGGACCGTCCATCCGGTCGGGGCCAGCCCCGTACCCTGCCGAGAGTCGCAGCCGCCAGAGGTCCTGAGATACTACGACATACTTGCTCTGCAACAAGGCGGCCCCGCCGCCTATATCCTGGATGCCCGCAGCCAAAACCGGCAGCATCGGATAGTCGCGTGTCAGAGGAGCGGAGGTGAACTTGATGTTTGCCGACAGATCCCTTCCTGCGCGGGGAGCCTCAAAGAAACGCCCGCCCAGTTCGACGAAACTGAACATTCCGACCGAGAACTGGTAATCATCCTGAAAAGGCACCCTGTGCCGCCATTTGCCTTCTTCCTGGTTGGCGTATTGGGCGTACAGCCACCCCTCTTCCGTCACGTGGGCATTTGGTGTGTTGAGCACGCCAGTGAAGCCCTGGAGGGACAGGCCGTTATGAAAAGACTCCGCTTCGGCGGAGACGGCGCGCGAAAGCAGGCTGTAGACAGATAGCGTTAGAAAAGCGTGGCGCAGCAGTCGTTTCAAGCAGTACCTCATGACTACGAAAGTTGTGGCGTTCAGCAGGCGCCTTCCCTGAAGAGGACTACCTTGAGGGTGCGCAGAATCAGCCGGATATCGGTAGCAAGACTCCAGGTGTGGATGTATTCGATGTCGAGCCGCACCACCTCGTTGAAGTCCGTTATGCGGTTGCGGCCACTCACCTGCCACAGGCCGGTGATGCCAGGCTTCATGCTTATCCGTTTGCGCTGCCAGTTCTTGTACCCCTTCACCTCGGCGGGTGTCGGCGGCCTGGTGCCTACCAGGCTCATCTCGCCCTTGAACACATTCCAGAACTGCGGCAACTCATCCAGGCTGGTCTTTCTGAGGAAGGCTCCCACCTTTGTGACACGGGGGTCGTTTTTGATCTTGAAAATGGCACCTTCCATCTCGTTCAGGTGCATGAGCTCCTGCTTGCGCGCCTCGGCATCCCGGTACATGGAGCGGAACTTCCAGCAGGTGAAGGTCCTGCCGTTTTCCCGGACCCGGGTCTGACCGAAGAACAGCGGGCCGGGAGACTCAAGCTTTATGGCCAGTGCGATGAAAGGGAAAAGGCAGGCGGAAAAGGCGAGTCCGACGCATGAACCAACCACGTCAAGGCAGCGCTTTAAAAGCAGTTGGTCGGCATCCGCGGAAACGGAGCGGAAAGTAAGCAGCGGCACCTCGCCATGCAGCATGCCGAGTTCCTTCTTGCCTTCAAAATGGTAGTGGAGGTTGAGTACGGTCCGGCAAATGATGCCCATCTCGCTAAGCGCCTGAAGCGGTTTGGCCAACTCGGACCAGGAATTCTCACTGCTGTCGCAAAAAACGACCTCGTCCACAGGGTGTTCCTTGCAGATCTCGACCACTTCGGCAAGCGTGCCTATGACTGGGTGCCCATGCAACTCGCGCATCTGTGAGCCATCCTGCGAATGCACCAGGCCGACGACCTTCATCCCCCACCCCTTGTTGCTGTCCAGGATGGACAGAACCTTGGCGGCGCTGTTCCCGGTGCCGACAACCAGGATGTTTCGATAGTTGTAACCCTTCTTGCGGAACAGGCTCAGAAAATAGCGGACCAGGAATTGTTCGGCCAACAGGAAGAAAAAGGAGAGGACGAGGAAGGTTCCAAAGAAGCTTCTGCTAAACCCTTGGGGCTCAACGAGAAATATGACGGAGGAAGTGAGCACCCCACCGATGGCGGTGACCGTGGCCAGGGATTTCAGGATGGACCAGGGTGTGCTCATGCGTTGCGAGTTGTAGTAGCCGTTGCGCTCCAAAAGTACGAGCCAGACAGGAATGACGACGATGAGCAGCCAGGTATACGTGTCGAGATGCCTGAGCCCTCCGAATTGCACCCTCAGGTTGAATGCCAGCAAAAAGGCTGCTATGACAAGTGCTGCATCGAAAATTATATGAGCTCTTTTTAAAACCCCTGCACGCTGCTTCAACATTGTTCCTCCACCCTATCACAAAACATCAGTACAACGACCTGCAAGACTAGCCTTCTCAAATTAACAAATGATCGAAAACCTACTTCACTTCGTTAAAAAAAACAAGAAATTTGTTATTATGAATTGAGTCCTGAAGCAATGTCAGGGTCAAAAAAGCCTGCAAGACAAACAGCATAAAAGCAAATTAAAAACAAAACGCTCAGAATTATTTTTGACTAATTCAGTGCAACAGTCATCACAAAAGCCCTTTGCCACCAAACATGGTGGGCGGTGGCATCTGCTCACCGCTACTTTGAGCAAGTGAAGCAAAACCCGTTATTTGGCAGTACAATGGCAATGTATCGGCTACTAGCAGAGGAACTTAAATCTTTTCAGAATCAAAAGAAATTATTTCTGTCTCACAAGAAACCATCAATGGCTTAGGGCCGCGCATACCGTTAAAAAAACCAAGCAGATAAAGAGCAGTCCTTAAATGTGCCAATGTGTTTTATCGCTTTGTCATATCTAAAAACAGCTTTTCATAATCATCTGCCACCTTGTCCCAATTGTAGTTGAGTCGAATCCTTTCGGCCGCTTTATCTTTGTATGCTGGAAGCAGCCCTTCGTGGTCCAGTGCCCATTGCATTCGGTCTGATAAAACCGTTGCGTCCTTGGTAAAAAAGATACCGGCATCGTCCAAAACGTCGCGGCTGAACGAGACATCAATGGCAATTGTGAAACAGCTTGAAGCCATGGTTTGCAGTAAAGCGGGATTTGTACCACCAACCTCATTGCCATGAATGTACGCGAAACAATTGCACCAGATTTCGTTCAACAACTCTTTGTCGTAGATGGAACCGGGTAGCACTATGTCAGAGTGACCAGCGGATTCAGAAGCGATTTTCCGTGAGTAATCGCTTTCGTAGGGAACACCGCCTATTATGACCAATTTTTTGTCGGTTTTGAGTTTCTTATAAGCTTCAATAGTCAACAGCGGATTGTTTTCGGGTTCAAAGCGGGTAATCTGCAAAAAGTATTGCCCTGGTTTAAGCCCCAACTTTTCAAGCAATTCAGGTTTGGTGCTTTTACCGAGATAAGCGCCATAAGGGATGAAGGTCGTGGATGTATTGTATTCGCTGGTGTAGTAACTCTGGATGCCGCGTGAGTCAGCAATGACACGATGAGCAAGAATTGTAGCTATACGCTCCGACAGCTTGTAATACGCCCTTGCCACCTTGCCCCATTTCCCACGTTTCCACTCAAGGCCGTCAGTGTTGATGGCAATCCGTTTTCCCAAGAGTCGTGGCAGCAAAAGGACCGGACTATTCGCGGCATTGCAAACCATGTAGACATCAAACGGTTCTCTGATTGCATGAAGGATCGAAAAAAAGGTATGCGACAACGTATCAAGGGACTTGCGGTTGACGTTGGGCAGATAAACCAGCCTCATCCCACAATGTTCAATTAGCTTTGTAGGATAGTAGCTATCACGGCAGTAGACGGTGACTTTGTGTCCACGTTCGGCCAAGCGTTTGCCAAGCTCTTCATAGAAAGTTTCAAAACCGCCATAGTTGGCAGGGACACCACGGGTGCCGATAAGTGCAATATTCATTACAAATTCCTAAAGTATAATTTTAGCTTTTATGCGCCTATAGCTTTCAACACAGTACAGTTTAGAATATGTGTGTACTTGAGGTGGTGAAAGAGATGTCCTTTTTTGCAATTGAAACAACTGGGGCACCACCAGATTACGCAAAGTCATTAACCCACAGTTATCCCCCTTAAAAGTTACCTGTGGGTAAGCTTTGTGAAAATGCCACGGAGTTTGGCAGAGTGAGCGGAAGGGGAATAAAGCGTTTCGGCTGCCCTGCGCGATTCACGTCCCATTGCAGATGTTTGGTCAGGATTTTCGACAATAGCACAAAGGCATTCTGCTAGATGGTCGGGATTCCCAGGTGAAAAAAGAAGGCCAGTTTTACCTTCAACTACTAATTCAGGCAAGCTCCCTAGATCGCTGGCTATGACCGGTTTACCACTAGCAAAACTCTCTAATACTACATTAGGCATATTGTCGTACCATATAGAGGGAACTATAACACACAAAGATTTGCGGATAGTCTCTTTAAGGCTTGGAAGGTCCTGTTCATCAATAAAATAAACACCGGGAATTTGTTGCTCCTTAACTACTTCCTCAAGACGGTCACGTTCACCGTCATTTGATCTTCCAACAATCTTGAGCGAAGGACCAGGAGTGAGAGAATTTTTTGTAAACCGGCTAAAAGCCTCAAGTAAAGTAGCTATCCCCTTCTCATGGGCCACTCTCCCAAAATAGAGAAAATAATCCCCTGTTTCGTAGCAAGGGTCGAATTGTTCTATATCTACAAAGGTTGGAACATGATGGAGTTTCTTTTGCGGAAAACCACCTTCAATCATCTTTTCAAGCATAAAACGGGAAGGGCATATAATAGCGTCGACCTTACTCCATATCCCCCTGTAACTGTGAAGTTTACGTGCTGCTGCGTTGACCACACTCGCCAGAAAAGACCCTTGCACACACTTGTACTTAATTGAAGGCAAAAAACTCCCGTTCTTGCAGAGCTCGCAAACTTGGCCATTCCTGAGAAAATGTGCCTGGGGGCATAAATAGGAAAAATCTGATACTCGCACCACAACGGGTATGCCCCTCGCCTGAAATACATCAAGGATGCTAGGCGAAATCCAGCGTAGAAAATACAGAATATAGGCAATATTTACAGGATGCCGATCTAGCAGTCGTTCCAACTTTCTTTTAGCCTCAAAAGAATAGAAGCTGCGCCCTAGAAGTTTTATTAAGTTACTGGGCGACTTTTCGATTTCCTTAAAGTAGACTTGGCTACCGTCGCCAATAGGAGACAAAAAGTAACTGGAATATTCGTTAGGCACATTCTGGTTGTTGGAAATAGAAAAAGGAATTACCTGATCACCAGCTTTTTCAACCAGTGATTTTACGTTAAATAAATAACGCTCGGGGCCACCAGAAACAAAATAACGATAATTTGTGAGCAGAATTTTCACTATAGTTCAACCTTTGTAATAGATAATGACCATGTTGCTTGCGGTAATACTAAAAGCAAAAAGAGATAACTTCCGGTTAAGTAAAAAACCCATCAAAGTCTTGCACAATGTCATGCGGTTTTGAACTAAGAACCTTTTGATATACCGACGATAGACAGTTAAGATGTCTTTGGATTGAAAAATTATTGCGGGCATATTCCTTCGAACTAACCTTATGGCCCAGAGAAGATATCTTATCAAGGATCTTGCTAGAAAGTTCGGTGATGTTCTTGGTCTGATAAATATCAATATACTTCCCATTATCAGAGATTTCTAAAAAAGGTGATAAATCGTTAGCGATGACGGGTACATCGCACATCATAGCTTCAACAAGTGTTAGGCCAAAAGTATCATGATTAGAAGCATAAACGTATAAATCTAGGGCATTCAATATGTCTTGGACGTCATTTCTAGACCCAACAAAATGAACATTTCCCTGCAGATTATTTAGGTGACAGAATTCAACGCATTCATCATAATAAATTGGGTTCTTAGCAGAATTCCTTCCAGCAAAGACAAAATGGACTGTGGGATAATCCTCCACAACTCTGACGAGCGCCCTACAGATCGTTATTTGGTCTCTCCCTGTGTTAGTAAAATTACCCACCATCCCGAGCAAAATTACACTTTGGTCAAGCCCTAATTCTTGCCTAATATCCTTACCTGTTGGGACCATCTTCCTTGTATCGACACCATTATAAACAACAAAACTATTATTTATACACCTATACTTTTCAGTATAATACTTCCGCAATGTTTTACTGACGAAGATATGTGCATCAATTCTAGGTAAAAGAAAAAACAAACTGAGCTTATCTTTAAAACTATTGTAGAAATCATAGCCGTGGTGAGTATGGATAATTTTTACATTTAAACCAATAATGGCGAAATAGGCGTGCACAGTGTCCACGATGAAATGGGTATGAATAACATCAATGCGGTTTGATTTGATAAACCTTCTTAATCGCAATACAGCAACTAAATCCACTGGGTATTTGCGAGAAATCTTAGCTGACTTGACCCTAGTGTTTATGAGATCCTTTTCAAGTTCACCACCTTGGAAAGAACAAAAATAAATAAACATATCAGTGTCGCTATAATTTCTAAAGACGTCCAAAAGAAGGGTTTCTGCGCCTCCCCTAGAACAAGTATCGAGTAAATGAAGTACATGCGGCGTCATGCTACCTACCCTTAATTGTACGGACACGTTGAGTTTTCACAGAATAAAGCAATGGACAATCTGCCGGTCAATACTTACACAGCGACTACTGAAGCAGAATTTTTTCCAGTGATCAGCGATTCATGGTGGCAGGTTTCTGAAAAACCGCCAATCTTATAGATCAGACCAACCGCAATCCAAAAAAAATAATTACTAACACCTGTGTAAGTAATAAACGCATTAGAGAAACAGCAGACAACCCCACTGAAAACAAAACACCAAATTCCTATGTACAAATAGTAATATTGAGGATAGTGGCAATACACCTTTTTCATATTCTTGTAGCCAAACCATAGCGGAGCAAAAAATAAATAAAGGAATAAAAGATAAAAAGGAAACCCGCCAAGCATTGAAACCCATAAGAAGTAATTATCAGCAGTTGCCATAAATGGTAATGCTTTGCCAGTCTCATAGCCATATGACCATCCCAATCCAAAGGGAGAAGCGAACAAAGAGCTAATTTGGTTCTGCATAAAAAATAATCGCCAAGCAAAACTACTGTCAACTAAATTGGTATTAATCACAAGCCTATCAACTACATTTGTTGCGACGAGAATTACCGAAACAAAGCACAATATGAATAGAAGCGTAAGCTTCCCTTTTAGTGAATGATAGTATCGTATTTGGTTTATAGAAAATTTATTCGATAATTTAATAAAAACAAAACTTGTGATCAGCAATAGCAGCCACCCAGTTATATTGTAAGTTGTCAGCAGACCAAAAACAATTGTACAGAAAAAAGCCAGGAAAGATGACCATGCTATCTGTTTGAGTTTAAATAAAATAAATAAGGCCAACACGCCTACAATCAGTATCGCTGCTAGTTCGTAATGGTTATTCAAGGTAGCAAAGGCTCTGAAAATATAATCGCCTTCTTTATCTTTTGCACTACCCAACGTAAATTCGAGTCCTCCCACACTAAGATCTAGACCTAGTGCCATCAAGAAGGATGGACCAACAACCCATTGAAATATGGCTATTAGCGAAAGCCCGAAACTGCTATATACGAGAAGACGCAAAAAAAGGTAAATTTTATCAATATTGGTAATAAACTGAAAAGCAAACACAGCAAAAAAAACGTAAGGCAACCCTAGCAACTGGAAATGTTTGTTCCAGGTATTAAAATCAGTACCATCAAGTTTCACCCTTACAAAAAAAAGGAAAATAGTGGCAAGAAGTACTCCAAGAAATCGAGCAATTGCCTTGGGTATTTCAAGAGAGGATGCATATTGGTGAATTAAGTTAAGGCATAAAAAAACCATCATTCCTAAAAATAAAAATGATTTCAACTGGCTCTGGAGGGTAACAAAGGATACATCAACCAGCTTTGCCAGCACTGGGAAGAGTATAGATATAGAGTATACAACCATCATCAAGACAGAAAACACTTTCTCGATAGTCATTTTATGCCTTTTTGAGAGCCTCTAAAAAATGAAAGAACTTACGGTTGCGGGTCAATTTCCACTTAAGCAAATAGTTCATGTAGTAAAATAAGTATGCAATATTCCAGGCTCTTCTCCCATATGCCTTCTGGAAAAAAACCTTCTCGCTTTTTTTGAAGATGCAGTATTTTTTTGACTCGTCCATATTCAAAGAAGTGCCGCCGATATGAATCAGCTTAGCTTTTGGTACTAGAAAAATCTTATATCCCTGTTTATTGATTCTAAAGGTCAGTTCAGTCTCTTCGTAATAAAGAAAAAAGTCTTCATCAAAATATCCGACTTGATCTAAAATTTTTCTCCTAATGAACATATTAGAGCCTGAAACATAATCAACTACTAACGGAACAGAACTGTCATTTTTAGTAATCAAGGAGAAATGCTTTTTATAGTGCTCGCGAAAAATATTTTTGAGTAATTGCTCCCAGAATATCTGGTTTAGTGATGGAAAATGACCATAACATGGTTGGGGTTCCATAACTTCACTAAACAGGTTACAGCCGCACACGGCTGCCTCCTGATGTTCGTCCATAAATTTGGTTAGTATCTCTATTGCGTCATTCAATAACAAAATATCTGGATTAAGTAGAAATACGAATTCCGCAGTGCTTTCTCTAAGCGCAAGATTATTAGCGCTACCAAAACCGGCGTTGGTGTGGTTCTTGATCAATTTCACATCTGGAAAATATTGTTCAATTATGTCAGTGGTTCCATCGTGAGAATCATTGTCGACCACTGTCGTATCAAAGACGATATTGGTACTTTTAGAGTACAGACTCTCAAGGCATCCACGAATGATTCCCGCGGAATTATATGTCACAATAATTATTTCAATCCGGGCGCTAGTTTTCATAGAGTTGCTCTAATCTGCCGTGCAGTTGATTTACAATCTTGTTCCAAATAAACTGGTCTTTGGCATGATGGGTTATTTTTGCATAATAGGATTTTAGATCAATGTCTTCATCGATGATAGACTGTAAAATGGAAACCATACCAGCGACATCATCTATGCCACAAATTTTCCCCAAGGCTTGGTCTTTTGTTATGTCATTAGCAGCACCGACATCTGTTGTAACAATATAGTTGCCGAAGTACAGTGCTTCAGGAAAGACAAGTGGGAAAGCTTCATACCTAGAGGTCAGGCAGAATACTTTGCTCTTTCTATACCATTCATAGAGTGTCTCTTTATCTGATATGTTCCCAACCACAAACACCTTATCCTTGAGTTCTGAATTACGGTTATAAAATTCACAAAGAGTTATTTCGAAGGAAGGTTCTATGGGTCCAATAAGGAAAATTTTCCAGTCTCGTAAATTGAGTTTTTCTACAATGCTCAAAAACATTTCAGTGTTTTTCTCATAGGTCCCTATTCGACCAACGGTGATAATAATATTTCCTTTGTCTTCGAAATCAAAGTCCATTTTATTGCTTTCATCAAACCCGTTAGGAATATGAATTAGTTTAGTACTTATATCGATACCGACAAAACCAGCAGATAATATTTTATATTTATCGTAGGTTTCTATACTGATGATGTCTGTCAACTCGATATTCCTTCTGAAAAAATATGAAAACCTCATCTTATTTTCAGCAATCAATTTTTCCAAATAACTTAAGGTTCGGTGGCCCATATCGAGCTTTAAATAAACAAGACCTTTTGGGTTTAACAGCTTGTAAAGACGTGTGAAAAAATATCTATCATAAGAAGGATGAAAAAGCATCAAAACGTCAATTTTTCTTGCGTGTACAGCAAGGTAATAGAGCAGCCCAATCTTTTTAAAAATTTGAAATCCGAATTTATCTGGAAGAAAACAAAAGCGTTTGGCGAAGGGAACATTTTTTACGATGCTAGACAAACCTTCCAGACCGGAATTATTTTTGTCTTTTAAAAATAGAATTTCGGACTCATATTGGAAATCTCTGGCTAGGACGTATGGAATCATACCAACATCCTTATGCAGGTGAACTTCTTGGAGACCTTCAAAGACAAGGGCTATTCTTCTTTTATTCATTGCTACCTTCTTGTGGAGGCACTGCCATTTATTCAGAGCATTGAAACTAACAGTCGGTGCCGGAAACAAAGATCATGGTATCAGCCAATCGCGTATGAAGGTTTTAAATAGTTTGGTTGGTTCTTACGCAGACAGTACAAGCTAAACATGAATATTGAAACTTCAACAATTAAGAGGCTGAGACATGTGCCATATAATGAATAACGCAAGCTTAAATAGTATGAGAAGAGCAAGAAAGAGATACCAACTACCAAATAAAGCCTTGAAAGGATGTTATCAAGGCGTAAAGCCAACAGGAATACATTAAAGTACATGTTCATGTATGTAAAAAATAAAACTACGGAGAGAAGCCTGAGTGAAGTGATTATTTCTAACTCTTTGCAATTGAAAAATATGCTCAGAAGATCTTTACCAAGAAAATTTAGAGATATTGAAATGATAAAGGATATAAAAAATACATACTTACGCGTTTGACTTAAAAAAATGCCCTGATTCTCAGCAGTCATTTGACTAATATGCGGGTAGAGAGTTTGACTTACAGGTTGCATGAGCCCAGACAAAGCTTTTACAATTTTTTCAGCAGTTGCATAAAAGCCAACAACTTGAGGAGTAGCAACGAAACCAAGGATGACTACTGTACCTTGGCCATATAAATTCCCAGAGAAGCCGGCTATAAAGATATGAAAACTGTTCTTTAAGTGATATTCAACATCTGAAAATTTTGGAAAAGTGTATTTAATATTGAACTTTTGGGTGCCAAATAATAAACCGATCACGGAAGCTAAAATGAGACATACTGAATAAATAATTGGAACCTTGATATAATCATTCTCTTCTTGGATGATTAAAAAAATCAGAACTGTTGCCAGACACTTCATCGATATATTAATACGCGAAATGTATTTCATTTCCTCAAATCCCTGGAAGAGCCACAGAGGAAACAATGCGCTACTAATGACCATACCAAAAGTCAGAAAAAATATTGCAGGGTCTTTGCTAAACGCGTCTACCGATTTTGTTAAAACCGATACTACCAAAAAACTTATGAGTGTTAGAATCACCTTGATTGTCAAGACAGATGAAAATATATCATTAACAAAGGCTTGGTCCTTTCTATGCTTGGATATAGCTCTCGTTGCTGACAAATTAAAACCATAATCAACAAATACTTGCATATAGTAGGTGAAGGCACTGGCAAATGATAGGATGCCAAACTTTGCAAAGCCAAGCTTGCTGATTAAATATGGGAATGTGATTAAAGGTAGTACGTAATTTGTACCTTGGATCAATAAAAGCGAAATGAAATTTGAAAAAAGTCGCTTGTTTTTTTCCGACTTAAGCAGTTTAGACAATGAAAGTGTAAAGGCCATTTTTTGAGATTATCCCTGTTAGTTTTACCTTTGACCGATCTTTCTCAACATAGTTTCCGATTAGCAGGTTCGATGAATCCATCATCAATCCTCCAATGCGGGTACTCAGATCATTCTGCACAGGACGCAGAGGGAGCAGGGACCACCACAGCCTCTCGCTTTACCTTCTGATGCTGCTCATTACCACAAAACGGGCCACCTGGATCGCCGAAAGTCACCTCGGCAGCTAGGAGGCCCCATACCTTTAAAGCCACGGATTTGCGGTTATCCAATCAATTATCTAGCTGCAGTGATGGCAAACACCATCTCAACACAGGCAAATTGTTTCTCCAAGAGCCAACGAGGTCCAGCTTCCTGACGTATTATCCTCTCCGTCCAAATGTAGGGAATAAAGCCCTGATCCTACGGAGCCGTTCCCGATCCTCGTGTGATATCCGTTCGCTAGCCTCGCGCATAAAGATATATAGAACTGCTCCAAATCCAGCCGCAAAAGTACTGGCCAGAACGATAATACTTCGCTTCGGTTCGCTTTTTTTATCTGGTACCGTTGCTCTCTGTATTATCTGAATTCCGTCGACATCTTTTGCTTCACTCATCTTGGCCATCTCATATTGTTTCGTTAGCAATTCAAAAATGGTCTCCTGAACCTTGAATTCGCGCATCAACCGTACGTACTCCCGGCCAAGCTCTGGAACAGACCCCATCGAGGGAATGGAACTTCCTCGTCCACTCCCCTCCACCTGGTTGATTTGAGCCTGGAGACTTGAAATGCTTGCCTTCAAGTCGGTAACCTCTGGGGTAGTATCGGTGAAGCGGCTGCGCATGCCGGCGAGTTGTACTTCCTGTATAGCGAGCTGGGCCTTTAGCTGGGCAAGGCCCGAGATGGCAGCCTTCGCCTGTTCCGGCACGTCAAGAGCTTTGTTGCTAGATCGAAAAGTTTTCAGTGCTTCTTCTGCCCGATTCAGATCATCTTTAGCCTTTGCTAGCCGTTGTTCAAGATACCCCCTGTTTTGTGCGGCTCCAGTGATACTCAGCTTCACCGTCAGCCTGCCTAGTTCCTCCGCAAATGCATTGGCCAGATCAGCAGCTAGCTTGGGATCTTTGTCCTCTACAGTGATGGAAATTATTCCATCCTTCTTCCCTGCTGCGATTTCGGCCTTTGCGGCCAGGATCTTATATGTGTCAAGGCGGTATTTCTGTTTAAAAACATCCACTAGGTTGAAACGATCAATAATTGTGTCCTTGACAGCTCTGCTATTAAGAATACCCACATAAAGATCACCCGTTGTCCCTTTACCAAGAAGGTCACCTGCTAACCCGGCCATGCCACCTGACAGTGCGCTCATCATCCCCATCATTCCACTGTCCTGCTGAGGAGGCAGAATCAAGGCCGTACTGCTATATATATTTGGCTTTTGCAGGGAAACTATTATAGATATCACAAAGGCGGCAACCATAACTTTTACGATCAAGCGCCATTTTTTAGCAATAATTTCCAAATACTCTAAAAGGTTAATAGAATCACCACTTGGATTTGGTGCAAAATCGGGTCTACGGGTTACGAGTTCGTCTTCTAGCTGTTGCATTTAATGAAACTCCGTGTAAAAAGTCATGAATCGACCAGTACTGGAAAAATTCTCCAGCTCAAAGCACATGTCTATATCAATTAGAATTTACAAGTTACTCCTGCCACTTCACTATTAAATACATCAGTTGCGGTCTTACACTAAAGCCCTGCAGCCACCAACACCCCTGCAGCAAGAGCGGTCTGACCGATGATGTATGCAAGATCCTTCAAATCACGCATCCATGCCACTTTCTCGAGCCGCTGCGGCACGACGATGGCGTCGCCCGCCTGAAGCGTGTACGACTTGAAGGGGTTGAAGAAGATGCCTCCCATCTCGCGCTTGCTGACCACGGTGCCGTCGGCAAGTACCACGTACATCTCGGCTTCGTCGGCATTGGTGGTGGGTCCGCCTGCCTTCTTCAGATAGTCGCCGACGGTAGCACCGGGGCTCTCAATCACTGTGGTCGGGTTGTACACCTCGCCGAACACCATGACCGATTTGGAAGACTGCGGTATCTCCAGCGCGTCCCCTCCCTGCAGTTCCAGATCGTACAGTGACTCCTGCAGGTCCTTTAAGGAGGTGATGCTGATGGAGACGCGCCCCTCAGCCTTTGCCTGCCTCAGCTTCTCTAGGCTGGCCCTCATCCCTTCCAGGGTCGCCTTGGTCGCCTCCAACTCCTCCTTGGATGCGGCCACGGAGCTCAGTTCCTGCTGCTTGCGCATCAGGTCCTGCTCGGTGCGCGTGATGACCTCGTCCATCCGCTTTTGCTGGATCTCCCTGGTCAATTTCCGGGTGAACTTGGCGCCCCTCAGATAGGCCTTCCCGGTGAAGCCTCCGGCCCTCTCGATGACGGAACTGAGGGTCTCCCCCCTGATGATCGGGTACACACCGGGAAACCTCACCTCGCCGGACAGGGTGCAGTAACGGTCCGTCACGTCTTTCCACTCGGGCACGCGCCGGACCACTACCTCGTCGAACTCGGTGATGGGTATGTTCGCCTGCGGGTCTCCCTTGAGCGCCTGCCCAAGGTCCACGTTGATGATATGGGACTTGACCCCGCTCCTGTCGATTATGGTGCGCGTGATCTCCGCGTTTTGCAGGTAGGCGGTCTTTTTCACGTTGCCCGCGGCGAAGATGAGGTCGCGCAGGGTCATCTTGTCGAACACACGATAGGCGCCCGGCTTCTGGACGTCGCCGCTCACCGTGACCGTGGGGACCTCTTCCATCTCCCACCGGGAAAACACGCGCACGCTGTCAAACTCTTGCAATGCGATGTTGTCGTCGGTTTCCCCTTGCAGGGCCAGCTCAAGGTTCACGTAGAGCTTCTCAGGATGAAAATCGGTACCTACCAACCGGGTGATCTCGACGGTCGGGCCGTAGTATTCGGGGAGCAGGTTGTCGGGACCTATCAGGTCCTTAAGCCGCATCCCTTCCTTGAGCGCGTAGCTGCCGGGGCGCAGTACATAGCCATCCAGCTGCACGTGGTCCCTCACCCTGAAATCTATGGGGAAAATCTTGACGATGTCCATGTCCTGAAGCTGTACCGCGGCAGTCTGCGCGTCCAGGCTCTGACCGGACAGCTTGGGATCGAGGTTGAAATCCGCCACGATCTTCTTGTCGTTTGCGAGTACGCGCGAAATCTGGATGCGCTGCAGATAGCTGGAAGAGGAAATCCCCCCCGCCATCTCGAAGAGTTCCTTCAGGGTCAGAGAATTCCTGAATTCGTATATGGCGGGCTTTCTCGCGTTGCCGGCTATGCCCACCAGGTTGCCGTGGATCGGAACGTTGATGGTGTCGCCCGGCTGTAGTCTGATGTCGCGGCTCTTGTCCCCCTTGAGGAAGAAGTCGTAAAGATCGACCGTATCGACGATCTTCCCCGCGCGCAGCACCTCGATGGCGCGCAGGGTCCCCTGCTTTGTGGGTCCTCCCGCAGCGGCAAGGGCGTTTATCACGGTGGACAGGGCGCTGATGTCGTAATCCCCGGGAGCGTTGACCTCGCCGACGATATAGACCTTCATCAGCCTCAGTTTTCCCATGGTGACGTTCAGCTGGACATTCTTGAAGGTCTGGCCGAGTGCTCCCCGGATGACCTCGGGAACTTTGGCGAAGGGGACCCCCCAAACCTTGACGGCGCCGACCCTGGGAAGGGTGACCTCTCCGCTGCGGTTGACCTCGAGGGGCATGGTGGCGTCGAGACTCCCCCACGTCGTGACGAGGAGGGTGTCGCCAGGTCCGATCACGTAGTCGGGACCGACGGGGATGTCTACGGTGGGTGCGAATGCGGTGGGCTGGCGGAAAAAGCTGTAGCCGAACTGGGTCAGCTTCCCTATGCGGAACGGCTGTGGGGATCTGACGCCGCTGTCTTCCGCGGACATCAGGGTTTCATTGAGCGACATCTCGGCATTGGCGCTTGCCGGATCGGAGCCGGAATTTTCCGCACCACTCGGGGCGCCATCGCCCGTACCGTTGCCGGGCAGCCCGGTCGGGGTCCCCTCCCCCGACGGCAAAGGGGGAACGACCGGTTGGGAGGTAACCGTCGGAAGGCCTGTTCCCTGCGCGGAAACGCCGGGGCCGGACCTCGCTCCGGGAGAGACCGTGGTAAGACCGGTTGAAGCAGGGGCCGTAACCGCTTTGGGTTCGGCACCGGGCACTTCTGCTTGAGCGAATTGAATGGAAAGGAGCAGGAACAAGAACGCCGAACAAAACCGTCTCATCATATGTACTGTAACCTCTGGTTTACGACACAGTTAAATGCTGTCTCATCTGCTTTTGGTCCGACCAAAATTATGTAAAGACCGACCAACAGCCACTCAAAGACGGCTCCAACAAATATCACATTTAATCAGGATTTGGAACAACTTTATCCCATGCATGTATGAGCTGAATCCCCGATACTTATAGGGAAAATAAAAAAACTTAATACTTGTCCGCGATGTCAAAAAAGATCATAAAAGACAGAAGCAGATCCCTATCAATACAGATAGCGTGTCGGATCAGCAACAGTCGTGCCGGAGTTGCAGGGTATGAGAAACAGGTGATGAAACAGGAAGGAAAAACTGCTGAAGCGGGAGAAGCGCCAAATATTTGTCTGCAACAAACGCGGCAGTCGGAATCTTGACGCGCCGGAACGCGAAGATGCGCAAGACGTAGCCGACACTCCCCCCCCCCGCTTTTCTTAGCGGGACCGAACTCTTTCCCTCTCCGGGGCCTCCCGAAGGGGCGACGGCCGATAGGCAAAAAAGTCGCTTGCCATTGGAGAGGCTCCCGGTAACATCGTTAAAACCAACTAAAGGAGGTGCCCAGCAATGCCCTTGACAAACGGTCCGGAACTCATCACCAAAATCGCGGCCATTGCCGCATGGCTGACCCCGGAGAGGCATGCATACCTGATGTCTCTCTTCCCGACCCCCGAGAGCATCACGGGGCTCAACAACCGTCTGGAGACGAACTACCCTGCCGCCTTGAAAGGCGACCCGGAGAAGACCAAGGCTTATGAGGAAGATCAAAAGGCCGCCGCCCGCGAACTCCTCTTGGTCCACGGCTTGGCCAAATTGTTCGCACTCAAGGACGCGACGGTAGCGGAAACCCTGGGCATCGGACGTGCGGCAGAAAAAACAACCGCTGCCGTGGTCGAGCTCGCTCACCCGCTCAATTTCAGGCTGACCTTCGACACCAAGGGGCAGCTTTTCGCCTCGGTCGCGAAGGTGGCGGGCGCCAAAGGATACCAGGTGTGGGCCTGCGACGGCGACCCGAGCATCGAAGGGAACTGGAAGCTGGTCGCATCCTCGCCCAATTGCAGAGGGATACTGATAGCCGGGTTGAGCCGATCCAAATTCAACGTCCTGCGCGCCAGGGCGATGCGCGGACACAGCGCCGGCCCCTGGTCAAACTGGGTCAGTCTGGACCCGATCTGAAAGAGCGGTTGAGGTTGAGGAAATCGCCCTCAGCCTCAGCCTGTCCCTTTCCCACCTCCCAACGTCGCGTCACCTGAAACTTCACTTTCGACTCCGAAAGCTTCACTTTGCCCCCCGAAAGCTTCACTTTCGACCCCAAAAGCTTCACTTTTTTTTGGAAAGCTCCATTATTTTTTCGAAAGCTTCACTTTGCACCTTCAAAGCTTCACTTTCCCCTAAAAAAACTCGACTTTGACTCACCCCCCGGACCGCGCAGCAGCTCCGACGCCTTCTCCTCTCCTACGGCTTCAACCACTGCCGCAAGACCGTCGGCAAGCAACCCGGCGAGACGCTCGGTTCGGTGGGCATCGCTACCCAGACAGCTGTAGATGCCGGCCCTTAAAAACAAAAGCGCCCTCTCCTGTACCTCGCCGCCGTAATGTCCGGCAAAGCTGCCGAGGTTGCCTTGGAAGCGGCAGCCCCCTTGGCGCAGTCCGACCACCTCCGAGCCATCCAGGTCCTGCACCTTCACCTTCCCAAGCACAAAGGAAAGCGCTCCGCGCAACCCCTGCTCCTTCACCGCTGGCTCGAAGGCCTTGCAGCGTTCCGGATGGGCTATCAGCGGGGTCAGGCCGAGACGCGCGAAGGTCGCGACCATGGGGCGCAACAGCTCGGCGCCTCCCCTGAAGGGGACTTCAACCAGCACATATCTCGCAGCTCCTATGGTCGGTGCGCCGGAAAGCTGCTCGGAAAGGAAGTCGTCGGCGTAGAGCTCCCCCCCCGCAACGAGCTCCAAGGGGATGCCCGCCTGGTCCAAAAGGCACTGCATGATGCGGGTCGCCCGGGCCACGCGCGGCGGGTCGTTCTCGTAGCTCCCCCTGATGCGGTGCGGCGTGCAGTGCACGGTGGTGAAGCCGAAGTCGGACAGGATGCGGGCCATGCCGAGGGACTCGTCGAGGTCGGCGGCGCCGTCATCGATCGCGGGAAGCAGATGGCAGTGGTAGTCGATCATCACTTTCTTCATAGTGCCTCTCTCTAACATTTAGGAACCTTCAAGTCAAAAGCAAAGCGCCTTACACATTCTACTGTGTGACTTTTGGGTGTCCACGAGTTACCCCTGCCTTGCCAATGCCGGAGGCGCCTGTAGAATTATGCTTTGCGCGACGGGGAGGGGACTGTTTGGAAAGAATATTCCTCCACAACCAGCAGTTGCACGAGTTCCTGGAGACCCTCCGGCTCTTCGGCGAGCTGCACGCACCGACCCTGAACGATTCGGGCGTCATGGCCTTCTCCCCCCTCCGGCAAAACTCCGATCTGCGCCTGGACTACTCGAGGACCCAGATACCTCCCAAGAAATTCCTCATCCCCTTCCGCGAGGAGATCCTCCACTACAAAGAGGGGAGGTACCGGCTGGGTCATCCGCGCCCATCCGAGATCGTCCTTTTCGGCGTCCACCCCTGCGACCTCGACGGCATCGCCTATCTGGACCTGGTGTTCCTGGGCGAGGCGCCCGACCCGCCGTATGCCGACAGGCGCGCCCGGCTCACGCTGGTGGGCATCTCCTGCGAGCCGGACGATTTCTGCTTCTGCTCGGGGGGGCGGTCGGCCGATCGCTGCGACCTGTTCCTGGGCGCCTGCGGGGACGGCTTCCTGCTGAGCGCCCACAGCGGCAAGGGGGAGGCAATTGCCGCTGCCGCCGCGGAGCTCCTTGTCGAGCCTCCCTGCGCCATCGCGCCCCCCGCTGCAAGCGGCTGTCGCGTGACGGCGCAGGATCCGCAGCTGCGCTTCTCGGACAACCCGCTTTGGGACAAGTTCGCCGGCACCTGCGTCTCCTGCGGCGCCTGCTCGGTCTGCTGCCCGACCTGCTACTGCTTCGACGTCCGCGAATACCCGGACCTCTCGGGCGGGGGGAAAAGGGTCCGCGAGTGGGACAACTGCCTCTTCGTGACGCACGGCGAGGTCGCGGGCGGCAACTTCAGGCAGACCCGGCTGGAGCGGCTGCGCTACCGACTCCTGCACAAGTACTGCGGCTTCACGCCGCTGCAGGGGATGACCTCCTGCGTCGGCTGCGGCCGCTGCAAGTCGGTCTGCCCGGTGGATATCGACCTGCGCGAGCTGTTCGAGGGGGGCGGGATGCCGGCCGGGGGGGCGCCGTGAGAGAGAGGAAGGACCTCCCCTTTGCGGCGACTCTCCTGGAGCGACGCGACCTTTCCGAGGACACGGCGCTCTTCAGGATAGCGCCGGAGCCTTCCGCCCTGAAGCCGCTGTCGGCCTTCGTCCCCGGGCAGTTCGTGCAGCTCTCGGTTCCGGGCGGGGGAGAGGTCCCCATCTCTCCGGCCGACCTCCCCGCCGGGGACGGCACCCTTGAGCTCTGCGTGCGCCGGGTGGGGCACGTGACGGAGCTGCTGCACCGGGCCCGGGCAGGGGCCCCCCTCGGCATCCGCGGGCCCTTCGGCACCGGCTTCCCGCTGCAGGAAATGGAGTTTCGCCCGGTCCTGCTGCTGGCGGGGGGGCTCGGCATCGCGCCGCTTCGTTCCCTGCTCATGCACCTTTTGCGAAACCGGGCCCGCTACGGCGAGATCACGCTCATGTACGGCGCGAGGCAGCCGAAACTCATGCTGTTCAGGGAGGAACTCGCCTCCCTTGCCGCCAAGGGGGGGATGAGGCTCTACCTCACCGTCGATTTCGCCCCCGAGGGGCCGGCGGGTGGTTACTCCTGCGCGGTGGGGCTTCTGCCCGACCTCTTGAAGGGGTACCGCTTCGACGCCGAAAACAGCTACGCCGCGGTCTGCGGCCCCCCTCCCCTCTACCGCTGCCTCACCGCCGACCTGGAACGCGCAGGGGTCGGGGCCGAGCGGATCCTGCTCAGCCTGGAACGCAGGATGCGCTGCGGGGTAGGTCGCTGCTGCCACTGCGCCCTGGGACAGAAGCTTTGCTGCCTGGACGGCCCCGTGTTCCGCGCAAGCGAGCTCAGGCAGATACCGGAGGCGCTGTGAACAGGCCCAGACTCGCCATAGCAGGTCTCACCCAATGCTCCGGCTGCCAGCTCACCATCCTGAACTGCGAGGACGAGCTCCCTCTGATTGCCGAACGCTTCGAGCTCGCCTACTTCCCCATGGCCGAGACCGGCTGCGAACCGGACGCCCTCTTCGACGCCGCCATCGTCGAGGGGGCGGTCTCCACGCCGGCCGACCTTGCCGTCTTGTTCCGGCTCAGAAGCGCGAGCCCGCTGCTGGTCGCCCTCGGGACCTGCGCCCTTTTCGGCGGCGTCGCGGCCATGAACAACGCGGTCTCGACCCGGGAGGATCTGCTGCGCGAGGTCTACGGCGCCGGGGAGAAGGTCCCCGAGAGCTTCGCCCCCGCCCCCTTGGGCAATTTCGTCAGCGTCGATTACGGCATCACCGGATGCCCCCCGGAAAAGCACGACGTGGCGGCGCTCCTCTCGGCGCTCCTGGCAGGGACCCTCCCCCCGACGCGGCACTATCCGGTCTGCACCGAGTGCCGCAGCAGGGAGAACCTCTGCCTGTTGCTGGAAAGAAACGAGCTCTGCCTGGGCCCCGTGATACAGGGGGGGTGCAATGCCCGCTGTCCCGCGACCGGAATCGTCTGCGAGGGGTGCCGCGGGCCGGTGCGGGAGGCGAACGTGGCTCAGGAGCTGGAACTCCTCCTGGAGCGCGCCTTCGGCAGGGAGGAGATTGAGCGCAGGATGAGCCGATTCAGGCCGGAGTGGAACTATGGGGAGCGTCGTTGAAATAAACCCTCTGACCCGGTTGGAGGGGCACGGCAGCGTGAGGGTCTACCGCGATGGGACGAGGGTGGAGCGGGTGGAGCTGAGCCTCAGCGAATCCCCCCGCCTGTTCGAGGCGCTCCTGATCGGCAAGAGCTACCTGGAGGTGCCGGAGATCGTCTGCCGCATCTGCTCGCTCTGCTCGACGGTGCACAAGGTGACCGCCCTTTTGGCCGTGGAGGACGCGCTCGACGCCGGGGTCTCGGAGGCGACGGCCGTTACCCGCGAGCTGATGCTAAAAGGCGGCCTTCTCATGGACCACGCCCTGCACCTTTACTGCCTGGTGCTCCCGGACCTCCTCGGGCTCCGGGGCGTGGCCGAACTGGCCCTGAAGGCGCCGGAGCTTCTAAAGAGCGGGCTCGCCATCAAGAAGGCGGGAAACATGATCCAGGAGGTCGTGGGGGGGCGCCTGATACATCCGGTCAACATCTGCCTGGGCGGGCTCGGCCGGAGGATCGGCAAGGAGCAGCTCGGGCGGCTGAGAGCCGAGCTGGAGGGGGTGCTCCCCGCCTGCAGGGAAGCCTATCGCCTGTTCCGCACCCCCTTCCCTTTCCCCGAGCTCCCCGCGCCCGACTTCCTGGCACTGGAGCCGGCCGACCCGCCCCTTTCCGCTCGAAGCTGCAGGATGACGGCAGGCGGCTTCTTTGCCGTCCGTGACTACCGCGACCATATCAAGGAGAGCGTCCTCCCCCATTCGAACGCGAAGCACTCGCGGGTGCAGGGACGGGAGGCGACCGTCGGGTCGCTGGCGAGGCTCACCCTCGGCGCGAGCCAAGCCGGCGCCGCGCAGGGGGTGTTCCGGGAGGCAAGGGGGGAGCTCGACGGCAGGGACATACGCGGCAACAACCTCGCCCAGGCGATCGAACTGTCCCATGCGGCGGACCGTGCCCTGGAGCTGATCGACAGGCTGATCGAGATCGGGGGGGACGGGGGGGGGAACCTGAAGCCGGTGCCGAGGGAGGGTCTGGGGAGCGCGGCCTGCGAGGCCCCCCGCGGGGTGCTGATCCACAGCTACGCCTTCGACGACGCCGGCATCTGCACCAAGGCCGACGTCATCACCCCCACCGCGCTGAACCAGGGAGCCATGGCGCGCGACCTCCTGGCGCTGGCGCGCGGGATGGAGGGAGAGGACCCCGCCAGGATGACCGCCGCACTGGAGCGGCTTGTCAGGTGCTACGACCCGTGCATCTCCTGCTCGGTGCACCTGCTTCGGATCTAGTCGGCCCGCCCCCACCCCGGAAGAGCGGGGCTTGCCGGATGACCCCGATAGCGGAGCATTGTCATAGAAAAGGAATCGATGGCAGATGAGCCCGGCACACTGTCAGCAGCAACCCCGCGCGGGATCTTCGCGCGATCCTGCTGCAACTTTTCTTGCAGATCCAGTTCCCAAAAGAGGGCAGCAGTCATACCGACTTTCACAAAAAAAAGCCGCTGTCACGCCCGCAAAAAGCCTTGCTGTCATCCGAAACATTTGAAAAGAACGGGAGTTCCAGCGCGCCGCACCCGTTGAAATGTGACTGTTAATCCGGCACTTGCCTCGCATGAATTTAATTTAACGGTATTGTTGACAGTAAAATTGCGATTGATAGACTTGGTGCAAGCTTTCGCATGTGAATGCGAGCCGCTCTGGAATATTCGTAGCGCACCCGTTGGGTCCCTGACTACCTTTCCTTATCAAAATGTTCCCGTTCTCGGGCGTGGTGAGCAAGCCCTCATACGCAGAGGGAAGCCTGAAGCGCCCCATCGGGGTATATTGCGACAGAGGTCAGTAACTCAAAACATCCCGCGACGGTATTCCGGAGCAATTTTGGGGTTGGCGTTATTCGGGACAACGCTGAAAGCGAACTTGCCTCATCCGCCAGGCGGTTAAAGCCCGCCTGAAAATGGGAAACAGGACCCGAGTCCGGTCATGCGCCGGATCGGCGGCAAGAGCCGCCTCCCGGGGAATTTCACCGACGGATCAGTAAAAAGTGTCCCGCTCTAACGCCAATGTAGTGAAAGAGGCCCCTGGCACGCCATGGGCCTCTTTTTTCGGGCCGGCACCCAAAGGGCCTGCCCCCGGCAGGGTGCAGGGGCCGCCGGGAGGCCGCGACATATCCAAGTATCCGTATTAGCAGGGCAAACAGGTGCGGCACGTCTTCCACAAACTCTGTGGAAAACTCTGTGGGAAATCTCGCCGGGCGGCAACCGAAATCCAGCGCGACACGCTAATGATAGCACTTTGCCTATTTTTTAGGCACGCACCCCGCGCAAAACAAGACGGCCGCGGCAAGCGCCGCGGCCATCGTCGCCGTCATACGCGCAAACGGGTCATTCCACGTTGAGCTTCTTGACCCGCTGCGTGGCGGCCTCGCTCTTCAGTATCCGCACCTCTAGGATGCCGTCCCTGAAGGAGGCGCGCGCCGTATCGGTGATGGTCTCCATGGGGAGCCGGCAGGTCCGCACGAAGGAACCGTAGGAGCGCTCGAACCGGTAGTAATCCTTCTGGTCGAGGCGCTGTTCCCTGCTCTTTTGCCCGGAAATGGTGATGCTGTCCGGCGCAAGCTGCACGTCGATGTCTTCCTTTCTTATCCCCGGCATTTCCGCCTTCACCACCACCGAGTCCCCGTCCTCGTAGATGTCGACGGGAAGGTAAAGCTCCTCCACCTCCTCCCCTCCCATCCTCTGGGACCAGAGCGAGAAAAAAGGCTTCTTGAAAACCTCGTCGAACAGCCGGTCCATCTGCGACAGGTGTGAAACACGCCGCCCCTGCTCCTCGTCCCTTTGCCTTTCCGTCTGTGGGCGCCTTTCAGGCTGCCGTTCGTCCCGCTTCAAAATATCCCGTTCTTTTTCAAGCATTTCCGTACCTCCCGGTCTTGGGTTTCAAGATGGGAAAACGTTAATGCAGCGGGCGCGAAAGTCAAGGGGAAGAAGCGGCCGGCGCTAACCCTTCAGCCCGGCCTCCAGGTTCGGGTAAAGGAGCGTGATGCCCAGTTCGTCCAGCATCTTGCGGTTGTCGACCACGCGCCCCTCCGAAAAATAGGAGATCATCAGCGGGCTCATGACCCGGCGCGCCTCCTCCATGGTCACCTGCCTGGGCCTGGGTAGTCCCAGCCGGTCGGCGGCCGCGTTGAAATAGCTGGTCATGCTGCTGGAGGAGCCGTCGCTTACGTTGAAGACGGCCCCGTCCCTCCCACGCTCAAGGGCGGCGAGGCAGATCCGGGACAGGTCGTCCGCATGGATCCTGTTGCTGGGAAGGGCCTCCTCCTCGCGCAGGACCGGCTGCCCAGTGGTGAGCTGGGTTACCGGCAGACGGTCCGCGGCGTAGATGGCGGTCACCCTCAGTATCACGGCGGCGGCTCCGCGCTCGCGGGCCCAGGAGCTCAGCAGTTGCTCCGCGTGAAGCCGGCGTCTCCCCCTGCTGGTCTGCGGGGAGGCGGGGGTCTCCTCGGTCACCACGGCGTTGCCGCAGTCGCCGTACACGGCGCTGGTACTTATATAGACAACCTTCTCCGGCTCATCCCCCGGCGCGATGGAGGAGAGGAAATTCCGCATCCTGGTGTCTTCGTTCCCCCCTCCGGGGGGGGGAGCGAGGTAGATGACGCCCGCCCCCCTGGTGGGAAGCCCCCTGAGCGATTCGGGCTCGTCGAGGTTCCCGGTGCTGTGCCCGGCCCCGGGAACGCCTTCCCCGTTCCTGTTGAAAGTGCTGACGCTCATAGCCTGAGCCAACGCCAGCGAAGCGACCCGTCGCCCGATCGCCCCGCAGCCAACGATTAGCAGATGTTGCATGACCATACCCCTTTCCCGCGTGTCAATTGAACCTTCTCTATCTACCAGAAACTGTGCCGGCGTGTCAGCAAAATACGCCTATTGGCCGTCCCACCCCCTGCATCCCTGCCGCTCGCCGTTGCTCGGGTTCACAACAAAAAGCATCTACAGGGATGAAGGGGATAAAAGGGATAAAGGCAGAAAACACTGGTTGGTTTAAACCTTCCTCTTTCGGTTTCATCCCCTGTATCCCCTGCATCCCTGTCGAATCGCCTTGAGGTTTTACTGCGGCCGGGGCGCAGCCCGCCGGGGAGGGAGATGCGGGCAAGAGTCATCAGGAGAATGCGGAGGGGGCGCCGCGTTTGGTAAATATATTTTAATATGCTATGTTTTTACTTTCTGCGAGGCGCCCATGAGACACTACCCCGGCACATACGTCATGCTGCTGCTCGTTGCGGGGCTCACGACGGGCGCACTCGCACCGAGACCGCTACCGGCACCGATCGACCAGGAAGAGTACCTGGAGGCGGATGACTGGTTCAACGTAGGGGTGATGCTGAACAGCGAGGAAAGATATCGCGAGGCTGCCATGGCGTTCAGCAGGAGCATAGCGCTCGCCCCCGGCAACGCCCTCTCCTGGCTGAACCTCGGCACGGCCCAGGCGCTGGTGGGGGATTACCGCCGCGCCATCGATGCCTTGAAGAAGTCCGTGGCACTGGATCCCAAACTGGCGCTCGCCTTTTCCAACCTGGGCGAAGTCTGCTTCAGGGCGGACCGCTACCAAGAGGCCGCGGAGGCCTACACTACCCTGCTCTCTCTTTGGCCGGACAATGCCAATGCGCTTTACAAGCTCGGGCTTTCCCACCTGTTCCTGAACGAAGCCGGAAAGGCACAGGCCCAGTACCTGACACTGAAGATAGTCGACCCGGAACTGGCGGAAAAGCTGCGGCATGCGATTATCCGGAGTGCAGCTGACTAAGTGGAGGGCGCCATGCGCTATTCGCCGTTACTCACCGACCTCTACGAGTTGACCATGTTGGCCGGGTACCTGGAACAGGGGATGCACGAGCGCCCGGCGGTCTTCGACCTGTTCTTCCGCCACCACCCGTTCCAGGGGAGCTACGCGATCTTCGCAGGGCTGGAGACGGCTCTTTGCTACCTGGAGGAGCTGGCCTTCAACGACGAGGAACTCTCCTACCTGGACGGGCTCAGGATCTTCCCCCCCGGATTCATCTCCTACCTGGAAGGCTTCCGGTTCAAAGGGAGCATCACGGCACCCGCCGAGGGGAGCGTGGTCTTCGCACGGGAACCGCTGCTGACGGTCGAGGGGGGGCTTTCCGAGGCCCAGTTCGTGGAGACCGCGCTTTTGAACATCATAAACTTCCAGACCCTGGTCGCGACCAAGGGGGCCAGGATAAAGCTGGCGGCCGGGGGGGGCACCGTGCTCGAGTTCGGGCTGCGCCGCGCGCAGGGGCCCGATGGCGCCCTTTCCGAGGCGCGCGCCGCCTTCATCGGCGGGGTGCGCTCGACGAGCAACGTCCTGGCCGGGAAGTGCTACGGGATCCCGGTCCGCGGGACCCACGCCCACAGCTGGATCATGGCCTTCCCCGACGAGCTCACCGCCTTCCGCCGTTACGCGGACACCTTTCCCGACAGCTGCATCCTGCTGATCGACACCTATGACACCCTGAGAAGCGGGCTCCCCAACGCGCTTGTCGTGGCGCGTGAGCTGAAAGAGCGGGGACATCTCCTGGTCGGGGTCAGGATCGACTCGGGGGACCTCGCCTATCTCTCCAGGCAGGTGCGTGCCGCCTTCGACCAGGCGGGGTTCCCGGAGGTGAAGATCCTCGCGTCCAACGAGCTCGACGAGCACGTGATAGACTCCATCCGCCGCGAGGGGGGGAAGGTGGACATCTACGGGGTCGGCACCAGGCTCGCCACCTGCGCGGGGGAAGGAGGAGGCGCGCTGGGCGGGGTTTACAAGCTGGTACGGATAGGGGACGAGCCCAAGCTGAAGCTCACCAGCGACGTCTCCAAGGCGACCCTGCCGGACAGGAAGAAGGTGCTGCGTGCAGTCGCGCCAGACGGCTCGTTCATCCAGGACATCATAGCGCTGGAAGGGGAGGAACTGCTCCCCGGAAGCCTGGTGTTCGACCCGGGCAACCCGGTGCAGCATGTCAGGATACCCCCCCGGGCGAGCTTCACGGAGCTTGGAAGCGCGGTGATGAAGGGGGGCGTCAGATGCGCCCCCTCCCCCACGCTGGGAGCCTCGGCGGACCGCGCCGCCCGCGAACTGGGGCTGCTCCCGGAAGGGTGTCACAGGCTGGTCAACCCGCACCTGTACAAGGTGTCCATCAGCCAGGGGGTGAACACGCTGAGGCTCAGGCTGATGACGCAGATTCAAAACAGGTACTCCATCTGAAGGATCCCATCAATCAAGCAGGACGCGAGCACAGGAGGCTACCATGCAGCGCAGAGCCGCCCTTCTTGTTGTCGACGTGCAGATAGATTTTTGCCCCGGCGGCGCATTGCCGGTTCCCCGGGGGGATCTCGTCATCCACGCCCTGAACCGGTACCTGGAGCTGTTCAAATTGAGGAGCTCAACCATCTTCGCATCCAGGGACTGGCACCCGAGGGAGAGCAAGCACTTCCTGGAAAACGGCGGTCTCTGGCCTCCCCACTGCGTGAAGGGGACGCGGGGGGCTCTCTTCCACCCGTCGCTCATGCTCCCCGAGGACACCATCGTGATATCCAAGGGGACGGCGGTTTGGGACAACGGATATTCGGCCATGCAGGGGGTCACCGAGAACGGCACCCACTTCGACATGCTGCTGCGCCGCATGGAACTGGACAGGCTGTACGTGGGCGGGCTCGCCACCGATTACTGCGTAAAGGAGACCGTGCTCGAGGCGCTAAAGGGGGGCTTTGGCGTGACGCTCCTGGCGGATGCGGTGCGCGGGGTGGAACTGCAGCCGGGGAACTGCGAGCGCGCGGTGGCGCAGATGGTTGAGGCCGGCGCCGACCTTGCTACCCTCACTTCGATAGGCGGGCTCCTGCTGGAGGAGGAGACGGCCAACAGGGGATGAACGGTGCACCGTTTCGCCAAGAGTTATGCCTGCGCCATACAAAAATATACTCCGGGCAAAATTCAGGCCGCCCGGGGTATTTTTTTTTGACACCAACGGCGAAACGCGCTAGATTACGGCACATTAAAAACTGCTAGCGCGGGAGCTTACGATGATTAAGACCAACAATCTCAAGGTAAGAAGCATCACTCCGATCATTGCACCCACCGACCTCAGACAGGTATTTCCCCTCTCCGAGCAGTCCGGGGCCTGCGTAAGCAGCAGCCGTGCGGCGATCCACAAGATCCTGAGGGGCGAGGACAAGAGGCTCATGGTGGTGGTCGGTCCCTGCTCCATTCACGACCCCAAGGGGGCGCTGGAATACGCCGAGAAGCTGGCCGCCCTCTCCAAGGAAGTCTCCGAGGAGCTGCTCCTCATCATGCGGGTGTATTTCGAGAAGCCGCGCACCACGATCGGGTGGAAAGGTCTTATCAACGACCCCGGCATGGACGGCACCCACATGATCTCCAAGGGGCTGGGGATAGCGAGGGGGCTCCTTTGCAAGGTGACCGAGATGGGCCTTCCGGTCGCCACCGAGATGCTCGACCCGATCACCCCCGAATACCTGGCGGACCTCCTGTCGTGGGGAGCGATCGGCGCAAGGACCACAGAGTCGCAGACGCACCGGGAGATGGCGAGCGGCCTTTCCTTCCCGATCGGCTTCAAAAACGGTACCGACGGCAACCTGCAGATCGCCATCGACGCCATGAAGGCGGCGCTGCACCCGCACAGCTTCCTCGGCATCAACCGCGACGGGCTCACCTCCATCATCCAGACCACCGGGAACCCGGACGTGCACATGGTGCTGCGCGGCGGCAACAACAAGCCGAACTACTCCCCGGAGGACATTGCCAAGGCTGAAGCGATGCTGGAAAAGGCAGGGCTCACCCCGACGGTGATGGTCGACTGCAGCCACGGCAATTCCGAGAAGAAGTACCAGAAGCAGCCGGAGGTCATGAAGAGCGTCATCGACCAGATCGAGGCGGGGAACCGCTCGATATCCGGTGTGATGATAGAGAGCTACCTGAAGGAAGGGAACCAGCCGATGCCGAAGGACCTCTCCTCGCTCGCCTACGGCGTGTCGATCACCGACAGCTGCATCAGCTGGGAGACCACCGAGGCGACGCTGCGCGAAGCGCATGCAAGGCTTAAGGCCTGCGGCGGGAGAAGGATCTCCTAGATCCTGAAGCCTTTGCCGCAAAGGGGCGAAAGGGGAACGGGACACCACACGACAAACGCGTTGAACGGGGATGAAGGGGGTACAGGGGATAACATCCAAAACCGGGGTTAGGACCTTTTTCGGGTTTGAGCCTTTATCCCTTTTATCCCCTTCATCCCTGTAAACCGTAATGTATTTGAATATTTAAAAGGCCCCGAGCTTTCGCCCGGGGCCTTTTTCGTTGCCTATGACATTCCCGCCCCTACTTCGCGGTGACGAGGTAGAGAGGCTTGATGAAGGTCGCCTCGGTGGCGGCACGCACTTCTTCCACTACCTCCGACGAGACTGCGGAGTCGAGGGAGATGATAACCATCGCCTCCCCTTTCTTCGCACGCCTGCCCAGGTTCATGGAGGCGATGTTGATCTCGTGTTGGCCAAGGATGGTGCCGATCTTGCCGATCATGCCGGGACGATCGCCGTAGGCCAGCAGCAGCATGTGCTCCTCGGGCCTGAAATCCATCTGGTAGTCGCGCAGCTTGACGATGCGCGGAACGCCCTCGAAGAGCGTCCCGGATACCAGCCGCTTCTCGCCCGGGCCTTCGATGGCGATGGTGATCATGTTGGAGAATGCCTCGGACTGGCTCGACTTCACCTCTTCCACGACGATCCCCATGTTGTCCGCCACGAGCTGCGCGTTCACCATGTTCACGTCCTGCTCCACCCTGCGGTTCAGGAGGGAGGCGAGGCCGCAGACCGTGATCGGGGTGCAGTCGTGCTGCGCCATGTTCCCGGTATAGGTGAAGGTGATCTTGTTCAGGTTGGTGTCGACCAGCTGGATGATGAAGTCGGACAGCACGTTCATCAGGTTCAGGTAAGGACGCATCTGCCCCATGAGGGAGGCGTCGAACCTCGGGATGTTGATGGCGTTCTCCAGGGGCTGCTCGTCCATGTAGTGGATGATCTCGCGCGATACGTCGACCGCGACGTTCACCTGGGCCTCGAAGGTGTTGGCTCCCAGATGCGGGGTCACCACCATCTTCTCGTGTGCGATCAGCTTCTTGAGCGTGTCGGTGTTGGGGGGCTCCTGGCTCCAGACGTCGAATGCGGCGCCTGCCACCCTGCCGGAATCGAGCGCCTCCAGCATGGCCTCCTCGTTTATGATGCCGCCGCGAGCGGCGTTGATGATGATGACACCATCCTTCATGGCGGCGAGTTCCTTCTTGCCGATCATGTTGTTGGTCTCGGTGGTGAGCGGGGTATGGACCGTGATGATATCGCAGACGCGGATCATCTCTTCCAGCGTCACCAGCTTGACACCCAGGTCGTGGGCCCTCTTCTCGGCTATGTAGGGGTCGCAGGCGAGGACTTCGCACTCGAATGCCTTGAGTCGTGTCGCCACCCTCCCCCCGACCTTGCCGAGCCCGATGACGCCGGCCGTCCGCCCTTTGAGCTCATAGCCGGTGAACGGTGCGCGCTTCCAGGCGCCGCTTTTGAGGGAGTCGTTTGCCTTGGTCACGTTTCGGCAGAAAGACAGCAACAATGCCATGGCGTGCTCCGCGGCGCTGTTGGTGTTGCCGAAAGGTGCGTTCACCACGATGACGCCCTTGGCGCTGGCGTAGTCCACATCCACGTTGTCGACGCCGACACCGGCGCGGGCAACCATCTTGAGATTGTGCGCCGCGTCCAACAGGGGCTTGTCCACTGTGGTGCCGCTTCTGGTGATGATAACGTCGTAATCACCAATGATCGAGTAAAGCTCTTCCTTCTTCAGTCCCAGCTTGATATCCATCTGCACGCGCGGGTCGCGCTGCAAAATAGCCAGTCCTTCATGAGCCACTTCATCGGTTACGATAATCTTCATTGCCTCTCCTTTGGGTTTGATCTCTACGTTCAAGGTTCAACGCCTGTGCTATGTTTTGTGTTCTATGTTCTATGTTCTGTGTTCTGTGTCTACGTTCTGTGTTTTTGTGCCTGTGGTACTGCCTTCTTCGCTTCCTGGATGAAGCGCCTCACTTTTTCCGGGTCCTTGCAACCCGGCGAGGATTCGACCCCCGAGGATACGTCGACGGCGTAAGGTGCTACCTTGGCGACGGCGAGGGCGATGTTGCCCGGGTTGAGCCCTCCCGCCAGTACGATGGCGCCCTGCTCTTTTGCCGCTGCCGCGCATTCCCAGTCGAAGCTCTCCCCCGTTCCGCCGTAGGCGTTGGGCGAGTAGGCATCGAGCAGGTATGCCGCCACACGGTAATCCGCCAAGGATACCAGGCTCTCGGGACCGCGCACCCGGAAGGCCTTCATCACCCGCCGGCGCACCAGGCGGCAGTAAGCGGGGCTCTCGTCGCCATGCAACTGGACGATGTCCAACCCGCAGCTGTCGGCTGTACGGTTCACGAAATCAAGCTCGGCGTTCACGAAAAGCCCGACTACCTGCACCATGGGCGGGATGTTCTCTATGATCCGCGCCGCCACCTCGGGACTGAGATAACGCGGCGACTTCTCGAAAAAGACGAAACCAAGAGCGTCCGCCCCGGCTTCTACTGCCATGAGGGCATCGTCAAGGGACGTTATGCCACAAATTTTCACCTTTGTCATCGGCGTATACCCCTCAAGAACAGGTCGAGGCGGAGACTCAAGAACAGGTTGAGGCTGAGACTCAAGAACAGGTTGAGGCTGAGGTTAAGGTTGAGCAGAAGCGGCTCCCACCCTGCCGCGATTGCAAGGTAGGAGCGGCATTCCTGCCGCGATTGCCGCAGCTTCATCGCGGCAGGAATGCCGCTCCTACAAGGCGCACACATAAGGGCTACAGCGCTACCTTCGGAAGCCTTTCCAACGACTGGCGGATCATCTCCTCGGGATATTCGAAGTCTTCGAGATTGCCGGAGAGATATTGGTCGTAGGCAGCCATGTCCAGCTGGCCGTGACCGGACAGGCAGAACAGGATGGTCTTCTCCTTCCCTTCCTCCTTGGCGAGCACCGCTTCGTCAATGGCTGCGCGCACGGCGTGGGAGGATTCCGGGGCAGGGACGATCCCCTCGCTCCTGGCGAAGAGAAGGGCCCCCTCGAAGCACGAGTTCTGCTTGTAGGACTTCGCCTCGATCTGCCCGGCGTGATACAGCTGGGAGATCAGGGCGGACTCGCCGTGGTAACGCAGACCGCCGGCGTGTATCCCAGGCGGCATGAAGTCGTGCCCCAGGGTGTACATCATGGTGATGGGGGCGAGTTTCGCCGTGTCGCCGTAGTCAAAGGCATAGACACCCTTGGTCAGGGTCGGACAGGATGCCGGTTCGACGGCAAGGCAGCGCACCTGCTTCCCGTTGGCACGGTCCGAGAGGAACGGAAAGGTAAGCCCCGCGAAGTTCGAGCCGCCGCCGCAGCAGGCGATGACGACGTCGGGATAATCGCCGGCAAGCGCCATCTGCTCCTTCGCCTCCAGCCCGATGACGGTCTGATGCAGGCAGACGTGGTTCAGCACGCTCCCGAGCGCGTAGTTGGTGTCCGCATGCGTCGCGGCGTCCTCGACCGCCTCGGATATCGCGATCCCCAGGCTCCCCAGGTTGTCCGGGTCGTGGGCCAGTATCGAGCGGCCGGCATTGGTGAACTCGGACGGAGAGGGGATGACGGTGGCGCCCCAAAGCTGCATCATGCTCTTTCGGTAGGGCTTCTGCGTGCAGGAGACCTTCACCATGTAGATGGTGCACTCGAGGCCGAACATGGAGCAGGCCAGGGCGAGGGAGCTCCCCCACTGTCCGGCGCCGGTCTCGGTGGCGAGCCGGCGGATGCCGGCCTGCTTGTTGTAATAGGCCTGGGGGATGGCGCTGTTGGGCTTGTGCGAGCCGGCGGGAGAGACCCCCTCGTACTTGTAGTAGATCTTCGCCGGCGTCTGCAGCGCCTGCTCGAGCCTTCTGGCCCGGAACAGCGGAGACGGCCGCCAGAGCCTGTATTTTTCACGCACATCATCCGGGATATCGATCCAGCGCTTGGTCGACATCTCCTGCTCGATCAGCGACATCGGGAAGATGGCGCTCATGTCTTCGGCGGAGACCGGCTTCAGGGTCTGCGGGTTGATGACCGGGTGAAGCGGCCCCGGCATGTCAGGGATGATGTTGTACCACTGTTTCGGGATGCGGGATTCATCAAGCAGAAACTTGGTGTTCATGGCAACTCCTTTTCGAGACGACCTGGATGACAATACCCCTCAAGGCAAATGCTGACGCGGCAAGATCCTTCCCTGCGCCTACCCCACCAATTCGCGCAGCTTCGCTCCTACGTCGCCCTCGCGCATCAGCGACTCGCCTATCAGGAAGGCGTGCAGCCCCTTCTCCATCAGCCGCACGATCTCCTCGCGCCTGGTGATGCCGCTCTCGGCGACGATCAGCCGTCCGGCCGGGATGCGGGCTGCGAGACGCTCGGAGGTGGCGATGTCCACCTCGAAGCTGCGCAGGTCGCGGTTGTTGATGCCGATCAGGCTGCAGTCGGTCTGCAGCGCCATCTCCAGTTCCCTTTGGTCGTGCACTTCCAGCAGCACGTCCATGGAAAGCTCCCGGGCCAGGGCGGCAAAATCGCGCAACTGGGAGAGCTCCAGCATGGCGGCGATCAGGAGCACGGCATCGGCCCCGGCGGCGCGAGCCTGGTAGATCTGGTAGGGATCGAAGATGAAGTCCTTGCGCAGCAGCGGCAGGCTCACCTGCTCGCGGATCAGCGCGAGATAGCTCAGGTGTCCCATGAAGAAGTGTTCGTCGGTGAGCACGGAGAGGCAGGTGGCGCCGTTTTCCTGGTAGGTCCGGGCGATCTGCAGCGGGTCGAAGTCCGCCCTGATGACCCCCTTGGACGGCGACCCTTTTTTCACTTCGGCGATGATCGGGGTCCAGCCGGAAGAAAGGGCGTTGAGCAGCGCAGCCTGGAAGCCGCGGGGCTGGTCCTCGAGCTCGGCGAGCCGGTCCATGATCTCGTTCAAGGGGACAGCGGCCTTGGCAGCGGCCACCTCCCCGCTCTTGTAGTCGACGATCTTCTTCAGCACATCGGGTATCTGCGTCATGACGGGTAAATCCTTTTGAAAGACAAAGACAAAGATAAAGATAAAGATTGAGATTCAGGCTGAGGCGAATCGGCATCTGCCAGCGGCTCGACCCGAACCGATCTTTGTCACCGTCCTTGTCCCGTTTTTTTCTCGATCTCGATCTCGACCTTCATCTGCATTTCATCTGCTGCTATTCCGCCTCGTTGGTCAGCGCGACCAGCCTCTCCAGCTGCTTCATCGCGCGCCCGGAGTCTATGGTCTCGGCGGCTATCCTGATCCCGTCCCGGATGTCGGCGGCCTTTCCGGTGGCAACGAGCGCGTAGGCTGCGTTCAAAAGAACGATCCGCCTCTTGGCGCCGTCCTTGCCGGAGAGGATGTCCTTGACGATGACGGCGTTGTTCTGCGCGTCCCCGCCGTGGAGCTCGGCAAGCGCTGCCCGCTCCAGCCCGAACTGCTCGGGGGTGACCTTCCCCAGCCTGACCCCTTCCTGCGAGATCTCGGCTACGCTGCTCTCCCCGGTGAGGGTGACCTCGTCCATACCGTCGCAGCCGTGCACGACAAAGCCCCTGCGGCATCCGAGTTTTTTCAGCACCAGGGCGAGCTTTTCGACCAGGTCCTCCCGGTAAACGCCCAGCACCTGGCAGTCGGCTCCGGCCGGGTTGGTGAGGGGGCCCAGGATGTTGAAGATGGTGCGGATGCCGATCTCGCGCCTGGGGCCGATGGCGTGCTTCATGGCGCCGTGCAGGGCGGGGGCGAAGAGAAAGCCGATCCCGATCTCGGAGATGCTGCGCTCCACCGTCTCCGGCGTTACGTCCAGGTTCACGCCCAGCGCCTCCAGGACATCGGCGGAGCCGCAGGAGGAGGAGACCGCGCGGTTGCCGTGCTTGGCCACCTTCACCCCGCAGGCGGAAACGATGAAGGCGACGGTGGTGGAGATGTTGAAGCTGTTGGTGCCGCTGCCGCCGGTGCCGCAGGTGTCCAGGATGGTCTCGCGGTCGAGGTTGATGTCGTCGCGGTCGATGCCGAGCACGCTCCTGCCGACCTTGATCGGGACGGCCCGGTCGCGCATGACCCGCGCGGCGCCGGTGATCTCGTCCACCGTCTCCCCCTTCATCCTGAGGGCCGTGATGAACGATGCGATCTGCGCCGGCGTCGCGCCGCCTGACATGACCTGGTCCATCACCTCGATCATCTCGGCTTCGGAAAGGTCCTCCCTCTCGACCACACGTGCGATTGCCTTACGAATCATAGCCGCTCCTTTGACTGCGATATTTCATGTCATGGGTCGCCCGAGCATCGCCCTGCACGGGGGTCCCCCTACCCGCCCCTGCCTCCGCTACCGGGTCATCTTCAGGAAATTGCCCAGCAGCTCCATCCCCCCCTCGGTGAGGATCGACTCCGGGTGGAACTGCACCCCCCAGATCGGCAGGGTACGGTGCCGCAGCCCCATGATCTCCCCCTCGGCGACCCAGGCGGTCACCTCCAGCTCGGCGGGAAGCGACTCGCGCTCCACGATCAGCGAGTGGTAGCGCGTGGCGGCGAAAGGATTGGGCAGCCCTTCGAAAAGCTCCCTGCCGTCGTGGAGGATCGGAGAGGTCTTGCCGTGCATCAGCGTGGCGCTCTTGATGACCTTCCCCCCGAAGGCGTACCCTATCGACTGGTGCCCCAGGCAGACCCCGAGGATCGGGATGCGCCCTGCGAAGCGGCGCACCACCTCGACCGATATCCCGGCCTCCTCAGGGGAGCAGGGCCCGGGGGAGATCACGATGCGCCCGGGGGCCAGGGCCTCGATCTCCTCCAGGGTGATCTTGTCGTTGCGGAAGACCTTCACTTCCTCCCCCAGCTCGCCCAGGTACTGCACGATGTTGTAGGTGAAGGAGTCGTAGTTATCGAGCATCAGGAGCATGTTGGTAACCCACTGGAATTGAATTATTTATTTGAAGCGGCGTGAATAGGGAGATCCGGACGAGATCCCCACCCTTTTACTGTCTAATTGGAATCCCGGAAATATATAGGTTTTATCGAAGAAACTCAAGACATTCCGACAGGAAATCGCCCGGGAGGGGGAGCCGGGCGGCCGCTCCGGGGTTGGAGGCGGCCGTTCCCCGGCGGCATGGGCGGGAATCGGGCGGGTCTACCAGGGGCGCCTGTTCCAGGCCAGCCAGTAAAACCCGAGATCGCGCAGAAGGTTGCTGAACGACTCGAAGTCGACCGGTTTTGTCAGGTAGCTGTTGGCGTGATGCTGATACGCCATGGCGAGGTCCCGCTCGGCGGCGGAGGTGGTCAGGACCACCACAGGGATGGATTTGAGCAGCTCAGACCCCTTCACCTCCCTCAGCACCTCGATGCCGTCAACCTTGGGGAGGCGCAGGTCCAACAGGACAAGGTGCGGGCGGGGGTACTTCTCGCCGTCGGCGTAGATCCCCCTGTTGAAGAGGAAGTCCAGTGCGGCCTCCCCGTCCTCCACATGGAACACCCTGTTGGCAAGCTTTCCCTCGTGGAGGTTGCGTATGGCCAGTTCGGCGTGGTCCGGGTTGTCCTCGACCAGCAGGATGCTCAATGGTTCACCGTTTAGCATGATCCCCCCTCGTCTGCTCTCGACTCGCTCGGCGCTTTTGTCCCGAGCGTGAAGCAGAAAGTGCTTCCGCCCCCCGCCCCTTCCGATTCCACCCACAGCCTCCCGCCATGGAACTCGACGATGCGGCGCGCGAGGGCCAGACCGATGCCGGTCCCCTCCGAGCGGGGATCGAGCTTGTTGAACAGCCCGAAGATGGTTTCCCGGTACTGCGCGGCAATCCCGATGCCGTTGTCGCGCACCCAGAAGACCTCCCCCTCGCCCCCATCGCGCACGCCGATCTCGATCAGCGGATGCAGCTGGTCCCCCATGTACTTGATGCCGTTTTCCACCAGGTTTTGCAGCACCTCCGACACGCGGGGGTAATCGCCCCACACCCGGGGCATATCCTCTTGCAGCACGATCTGCACGCCCCCCTGTGTGATCGGGCCGGACAGCTGCCCAAGGACCTCCAAAGCCAGCGCGTTCATGTCGATCCGCGTCGGGACGTTCATGATCCGGCCGATCCTGGAGAGCTCCAGGAGATCGTTCAAGAGCGCGGACATCTTGTCTGCGGCACCCATGATCCTGCGCACGTCCGGATCCAGGCGGCTGTACTCTTTGGCGTCGAGGTCCTTCAGGATGGCGCCGGCGAACCCCTTGATGGTGATCAGCGGGCTCTTCAGGTCGTGGGAGACCGTGTAGGTGAAACGCTCCAGCTCCGCGTTCTTCGCCTCCAGCTCGGCCTCGCGCACCTTTCGCTCGCGCACCTCGTTCTCCAAAAGCTCGGCCTGCTCCTGCAGCCTGGCTTCCGCCTTCTTCCGGTCCGTTATGTCGCGGTTGCCGGCCCGGACCCCGTTTTCCTTGCCGTCGCTGCCATAGACCACCTGGCAGACGTGCGAAATCCACCTGACCTCCCCGTCCCGCCGTACTATCCTGAAATCTATCGGCGCCGGGCTCCCCCCCCGGGCGGCGTGCACGTGCGACAGGTACGCCGGCAGGTCTTCGGGGTGTATGATCCGGTTCAGCAAGCCGGGGTCGCGGTAGAAGTCGTCCGCACTGAATTCGCAGACCTGCTTGCAGGAGGGAGAGACGTACCGGAAGGAGAGGTCCGGCGCCTGCCAGTACTCCCAATCCGCCGTGTAATCGGCCACCGTGCGGTAGCGCTCCTCGCTCCCCTCCAGGACGGCGGCGCTTTTGCGCAGGGCTCTCGTCCCCGCGCCGATCATCCCCATGCCGACCAGCCAGAGCAGGGAGTGGGTGACGGCGCCCCCCCGGATGGCGTTGGCGGCAAAACCGGCGTGCCCCTCCAGGGGGACCGAAACGCTGAGCCCCCCCCTGACCTCCCCCACCCGGTAATCGTTCGTCGCGTGGCATTTCAGGCACCCCTGCTCCACCGGGAAGGGACGCATGAGCCGCAGGTAGTTCCGCCCATCCATCACCTGCACCTCGCTCGCCTCCTTCACCCCCTGCTCGAAGCTCCTGAGCGCCTTCGCCTCCCAGGGGTCCGGCGCATTTTCGGGGCGCAGCGGGGCGAGGCTCGTGAGGTGGCCGCGCACCGGGTTCTTTTCCCGGGCGGCGAATTCGTAGACCTGGCGGGCGAGGTAAGCCGGGTTCACCAGGGTGAGCTGCCTGCCGGAGGGTGTCGCGATGTCCCGCTCGGGCATCCGTGACAGGTAGGGGTTTGGCGGGGTGGTCTCGCCGGCCGCGACGTAGAGCGCGTCGCGGCTGGTTGCCCACTGGCGGTACAGCGTGTCCTTTTCGTAGCTTGCGATCGCCTCGGCGCGCGCCACCACTATGACGCTCTCCTTCTCGTGAAGATAAAGCCAGCCAAAAGAGCAGGCAATGGCAACGCTCCAAAAGGCTGCCAGCAGCAGCGCGAAGAGGTTGATCCGGTTTCTCTGGGTGATCATCTTGGCTCCCTTCCCTCCCCCGGCTAGGGGCGGTCCAGCATTTCCCTTACCTTCTCCAACAAGACGACGGGCTTTACCGGCTTCATGACCAGCTCCGCGCTCTCCTCCAGCTCGCTCCTGCACTTGATGATGTCGGCCGTATAGCCGCTGGTGAAAAGTATCGCCGCATCGGGCTGCAGCAGACGGATCTTCTCGGCCGCCTCCTTGCCGTTCATGACAGGCATGACGATGTCCATGAGCACGAGCCTTATCTCCGGGTTCTCGCTGAACTTCTGCACCGCCTCCACCCCGTTGGCGGCATGTACCACGCGGTAGCCGTACTGGGTGAGGATCGAGGAGACCAGGTCGAGGACGTGCGGGTCGTCCTCGGCAAGCAGTATGGTCTCGTGCCCGGCGACCTCCCGTTCGGCGGATGCGGCGACCGCGGCATCCTCGGCGTGCGACTGCATGGCGGGAAGATAGATCCTGAAGGTGCTCCCGATCCCGGGCTCGCTGTAGACGTTCACGAACCCCTTGTGCTGGCTGACGATGCCGTAGACGATGGCGAGGCCAAGGCCGGTCCCCTTCCCCGCCACCTTGGTGGTGAAGAAGGGATCGAAAATCCTCTCCCTGGTCTCTTCGTCCATCCCCGCGCCGGTGTCGGAAACGGTGATGAGCGCGTAAAGCCCGGGGGTGCCGAAGCCGTGGGCGTTGACGAAGGCGTCGTCCAGCTCGAGACGCTCGGTCTGGACGAACAGCCCCCCTCCCTTGGGCATGGCGTCGCGGGCGTTGGCCGCGAGGTTCATGAAAACCTGCTCGATCTGCCCCGGGTCCACCACGGCCCAGAGCGGTTCCCTGGCGAGGGAGGTGGTCAGGGTGATGTCTTCCCCGATGATCCGCTGGAGGAACTTCTCCACCCCTCGCACCAGCTCGTTCAGGTTTGCCGCGGCGGCCTTGACGTCCCCCTTGCGGCTGAAGGCGAGCAGGCTGCGGGTCAGGTTGGAGGCGCGCTCCGCGGCGGCCGAGATTTGCACCACCTTGTCGCGCACCGGGTCCGCGTGGTCGAGGTCCAGCTTGAGGAGTTCGCAGTAGCCGCCGATGACGGTGAGGATGTTGTTGAAATCGTGGGCGACTCCGCCGGCCAAAAGCCCCACCGCCTCCAGTTTCTGGGAGTGGCGCAGCTGTTCCTCCAGCCTGTGGCGCTCGGTCAGGTCAAGGGCGATGGACAGGAGCCGCCACTCTCCGTCCACCATGATGTTTTCGCAGTAATACTCGCTTTTCAAGGTGCGGCCGTCCTTGGAGTGCAGGGTCAGCTCCATCCCCGAGACGTGCCCCTGCTTCCTGAGCGTCTCCAGTATCCCGCCGCGGTCCTCCCTGGTGATCCACCCGATCCCGATGGAGGTCTTTCCCAGCACTTCCTCCCTCGTCCACCCTGCCAGCTCCAGCAACTTCTCGTTCACGTCGATGAAGGTGCCGTCCTCGGCGGCGGTGATGGCCATGATGAGCGGCGCGTTCTCGAACGCCTTGGAAAATTTCTCCTCGCTGAGCCGAAGGGTCTCCTGGGCCTGCTTGCGCTCGGCGATCTCCTTTTTCAGCAGCTGCGCCTGCGCCTGGAGCGCCTCCTGCGCCAACTGGCGCTCGGCAACCTCGTGCTCCAGCCGGCGGGTCTGCAGGTGCAGCGCCTCCTCGGCCCGCTTGTGTTCGACTATCAGGTCCCATTCGCGCAGGGCCCTCTCGACGATGCGCGGCAGGGCGTCGAAGATCTCCGGCACTTTCACCACGTAGTCGAGCGCCCCCGATTTCAGGGCTTCGACTGCCACCTGCTCGTTGCCGTGAGAAGTCATCATGACGACGGGCCTGACCCCGGCGGAGCAGGAGACCAGATCCCTCCCCTTGCCGTCGGGGAGCAGATAGTCCGTCAGCACGATGTCGTAGCGCTGGCTGCCGATGCGTTCCATCGCCTGGCGCAGGCTGCTTGCCACGGTGAGCTCGTACTGGTCCGAAAGGTCGCTGAACCCGCGGCGGATCAACTCCGCATGCGAATCGTCGTCTTCCACCACCAGTATTCTCTTCACATAAGATGTCATTGCAGACTCCCGCGCCTACATCGGATCCGACCGGCGCAAACACATCCCGGACGGTGCCGGAGAGGGCAAACTACTTCAGCAAGTCCGGGGGACACGGATCTTGAACTGCGCACCGATCCGCAAGGCAGATCGGGATACGCATGGCAGACAAAGCGAACAAAGCCGGCGGCGGAGCCCGTGTCACATCCTTGCAGGACAGGATGCACGTGACCCGGGACTGAGCCTCACTTATGACTCTTCGTCCCTTTCTCGAAGATATTTAGAAATTAATGTATACGCGCTGCATTTTCCCGTAACAGGCGGGGAGCTCTGACAGAGACATGGGGCATACTGACGGTGAAATGCTGAAGGGGAAGCTCTGCATGGAGAGGAGAGTGAAGAGGGAGCAGGGGAGCCTGCGACGTGCCGGGGGGATCCCCCGGCACGAGAAACGCCCGGTCCGCCGCGCGTGGAAACGCTGCCGCGGCCGGACCAGGCGCAGGTCCAAGCCCCGGATGTGTAAAACGCTAATCGAGCCCCTGCTCGGCCATCTCGATCGCCTTCACGACGGCCTTCGCCTTGTTGACGGTCTCGAGGTACTCCGCGGCGGGATCGGAGTCGGCGACGATGCCTGCGCCCGCCTGCAGGTGCACCTTGCCGTCCTTGACCACCAGCGTCCGGATGGCGATGGCCATGTCCATGTTGCCGGAGTAGGAGAAGTAGCCGACCGCTCCGCCGTACACCTCGCGGCGCACCCCCTCAAGCTCGTCGATGATCTCCATCGCCCGCACCTTGGGCGCGCCGGAAAGGGTTCCGGCCGGGAAGGTGGCACGCACCACGTCGAAGGCGTCGTGCTCGGGGGAGAGCTCCCCCTGCACGTTGGACACGATGTGCATGACGTGGGAGTAGCGCTCGACCACCATGAGCTCGGACACCTTGACGCTCCCGGTCTTGCAGACGCGTCCCAGGTCGTTTCTCCCCAGGTCCACCAGCATGACGTGCTCGGCGCGCTCCTTGGGGTCTGCGAGCAGGTCATTTGCCAGCTCCTCGTCGGCGGCGGGGCTCGCGCCGCGGGGACGGGTCCCGGCGATGGGGCGCAACTCCACGAGTTCCCCCTCCTTGCGCACCATGACCTCGGGGGAGGCTCCCACCACCAGCGTCTCGTCCAGCCGGAGGAAGAACATGTACGGAGAGGGGTTCAGGGTGCGAAGCGCGCGGTAGATGTCGAAGGGGTCGACGCTCAGCTCGCCGGAGAAGCGCTGGGAAAGCACCACCTGGATGATGTCGCCTTTTCTCACGTACTCCTTGGCCCGGGTCACCCAGCTCTCGAACTCCTCGCGCTTCACGTTGGAGGCGAGAGACGCCTTTGCGGCGGCCGGCGCCTTGGGGGTGGCGGCAAGCGGCTTCTTGAGGCGCTCGATGATCCCCTCGATCTTTGCTATGGCCTCGGCGTAGGCGGCATCGGGGGGGGTGTTCCCGTCGAGGTGGGCGTTGGAGACCACCTTTATCTTCTGGCTCAGGCTGTCGAAGATGAGGATGGTGTCGGTGATGATGAAATAGGCGTCATAGGTGTCTATGCCGCAGGGGTTCTTGTCCGGGAGCGCCTCGAAATGGCGGACCGCGTCGTAACCGAGATAGCCGACTGCGCCGCCGAAGAAGCGGGGGATGCCAGGGACCTCGACCGGCTGGTAGCGCGCCATGTAGTCGCGGATGTAGTTCAGCGGGTCCGAGACCTCGAAGCGGTCCACCTCGCCCCCCTCGACGATCTCCACCCAGTTGTCCCTGCCGCGGATCACCACGGCCGGCGAAGATCCCAGGAAGGTGTAGCGCCCCCACTTTTCCCCACCCTCGATACTCTCCAGCAAAAAGCCGTAGCGGCCGTCGTCGATCTTCTTGAAGGCCCCCACCGGGGTGTCGAGGTCGGCCAGGATCTCCCGGTAAACCGGGATCAGGTTGCCTTTGGCGGATAAGCTCTGGAATGAAGCGTAATCGGGATGGTACATGGGGCTCCTCGAATGGTGGCCAGAAGATTGGCTTCAGGGGGTGCCGTCCCCCTGCCTGGCAGGAAGTTTTAGCCCGACTTTATTAACATAACGGCCAAAAGGTGTCAAGAAACGGGGGGGAACCATGGGCAGCGGGCGAACCGGAGGACTTCCGAGAGGGGGCCGATCCCGACATAAAGGCGGCGGGTCTCAAGTCCGTCCCATCATCCCGGCCCCCTCCGCGCCCGGCGCGGTTATTATCGGCAGTTTTTTTCCCCGCGCCCTTGAAATCCGGGGGGGCGATGATTATGTTGGGCAGGCATTCCAAAAAGCGCTTAAAGGAGACCATTACAGCCATGGCCAAAACCGTCAAGAAGTTCGAGACCGAGGTCCAGCAGCTCTTGGACCTGGTGATCCACTCCCTCTACTCCAACAAGGAAATCTTCCTCCGGGAGCTGATCTCAAACGCGTCTGACGCCATTGACAAGATAAAGTTCGAGTCCCACTCCAACATGGAGCTCCTCGAAGGGAACGCCGACTGGAAGATCAAGCTCCACTTCGACAAGGAAGCCGGCACCCTCACCATAACGGACAACGGCATCGGCATGAGCATGGACGAGGTGGCCGAGAACATCGGCACCATTGCCAAGTCCGGCACCAAGAGCTTTGTGGCCGCTCTCAAGGAGCAAAACCTGGCGGAACACCCCGAGCTGATCGGCCAGTTCGGCGTCGGCTTCTACGCCTCCTTCATGGTGGCGGACAAGGTGGTCCTCACCACGAGGAAGGCCGGCGCAAAGGAGTTCGGCTGCCGCTGGGAGTCGACCGGCGACGGGAGCTACACCATCGAGGAGTGCGACAAGGAGAGCCGCGGCACCGAGATCGTGCTGCACATGAAGGACGACATGAAGGAGTACCTCGAGGAATGGAAGCTCCGCTCCATCGTCAAGAAGTACTCCGACTACGTCCAGTACCCGGTGGTCATGGACATCACCCGCAGCGAGCCGGTGAAGGACGCGGAGGGGAAGGTCATCGAGGGGGGGGGGAGCATCGAGAAGACCGCCGAGGAGACCCTGAACTCGATGAAGGCGATCTGGACCAGGCCCAAGAGCGAGATCACCGAGGAGGAGTACGAGGAGTTCTACAAGCACATCTCCCACGACTACGACAAGCCGCTTTCCACCATCCACTACTCCGCCGAGGGGGTGAGCGAGTTCAAGGCGATCGTCTACATCCCGTCGCACAAGCCGTTTGACCTGTTCCTGCGCGACCACAAGAAGGGGGTCCACCTCTACGTGAAGCGGGTCTACATCACGGACAACTGCGAGGCGCTGCTCCCCGACTACCTCCGTTTCATCAAGGGGGTGGTCGACTCAGCCGATCTGCCGCTCAACGTATCCCGCGAGATCCTGCAGGAGGACGTGCAGATCAAGCGGATCCAGAAGAGCCTCGTCGGGAAGATACTCTCCACCCTGGCGGAGATGAAGGAGAAGAACCCCGAGGAGTACCTGAAGTTCTACGAGGAGTTCGGGCCGGTGCTGAAGGAAGGTGTCCACTTCGACTACGCCAACAAGGAGAAGATCCAGGACCTCCTGCTCTTCGAGAGCTCCAGGAGCGAGCCGGGGAAGCAGGTCTCCCTCAAGGAGTACGTGGAGCGCATGCCCGAGGGGCAAAAGGAGATCTATTACATCACCGGCATGTCGCGCGCCTCGGTCGAGAACTCCCCCTACATGGAGGTCTTCCGCAAGAAGGAGTACGAGGTCCTCTACATGACCGACCCGGTCGACGAGTGGGTGGTGCAGTCGATCACCCAGTACTGCGAGAAGCACCTGAAGGCGATCGACAGGGGGGACCTCGAGCTCGACTCCGAAGAGGAGAAGAAGGAGAACGAGGCCAAGAAGGAAGAGGCCAAGAAGGAGTACGGCGACGTCATGGGCTACATCCAGGAGACCCTCAAGGATAGAGTGAAGGAAGTGCGGCTGTCCTCCCGTCTCACCGAGAGCGCCTGCTGCCTGGTGGCCGACGAGACGGGGCTCAACGCCAACATGGAGAAGATCCTGAAGTCGATGAACCAGGAAGTCCCCGAGGCCAAGCGCATCCTCGAACTGAACCCTGACCACAAGATCATGCAGGTGATGACGGCGATGTTCGAGAAGGACAGCAACGATCCCAAGCTCGCCGACTACAGCGAGCTCCTCTTCGACCAGGCCCTCCTCACCGAAGGCTCCCCGATCAAGGACCCGCTCCGCTTCACCAAGCTGGTGAGCGAGCTGATGGTCGTGGGGGGGAAATAGTCCCCGCGTTCGGGGACGAAAACATGAAAAAGCCGGGGGGATGCAGCGCCCCCCGGCTTTTTTTTGCCCGGAAAGGGAGCCTGCCGACCACTGCCGATCCCGCCTACTTGCGCCATTGTCGATTTCACCGTTTGCCAATATCGGGTTCGCGGCTATATTAGATTATTTTCACCCACACGGAAAAGGGATGCAAGGCAGGCATCCGGGACCGGGACCGGCCGGTTGCGCGGTTCCGGGCGCTCACGCCGGACGGCCCAAAGGGGAACACAAAAGGAGAGGCCATGAAAATCGTCAATCTCATAGCGGCTGCAATGCTGGCCATTTTCACGTTGCAGGGTTGCGGAAGCAGCGCAGGGGACGGCACAGCGTCCCAAGGAGGGAGCGCCGTCACGGTCAAGTCGGGCACGGGGGCCGATGCCACCTCCCCCTCCCCGGGGAGCCTCCTTTTCATCCTGGACAGCAACAGCTACCCGGCGCACGCGGTAAACGGGCTCCGCTTCACCTTCACCATCCCCCAGGGAGTGGAGCCGGCCCTGCTCCCCGATCCGGGCTTTCCGGATGCCGACACGGTAGAGATCGACCCGGCGCGCATCGCCCTGACCGCGGTCTCCCCCGGCGCAGTGGCGGTGGCGAGCTTCAGGAGGTCGACGCGAGTGGTCGAGGTGGGGCTGGTCAGTACGGAGGGATTGCGCGCCCTGGGATCGGCGTTCGCCGCCATCACCTTCGATGTCTCCCCGGCGGCCTTGCCGCTGTCCGCCACGCCGGCAGGGGACCTGCTGCTGGAAGAGGTCATCGGCATGCAAGGGGCGTTGCCGGTCGGCTCCTTCACCCTCTTTGCCGCCACCGGGCAGGGGGCGCCCCGAGAGGTCGTGCCGGTCCCCGTATCCGGCCGTCCCTTACCTTGAGGTCCGAGATATGTCCAGCATCTCCCCAGATCTGCCGCCAGGGTTGCCGGCGCAGGCGCCGGAGCCGGAACCGGGGCTCCCCCGGAAGATACTCGTCGTCGACGACAGCCCGACCCAGAGCAAGCTCCTGGAGCTGGTGCTGAAGTCTCACGGCTACAGCGTCTTTGTCTCCAAAAACGGGATGGAGGCGCTGCATCTCATCCTGGCGGCACCCCCCGACCTGGTTATCAGCGACATCCTGATGCCGGAACTCGACGGCTTCGAGCTCTGCCGCCGGGTCAGGATGACGGATGCCGTGAAATGCCTCCCGGTCATCCTGCTCACCCACCTGAACGACCCGACCCACGTGCTGCAAAGCCTGGAGGCCGGCGCCAACTACTTCATCTCCAAGCCTTTCCGAAGCGACCTGCTCCTGTCGCGGGTCCGTGCGACCTTGCAAAGGGGGGGGGCGTGCTACCGGGAAAGCCATGGTGAACTCACCTTCAACTACCGCGGTCACGGCTACCGGATCGACGCCCCGAGGGAGCAGATAATAGACCTGCTTCTAGCCACCTATGAGTTCGCGGCGCACAAGAATCAGCAGAGCCTGAGAGCCCAGGAGGCGCTCAAAAGGCTGAACGAGGAACTGGAAGAGCGGGTGTGCGAGCGGACTGCGGAACTGGGGCAGACCATCAGCGACCTGAGGCTGCAGATAGCCGAGCGGGAACACGCAGAGGAGTGCGTCAGGCGCCTGAACCGGCTCCACTCCGTGCTGGCGGAGACCAGCAAGGCGGTCACCCACACCCGGGACCGGGACGCCCTCTTTCACGATTTCTGCAGGATCGCGGTGGAAAACGGCTCCTTCAAGCTGGCCTGGGTCGGGCTGGTGGACGAGCAAAACGGCGTGGTGAGGATAGTTGCAGCCAAGGGGAGCGTCGGTTATCTCGACGACATAAAGGTCCCCCTCTCGGCGGAACCGGAAGGGGCGGGCCCCACCGGCACGGCGATCCGGCAGGGGACCTTTTACATCTGCAACGACTTCCTGGGCGACACCATCACGCGTCCCTGGCATGAACGGGGGAGGCACTACGGCATCCTCGCCTCTGCGAGCATCGCCCTGAGGCAGGAAGGAAGGGTGATCGGCGCCCTCACCCTCTATGCGGACCAGAAGGACTATTTCGACCGGCCGCAGATCGAGCTCCTCTGCCAGATGGGGACCGACATCTCATTCGCCCTGGGTAACATGGTACGGGAAGACCGCCGGCTGCAAGCGGAGCGGGCCTTGCTGATGGAGACCGCCGAGCGCCAGAACGAACGCGAGCAGCACGCGGAGAAAATCCAGTACCTGGCGCACCACGATCCGGTCACGAGCCTCCCCAACCGCTTCAGCCTCATGACCAGGCTTTCGCAGGCGCTGGAACTGGCCAAGAGGTTCAACAGCCGCCTGGCGGTGATATTCATCGACCTGGACCGCTTCAAGAACGTCAACGACTCTCTCGGGCACCACATGGGCGACCGGCTCCTGTCCCAGGTGGCAGGGCGGCTTATCGAATCGATCCGCAGCGCCGACATCGTGGCCAGGCTCGGAGGCGACGAGTTCGTGGTGGTGCTGCCGCTGATCCGCACAAACGTGGCTGCGGCGCATGCGGTGCGCAAGATACAGCTCTTTTTGTCGAAGAGCTACGCGGTGGACGGGCACGACCTGAGCGTCACCCCGAGCATCGGCATCAGCGTCTTCCCCGACGACGGCGAGACCGTGGAGGAGCTGATGAAAAACGCCGACCTCGCGATGTACCACGCCAAATCGGGGGGGCGGAACAACTACCAGTTTTTCACCCAGGAGATGAACCTCACCGTACGGGCGAGACTTGTGCTGGAAAGCGACTTGCGGGGGGCGGTCGAGCGCGAGGAATTCGTGCTGCACTACCAGCCCCAGATCGACACCGCCACCGGTCGCGTGGTCGGCGTCGAGGCCCTGATACGGTGGCAGCACCCCCTGCGGGGATTGGTGTCGCCGGACAGCTTCATCCCGATCGCGGAGGAGACCGGGCTGATCATCTCCATCGGCGAGTTCGTGCTGAAAACCGCCTGCCGTCAACTGGCGGAGTGGCAGTCCCAGGGGCTCCCCCGGTTCAGGGTGGCGGTGAACCTGTCGATGCGCCAGTTCAAGCAGAGCAACCTCCCCGCCCTCCTGGCGGAGATCCTGGCCCGGACGGGGATAGAGTCGCGCCTTTTGGAACTGGAGATAACGGAAAGCTCCGCCATGGATACTCCGGAGGTGACCATCCTTCACCTGCGCAGGCTCAGGGAGATGGGGGTCGAGCTTGCCATCGACGATTTCGGTACCGGTTATTCATCGCTTAGCTACCTGAAGCTTTTCCCGGTAAACCGCCTGAAGATCGACCGCTCCTTCGTGAAGGACATAGACAGGGATTCCGACGACGCCGAGATCGCGGCAGCAACCATAGCCCTTGCCCACACGCTTGGAAAGGAGGTCGTCGCCGAGGGGGTCGAAACCAAGGCGCAGTGGAGCTTCCTCAGGGGCCAGCAATGCGACATCCTGCAGGGGTACTTCTTCAGCAAACCTCTCTCTCCCGACGCCATCACCGCATACTTCCGCGGCGGCGCGCCGCTCTTTGACGGTGCCGCCGTCTAGCATTCCCCCTGCTGGCGCGCCTCCAGAACTTCCTGCAGCTTCCTGCTCACCTCGATCAGCTTGTACGGTTTCTGGATGAAACCGCAAAGCCCCGCGTCGAGGAACTTCCTGCTCACCTCCAGCTCGTTGTAGCCGCTGGACATGACGACCCTCAGGTCCGGTTTCATGGCGCGCAGCACCCTGAAGGTCTGCTCCCCGTCCAGCTCCGGCATGGTCAGGTCCAGCAGCACGCAGACGATCTCTTCCCGGTGCCGTTCGAATATCTCCACCGCATCGCGCCCGTCGCAGGCGGTGAGCACGTCGAAACCCAAGGTCTCCAGCATGTCCCGGCCGAGGCAGCGGATGCTCTGTTCGTCGTCGGCAAGGAGCACGGTCCCGCTGCCGTACCACAGTTCGCCCTGGCGGGCGGGCCTTAGCTCCTCCACCGTCCCCGGCACGCAGGGAAGCAGCAGCCTGAAGGTGCTCCCCTTCCCTTTCTCGCTGTAGATCTTGATGGCACCGTGGTGGGATCGCACGATCCCCAGCACTGCGGCCATGCCGAGCCCGCGGCCGGTGAACTTGGTGGTGAAGAAGGGGTCGAAGATCTTGGGGATGATCTCGCGGTCTATGCCGCAACCGGTGTCGGACACCTCCAGGGCAAGGTAGGGCCCTTCCTGGAGCCGGTCATCGATCCACGACTCGGAAAGATAGCTCCTGTCGCACTCCATGCAGCTGGTCCTGATGGCTATGGTGCCGTTTGCGTCACCGATCGCCTCCGACGCGTTCAGGACCAGGTTCAGGATGACCTGGCGCAGTTGCGTGGCATCCCCGCTGATGGCCGGCAGGCCGGGGGCGAAATCGTAGCGCAGGACGATCTTCTTGGATATGGAAACCTCCAGCATCTGTGCCATCTCCTGCACGATGTCGGTCAGGTCGAGGTTCCTGATCACGAAGTTCCCCTTCCCCGAGTAGGAGAGCATCTGCTGGGCCAGCTCGGCGGCGCGGCTGGCGGCCTGCTCGATCTGCGCCAGGTTTTCGAGCACCGGCGAATCGGCCGGGAGCCGCGTCAGCGCGAGATCCGCGTTGCCAAGCACCACCATCAGGATGTTGTTGAAGTCGTGGGCGATCCCCCCCGCCAGCACTCCCAGGCTCTCCAGCTTCTGCACGTGCAGCATCTGGGCCTCGATCTGCCTCTTCTCCTGCTCCAGGCGCTTTTTCTCTGCGATGTCCACCGCTATGAACATGAGATGGGGGTTCCCCTCCACCTCGAAGCGGGAGAGGAAACAGTCGGCCTGGATCAGCTTGCCGAAGGAGGAGAGCACCGACACCTCCAGGCTCCTGGTCTGCGAGTCGGCAAGCACCTGCTCCGCGATCCGGTCCAGGCCCGATTCGTGCCAGGAGCCGATCTCTCTCAGCCCCTGGAGACGCAGCCGGTCGACGGTGGCCCCCGCCATGTCGGCGATCGCCTGGTTCGCCATGACGCACGCCCCGCTGGTCCCCTCGTACACCAGGATGCCGGTGGGGGATGACGCCAGCAGCGACTCGACCAGCGCCAGGGCCTTGTTCCTGGACTCCTCCACCTTCTTTCTCTCGGTGATGTCCTCGTACACGCCGAGTACGCCCACCACTTCACCGCTCTCGTTTCGCAGCGGGACCTTGGTGGTATCCACCCAGTACCTCTCGCCGCCGGCCTGCAGCTGCTGCTCGATGATGTGATACTTGGGGCAGTTGCCGTCCATGACGGTCCGGTCGTCTCTGCGGTACGCATCGCTCTCCTCGGGGAGCCAGGGGAGGTCGTAGTCGTTCTTCCCCTTTATCTCCTCCGGCGGGTCCACGCCCGCCGCCCTGGCAAAGAGGATGTTGCACCCCTCGTAGACGCTGTCGCGGTCCTTCCAGAACACGAACTGGGGGATGGTGTTGATGATCTGGGCCAGCATGTTGCGCCCCTGGCGCAGCTCCTTCTCGATCCGCTCTCGCTCGGAAAGCTCGGTCTTCAGCTGCTCGTTGGCGTGACAAAGCTCCGCGGTGCGCTCGCAAACCCGCTTCTCGAGCTCGTCCTTGGCCGACTGCAGCTCCTCCTCGGCCTCCAGTTGTCGCAGCGACCTCAGGTAGATCGCCCTGGACAGGCCAAGGGTCACCAGCACGAAGAGCAGCACCAGCGCCGAGGTCTCGACGAGGTCCCCCCCCCAAGGCGCCAGATAATCCCTTGGGGAGAGCCCCACGCTGATGTACAGCGGCAACCGCCCGACCTTGCGGTAGGAGACCAGCCTGGGGGTCCCGTCGGTGCTCGTCGAGGTGAAGAAGGTGTCGCTTTGCACCCCCGCCCCGATCCGGGCGAGCATCTCCTTCGAGCTGGGCCTGCGCCCGACGTCCTCGGCGAGATCCGCTCCCTGCGGGTGACGCACTATGGCGCCGAAGTCCGAGTCGCGCAGGGTGATGCGGCCGGCCGCGCCTACGTCGATGGAGGAGAGCATGCTCCGGATCTTCTCCAGCTGTATGGCGCAGTAAACGACCCCGGCGAAGGAACCGTCCGGGGCATCGATGCGCCTGGCGACGATGATCACCCATTTGCCGCTGATCAGCCCGAGGACCGGCCGGGAAATGACCAGGCCGGCCTTTGGGTCGTCGCGCAGGGCGATGAAGTAGTCGCGCTCCCCTACCCCCCTGGTCGAACCGGGGACGACGCCCGTACCGTAGGCGATCCTGCCTCGTGCGTCGGCCACGCGGAGGCTGTCCAACGCGGGAAGACGCGCGTGCTGCCGGGCGATGTAGGCGTTCAGGCGGGGTGCGTCGATCCCTCCTCTCGCCATTTCCGTCTGCGCCTCGTCGACCACGCTCAAAAGTGAGATATCGGCCGCATCCATCATCCCGGAAAAGGTGGACTCCAGCGTTCGAACCAGGTTCTGGCTCTGGACTTCGGCGTTCCTCAGGTATCTGTCCTTGCTCTGGGCCAGGAAGACGATGCCCAGGGATATCATGAAAAGATTGACCAGGAGCACGACTCCGGCGGTGGCGAGCATCAGTGCCCGTGCCGATCTCTTGGGGCGATCACGTTTGGTCATAGGCTCCCTGGAGGGCGCACCCGCTTCAGGGGGCTGCACCTTGGTTGGAGTGACATGCGCTGCTGGCAACGGGCGGCGGACCTGAAAACAGGCGGATGCGCCCTGACGGCGGACCGGGAGACAGTCCCGACCGGGGTCCCGGGGATCTTTTCGGCAGCGGGAGCTATTTTCATTAGGGAAATTCTTGCCAGCGGGCGGCAAAGGGGGATGCGGGAGCCCCGGGCGCTTGCAAGGGAGGGGAGGCCGCCCGGCGCCCGGGGTTCCGGGTGTTCATGGGAGGGGGATCGTTGCGGCTGCTACGCCGTCTTGCCGTAGAGCGCTTCCCTGCTTTCGAAGGCCCTTTTCACGCGGGTAAGGAGGCCGATTTCCTTGACCGGCTTCAGCACGAAGTCGAAGAACCCTTTTTCCAGGGCCTCCTTCTCCTCGTCCGGGGTGGCGGCGGCGGTCATCAGGATGACGGGCATGTAGCGGAATTCGGGGATGTTCCGTATCGCGAAGAGGAACTCGTACCCTCCGAGCTTGGGCATCACCTTGTCGGTGATCACCAGCTTCGGTTTCAGGGTGAAGATCTTGCTGAAGGCGTCCATGCCGTCGACGGCGGTCTCGACGTTGTACCCCTTCTTGACCAGGATCTTGGCCACCATCTCCCGCGACAGCATGTCGTCCTCCACGAGCAGGATGGTGTTGCCGGCGGGGCCGGCGATGGTCTGTCCCAGGTAGTGTTTGGCGATGGCGCGGTTGATCTCGATCCGGGTGGACACGTAAAGGATCAGCTTCAGGTTGTGCTGTGCGGCGATCTTCGCGAAGAGCTCTTCGGTGGTCGGGTCCGACACCGCGAGCCCCAGGCGCCCGTCATCGAGCTTGAGCGGGAATATGGTGTGCTTGACCGCCAGCTCGAGCGGTATCAGGCGCAGGACCTCGGCGGGGTAGGAATACTTGCAGAAATCGGTGATCTTCCTGCAGCGGTACTGGATCGCCAGGGCCTCGGCCAGCTCCTCGGACGAGATCAGCCCGATCACCTCGAGGAGTTCGCCCAGGCGGATCTGCTTGCTCTGCGCATGGGCGATCAGGCGGTCGACCGAGACCTTGGTCAACAACCCGCGTTCCACGAAGATCTCCCCGAGGGGCTTGCGGGTTTGCGGCGGGGGGGTGAGGGATTTGATGTCGGCGGTCATGCTGTCTTGCTCCTACAGGTGCCGGTCCTGCTGCTCCTGCGTTGGAATTGCCATGGAATCTGAAGGCGCGGCCGGCCGCTTTCATGGCGGCACGGCGTGAAGCCCAATAATGAAAGCGAAAGGGGCGCGAAGTCAATGGATTTTTCCCGATACCTGCAAAAAGGGCTCAGGAGGTGAAAATATCGTCGGGAAGCTCGTTGCGGTCGTCGGCGCCGCGCGGGAAGTTGCGGCCAAGCTCCGCCCCGCACTGCGCGATGACGCGGCAAAGCGTTGGCGCCGCCGCACCCAAGCGGATACCCCCGGCCAGCTCGTCGGCCAGGGTCTTCCAGTAACCCGGAGCTATCCTCTGGTTTATGCCGCGGTCGCCAAGTATCCAGACCTTGCGCTCCAGAAGCGAGATGAAGATGAGGATGCCGGTCTCCTCCTTGGTGCGGTAGAGCCCTTGCTGGTAGAAAGCGACCAGTGCCCTTTCGCTTACCGCCTCGGCCTGGCGCCCGGGCCCGGCGAAGGGGAGCTTCAACCTGGGGAAGCGGCGAAACAGGAAAAGCGCCGGGAAAAACAGCACCAGCACCAGCGGGATGTAGGTCCAGATGGTGACGTGGCGCAGGGCCACGGCGACCACCACGCCCAGTAGCCCCGCCAGGAGCAGCGCGCCCAGCGCCTCGGCCTCCCGGTAGCGGTCGCTCTCCCACACCACCATGGTGGCGATCTCTCCGCTGGATCGCTTCTCCGCGTCGGCCACGGCGCTGCGGATGGCGTCCTTCTCAGCCGGGGTGAAAAACTCGTCAGCCAGTTCTGCCTGCGATAGATCCATCACCAGTCTCCCGAAGCGCCGCCGCCGCCGAAACTGCCGCCGCCGCCCGTGAACCCGCCCCCTCCCCTGCCGAGGCCGCCGCCAAAACCGCCGCCGTAGCCGCCTATGAAGGGTCCCCCACCGAAGCCGCCGCGGCCGCCGGAAGAGAAGAGGAAGGCTGCGAAAATGCCGAGGAAGAAGCCGACCACGGCCAGGAACCCCAGCAGGAGCAGCGAGGTGCCGGAAAAGGAGAGCAAGGTGGCGACCGGGAGGCCGACGGCACCGGCGACCCCTCCCAGCACCTTGGAAACGGCCCCGAGAAAGACCGAGGCGACCAGCACGAAGAGAAGCAGCGTCAGGATGGGGGAGGCCCCCTTTTTGCCCTGCCTCAGGTCCCCGGGCTCGGCGGCGTACTCGCCGCGGACCGTGGCCATGATGGCGCCCACGCCGCGGGCCACGCCGAGGTCGAACTCGCCCCTCTTGAAGGCGGGGGTCATCTCGTTGCGGATGATCCTGCCGGAAACCAGGTCGGTGAGGGTTCCTTCCAGGCCGCGTCCCGATTCTATGCGCAGCTTGCGGTCGTCCCTCACCACCAGGAGCAGCGCGCCGTTATCCTTCCCCTTCTGACCGATTTGCCATCTCTCCACCACCTTGATGGAGTATTCCTCCAGCACCTCCCCCTCGAGGCTCGGTATGGTCAGCACCACGATCTGCGTCGAGTCGCTCTGCTCGAAAGCCGCCAGCTCGCTTTCAAGCTGCCGCACCACCGCCGGGGAAAGCATGGAGGCGTAGTCGTTCACGTAGCTTCTAAGCGGAGGGACCTCCGCCCCGGAGCAGACCGAGCAAGTGAACAGCAAAACCAGTAGGAAAAGCAGCCTTTTCATGAACAGCCCCGATGAAATGAAGCAGGTTGAGGTTAAGGTTGAGGTCGAGGAACCCGCGTAAAACCCGTCTCTCTCGATTTTTCTCAACCTTAACCTCAACCTTGACCTGTTTCTAGAACTT
>CAZFMI010000015.1:59221-68805 GCA_964519915.1 uncultured Geomonas sp.
GTCTCTCTCGATTTTTCTCAACCTTAACCTCAACCTTGACCTGTTTCTAGAACTTATGAAGCAGGTTGAGGTTAAGGTTGAGGTCGAGGAACCCGCGTAAAACCCGTCTCTCTCGATTTTTCTCAACCTTAACCTCAACCTTGACCTGTTTCTAGAACTTCACCCTGGGTGCCGCCTTCGCCCCCTCGTCGGCCTTGAAGGGCTCCTTGCGCTCCAGATGCAGCAGCAGGGAGTTGGTGAGCGAGTTGGGGAAGGAACGGATCGTGGTGTTGAAATCCTGCACCGACTGGTTGTAGCGCACGCGTGCCACGTTTATCCGGTTCTCGGTCCCCTCCAGCTGGTTCTGGAGGTCCATGAAGTTCTGGTTCGCCTTCAGGTCGGGATAACGCTCCACCACCACCATCAGGCGCGAGAGCGCCCCGGTGAGCTGGGACTGGGCCTGCTGGAAGTTCTGCATCGCCTTGGGATCGTTGATGGCGTCGCGGGAGACCTGCATCGACCCTACCTTGGCGCGCGCCTCCGTTACCGCCGTGAGCGTCTCAGCCTCATGCCTTGCGTATCCCTTCACCACTTCCACCAGGTTGGGCACCAGGTCGGCACGCCGCTGATAGGATGCCTCGACATCGCCCCAGGCTGCAAAAACTGCTTCTTCCTTGGCCTGCATGGTGTTGTAGCCGCAGCCGGACAGCCCGGCCAGCATCACGACGGCAAGAAACATTAGAGCGACTCTTCTCATGGTCTCATCCTCCTTGAACAGCATGAGCACAATAATAAACATCGAAACTCTAAATGTCACCCCGGATGAGAAAAAAATAACGCCAAAACCCAAAAATCCCGAAAGCTTAAGGCAAAGGCGCCAAGGCGCGGTGACGCAGAGACAACCCGGAACGCGGCCCAAGCGAAGACGCGGGCAAGGGTTCCACCTGCGTCCCCTGCGTCTTCGTCTTCGGGCCCTGGCGCCCTGGCGTCGGGAGGTTTTCCTGCGGGGTCAGGGGAAAAAGCGCGCGCCGTCGGCGAGGGTGCGGTAGGCAAGTATGTAGAGCGCGGCGTTCCAGGACTGGCGCGGCATCCCCATCGGCTCCCCGGTCTGCCCCTGGAACCACTCGTTGAACTCCCAGCCGTTCACCCGGTTGGTCAGGGCCAGCTTTTCCAGCTCCCCCCACGCCTCCCCGGTCTTTCCGAGCCTTGCCAGGAGCATCACCCAGAACCCTCCTACGAAGGGCCAGGCTCCGCCGTTGTGGTACTGCCAGGCCTGGTTCTGCCCGTGCCGCTCCATGTAGCGCCGCCAAAGCAGTGTGTGCTGCCCGATGGGGGTGCCCACCACGCGAATGGGATGCGGGCGGCTGGCCTGCATGTTCGAGAGCTCGGCTACCGCCTTCACGGCACAGGAGGCATCGCCCAGCCCTACCAGGTACGCGAGGATGTTGCCGAAGATGTCGAGCTCCTCCCCCCAGAGGGAGAAATTCACGAAGCTCAGGAAGAAGGGGGAGGGTTTGCAGCGGTTGCGGATGTAGTGCCTCATCAGGCGTACCCGCTTCTGGTCGGGGATGGTGTTGCAGAAAGGGTTGAAGAGGAGCTTCGCGTAGTCGCGCGTGAGCTTGGTGTCGGGGAGGCGGTAAAGCTTTTTGGTCCAGTACCAGAGGGTGTTTGTGTAAAGCACGAAGCCCGAGCGCGGCATGATGTCGGCCCAGTCGGACGCCTCGTTTTGCTGGAGCAGATACCAGCTTTGATGTTCCTGGCACTCGAGCCAGCGCAGAGCCAGGGCGACCTGAGGGGCGAGCTCCTCCCCCAGGCGGCTCTTGGGGGAGAGCCGGTCCATGAAGCGTATGGCGATGAGCCACCAGAGGGTGGCGTCGATGCACCCCGCGTACCAGAAGTCGACCTCGCCCGCTTCCGGTTTCACATACTTCGGTATCTGTCCGTTCCTGGCCTGGCACCGGGCCAGGGTCAGCAGCCCGTCGGCGGCGGTCCGCCTGAGACCCGCATCGCCCGAGGCCGCCATGCCGAGCGCGCAGATGGAGGCGTCCCGCCCGAAGATGCTGTCGTAGTTGCGCCCCCTTGACTTCGCTGTCCTCGCCGACGCCAGCACCCCGCCCGGAGTCGAGTTCTCGCGCAACAGATCGAGCGCCTCGCGATAGCACTCCTCCAGCAGTTCACTCGGCATCGCCCCTCCCCTTGCATCCCGGAATTCGCCCGCCGGCCCGGCGGGATAACGGATTACGGCAGCGGCACCATCCGGTACGCCGCCTTCCCGTTTTTCACGCGCACCACCAGGATGTGATGCAGCCGCTGCCCGTAGCTGCCAAACCAGGGAAGCGGCGCGCCCGCGCCTCCGGTGATGAAGGCCGGAACGCCGCCGAACTCGGAGCGGTCGTACACGTGCGAATGCGCGAGGAACAGCGCCTGGACCTTGCTCCCGGTCAGGATCCGCTCCAGGGCGTCGGCCCCCTTGGTGAAGCTGTGCCCGCGCCAGCGCTCCGTCCTGGGGGGGACATGCATGGCGACGAAGAGAGCGCCCGAGGCGGAAGCTAGTTCTTTGCGCAGCCGGTCCTGTTCGGGAGCGCGCAGCGCGTCGTTCGCGTTGTCCAGGGCGACCAGGGTGAACCCCAGCCTCTTGCTGGAGAGCGTGAAATTGCGCGGCCCTACCCTCTTCTCGAAGACCTTGCAGCTCTCGTGGTTGCCGATCACCACGAAAAGCGGAATGTCCGGCACGCTCCGGTCGACCAGGGAGAGGAACCTCGCCGTTTCCTCTTCCCCTCCCTTGTTGGAATAGTCGCCGCCGTGAAGGATGAACAGCGGGTCGAACGACCTGGCGAGCTCCAGCGCCTGCTTGAACTTCCGGTCGCCGTCGCGGCTGTCCCCCATGACCACGAAGGTGTAGTCGTCGGGCGCCGCCTGCTGCGCCATGGCATCGAGCCGGGCGATGGAGCGCTGGTAAAGCGTTTGGGCGTGTGAGGGTTCGGAAAGAAGGGGGACCGGCAACAGTGCGAGAAGTACCAGCCGCAAAAGGAGAGTTCTATGTCTTTTCATCTAATATCCACTCTATCCGGTATCGCCTGGTCGCCTGCGGGAGCCTGCTGCGGCCATCAGTGAGAGAGGATGCGGGCAGGGCTCAGGCGTTCGCACCGCTTTGTCCGGCGTTCTCCACGCACAGTCTGCACAGTTCCTCTATGGACTTCACCTGACTCTCGCTGAAACCGTCCATGTCGGGCAACGTGTGGGACCTGCAGTTACAGCAGCGGCAAAGCATACCCAGGTCCAGGCTCTCTTTGTGCTCAGTCATGGCAAGGCTCCCGTAGCGTCATGTGTGTTTTCTAACGCGGCCAAACTAGCACAGATGCGCCGAGGAAGCAACAGCTTCTTATGCCCGGGCCGGGTCAGCTTCTTGACAGCGAGCGGCGCTTTCTGGCAGAGGAGTGCGATTTGCCGGCATCGCTCTTGGCGACCTTGGTGACCTTGGTGACCCTGGCAGCCTTGGCTACGCGGCTCCCCCTGACTCCCGGGCGTGCCTTTGCCATCTGCCGTTGCGACTTGCCGGTGCTGCACTTGGCGGCGCTCTTCTCCTGCTGCCATTTCCGACCGGCACGCGCCACGACCTTTACCGGGCGTGCGCTGGCACGGACCGCACCGGCTGAGGCGACCAGCACCCGGCTCTTGGCCTTGGCTGCCTCGGCGCGCAGACCCGGATCGGCGCTCCCGCCCGTGGCGTTGAAGTCGGCTGCGGCGATGGTTGAAACATCGCGGCGCAACTGGTTGAAGTTTCTCACGTTGCGGTAATCCACGCGCCTGGTCAGCATGATCACGAACAGGTCCTGCTCCGGGTCGATCCAGATCGACGAACCGCTGTAGCCGGTGTGCCCGAAGGAGGAATCGGAGAAGAGGTTTCCCTTGGGCGCCGAAAAGGGAGAGGCTATGTCCCAGCCGAGACCACGTTTGACCTGGCCGTTGTTGCAGAGATAAGGGGTGGTCATCTGCGCCACGATCCGGCCGGAGAGGATGCGCCTGCCGTCGAGCGCCCCGCCCCCCAGTATCATGCGGGCGTAGCGGGAGAGATCGTAGGCGGAGCTGAACAGGCCGGCGTGCCCGGCCACGCCGCCGAGGCGGCGTGCGTTGAGATCCTGCACCACGCCGCCGCGCGTCCCGGAGGTGGGCACGACCTCGGCTGCCAGTTCGGAGGGGGGGAGGAACAGGGTTTCCCGGGTCCCCAGCGGCTCGTAGATCTGCGTCCGGCAGAAGGCGTTCAGGGTCTCGCCGGAAACCCGGCGCACCATTTCCCCCAGCAGGATGAAGTTGATATCGGCGTATTCGAAGGCGGTACCGGGCCCCTTGCGGTGGTGCTGGGCGGCGGCCTTGCGCACGGCGCTTTCCAGCGAGTTGCCGGCGCTGACCATGACGTCGGAGAGCCCCGAGGTGTGGGTCATCAGGTGCAGGACGGTGAGCTCGCCGTGGCGTGAGCCTGCGAACTCGGGGAACCAGCGCGATACCGGGTCCGAGAGGTTGACCTTCCCCTCGTCGAGCAGCTTGATGACGGCCGGGGTGGTGGCCACCACCTTGGTCAGGGAGGCGACGTCGAAAACGGTGCGGTCGGTGATGGGCTGCGCCCCTGGGAGTGAGTTGACCTGGCCGCGGGCGGAGGTTGCCAGTATCCCTTCGCTGTTGCCGACCACTACCACCCCGCCGGCAATCAGGTTTTCCGAAATGGCGCGGTCCAGCAAATGGTCGATATTGGGGGTGGCCGCGGGAACCGAGGGGTTTACCAGGGCAAGACCGTGCCGGGGGACCAGCAACGGGAACAACATGAGTATCAGGATGATAACGCGCACGAGCTTCCTTTTCGTTCTGTGTGGGATGAAACGACAGAAACCTTCGACAGGACTGCGTATCTGCCATGGGTCGAGGAACTGCCCGGGTGATCAGGCTGGAGCTAAGATAGCGTATCGGCGGGGGAACGTGTGTGACCTGTGTCACCGGATCGGTAGAGATGCGCGGGGGACGAGCGGGGTGTTCGGAAAAAAGGCCCCGGAATCCGGGGCCTTTTCTGGGTGGTGCATTCCTGTTGCAGCGCTTGGGCTACTTCATGCTGGGGAGGTCGTGCACGTCGAGGTGGCAGGCGAGGCATTTCGGGAAGCGCTCCAGTATCGACTTCGGATGCGGAGCCTTGTGGCACTCGACGCACTGGGGGACGTAGCCGTGCCTGGTCTTGTGGCAGGTGGCGCAGTTCACCTTGGCGTGGCGGCTCGGCGTCTTCGTCCACTGCTCGAAGATCTTGCCGTGGCAGGAACCGCAGGTCTTTCCCGGCTCCGTGGCCGGATAGGTCACCTGCTTGGGCTGGTGCACCGGGTGGCACTTGGTGCAGCTCTCGATGACCTGGTCCTTGTAGTGCGGCTTATGGCAGTAGAAGCAGGTAGGCTTGTAGCCGTGGGAGGTGTGGCACTTCTCGCAGGCGAGCAGGCTGTGCTTGCTCGGGAACCTGACCAGTTCGGCTTTTTGCGCGGCGTGGCAGGTTGCGCAGGAGTTGGTCAGCCTGGAGGTCATCGCCACCTTCCCCGGGGTGTGCGGGTTGGAGTGGCAGGTTGCGCAGTCCTTGTTGGCCGGGCCGTGGATCTCGGTGTGGCAGGAAGCGCACTTGGGCATGATCTCTTCCCAGTTCCCCTTCTTGGGGTTGTAGGAGTGGATCGCCTGGTGGCACTGCTGGCAGTCGAAGCGGTGCTTCCCCCCGGCGCTTTTGAGCCCGCCGAAGACCGAGGTGTGACACTGGGCGCACTGGTCGGGGGTGAGCGCGGCGGGGGTGACGGCGTAAAGCTCGGCCTTCACGGGGATCTCGACCGTCGCCACCTTGGCGGCAAAAGCCGTGGAGGCTGCAAGTACCAATGCCGGCAGGAACAGGGTCAGGCGACCGGACTTGGCCAGCGCCTCGGATACTTTCTTCTTCATCTCTCCTCCAGTAATAACAATGTATTTCAAGGCAAATAACAACTGATCCTAATACTACCTAAAGGAACGGTCTGTCAAGAGAGATGTTACAGCGGAGCCGCTCGAACTCATTGATCTAGAGCCGGTTCAGGTCCTCGTGCGGCTCATCGGTGGGGTTTATGTGAATCATCACGTCTCCTACATTGCCGAACCGCTCGAAGATGCGCTTCTTCACCTCGGTTGCGATGCCGTGGGAGCGCTTCACGGTCATCTCCGGGTCCATGTCCAGTTTCAGGTCGACGATGAGAAACTGGCCTGAGTGCCTGGCGCGGATCTCGTGCACCTGGTCCACGCCGTCTATCTCCTCGGCCAGCATGACTATGGCGTCAAGCAGTTCCTGCTCGGGCTGGCCGTCCATCAGCTCATGGGCGGAGGAGCGGAAGGTTTGATAGCCGATGTGGAAGATGAAGAAGGCGGTGACCCCGGCGGCGATGGGGTCCATGATCCCGAACCCCAGGTAGGCGCACCCTACGCCGATCAGGGTGGCGACCGAGGAGATGGCGTCCTTTCGGTGGTCCCCGGCGATGGCAAGCAGCGCCGGGCTGCCCAGAGCGCCCCCTATGCGCACGGAGTAGCGGTACAGCGCCTCCTTGACCACTATGGTTACCGCGGCCGCGAGGACGGCGACCAACGCCGGAGCCGAATAGCTGCCGGAGACGATGGTGTGCGCCGCTCGCAGGAGTATCCAGGCGCCGGTGCCGCCGATGATGAGGGAGACCAGGATGGCCGCCAGGCTCTCCACCTTGCCGTGGCCGTAGGGATGGTCCTCGTCGTACGGCTTGCGCCCGACCTTCAGCGCGACCATGGTAAGGCCGATGGAGACGAAGTCGCAGGCGCTCTCGACGCCGTCGGCAAAGACGGCCTCGGAATGGCCGTAGTGCCCGGCGGCCAGCTTCATCACCATGAGCAGGGCGTTCAGCCACATCCCGGTCCTGATGACGCGGTCCGCCTTGTTGAAGCGCTCCCCCCTCAGCACGGCTCCTCCCCGCGCAGGTCCTTGACGGTCAGTTGCAGCGAGCTTTTGCCGTTCCAGACGTTGATCCCGGGGGAGAAGAGGAGATCCACGCGCGCGTCCGGCACCCCCTTCTCCGCGAGGCCGAAAGCGATGGCGTCGAAGCTCCTCCCTCCCTGGGAGACCCTCAGCTTGAGATGCCCCCCCTTGAGCTCCCTGCTCTCCTCCACCCGGGCCCCCTTCAAAAGAAAGAGCGGCTCCGGGTTCCCCATGCCGAAAGGCTTCATCCTCTCCAGCTCCTCAACGAGCGACTGGTCCAGGTCCTTTGCGGAGAGCTCCAGGTCGTAGGCCAGGGTGGGGACCAGGGCATCGGCGTCCAGGAGCTCCGCCGCGGTCTCCTCGAACGTGAGCGCGAAACGCTCAAGCTCCTCCTTCGCGATGGAGAGGCCTGCGGCGTGGCTGTGGCCGCCGAAACGAAGCAGATGGCAGGCACAGCTCCTGATGGCGTCCAGCAGGTGGAAGCGGGAGATGCTGCGCCCGGACCCCCTCCCCGTCCCCCCCTCGAAGGCGAACAGGATGACCGGCCTGTGGAACAGCTCCGCTATGCGCGAGGCGACGATGCCGACCACCCCCGGGTGCCAGAGCTCCGACCCGAGCACGATGCTTTTGCGCCCCCGGCAGGCCCCCTGCTCTAGCATGGAGCGCGCCTCCTCCAGGGTGGCCCGCTCCAGCGACTGGCGCTCCGCGTTGCTGTCGTCGAGCTCGGCCGCGATGCGCTTTGCCCTGGCGCGGTCCGAGGTAAGGAGCAGTTCCAGCCCGAGCGCCGCGTCCTCCAGGCGACCCGCGGCGTTGATGCGCGGCGCCAGACGGAAGCCGACCTGGCCGCAGCCGACCTCGCCCGTCACCCCCGCCACCTCCTTGAGCGCCTCCACCCCGACCCGCGCCCCGGCGCCCAGCTGCCTCAGCCCATAGCTGACCAGCACCCTGTTGGCCCCTAGCAGCGGGACCACGTCCGCCACGGTGCCGAGCGCCACGAGGTCCAGGTACTGCTTCAAGTCGGGCTCGCCCGACGGGAAGCGCCCTTCGCTCCTGAGCCGCGCGCGCAGGGCGATCACCAGGTGAAAGGCGACCCCCACGCCTGCCAGGGACTTGAAGGGGAAGTCGCAGCCGGGCTGCAGCGGGTTGACGATCGCCACCGCGTCGGGGAGCTCATCGGCTGGGGAGTGGTGGTCGGTGATGATGAGGTCGATGCCTGCCTCGCGGCAGAGCGCACCCTCCTTGACCGAGGTGATGCCGCAGTCCACCGTGACCAGCACCCCGGCGCCGGCCTCGACCGCCGCGCTCACCCCCTGGGGGGAAAGGCCGTACCCCTCGGTGAGGCGCTTGGGGATGTAGTGGAAGCAGGCGATCCCGACCGCCCGGAAGAAGCTGATCAGGAGCGCGCAGGAAGTGACCCCGTCCACGTCGTAATCGCCGTGCACGCAGACCGATTCGCCGCGGGAGAGCGCGAGAAAGAGCCTGTCGACGGCCTCCCCCATCCCCTTCATCAGCATCGGGTCGTGCAGGCCGGAAAGCGCCGGGTTCAGATACGCCTTGGCCCCCTCGGCATCGGGGATGCCGCGGTTGGCGAGCAGGGGCGCCAGAAGCGCCGGCACCCCCGAGCGGGCAAGGAGGGCGGCGGCAGCGGGATCTCCCTCACGGGCCCGCCAGCTTCTTTGGGAAACAGGTTGCATCGTTGCTCCGAAATCGGAAACGCCGGCGGCGGGCCGGCGTTTGGCCAAGTGTGAAATAATAGCATAAGGGTCCGGGTGCCGCGAATTTAATGTGCGGGACTCCGGGCAAAAAAAAACCCGCCGGAGCGGGTTTTTTCTCGTTACTGCAGCTTGAAGCTTTGCGGCATCGCCGTCATCGAGGCGAGGTCGTTCTTGATCTGCTGCGCCGTGGGGCTCGTGGAGTCGAACTGGAGGTACTTGGTCCAGATCTCCTTCGCCTTGTCGGGCTGCTTCAGGTCCATCCAGTACACCACCCCCAGGTTGTAGAGGCTCTGCAGGTGCTTGGGATCTATCTGCTGCGCCTTCTCGAGGTTGGCGATCGCCTTGTCGAACCAGCCGAGCTTCCGGTACATGATCGCCTGGTCGGTCATCACGTTCACGTTGTTCGGGTCGAGCTCCAGCGCCTTTCCGTAGGCGTTGACGGATTTTTGCGGCTGGTCCGTGTCGAAGTAGTCGTTGGCCAGCTGGATCCATGCCTGGAGGTTCTTGGGATCCTGGGCGACGATCTTCTCGGCTTCCACGATGCGCCGCTGGTAGTCGGTCGGCGAGCCGGCGCCCTGGGGAACCGCCACGTTCGAGGGGAGGTCCTTGTTGCCTGCCAGGTTGAAGATGATGTATCCCCCCAGCAGGCCGACCAGCATCGCTACGACTACGGTGAGAACGTTTTCCTTGGTCACAAATCCTCCTTAAGCTGCCTTCGGCTCTGCCGGGGCGGGGACTTTTTCCCACAGCGCCACGATGGGGCTCGCCACGAATACGGACGAATAGGTCGCCACCAGGACGCCGACCACGAGCGCGAAGGCGAAGTCGTTGATCACCTCGCCGCCGAAGAGGTACAGGGAGACGGCGGCCAGGAAGGTGGTCAGCGAGGTGATGATGGTACGGGA
>CAZFMI010000016.1:0-68095 GCA_964519915.1 uncultured Geomonas sp.
ACTTGCGGCACTGGGCCAGCGGCTGCGGGTGCGAGTAGACCTTCTTGATGTCCTCTAAGCGCCCGGTGCGGGAGAGCAGGAAGTGTGACACTTCCAGGAGCACCTCGGCGTTGATCTTCAGCTCGCTCTCCATGAACATGTCGAGCGTGTGGGAGATCATCCCCTCGGTGGTGTTCTCTACAGGCACGACGCCGTAGTACGCCTCACCCTTCGCCACCGCCTCGAAAACCGCGGGGATGGAGCGCTCCGGCGAGAGCGTGGCCGAGAGGCCGAAGTGCTGCATGGCGGCCAGATGGCTGAAGGTGGCGTTGGGTCCCAGGAAGGCCACCTTCAGGGGCTTTTCCAGGGAGAGCGACGCGGAGATGATCTCGCGGAACACACCGCGCACCGCCTCGGCCGGGAATGGTCCCGGGTTGGCCGCCGTAAGCCGCTCGTAGATCTCCCGCTCCCGGCTGGGCACGTGGAAGTCGCTGCGGTTTTCGGTTTTCACCGCGCCGACCCGCATCACGAGCTTGGCCCGCTGGTTGAGAAGTTCGAGGATGTGGTCGTCAACCGCATCTATTTCCTGACGGAGTTTTGCCAGAGTCTGCTTTTCTTTCAAAGCGTTGGGTCACCTTTCAGGAGGGATAGTGGCACTGGGCGAAGCTGCTATTTATAAGGCACAAGGCGCAAATATGCAACTTTTTTCTGCCCGGTCGGGTCACCCGATCCGCTTCAGCCCCTCCGCGATCCGGATGGTGGCGCCGCGCCAGGTGGGGAAGATACCCGAAACGGCACCGACCGCGAGCGCTGCCAAAAGCTCGAGGAGCAGGGTCTCGGCGGAGACGCTGAAATAGGGGAAGAACTGGGCAAGCTCGGACTCGATCCACCTCGCGGCCGGGAAGGTGGCCGCGACACCCAGCATCCCCCCGAGAAGCGAGATGGCGACCGATTCGCCGAAGATGAGCCCGGCCAGATGCCCCGCCTTGAAGCCGAGCGTCTTCAGGGTGGCGTATTCTCCGATCCTCTCCCTGGCCGTCATGGCCATGGTGTTGGCCGCCACCACCATGATGATGGCGATCACCATGTAGGACACGATCTGGATGGCGACCATGATCGCCTCGGTCATGGCGACGAAACCCATCTGGAAGGCCTCCTCGGTCTCGGTCAGGGTCTCGGCCAGGGAATTCTTGAACATCGAATCGACCGCGATGGAGACCTCGGGGGCCAGCTCCGGCCTCTTCACCCCGATGATGAAGTAGCCGGCCTGGTCCGCGCGTCTGGGGAGGCTTAGCCTCAGGCTCTCGTTCAGGTAGCTCCAGTGAAAAAGGAGCATCCGTTCCTCGGTCGCCCTTTCCGCCCCGCGGAAGATGCCGCGCAGGACGAACTCCCACTCCCCGGGGAAGATGGTCCCCTTGAGCGTGATCAGGTCCCCCACCTTCCAGCCGAAGGTCTTGGCCAAGCGCTCGCCGACGATGCACCCTTTGCGGTCCAGCAGGAAGTCGCTTTTCTCCTTCGGGGAGAGTACGAACTCGGGGTAGAGCTCCAGGTAGCTGCGCGGCTCGACGGCGTAGTTGGCGAAGAAGTTCTTCTCCTCGATGTAGACGCCGCCAAACCAGTTGCCGTAGGAAACGGAGTTGACGCCCGGGACCCCGCGGATCCGCTCCAGGTAGGAGATCGGGAGCGGGAACACCAGGGAGATGGCGTTTCGGGTGACGAGCCTCGTGTCGGAGGCGTGCTCGGCGCCGGAGTACCAGAGACCGACCAGCGTGCGCAAAAGCCCGAAGGCGACCACCGCGACGGCGACACCCACGACGGTCAGGATCGAGCGGAGCTTGTGCCGGAACAGGTTCCGTGCGATGTACTTGAGGAAGAACATAAAACCCCGAACCGTTGGCCACGGAGAACGTCTGAGAACATCCGGGAAACCGAACCCGAGTAGGAAACCCCGAACCTTGGGAAACCGACGTGCTTTCTTCAGCCTCTCCCGGACCTACTCGAATCCTCTCCGTGGCTGCCGTTTTTCATGTTGCTCTCAGCGCCTCTACTATATTCATCCTCGATGCCCGCACCGCCGGGAGGGCGCCCCCGATCAGCCCCATCACCGCGGAAAAAAGCAGCGACTTCCACACGATCGCGAAGTTCAGGGTGAAGGAGAAGGCGAGCTCGGAGAAGGAGGCCCAGTTCATGGTGGATATGGTGATGAGCTGCATGAAGGAGGCGGCTCCGACGCCGAGCAAACCGCCGCAAAGCCCCAGCAACAGCGCCTCCATGATGAACGCGGAAAGGATGCTCTTTCGCTGGAACCCGAGCGCACGCAGCGTGCCGATCTCGGTGACCCGGTTGGCCACGGCGGCGTACATGGTTATGGTGGCCCCTATGACGGCGCCGATGGAAAAGACCACGGTCAGCACCATGCCGAGTATGCGCAGGAACTTGGCCATCGCCTCGGACTGGTCCAGGTAGTACTGCGTCTCGCGCTTGGCCTCTATGGTCAGCCTCGGGTCACCCTCCACCCGCGTCTTGTACGCCTCGAACGCTGCGGGGTCGCGCAGCCGGAAGATGATGGACGAGTAGGCCTGCCGGCGAAAGGCCTGCATCAGCTGGTCGGCGTCTCCCCAGATCTCGGAGGAGAACCCGGTGGCGCCCGCATCGAAGACGCCGACCACCCGCCAGTCTCGCATGCCGAAGCGAAGGGTCTCCCCCATGCCGCCCCCCTTGAAGCGCCGGGCGATGCTCTTTCCCGCGATCACCTCGGCGGAGCCCGCGCGCGGCATGCGCCCCTCCTTCAGGCGGACGGCGGGGCGCAGCCTGAGCGAGGTCTCGGTCACCCCCCTGATGATCACGTTGGAAGGCTTGTCCCCCACGCGCTTTTTCAGGTTGATCAGCACGACCACCTCTTTGGCCAGCAGCGGGTAGCCGTCGGGGCCGACCGCTATCTCCGGCTGGCTCTCCAAAAGCGAGGCCTGGGCCCGCTCCACCCCGCTTTGCACCTCGGAGTTGGCCGCCTTCCTCAAGAGCACCACGTTGTCGGGCGAGCCGGTCTGCACCAGGGTCTGCTCCAGCCCCTCGGTCAACATCAGGGTCGCCGCAAAGACGAAGACGACCAGCCCCATCCCGCTTGCGGTAAGGACGGTGGTGAGCCGCCTGGTCCAGAGGTTGCGGAAACTGTAGGAGTAGGGTATCCCCATCTAGCTCACGCTCAGTTCACCCTTCTCAAGGTGCCTTACTATATGGGCCTTCTCGGCCGCGCGGGGGTCGTGGGTGACCATGATGACCGTCTTTTTGAACTCGTGGACCAGGCGGTCCATGAGCTGCAGTATCTCCTCGGCGGAGGCGCGGTCGAGGTCGCCGGTCGGCTCGTCGGCCACCAGTATCTCGGGATCGGTCACGATGGCGCGGGCGATGGCGACCCTTTGCTGCTGCCCGCCGGAGAGCTGGGAGGGGTAGTGCTCCATACGGTCGCCAAGCCCCACCACGGAGAGCACAGCCTCGACGTGCTCGCGCCGCTCGCGCCGCTTCAGGTGGGTCAAGAGAAGCGGGAGCTCCACGTTTTCATAGGCGGTCAAAACCGGTATCAGGTTGTAGAACTGGAAGATGAAACCGACGTTGCCGGCTCGCCAGCGGGCAAGCTCGCTCTCGCCCAGCTGCGTGATCTCCACGTCGCCGATGCGGATGCTCCCCTGGTCCGCCGTGTCTATGCCGGCGATGAGGTTCAGCAGCGTGCTCTTGCCGGAACCGGAGGGGCCCATGAGGGCGAGGAACTCCCCCCGGGCGATGTCGAAGTTGACCCCGGAGAGGACCGGTATCACCTGGGTACCGCGGCGGTACCCCTTGCTGAGGTCCCGTATCCTGACGATGGGCTCGCCGGCTTCTTGCATGGCTATTTTTCCGCCGTCTTTACGCGCGCTTCGTCGCGCAGCTTGTCCAGGGGCCTGGTGGCGATGCGCTCCCCCGCCTTGAGGCCGGAAACGACCTCCACCATGTCCCCCAGCTTCGGCCCAAGGGTGACAGCGGTCAGCCGCGCGCGCGCACCGGAAACCAGGAAGACGAAGTCCCTGCCGTCGCGCCTGACCACGGCGGCGGGGGGGATGGCCACGCGCGGCTTCGCCTCGCCCGGTTGCACCTCCCGCTCCAGGAAGGCGACCTTCGCGCTCATCTCGGGGAGCAGGCGCTTGTCCTTGTCAAGGAAACGGACCTTCACCATGACGCTCCCCTTGCTGCGGTCGGCGGTCGGGACGATGGTGTGCAAGACGCCGCGGAAGCGGACATCGGGAAGGGCGTCCAGGAGGATCTCGCACGGCTGTCCCACCCGCACCTTGCCGAGGTTCGCCTCGGAGACGTCCGCCTCGACCTGGAGCGAGCCCATGTCGGCCAGGGTGACGACGGCCGCCTTGGCGTTCGCGGCCGCGGCCAGCGGGGAAACGATGTCCCCCACATCCGCATTCTTGGTCAGCACCACCCCGTCGAAGGGTGCACGGATCAAGGTGTAATCGAGCGACGCCTCCGCCCCGCTTAGGGCGCTTTGCGCCGCCTCGATGTTGGCCCTTGCCGCCGCGGAGGCCGAGACCGAGCGGTTGTGACGCGCCTCTGCGGCATCGTAATCCGCCTGGGAGACGATCCCCTGGGAGAGCAGTTCCCGGAAACGGGCGAGGTTTCGTGCCGCATCCTTTTGTTCCACCCTGGCCTGCGCCAGGTTTTCCCGCGCTGCTGCCAACTGCCAGGCGGCCCGATCCTTGTCCGCAGCCACGTCACGGTTTTCCAGGCGCGCCACGAGATCCCCCTGCCGCACCACGCTCCCCTCCTCGACCCCCAGCCACTCCAGCCGGCCGGTCGCCTTCGAGGAAACGGCCGCCTTTCTCTGGGCGACGACATAACCGCTGGCATTCAAAAGGGAAAAGGTCTGGGAAGGGTAGACCAGGGAGACGGTGGCGACCTCGACCTCGACGCTGCGCCTTGCGCCCCAGCTCCAGGCGAGGAGGACCAGGAGGATGATCGCCAAGGATGCCATGATCCGGAAACGCCACTTCCTCCTGCCGCCGTTGACCGGGAAGTTGCGCCGTTTGTCGATGGTCAGCCTGTTCAGGTCGTCTTGCGCCATGCCTTTTCACCCCGATTAGCGATTTCACAACTTACGGAAGCTAACACATTTCGCGCGGGCTGTGAAGCGGACAATGAACTACAGCTCCTCCACCTGCATATCGCTTATTTCAAGGTCGGGCCGCTCCGTAACCAGCCAATATTCCAGCTCCTGCAAGACCTGCCTGGCCCGGGCAACGCTCGGGGCGACGGTCACGAAGCACAGCTCGGCATCGGCCGGCTGGTCGTTCAGCCCGCTCTCCGAGCACGCCACGTTAAACCTGTTGCGCGACCGCGACAGGACGCTCTTCACGATGGCCCGTTTCTCCTTCAGGGTGCGGCTTGGGAGCAGGAGCCTCATCTGCAGCAACGCCACGTGCATGTCTGCCTCCTTTTCACCCACTCGGCCCGTCCATCACGACGGCACAGCGGCGAAAACCTTACCGATTCTATCACAGCGTGCGCGAGGGAACCCGGCTGCGCGCATACACGGCGATGCGTCCCCCCCCCTTCTTGCTGTTGTCTTGCCGCCCCAAATTAGCTACACTGGCGCCTCGCCAAACGGGAGGTATCATGCTGCCACGACTTCGCCTTATCGCCGCGCTGTTAACCGCCATACTGAGCGCCCTTGCCGGCTGCAGCACCCCTCTGCAGGGGGTCCGGATGCCGGAAGGCTTCCGGATCGAGAGGATAGCCGGCTCCGACGCCGGCACGCCGTTCGACGTGAGCCGCGACGGCGCCTTCGCCTCGGTCTCCGACGGCAGCATCGTCATAACCGACCGGCGCGGCGATTCCTTCGGCATCGACCGCAGTCCCGCCACTGCCCTTTGCTTTTCGCCTGCCGGCGAAAGGCTGGCCGCCGCCCTCCCCTCCGGAAACGCCACCGCGCTGCGCCTCTTCGATGCGAAGGGGAAGGTGCTCGGCGAGACCAAAGTCCCCGGCAGGGTCACCTCGCTCGCCTGGCGCTCCGGCGATGAGCTCTTGGCGGGAGCCGTCAGCATCAGGAAATTCACCTTCGGGTCCGAGCTGAAATCACGTCTGTACCGGTGGAACGGCGCAGACGCGCCGGTTGCCACCACCCTGACCGATGTGACCTTACGCCCGCAGGTCGCCAAGATGCCTGAAGAGACGCTGTACAACCAGTTGATCATCGCCGTCTCCCCTTATGGCGACGAGATCGCCTACAGCTCGTTGAAGGACCCCCCCCTTTTCGTCCCCTACCTGAAGGTATCCGTCCGGCACCTGGAAACGGGGGCGGAGATAGAGGTTGCCAAGACCTCCCTCGGAGCCGGGAAGGTGCTTTACACGCCGGACGGCGAGAGCCTGGTGGTCGGTGACCTAAACGGAGCACGCAGGGTTTCCATACCCGACGGCAAGGAGATCGAAACCTGGCACTTTCCAGGAAGATCCCCTGCCATTTCTCCCTCCGGGGAGTACCTCTTTCTGGACGGCCGGCTGTACCGGGACGGCAAGGCCGTCGCCGACTTTCCTGCCGGGGAGCGCGGGATATTCCTGCAGGACGGCTCCGGGCTCGCGCTCAGCCACCAGGGTAAGCTGTACCTCGTCTCGGGCATGAAGGAGGGCCCGGCGCCGGTTCCGCCGTCCGATCCGGACCGGCTCCTGAAGCTGCGGCGGCTCAGAAGCCAGGGGCTTATCACGGAGAGCGAGTACCGGAGGGAAAAGGACAAGGGGATGATTCCATGAGAAAGTTCAAAACGGCTCCCGCCGCCCTGCTTGCCTTGCTGCTCCCGCTGGCCGCGTCCGCCGCCCCCCCCTGCATCCCCTGCCACATGGAGAAGACCCCCGCCGCGGTGGCGCAGTGGCAGGGAAGCGCGCATGCCAAGGCCGACCTCGGCTGTGAAAAGTGCCACGGCACGGACCACGACAAGATGGTGAAAGGCGAGGCGAAGGTCGGCATGAAGGTGTGCGCCCCCTGCCACCAGAAGGCGTACCGCGAGCACACGGCGAGCCGTCACGGCATGGGGCTGCACTCCGGCTGGGGCTGCACCAGGAACCTCCCGGACCGCAAACAGGGAGAGTGCCGCTTCTGCCATAACGAGGGGGACGAGACGCCGCGCTCGGAGGTCCAGTGCGCGCGTTTTCTGAAGCAATCACCCGAGATGGGGGAAATCGGCTGCAACTACTGCCACAGCGTGGAGGACGCCTGCGACTCCTGCCACTCAAAGCACATGACGGACCTGAAGATCGTGCGGGATCCGAATTCCTGCGCGAAATGCCACATGGGGCCGGACCACCCGCAGTGGGAGATGTGGCAGACCTCGCTGCACGGCACGCTGAACGCGAGCAAGGGGAGGGAGGTGGGGCCGGATTGCCAGAGCTGCCACATGTCCAAGGGGAGCCACAACGTCTCCCTGGGGATCACCATGAGCTCCGGCGGAGTCCCCTACCCCGCCAAGCAGGCGGAACCGGCGCGCGCGGACATGGTGCGGATCTGCAGCGCCTGTCATGCCCCCTCTTTCGCGAAGCGCGAGCTGGAGCGAAACGACCGGGTGAGGAGCCAAAGCCTCGGCATCCTGAAGGAGGCGGAACAGATCATCTGGGACCTGAACGACCGCGGCATGCTCGACCCGATGCCGTCGGAGCGTCCGCCGCACCCGCTCAACGGGCCTCGCCTGGTGACCGACAGCCAGATGCTTTACGAGGACACCTCCCATATCGAGCGGATCTTCTTCAAGATGAAGAAGTACGACTATGCGCGCACCGTAAAGGGTGCCTATCACCAGAACCCCGCCTACACCCACTGGTACGGAAACGCCGAGCTGAAGATGGACCTGGTGGACATCAAGGGCGAGGCTAGCCGGCTGAAGGAGCGCAAGAAGGCGACCCCCGAGGCGTTCAGCGCCGAGGACGAGCTGAAGGCCTTGAAGAGCAAGTTCGACCGCGGCGCCATCGGCGAGGAGGGGTACCTCAGGGAGAAGGCGAAGGTCCTGGAGAAGATGAAGTAAAAACCTTCCGACCGCTGGCCGCCGGGAACATCCGGGAAGGTCCGGGAAAACCTTTACCCAGGTCCCCCCGGAACCCCTACGTGGCTAACGGTCTCGTTTTTTTGCCTTGCCCCCGGGGGGCAAAAGGTGTATCCATGCTGTCCCGCCAATAGCGGAACAAGCACAATCAGAAGGAGAACAAGATGGGCATCCTCGCCAACACAGTAAGCGTCTGCCATTTCCATGTGCAGGGAGAGCTCCCGAATCAGGAACTGCAAGCCTGGGTCACCAAGCAGCTGGCGGCAAACAGGTTCAACCCGATCGACCAGGGGACCGAAGAACTTTCGGTCGGCTGGGTTCATATGGACGATCCGAAAAGCTCCGACTTTGACTCCCCCGCGGCCTGCTGCCGCGAACACTACCTGATGTTCACGCTGCGCCGCGACAAGCGTTCCGTGCCCTCGGCCATCCTCAAGGCACACATGGAAAAGGCGCAGGACGAGTTCCTCGCCGAGAATCCCGGCTTCACCAAGGTCCCCAAACAGAAGAGGGAGGACCTGAAGGAGGCGGTGCATGCCATGCTCCTCTCCCAGACCCTGCCCACCCCGGCCACCTACGACGCGGTCTGGGATACCAAGAGCGGCATCCTGACCTTCAGCTCGCTCTCGCCGAAGGTCATCGAACTCTTCGAGGATCATTTCAAGAAGACCTTCGAGGGGCTCAGGGTCTCAGCCTTCCACCCCTATGCCCGCGCCGAAAGCGTGCTGGACGAAGGGAACAGGGTGCTCCTGAAACAGGCCAACAAGGCAGGCGGCGACAACTACCTGGAGCTGATCAAGGAAAACCAGTGGCTTGGGACGGACTTCCTGCTCTGGCTCATGCATCAGACCATGAACGAGGCATCCGAGTACAGCGTGAACCAGGAGGGGATCCTGCTGGAGAAAGAGCCCTTCGTCGCCTACCTGGACGACCGCGTGGTGCTGCTCGGCTCCGGCGAGAACGGCGCACAGAAGATCACCGTGGCAGGGCCGCAGGATCACTTCAACGAGGTGAGAAGCGCGCTGTTGAACAAGAAGCAGATCACCGAAGCGACGCTGCACCTTGAGACCGGCGACGACCACTGGAAGCTCACTTTGAAGGGGGAACTGTTCCATTTCGCCTCCTTGAAGTCTCCGTCCGTGAAGCTGGAAAAGGACAACACGGTGGACGAGGCGATGGAGCGGGAAGCGGTGTTCTTCGAGAGGATGATGCTGCTTGAGAAGGGAACCCAGCTCTTCGATTCGGTGTTCGCGACGTTCCTGAAACTGAGGCTCTCGCACGAGTGGGTCGAGCAGGAGCAGGCGATACAGAAGTGGCTGAACGTCTGCACCTACTGCAACGGCTCGCTTGCGTAGTGAAGGGCAGACAAAGACAAAGATAAAGACAAAGATAAAGATTGAGATTGAGATGAAGAAAAAGCTGAAGCGAGGGCGTTAGGCTGGGAACGCGAAACACGCCACTAAAAAAGCCTTCCGGGTTTCCCCCCTGGAAGGCTTTTTCGTTTCCTTCGGGCGCCTTTACACTTCCAGGGCCGCGACGATCCTGCCGCCGCCGAGAAGCTCCTCGCCTCGATAGAAGACGACCGACTGCCCCGGGGTCACCGATTTCTGCGGCTCGCTGAAACGGATCTCCCCACCCCCGTCTCCCGAAAGGGTGACGCTGCACTCCACCGGCTGCTGCCGATAACGGATCTTGCAGGTTGTCTGCACCGTGTCCCCCTCCGGCGCTACCACCCAGTTAAGATCGCACGCCTTGAGGCCCGGGGCGTACAGCCCTTGCTCTCCACCGACTATCACCCTCTGCTGCGCCGCGTCTATGGCTTGCACGTAGAGGGGCTCCTTCCAGGCGATACCGAGCCCCCTCCTCTGCCCGATGGTGTAGCGGTGGGCGCCGCCGTGGCGCCCGATCACCTTCCCGCCTACATGCACGATCTCGCCGGTTTTACCGGAGAGCGCCCCGTCCTTCTCCAGGAACGCCACGTAGTCGTCCCCCGGTACGAAACAGATCTCCTGGCTGTCACTCTTGCGGGCCACCGGCAGGCCGAACCCTGCTGCGAGCCGGCGCACCTCGTCCTTGCTGGGCATGCCGCCAAGCGGGAAAATGACCCGGGATAGCTGCTGCTGGGTCAGGGTATACAGGAAGTACGACTGGTCCTTGGCGAGGTTTTCGGCCTTTAGCAGATGATAAACCCCCTGGTCGTCACGGCTGGTCCTGACGTAATGGCCGGTGGCCAGGAAGTCGGCGCCGAGTTCCAGCGCCTTCTCCAAAAGCAGCCCGAACTTTACGTAGCGGTTGCAGCGGACGCACGGGTTGGGTGTCTCTCCCCCCAGGTACCGGGCCCGGAAGTCGTCCATGACCAGGCGCGAGAACTCCTCCTCCAGGCGCACCAGGTGGAACTCGATCCCCAGGAAGTCGGCGACGATCTCTGCGTCGCCCTTGGCGGCCGGATCCTCCCCTTCACGCCCGAAAAGCTTCATGTTGATGCCGATCACCTCGGCCCCCTGCTCTTTCAGCAGGGCGGCGACCGTCGATGAATCCACCCCGCCGCTCATGGCGACGGCTACTTTTTTGTCACGATAATCTGCCGGCATATCCTCTCCGTGGTTCTTTCATCCGTCTGCTCGCGTCCATAGTTGACCGATTTGCTGCTGCAAAGCAACAGATTTATTTCGCAGATCCGCCTGCTGACTGCTTCAGAGCGCCGAGGGCGCCGAGCACATACGGCAGGTGCGCGCTGATGCTCCTCTGCGTGCTCCGCGCGCGCTCTGCGGCGTCAGGCGGCGGCAGTTTTCTGTTGTTTACGCTTCGGGATATGGATTAGACTGTCGTCTGGCCAGCATCCCCTAAGTAGGAGAATCGCCATGCCCCTCTCGCTCACCATCAGGCGCCTGCTGTCAAACCAGCCGATCGATCTGCCGGTTTTCCACCCCATAGCCGTCAGGCTGCAACAGCTTCTTCAGAGGCCTGACTTCTCCATGGCCCAGGTCGTCGCGCTGGCGAACGAGGACCAGTCTCTGGCGGGGCAGATCCTGAAGATGGCGAACTCAACCGCGTACATCGGCCGGGTCCGCACGGAGACCATCAAGGATGCGGTGATCAGGCTCGGCGCCCGGCAGGTGGCCAGCCTGGCGATGGCGGCTTCGCAGGCGGGGCTGCACATGTCGAAAAACCCGGTGATCAACGGCTTCATGCAGTCGCTTTGGCTGCACAGCCACGCCTGTGCAATGGGGAGCCGCTGGCTGGCCCGAAGCGCAGGGTATCCTCAGTACGCGGAGCAGGCCTACATGGCGGGGCTTTTGCACGATGTGGGGAAGCTTTACCTGTTGAAGGCGCTGGAGCGGCTGAACGAGTCGGGGGTGGCGCAAGCGGCCCTGGAAGAGGACCTGCTGCTGGAGATTTTTGACGAACTGCATGTGGAACAGGGATGCCGGCTCATGGAACACTGGAACATGCCCAGGGTGTACTACAACGTGGTCGCCAACCATCACGACGACAACTTCGACACCAGCGACACGGTGCTGACGGTGGTCAGGCTGGTGAACAAGTCGTGCAGGATGAAAGGGATCGGCTTGCTGCGCGACCCGGCCATCGACCTGGAGACGGAGACGGAAAGCGCCATGCTGCAGCTCACCCAGGACGAGATCGACGACCTGTTGGAGGTTCTTGACGATTCACAGGAGCTGGTGCTGTAAACCAGGGGCCGGGGGACGGGGGTATCGCGGCAGGGATGCCGCTCCTACCGGGAGGAAGATCCGTCTGGCGGGAAACCGCGCTGGTACTCCAGGATTACCGGGAGATCGGCATCCGCCCACTCCAGGTCCAGCATCCTCTCGGGCGGCAGCCAGGTGACGGCGGAATGCTCGTGGAGGATGATCTCGCCGGAGATTATGCTGCAGACGTAGGGATATAGCGTCACGTCGAAGCTCGGGTACCGGTGGGTGGCAGGGGTGAGCGCACGTCCGACCTCTATCTGCACCCCCATTTCCTCGACAAGTTCACGCCTCAGGCACTCCTCGCGCCCCTCCCCCGGCTCGATCTTGCCACCGGGAAACTCCCACTTAAGCGGCAGGTTCATCGAAGCGCTGCGAAGCGCCGACAGCACCAACCCATCGGACTCGATGACGGCGCAGGCGACATGCACGTGTTTTCTCTGGTGCTCACTCAAGACAGGACTCCCCGCTGCAAGGACTAGGAGGCGTGACCGGACCCATCAAGACGGATTCGCGCATGCCCGCATGGAAGCCGGCGGAAACCTTCCTATCCCTGTCACCTCCGGCAAAAAGGTACGTCAAGCTGCACTGCCAGGTCAAGAACATTCGTCCGTTTCGCCACTTAGGCGAAGAGGTCACCCCAGCGTCTTCTTGAAGCGGAGCACGGCCGTGGAGAGGATGGCGACACCCAGCAGCAACAGGGCCGTCAGCTGCGGCCAGAGGATGCCGATCCCGACCCCTTTCAGGAAGATGGCGCGGATGATGACCAGGAAAAACCGCATCGGGTTCAGGTAGGTGATCCACTGCACGGTGCGCGGCATGCTCTCGATGGGAAAGGCAAAGCCGGAGAGAAGTATGGCGGGGAAGATGATGAAGAAGGCGCTCATCATCGCCTGCTGCTGCGTCCGGCTCACGGTGGAGATCAGGAGCCCGATGCCGAGCGAGCTCATGAGGAAAAGCGCGGTGGCCCCGAACAGGAGCAAAATGCTGCCGCGCATCGGCACCTCGAACCAGAAGACGGCGACGAGCGAGATCAGCGTCACGTTGACGAAACCGATCAGCACGAACGGGATGGTCTTGCCCAGGATGAACTCGCCCTTGCCGATCGGGGTGACGATGACCTGCTCGATGGTGCCGATCTCCTTCTCGCGCACCACGGCCATGCTGGAGAGGAGCATGGTTATGATGAACACGATGTTGGTGATGATGGCCGGGACGTAGTAGTTGCGGCTTTCCAGGTTTTCGTTGTACCAGGCGCGACTCTCCAGCTCTACCCCGCCAAGTTGCTGTTGCGCTCCCCCCTTTCGGGCCGCCGCGTCGAGCCGGAGCCTGGCGCTGTACCCGTCGACGATCCGATGGGCGTAGTTGAGCGCGATGCCGGCCGTGTTCGAGTCGGTCCCGTCCAGGATCATCTGCACGCTCCCCCCCTCCCCCCCGGCAAGCCGCTCCCCCAGGCCGCGGTTCATCCTGAGCACGGCCTTCACCTCCCCCCTGTCGACCAGTTCCCGGGCCCTTTTCTCGTCGTAGACCTGCTCGCGCAACCGGAAGTACCCCGACTTGAGGAAAAGGGCCGCGATCTCCCTGCTCTGGCTGCTGTTGTCCAGGTCGTAAACGGCTGTGGAGACCTGTCGCACATCGGTGTTGACCGCGTAGCCGAAGATCAGGGTCTGCACCACCGGTATCACGAACATCACGAAGCGCATGCGCGGGTCGCGCAGCACCTGGATGAATTCTTTCACCAGCATGGCCTTCAGGCGATCGAACAAGGTGCTCCTCCGGTTAGTCGATCCTCTTCCTGAGCTTTTGGTGCGACAGGGTGAGGACCAGCGCCGCGAAGACGATCAGCAATACCGCCTCTGCGATCAGCAGTTGCAGCCCGAGCCCCTTCAGGTAGATGCCGCGCAGCAAAACGACGAAGTAGCGGGCGGTGATGATATGGGTGAAGAGCTGGATCGGGTAAGGCATGTTGGCGATGGGAAAGATGAACCCGGACAGCAGGAAGGCGGGGAGCATGGTGGCGACCAGCGCTATCTGGCTGGCAAGAAACTGGCTCTTGGTGACGATGCTGATCAGCATCCCGAGCGAAAGCGCCCCTGTCAGGAAGACGGAACAGGAGGCGAAGATGAGCCAGAGTTCTCCGCGCAGCGGTATGTGGAAGACGAACTCCCCGACCAGCACCGCCAGCACCAGGTCCAGCATCCCGATACAGAAATAGGGGATCAGTTTCCCCAGTATCAGCTCGGCCCGCGTGACCGGCGTCGCGATCAGCTGCTCCATGGTCCCCACTTCCCATTCGCGCGCAACGGTGAGCGAGGTGAGCAGGGCGGCGATGACCATCATGACCACGGCGATGAGCCCCGGGAAGATGTAGTTTCGCGACTCCATGTCCGTGTTGAACCAGACCCGCGGTTCGAGCTCCAGCCCCCTGGCCGGCGCGGCGACCCCGCTTCTGCGCAGGTGGTCCAGCGTCACCGCTTCGCTGAACCTGCGGGTCACCGCCTCGGCATACCCGAGGGCGTAGGAGGCGACGTTCGAGTCGCTGCCGTCGAGTATCGCTTGCACCGAGACGCCGCGCCCCGAGGCCGCCTTGCGGGCGAAATCGACCGGGACGACCAGCGCCATCACCGCGGCCCGGGCGTCTATGGCGCGCTCGATCTCATGGTACCCCTGCGCGTGCCCTATCACCTCGAAGTAGCGCGAGGCGCTGAAGCCGCCCAGGTAAGAACGGCTGGCGGGGGTCTCGCTCTGGTCCCAGACGATCAGCGGCACCCGGTCCACGTCCAGGGTGAGCGCGTAGCCGAACAGAAAGAGCATCACCAGCGGTATGGCGATGCCGATGCCGAGGCTTCTCCAGTCGCGCAGCACATGAAGGAACTCCTTCCTGGCGACCGCCGAGACCCTCCTCGACTTCACCCTTGGGCACCGCAAGCGGCCCCGGAGCGGTAAGCGCTGCCGGGAGCGGCCAGCGGCTCAGGCAAGACCAGCGGTATCTGCACCTGGAAGATCGAGCCGCCGCCGGGAGCACTCTCGGCCCAGATGCTCCCGTCCATCAGCTCGGTCATCCGCCGCGCCAGGGTGAGCCCGAGCCCGAGACCGGGGAACGAGCGGGTGATGGAGCCATCGGACTGGGTGAAGTCGCTGAAAATCCTCTCCAGATCCTCCTGCTCGATGCCGATCCCGGTGTCGGAGACCGAGAACTGCAGCATCGGTTCGCCTGCCACCTCCTGCTGACGCACCTCGAGCGCGACCTCTCCCGCCGGGGTGAACTTTACCGCATTGCTCAAAAGCATGGAAAGCACCTTGTGCAGCATCCCCTGGTCGCTGACGATCGCCCCGGGGAGAGCCGGGTCCAACAGGAACCGGAACTCGAGCCCCTTGCCGGCTGCCTGCGTCCTCGCTTCCATCGACACGGTGTCGAAAAAGCTCTTGAGCATGAACGGAGCGTTGTCGGGCGCGCTCCCCTCTCCTTCCAGCCTGCTGGTCTCGATGAGGTCCTCCACGGTGCCAAGCAGCCTCAGTGCGGACTTCTGCACCATGGTGAGGTACTTCCGCTTGTTGTCGTCCTGCTCCGTGTCGAGCACGAGATCGGTCATGCCGATGATCGGGGTGAGCGGTGTGCGCAGCTCGTGGCTTACGCTGCGCAGGAACTCTTTCTTCGCGCGGTCGGCGGCGCTTGCCAGGGTCTCCAGCAGATCGCGGTAACGCTTGAGCTCCAGGTGGTTTTTCACCCTCGCCCGGACGATGTGAGGGCTGATCGGCTTGGTGAGGTAGTCTATCGCACCGAGCTCCAGCCCCTTTATTTCCTCCTCCTCGCCGATCATGGCCGTGACGAAGATGATGGGGATGTTACGCGTGGAGGCGTCCCCCTTGAGGATGCTGCAGAGCTCATAGCCGTCCATTCCGGGCATCATGATGTCCAGCAGGATCAGGTCCGGCTTGTCAGCGCGGATCAACTCCAGGGCGTCGGCCCCGCTGGTGGCGAAGAACAGCTCGTACTCGTCCCCCAGGCTCTCGCTCAGGATCTCTATGTTGGCTGGTGTGTCGTCCACGATCATGACCGTCTGGCGTCTCATAGGCTCTCCCTTTCTTCAGATGCCGGCTCCTGCATGTCTGGCGGGAAGATCGCCAGCAGTTGCCGCGCCTTTCTAAAATCAAGTTTCTCCATGCACCCCTCCAGCGCCTGCAGTTCCCCGGCGAACGCCCCCGGCGGGATCTGGCCGCAGAACTTCTCGAACTGCCTTTTCGCCTCCAGGCTGTTCCTGGCCAGAAGCCGTTCCAGCTTGGCCTTCTCGGCGGCGAACCGCGCGGGGTCTAATGCGGAAGGCACGACCGCCGCCTTTCTGCCGCAGGACGGCGCCCTTGGCAGTGTCTTTGGCTGGATTTCCGGCCAGCTCTCCCCGGCATTTGCCAGCGCCCGCACCATCGCGTCGAGGATCAGCGACGGGCGTGCCGGGGCGGCGAGTACCACGCCCACCCCCCACTCGTCTGCCTGCCGCTGCACGCTCTCCTGCTGGTACGGGGTGACGGTGGCGATGACTGCAACCTGCCTGCGGTACCGGCTCCTGATGCTGCGGCAGAGCCTCTTGATCCCCGCCTCGCCTGCAGTGGCGCCGTCGATGAGCAACAGGTCGAAGGGGGGGGCCTCCGACGCGGAGTCGTCCTGCAAGGCCGAAAGCGCAGCCGGGACCGTGGCAACGAACTCCTGGGTCATCGGCATCCCCTGCAGGATCCCGGAGAGCCCCTCGCGTGCTTCCTGGCCGCTGTCGAGGACCAAAAGCCTCAGGCTGCGCAGCTCCTGCTCCCTGATCTCCGCGCCCCCTTTCCCGGCAGGGGGCAGGGGGAAATCCACGGTGAACGAGAAGCTGCTCCCGGCGCCGGGGAGGCTCTGGACCTGGAGTTCCCCCCCCATCAGCTCGACCAGCTGCCGGCTGATGGAAAGCCCGAGGCCGGTCCCGCCGTACCTGCGCGTCGTGGAGCTGTCGGCCTGGGTGAAGGGGGTGAAGATCTTCTCCATCTGCTCCGGGCTGATGCCGATGCCGGTGTCCTGGACGCAGAAGTGGATGGCGACCTCCCCTTTCTCGCGCCGTACCGGCTTGATGGCGACCACCACCTCGCCTCTTTCGGTGAATTTCACCGCGTTGCCGATCAGGTTGTTCAGCACCCGGGTGAGACGCAGCGGGTCGCCCAGGAGTTTCCTGGGAAGCTCCGGAGCGAGCCTTACCCGTAATTCGACCCCCTTTTCCTGGGCCTTCAGGGTGTGCATGTCGGAGATGTTCCCCAGCACCTCGTGCAGGCTCAGCTCGGTCCTTTCCAGCTCCACCTTGCCCGCCTCGATCTTGGAAAAATCGAGGATGTCGTTGATGATGTTCAACAGGGTCCGGCTCGAGGAACAGATCTTCTCAAGGTAGCCGCGCTGCTTCGCGTTGAGCTCGGTCTTCAGGGCCAGTCGCCCCAGTCCCATGACCGCGTTCAGCGGGGTACGGATCTCGTGCCCCATGTTGGCCAGGAACTGGCTCTTGGCGCTGCTTGCCGCCTGCACCATGTCGCGCTCGCGGCGCAGGGCCTGCGCCTCGCGCTTGGCGGTGACGTCCTCGATGACGCCGGCGATGTACTTAGGCTCTCCCTTGGGGCCGCACACCATGGATTTGGTCAGGTTCACCCAGACCAGCGCGCCGTCCTTGCACAGCTGGCGTACCTCGATGCTGTAGTTATCGATGTCGCGGTTCAACAGGCGTGCCGCGTTCTCCTGCTCGGCCGCCAGATCCTCGGGGTGTATGGTCTGCTCCAGCGTCCATCCCAGCAGCTCATCCTGCGTGTATCCGAGGATGTCGCAAAAGCGCCGGTTGATCCTGATCAGGGTGCCGCCCAGGGCGAGATGGCAGATCCCTACCGCGGCCTGCTCGAAGGTGTTGCGGAAACGCTCCTCGCTCTCCCTCAACTGCTCCTCGGCGCGCTTTCTGAAGGTGATGTCGGTGAGGATGCCCAAAAGGGCGTAGACCTTGCCGTTGTCGTCCTTGAGGGGGATGAGCGCCTTGCTGAACCAGTTGCCGTCCCTTTCGCGCTGCTCGTCGCGCTCTACGGTGCATCCCGCAGCCATCACCTTCGCGTCGTCCTCCTGGCGCTTCTGGGCCAAGGGGGGAGCGAAGAGGTCGTAGTCCGTCTTGCCGAAGACGTCGCTCGGGTCCACCCCCAGCTCGCGGGCGAAACTGGAGTTGCAGGAAAGGTAGACCGATTTGCAGTCCTTGAGAAAGATGCGCTGCGGCAGGTTTTCGATCAGCCCGCGGTAGCGCTTCTCGAAGAACAGTGCCCCCTCCGCCTCCTTGCGCTGGGTGACGTCGTGCACTACGCTCACCACGCGCAGCGGGGTCCCGGAGTTGTCCCGGAACACCTCCCCCACCTCCAGGAGGTAACGCTCCGCCCCCCTGGGCCGCGCCACGGTGTAATCCACCGCGAAGGAATCATCGCCGGTCAGCGCCTCGTCGACGGCCGCAGCCACCAGGTCGCGTGCCGTTTGCGGCAGCAGCGAGAGGTACTCGTGATAGCTTAGCGGCGCCTCCTCGAAGGGGATGGCGAGGATGTGGCAGAGTTCCTCCGAGCAGTCCAGCCTGCCGCTCACCACGTCCCAGTCCCAGCTCCCGATGTGGGCGATGCGCTGCGAGATGCGCAGCCTTTCCTCGCTGCGCCTCACCGCGTCGTCCGATCGCCTGCGCCACCTGAGCCGCTGGGCGTGCAGAGCTGCGATGCAGAGCACGGCCAGGGCGCCAACGGTCCAGGTCTGCCGGCCGACGGCAGCCGCGCAGACGACCAGCAGCAGGCAGGCGTAGAGAAGACCTGCCGGTTTGCTGCTGTTATGTGGTGCCGGAAGCCGGAAACGCATGATCCACCCGTGAAAAGCAGGTTATGCCCGCAAAATGCCTTTATCGGACTTCAACCGGAAAACATGAGTAATATTAACGGCAATAGGGATAAAATCAGGGTCTGGCCTCGCGAGCCTCCATGAAGGAGACGAACAGGTCCTCAAGCGAAGGGGTGATGCGCTCCAGCCGCAGCTCCAGGTCAGGCACCGCGTCCCTGATGGCCGGTATCGCCTGCTGGGCGTTCTCCACCGCCAGGTGCAGCCCCGAGCCGAAGAGGGCCGCCCGGTGCACCCCTTGCAGTGACTCTATCCGCTGCAGCAGCTCGAAAGGGCGCTCGCAGGTTATCTCCACGACTTCCCCCGGGAAATCTCTTTTGAGCTGCGCCGGGCTTCCCAGCGCGATCAGCTCGCCGCCGAAGATGAAGCCCAGGCGGTCGCAGCATTCCGCCTCCTCCATGTAATGGGTGGTGACGAAGATGGTTACCCCGTCGCCGGCCAGATGGTAGATCAGCTCCCAGAAGCTGCGCCGGCTGATGGGGTCGACGCCGGAGGTGGGCTCGTCCAGGAAGACGATGGGGGGCTCGTGCAGGATGGCGCACCCAAGTGCGAGCCGCTGCTTCCAGCCGCCGGAGAGGGCGGAACTGCGGACGCGCCGCTGCTCGGAGAGCCCCGCCATCTCTATGACCCACTCCTTGCGCTCCTTCCTCTTCTGCTGCGGTATGCGGTAGATCCCGCTGTAAAAGTCGATGTTTTCCTCTACGGTCAGTTCCTCGTAAAGGGAGAACTTCTGGCTCATGTAGCCGATCTGGTTTTTTATCTGTTCCGACTGGGTGGCGAGGTCGAACCCGGCGACCGTGCCGCTGCCCGAGCTTGGGGGGAGGATGCCGCAAAGCATCCTGATGGTGGTGGATTTACCGGCGCCGTTTGGCCCCAGGAACCCGAAGATCTCGCCGCGCGCCACGTCGAGGGTGACCCGGTTGACGGCGGTGAAGTCGCCAAAGCGCCTGGTCAGTTCGCGCAGGCTGACCTGGGGGGGGGCTGGGTGCTGCGGCTTAGCAGCTGAGCTACTGTTCACTGGTGCCAACGTTCCTCCGCGATCGGTCGGGTCCGACCGATCGGACCGATCCGATCGATCGATGGTGTGCAGCTTTAGCGGAGCAGGGAAACGAAAAGATCTTCGAGCGAGGGCTCCGCTTGCCTCACCTGCACCAGCTCAAGGCCCGCCTCTTTCAGCTTTTGCGCCGCGGTCTCCTGAGCCTTTTCCGGATGCGGCGCGTAAAGGTGCAGCTTTTCTCCGAAAAGGACCACGGACCCGGAGGGAAAGACCCCGGACAAAAGCCTGACAGCCCGGCGCGGCTCGGCCGCGGTGAGCTCGAGCACGCCCCCCTTCACGAGCCCCTTCAACGCCCTGGGCGTGTCGCAGGCCAGCAGCTTCCCTTTATGCATGAGCCCCACCCTGCCGCAGCGCTCCGCCTCGTCCAGATAGGCCGTCGCCACGACTATGGTGACCCCCTGCGTGAGCAGGGCGTGGAGGATGCGCCAAAAGTCGCGGCGCGACACGGGGTCGACCCCGTTGGTCGGCTCGTCCAGCAAAAGGACCCGCGGCTTGTGCACCAGCGCGCAGGCCAGACCGAGCTTCTGTTTCATGCCGCCGGAGAGCTTCCCCGCCCACCTCTGCTTGAAGGGAGCGAGCTTGCTGAAGGCGAGGAGCTCCTCGATCCTCGCTGAGCGCTCGCGGCGGGGGATCATCTGGATGTCGGCGTAAAAGCGGAGGTTCTCCAGCACGGTCAGGTCGGGGTAGAGCCCGAAACGCTGGCTCATGTAACCGATCTCGCCTCGCACCGACTCGGCTTGCGACGCCATGTTCCTCCCCATCACGAACGCCTCGCCGCCGCTGGGCTCCATGATGCCGGCCAGCATCCTGAGCGTGGTGGTCTTCCCGGCGCCGTCGGAGCCCACCAGACCGAACAGCTCCCCGCTCGGAACGGCCAGCGAAAGCCCCTCCACCGCGGCGACTGCACCGAACCGCTTTTGCAGCCCCTTTGTCCTGATCGCCTCCGTCTGCGCCATCTCGTCCCCGCCCCTCAGCGGCGTGCCGGCTGCGGCGCGCCCAGCTCTATCTCGGCATCGGCCGGCATCCCCGGCTTGAGCTCCATCCCCGGATTGGAAAGCGCGATCTTTACCCGGTACACGAGCTTCACCCGCTCCTTCTCCGTCTGGACGCTCTTCGGGGTGAACTCCGCCTGGCTGGAGATGAAGCTGACCCTGCCCTCGAACGCCTTGCCCGGGTGGCCGTCGGTGGTCACCCGCGCCCTTTGCCCCGGCTTTACCCGCCCCAGGTCCGTCTCGGCGATGTACCCTTTGAGCCAGCACTGATTCAGATCGCCAAGCGTGACCACCGGGGTCCCCGCCGCTACCTGTTCGCCCGGCTCCACCGACTTGGTCAGCACCACCCCGGAGATGGGGGCCAGCAGCGTTGCGTACCCCAGGCGCTCCCTGGCGGTCGAGACACGGGCCACTGCCCCCTCGTGGCTCGCCCGGGAAGCGGCTATCCGCTCGCGCCGGGGCCCCTTGCGAAGGAGCTTTAGCGCCTCCTTGCGCTCACGGACGTTGGCCTTCGCCTGATCGTTCAGTGCGCGTGCGGTCTCCAGCTCGCGCCTGGGTATCACCTCTTTCTCGAAGAGCGCCTTGTTTCTCTGGTAATCCGCCGCCACCCTGACCGCCTCCGCCTCCGCACGGGCGAGCAGCGCCTCCCCCTGGGCAACCTCCTCGCTGCGCGAGCCCGCCTCCAGTTCGGCAAGCTGTGCGGCGGCGGCAGCCTCGTCGGCTTGCGCCAGTTTAAGCGCGTCGGCCAGCTCCGTGTCTTCCAGCCGCGCCACAACGTCACCTCTTTTAACCAGCTCGCCCTCGTCCACCAGCCGCTCCAGCACCCTTCCAGCAGTCTTGAAACTCACCTGGACCTCGGTCAGCTCGATGTTTCCCGAGATGCGCAACACGGCGGGGCTCTCTTGATCGGCATCCCGGCGAAAATAAAAAACGAGTGCCGCCGCCAATGCCGGCAGCAGTAGTGCCGCAATTATCACCTTCTTTTTCACAGGCACCTCCAATGATCCTCGAACTATATAACACCACTTCATCTTTTTTGGAACGCTCTATGCTCTTCTGTACCTAGTTCTGCCGCGAAGCGGCCGTTCCAATCGTGGTAAGGGGGTGAAATTCATGGGAAAAGCGGTGCTATACATTCGCGACGAAGATCTCCTCGAGAGCCTAAAAAAAAGGCTCCAGGAGCAAGGTTTTGCTGAAATAATAGCGTCCGGCAGTTCCTTGGAGCTATTGAGCGAGACCCAGGCGAAACATCCCGAAGTCGCCATCATCGAGTTCTGCGCCGGCGACCAGGAGATCTGCGCAACGGTCAAGAAGCTCTGGGACAAGCACGCCATACCGATCATCATGATCGCGCAGAGCTCTGACCTGAAAGATGTGCAGACCTGGGGCGAATCGGTGATCTCCACCATACTGGCCAAACCGGTGCGGGAAGAAGAGCTTGGGGCGGCCCTGGTCCTCTCCATCGCTGCGGCGCGCAGGGTGGAGCGGCTAAAGGAAGAGGTCTCGACGCTTAGGGAAAGCATCGAAAGCAGGAAGGTGATCGAGAAGGCGAAGGGGCGGCTCATGGAACGGGACAAGCTTTCCGAGGCCGAGGCCTTCCGCAGGATGCAGAGGCTTGCCATGGACCGCAGGATATCGATGCGCCAGCTGGCGGACGCCATCCTGTTGACCGAGAGCATAGGGGGCTAAAAGGCGGCGCCCTGGCTCCCTGCATGAAAAGAAACCATTGACACGGGAGCAGGCATTACCTATATTTCCCCTAGTGTAAAGGGGAGTAGCTATCGGTTCGCAACCGACCCGTGTTCGTCAAGACGGCTTTTTAGCCCGGACCCGGGGCGTGACATCATGTCAAACGCAAGCAAGACCTTTATCCAGTGCCGAACGCGCCTGGGTAAAGGTCTTTTTGTTTAAGGTTTTTTTTGTTCGACAGGCGGGTCCGCCGAGAAGGAGGTATCGTCATGAACAGGTTCAAGACCGCAATTCTGCTTACGTCGCTCACGCTGCTCATGGTCGCCCTGGGAAGCGCCATCGGGGGAGAGGGGGGCATGTACCTGGCGTTCTTCATGGCCTGCGCCATGAACCTTTTCTCCTACTGGTTCTCCGACAAGATCGTGCTGCGCATGTACGGGGCCAAGGAGATCACCGAGATGGACCACCCCGCCTTCTACGGCATGATCAGAAGACTGTCGGTCCAGGCGGGGCTGCCCATGCCGAAGGTGTACATCATCCCCTCCGAGAGCCCCAACGCCTTCGCCACCGGCCGCAACCCGGAGCATGCCGCAGTCGCCGCGACCCAGGGGATCATGCGCATCCTCACCCCCGAGGAACTTGAGGGGGTCATGGCACATGAACTAAGCCACGTCGCCAACCGCGACATCCTCATCTCCACCATTGCAGCGACCATCGCCGGCGCCGTCTCGATGCTGGGGAACATGGTGCAGTGGGCGGCCATCTTCGGGAACAGAAGCGACGACGAAGAGGGTGGGAGCATGATGGGGAGCCTCGCCCTCGCCATAATCGCCCCGATCGCGGCCATGCTGATCCAGCTAGCCGTATCCAGGTCTCGCGAGTACCTGGCGGACGAGGGAGGGGCCAGGCTTTGCGGGCACCCGCGCTCGCTGGCCAATGCACTGAGAAAGCTGGACCAGGCGTCACGCATGCTGCCGATGCATGAGGCGAGGCCGGCTACCGCGCATATGTTCATAGTTAACCCGCTCAGCGCGGGAGCCCTGATGAAGCTGTTCTCGACCCACCCGCCGATGGAGGAGAGGATAGCCAGACTGGAACGGATGGGGCGTTAAAAGGAGGTTTACTTGTCGACCAGGGAAATGATGTGGCTTGCCTTTGGAAGCGTGATCGCGCTGATGTTCATTCTGGATCTCTTCGTCTTCAACCGGAAGAGCCACGAAATCAAGTTCCGCGAGGCGCTCGCCTGGACCATCGTCTGGGTCAGTCTCGCGATGGCGTTCAACGTGGGGGTCTGGTACTACATGGGCCCCGCGAAGGCGCTGGAGTTCTTCACCGGTTACCTCATCGAGGAGTCGCTCTCGGTCGACAACCTGTTCGTCTTCATCATGATCTTCTCCTACTTCCACGTCTCGAGAGCCCAGCAGCCCAAGATCCTGAAATGGGGGATCATAGGCGCCCTGGTGATGAGGGCTGTCTTCATCCTGCTAGGCATCGAACTGATCGAGCGTTTCCACTGGATGGTGTACATATTCGGCGCGATCCTGATCTACACGGGGTTCAAGATGGCCTTCGGGGGAGAGGAGAAGGTCGAGCCGGAGAAAAATCCGCTGGTCAAGCTGGTGCGCCGCTTCATGCCGATCACCAAGAGGACCTGGGGTGACAAGTTCTTCATCAGGAGGCGGGGCATCTGGTCGGCCACCCCGCTGTTTCTGACCCTGATCGTGGTGGAGTCGAGCGACCTGATCTTCGCCGTCGACTCGATACCCGCGGTGCTCGCCGTCACCCACGACCCGTTCATCGTCTACAGCTCGAACGTCTTCGCCATAATGGGGCTGCGCTCGCTGTACTATCTGCTTGCCCATGTCATGGAGATGTTCGTCTACCTGAAGCTCGGGGTCTCCTTCATCCTCGCCTTCGTCGGCGCCAAGATGCTCCTGGCGGACATCGTCGAGATCCCGCTCCTGTTGTCGCTGGGCGTCATCATCGGGACGCTGGTGATATCGATCCTGACGTCGGTGCTGCTCGCCAGGAAACAGCACAGGGGGTAGGCAGAGGCCGGGTAAAAAAAAGGGCCGTGGACCGGGAACCAGGGACAACCCCTTCGGGTTGCGCCCCATCTTCCCAGCCCACAGCCCCCTGTGCTTTCAGGCGCCGTTCCTGCCCACGCGTTGGGTCTTCCAGTCCCCGGTCCCTGCTTCTCCCTAGTCCCCTGCTTCTTCCCTGGAGATCCTCACCTGGGTGATGCCGGTCCGGGTAACCTCCTCGCAGGTCAGCATGTAGTCTCCCAGCCGGAGCTTCTCTCCCTGTTCCGGGAACCTCCCCATCCGGTCCAGGATCAGGCCGGCCAGCGTGTCGAAGGGGAGATCCTCCCCGAGGTCCATCTCGAGCAGGTCCTCCAGGTCCGAGATGGAGATGAGGGCATCGACCAGGTAGGCGCCGTCCGCCAGAACCTGCACGGTGCTCGGCTCGCCGACATCGTGCTCGTCCTCTATCTCCCCTACCAGCTCCTCCAGCAAGTCCTCCGTGGTGACGATGCCGCTTATGCTGCCGTACTCGTCGACCACGAACGCCATGTGGACGCGGGTCTTCTGCATCTCCTTCAGGAGCTCGCTCACCTTCTTCCCCTCCGGGACGAAGAAGGGGGGGCGGACTATGGAGCGGATGTCGAAATCGGGGTCCCGCACCATCCGGCCCAACAGGTCCTTGCCGTGTATGAACCCCACCGTTTCCTCTATGCTCCCCAGAAAGACAGGATAGCGGGAGTACATGTTGTCCAGCACCCCGTTCAGGATCTCCTCGTTGGAGAGGTTGAGGTCAAAGGCGACCACCCTGGTGCGGGGGACCATGACCTCGCGCACCGCGGTATGGGTGAAGTCGAAGAGGTTGTCGATGAAGGTGTGCTCGGTCTCGCTGAAGATGCCGCTCTCGTGCCCCTCGGCGACGATATGCTGCACCTCTTCCCGCGTCATGAACGCCTTCCCCTCCCCCTTGATACGGAACAGGGCAAGGGCCGCCTTGGTCGAATAGCTGAGGGCCGTGACCAGGACCCCCGCCACTTTGGCCAGGAAGGTGATGGTCTTGGCGATGCGCAGCGCAACCGGGTCGGCGTACTGCAGCCCTATGGTCTTGGGAACCAGCTCGCCCAGGATCAGGAGCAGGTAGGAGATGACCGCAACCACGAAGGTAAGGGCCAGAGGCTCGGCAGCGTCGCGGATCACTTCGAAGGAAGACATCTGCAGGATCGGGCGGATGTAGTCGACCGCTACGACACCGCCGACAGCGGAAGCGGTCGATCCGACCACGGTCACGCCGATCTGCACGATGGCCAGCAGGCGGTGCGGATCTCTCTGCAGGGCCTCGACCAGGGCCGCGCGTTCGTCACCCAGGGCTACCAGTTGTGCAACCCTGCTCTTTCTGATGGAAATTATGGCGAATTCTGCGCAGGAGAAAAACCCGTTCAACAGGATGAGGATGGCGATGACGAGCAGTTCGATGAAGATGGTGTCCAATTAACCTCCGTGTATATATTCCGGGGTGCAGATGCGGGCCGAGGTGCCGGCCGGTGCAGCTTGCTGCGCCCACGATTCAGCGATTGCTCATTTTCACTACTTAATCACCTCTTGTCAACCATTTGTAGCAGGAATCATGCCCCGACTGGCGTATTCCGCCTGTCGCGCATCCTCCACGGGCAAGAGCAGCTCGCCTCCCCCGTCGATGGGGGAGGCGAGCTGCAGCTTCGATGACTTTTACCAGGGGGAATATGGGTCCGGACGGCGGGAGAGGCGAGGTGGCGGGGATTCACTTTGGCGCGCATCCCGCCGCAGGACCGCCCAGGGGTTACTTGCCGATCTTGAAGGAGAGCAGGAAACGCTCCTCGCCGCATACAAACGGCATCACCAGCGACTCGGCGCTCGACATGCTTTCCAGCGCGTAATCGCTGCCGTATATGACGGTCGGGATGGAGAGGTTGATGTCCGCCCCCTTGGGAGAGAAGATGTGCTTCACGTCGCCGCCGACCATATTGGCGATCTCGCCCATGGCGTCGTTCACGTCTTCGTCCACGTCCGTCACCTCCATCCCCAGCATGTTCGAAGTGACCAGGAGGGCAAGGTTCTTGGGGCAATGGATGGCAAGAATGCCGGAGTGGCTCCCGGCGAGCCCAACCATGCTGGTGACAGTCTCATGAAAGTTAAGAACCGGCGCGTCCAAGGGAGGTTCATCAACCACGTCCAGCATCACCATGGTGGAGAACACACCTTTGGTAATGTCGGCTATGGTTTTCCTGACTGCATCCTCCGTAGTGTTGGCGTCGTTCAGCACCGCCGCATCAAGCCCCATGTCCACCCTCCCCACTTATAGTGATAAATAAACTTCCCGAACCTTCGGGCAAATAAGTCACAGCGATAAAAAAACAGTATCTACAAAGATCGGCAGCGCGGGAAAAAACCTTAGCCTTTTCAGCTTACCCGGTACCTCCCCCTGGCGAGGGAGAGGCAGAAAGCGTTGATGGAGGAGAACTCGCGGTGGAAGACTTCCTCCACCTGCCCCTCGACTTCCGACACCCGCCTCCCCGGCTCCATGAGAAGTTGTGCGTTGGCCATGTGCGGCTGGTCTACCGGGTCGCCGATCCGGCTCAGCAGCAGGACGTAGGCTCCCTGCACGCCGGGAACCGACTTGCAGATCTCGCGGGCCATCCTGTGCGCCAGGATGTTGTAGATCTTCCCCACATGGCTCATGGGGTTCTTACCGGCAGCGGCCTCCGTGCCTATCGGCCTGGCGATGGGGATCAGACCGTTGACGCGGTTCCCCCTGCCGACCTGCCCGGAGTCGGCATCCTCCGCCGAGGTCCCCAGCAGTGACAGGTACACGCCCCCCAGGCCGCGCCCAGGCTGGTCCAGGGTGTTGTAGTGCAGGAAGGTCCGGCGAAATCCCCTGGCACCGGCCACCAGGAAGCGGTTGATCTCCTTGGCTATCGCCTCCTTGCGCTCGAAATATTCCCGCTCGGAGGCGATCCTGCCCGCCAGAAGCGGCATGGCGACGGTCAGGTCCAGCTCGTCGCGACGGCGCAGCCCCATGACCTTCACGTCCTCGCCGGTCTCGGGGAAGAGCTTCTTGAAACGCTCGCTGTTCAGCTCGTTCTCAAGCGAGAGCACCGCCTCTTCGGTTGCGCTCAGCGGATAATAACCCACCGCTGCCGAGGTGTCGTTGGCTCCCCTCACCTCGCCCGGGCGTTGAAAGATGTCCGTGAGTTCCTGGGAGCCTGGAGCGAGCTTGAAGCGGTACTGCATGTGCTGTTCGGGGTCGACGTTGCGGAGGTTGGCCGTCACCCACTCTTTTGCTGCGGCAAGTGCTATCTCCTGCACCGGGATATCCTTCCCGGAAAAGCTGAAGGTGGCCCGGTCGCCTATGGTGAGCTCCATCGGCTCGATCACCTCACCGCCGCCAAAGCCCTTCGCCACGCGCCCGGCGGCCAGGAGCCCCTTGTCGATGTTGTGGTGCAAGATGGTGCCGAACTCCTGCAGATAAGCCTGCGACAGGGCAACGGAGATGGAGTCCATGACGCAGTCGCAGATCTGGTCGGGATGCCCCGTCCCCTTGCGCTCGACCATCTCGACGCACTGCTCCGTAACGCTCGCACCCTTGTACTGTTCGACCAGGAACATCGGAGCACCCCCGTTGGGGTTGAGATGAAGTAAAACAGAGATAAAGACAAAGATAAAGATAAAGATAAAGATAAAGATAAAGGTTAAGACTTGCCAAGAGGGGCTGCTTCTTGAACTGCCAGCACAGATTGTAGCGGAGAAAGGGGTGTGCGCAATGTTATGGAGAGGTTAGCGGGTGCTGAGGACAATTACGGGGTCAATCAGGAAGGGTCGACCAGGGAGGTCAGTGCCGGCGCCTGACCACGAAGCCGCCCCTTGAGATCCGCGACTGCAGCCACAGCCCGAGCCACATCTTGATGATGCCGCGGGTGGCCGGGATCAGGAAGAAGATGCCGAGAAAATCGGTGAAGAAACCGGGGGTGGCCAGGAGGACGCCGCCTATAAATACCAGCGCCCCGTCCAGAAGCTGCGCGGCCGGGAGCCGCCCCTGGGAGAGTTCCTCCTGGATTCTCTTCAGGATCCTCCCCCCCTGGCTGCGCATCAGGTACGCGCCCAGAAGGCTCATCAGGAGCAACACCGCTACCGTGGCGACCCCGCCGATCAGGGACCCGACCTTTATCAGGAGGTAGATCTCTATGACGGGGACGATGAGAAAGACGAGGAATAGCTTGAAGAACACGGGGCGCCCCTCCCTATTTTTTCATGTCGATGCCGTAGCTCTTAATCTTTCTGTGCAGATTGCTCCGCTCCAGCTCGATCGCCTCGGCAGTCTTGGAGACGTTCCAGTCGTTTTCCTCCAGTTTCTGGATGATGAACTCCCTTTCGAACTCCTCGCGCGCCTCGCGCAGACTTGAGAGCTCCAGCACGCTGTCGAGCTTGCCGCCGCCGGACTCCCTGCCGCTCGCCTCCTCCAGGAAATAATCGGGGAGATGGTTCATGGTGATGGTCCCGCCGGGTGTCATGATGACCAGGCGCTCCACGATGTTCTTCAACTCCCTCACGTTCCCCGGCCAGTCATAACGCTTGAGCGCCTCCATCGCCTCGGGGACGATCCGCTTGGCGTCCCTCCCCTCGCGAGCGCAGAAGGCATCGAGGAAGTAGCCGGCCAGAAGCGCTATGTCCTCGCGCCGCTCCCTGAGGGGGGGAACCTTGAAGGGGACCACGTTCAAACGGTAGTAAAGGTCTTCCCGGAAGGTGCCGTTCTTGATCTCCTCCTCCAGGAGCTTGTTGGTGGCGGCGACGATGCGTACGTCGACCTCCAGGGTCCGGGTGCCGCCTACACGCTCGAACTTCTTCTCCTGCAGGATCCTGAGCACCTTGGCCTGTGTCTTCAGCGACATGTCCCCGATCTCGTCCAGAAACAGCGTGCCGCCGTCGGCCAGATCGAACTTCCCTTTCTTCTGGGCCACGGCACCGGTGAAGGCGCCGCGTTCGTGGCCGAACAGCTCGCTTTCGATGAGCTCCTCGGGAATGGCGGCGCAGTTTATCTCTATGAAAGGCTTCTCGCGGCGCTGGCTGTGGAAATGAACCGAGCGCGCCACCAGCTCCTTTCCGGTACCGTTCTCGCCGGTGATGAGGACCGAGGCGTTGGTGGGGGCCACCAGCCGGATCTGATCGCCCAAATGCTGCATGGCGGCCGAATTGCCGATCATCTCGTGCCCCTGCTGCACCTGGCCGCGCAGTGCGGCATTCTCCTCCTTGAGCCGGTTCATGGCAAGGGCATTCTCCACCGTCACCACCACCTTCTCGAGCGAGAGCGGCTTTTCGATGAAATCGTAGGCCCCAAGCTTGGTCGACTTGACGGCGGTCTCGATGGTGCCGTGACCGCTCATCATGATGACGTTCAGCGCCGGGTGCAGCTCCTTCAAACGCTGCAGCGTCTCGATGCCGTCCATCTTCGGCATCCAGATATCCAGTAGCACGAGCCCCGGCAGTTCCCGCTGGCAAAGCGCGAGGGCCTCCATGCCGTCCGCGGCACAGACGGTGCGGTATCCCTCGTCCTCCAGGATCCCGGCCAATGAGGAGCGGATCCCCTCTTCGTCGTCAACTATCAGAATGGTTTCGGTCATGATGGCTGTTTAGCACGTTTTTGGCTTTTGCACCAGCCCCTTTCCGGGCGCTGCGCAGAGTGTCCACCCTGCCGCGGCGAAAGTAGGCCCACCCCCCCGGCGGGGTGCCTCCGGCGCACGGTTGAACCCGCTCGCCTGTTCACCGGGTGCGGAGATGTTCAACTTTTGCACAGGCAAGGGGGCAGGAGCGGACTGTATCAGACCGAATGATCAGCTGTTTCCAAGTGGCATGGTTACTGAAGGAAAATTCCTTACCGAAAAAGTGGCACTTTCTGAAAATGGCTATGCAAGCAATCCGATAGGGAAGAGGTGAGGTAACCAATATGAGGCAAGCAGCAGAGAGTAGGAAGCCCCGGGGCACCGCCGTTTTCTTGGCAGTCATGGCAGTTCTGACCCTCCTGCAGGCCAGCGCCTGGTGCGGCGATCTGGCGGAGGTGCGCAAAAGCGGGGTCCTGAGACACGTCGGCATACCGTATGCCAACTTCGTCACCGGCGCAGGGGACGGGATGGACGTGGCCCTGATCCAGATGTTCGCCAGGCGTCTGGGCGTGCGCTACGAGTACGTCAAGTCGGACTGGGGGACGGTGGTCCAGGACGTCACCGGTAAAAGGACGCAGGCAGCAGGGAACGAGGTGAGCATCCTGGGTGATGCGCCGGTAAAAGGGGACCTGATCGCCAACGGGTTCACCGTGCTCCCCTGGAGGCAGAAGGCGCTTCTGTTCTCCTCCCCCACCTTCCCGAGCCAGATCTGGCTGGTGGCGCGCAGCAATTCGAAGGTGCAGCCGATCAAGCCGTCAGGGGACATGGATACCGACATCGCCAGGACCAAGGCGCTGATGAAGAAGAGAAACGTCATGGCGCTGCAAAAGACCTGCCTGGATCCCTCCCTGTACAACCTTGACGCCACAGGCGCGAAGGTGATCTGTTTCACAGGGAAGCTGAACGAGCTCGCGCCGGCGGTGATCGGCGGCAAGGCGGAAATGACCATCCTGGACGTGCCGGACGCGCTGGTGGCCCTGGACAAATGGCCGGGAAAGATCAAGATCCTCGGCCCGATCTCCGGCAAGCAGGAGATGGCGGTCGCCTTCCCGAAGGGGTCGCCGGAGCTGCGCGACGCCTTCGACGAGTTCCTGAAGCAGGCACGAAAGGACGGAAGCTACCAGAGGGTCGTCAAACGTTACTACCCCACAGCCGCCGCGTTCTTCCCGGAATTCTTCAAAAGCAGGTGAACCTAAGCAGCAGGTACCGACTTATGGCCTTGAAGAAGATGGTCGCACGAACCAGCAGCCTGCTCGCCCCTCTGATCGGCCTGGCGCTGGTAGGCTACGTCTGCTACCTGGTAGTGGCCCAGTATCGCACCCAGGTGGCCATACAGGCTGCAGAGCTGAGCCAGTTCACCGCGGAAAACGCCAAACGCGCCACTGCGATCAGCTACTTCTTTGCCGAAAGACAGGAAGACCTGAGGAACCTCGCGCAGAGCCGCGAGGTCTCCGCCTACTTCGAGAACAAGGCGCTTGGGATGTCGATGGAGTACGGCCTCAGCGCGAGCCTGATCATGATGGACGACCTGTTCGACCGGATGCGCGACTCCAAGCAGATGCCCCGCTCGCCCATGTTCGAGCGCACGGTATTCGTCGACACCTCCGGGGCACTGCTGGCCGACACCGGGGAGCAGGCGGGCCCGCTGGCACCCGGGTATTGGAAGCTGCTCCTTGCCCCAAAATCGAAAACCCCCACTATCACAACGGTACAGTCAGGTGACGGGCTGAAGCTGCAGGTCTCCGTTCCCTGCTTTTTCAAGGGAGCGTATGCGGGGCAGGTAGTGGGATGGCTTTCCTCCGCCCAGGTCTATCAGCAGTTCGTCGCGGGGGGCTTCGCGATGTACCAGTACCCGGTGGCCCTGGTGTTCGACAAGCAGTACGTCGATCTTCCCGCCCAGGTGCAGAAAATCCTCGGCCGTATGCCGCAGTCGATCCCCCGCGACATCAAGCCTTTGGTACCATACCCGCTGCAGCAGGCGCAAAAGGCATCGCAACCACACAGCTACGCAATACTGGTACCGGTCGAGGGAACCCCGATCTCGTTCATGACCTTCATTCCCCCTGCCGAGTTGCACGACTTGAGCTCACCCCGGCGCATGCTCTACACGACCGGAGGCATAGCCGTCTTCATGATGGTCGGCATGTTTTACTTCCAGCGGGTAAACACAAGCAACGCCGTGCTCCAGGCCCACCTGGAAGAGACCACGCTGCGCGAGGCCGCGGTGGACGAGAAAAACCGTCTGCTCGCGGAGGAGATCGACGAGCGGCGCCAGACGGAACTGGCCCTGCGGGAAAGCGAGGCGAGGTTCAGGGCGATCGTCGGTGCCGTGCCTGTGGCCATCTACGTATTCCGCTACGACGACGGCGGCCCGAGCTTCAGCTTCATGAGTGATAAGGTCCTGGAGCTTGCTGGGGTCCCGGCGGAACAGGTCATGGCCGACGCAATGGTGCTGTTGGACCGGATCCACCCGGAGGACCGGGAGGCCGCCCTGGCCGCGATCGAGGTGAGCGTGGCCGGCGCTGCCGACTTCAACCACGAGTGCCGCGTGGTGAACCCTGCGGGCGAGACGAGATGGATCATGGCGAGCTCCCTTCAAAAGCAGGTAAGCCACGACGCCGACAGGGGCTGGTACGGGTGCCTCGAGGACATCACCGACCGCAAGGAGGCGGACATAGAGCTCCGGCAAAACCGTCAGCAGTTGCTCGACATCATCGCCGAAAAGGTGAAGGCGGAGCAGTTGCTGCGGGAAAGCGAGGCGACGCTGCGATCACTCATGGACGCCATGCCTGCCGGTGTCTGGTGGTTCAACGAGGCAGGGAGGGTCGAGTACCTGAACAGCCGCTTCGTCGAACTGTTCGGCTACGGCATGGATGAGGTGCCTGCCGTGAGCGACTGGTTCGTGAAGGCCTATCCGGACCAGGAGCAGCGCCAGGCGGCGGAGCAGACGCGGGAAGCCCTGGTCGCGGAGGCAAGGCGAAACGCGGCGCCTGTGCCCCCGCAGGAGACCATGGTCACCTGCCGGGACGGCAGCGTACGCCACATCATCGTCAACACCCAGTTCTGCCAGGGGCACACCCTGGAGATATTCACGGACATCACGCAGCAGGAGTTCATCAACAACGAGCTTCTCAAGGTGCAGAAGATGGAATCCCTGGGGGTACTGGCGGGAGGGATCTCGCACGATTTCAACAACATACTGACCGGCATCATGGGGAACATCTCGTTTGCCAAGATGTACCTCGACCCGGAGCACGAGGCGCGGCTGCCGCTACAGGCGGCGGAGAAGGCTTCGCAGCGGGCCGCGGAGCTTGCCCACCAGTTGCTGACTTTTGCCAGGGGGGGGGAACCGATCAAAAAGGTGGTGGACCTGCGGCGCCTGGTGGCGGAGTCCCTGTCGCTTTCCCTGCGCGGCAGCAGCGTCCAGGGGAACATCGAGTTCCCGGCGGGCCTGAGCCACGTCGAGGCGGACGAAGGCCAGATACACCAGGCGTTCAACAACATCATCATCAACGCGGTACACGCCATGCCGGGAGGCGGCACGCTGAACGTGAGCGGCGAAAACGTGCTGATGAAGAGCAACAACCGGCTCTCCCTCAAGCCGGGCCCCTATGTGAAGCTCCTCTTCAGGGACGAAGGGTGCGGCATCGACCCGGCCACCCTGAAGAACATCTTCGATCCCTACTTCACCACCAAGTCAGGGGGAAACGGCCTCGGCCTCGCCTCGACCCTCTCCATCATCAGAAGGCACGGGGGGCACATCCAGGCCCACTCCAAGGTGGGCGCGGGGGCGACCTTCACCTTGTACCTCCCCTCGACGGAGGAAAGCTCGCCAGTTGTTGAGGCAGCAGTCGAGAACGTGACGGGGCGCCATGCCGGCGGCAGGGTGCTGGTGATGGACGACGAGGAGATGCTGCGGACTCTCACCTCACGGCTGCTGGCGCACCTCGGGTACCAGGTGACCACCTGCGCCTGCGGTGAGGAGGCGATCACGCTCTACGCGGCCGCCAGGGAACGGGGGGCCCCGTTTGCGGCCGTCATCATGGATCTGACGGTGCCGGGGGGGATGGGGGGAAAGGAGGCGGCACGGCATATCCTCGCCTGCGACCCCGAGGCAAAGCTGATCGTCTCCAGCGGGTATTCCAACGACCAGGCGCTTTCCGATTACCGCAGCTACGGCTTCTGCGGCGCCGTCCTCAAACCGTACCAGGTATCCGAACTGGCAGAGACGCTGGGAGCCCTGCTGAAACCGGCATAAGCTCCCCGCGCTTCCCGGAACCTGGAGGCGCCCCCCCTCCTCTTCACTGCTCCTACCCTGCCAGCCCCACCTCGCGGGCCAGTTCCTGCCAGGCAGGCAGGCTCCGCTCGATCATCCCCTTGTCCACGCAGTAAGCGATCCTGAAGAAGCCGGGGGCGCCGAAGCCTGCACCCGGCACCAGCAGGATGCGGTGTTTCTGGGCGACCGTGACGAACTCGATGTCGTCGGCAACCGGGGACTTGGGGAAGAAGTAAAAGGCACCGTCCGGCTTCACCATCCGGAACCCCATGCCGGTGAGCGCGCCGTAGAGGATGTCGCGCTTCTCCTGGTAGGCGTTTATGTCGACCGAGACGTGCTGCAGCCCGGCAACCAGCCGCTGCATGAGCGCCGGCGCGTTCACGAAGCCGAGCACGCGGTTGGAGAACACCGCCCCCTCCATGAACCGGTCCACGTCCTTCATCCTTGGGTTGGCGGCGAGGTAGCCGATCCGTTCCCCCGGGAGCGCCAGGTCCTTGCTGTGGGAGGTGACGATGACGGAGTTGGTGACGTAGCGGAAGATGTTGGGGACGTTCTTGCCGTCGTAGCTGATCCTTGCGTACGGCTCGTCGGAGATGACGCAGATCTGCCTTCCCAGTTCCTTTTCCTTGGCGGCGACCACCTCGCCAAGCCCTGCGAGGCTCTCGGCCGGGTAGATGACCCCGGTCGGGTTGTTGGGCGAGCAGATGATGATGGCGCGGGTTTTCGCAGTGATCGCCCTCGAAATGGCGGGGAGATCGAGCTGGAAGGTTTCACGGTCGGTCCACACCTCCACCGGCACACCGCCGTGGTTGTCGATGTAGAAGCGGTACTCAACGAAGAACGGGGTGAGGATGATCACCTCGTCGCCCTGGTTCAGGATGGTCTTCAGCACCACGTTCAGCGCCCCGCCGGCGCCGCAGGTCATCACCACCTGGCTCCCCTGCACCGGCAGGTCGGAGGCTGACGAGAGCATGCGCGCCACGGCGTTCCTGGTCTCGATGTAGCCGGCGTTGTTCATGTAGCGGTGCATCCCCGGGACCGGCGCCTGTGCAAGCTTCAGGAACTCGTCCTGAAAGGCCCGCGGCGGCTCGACGTCGGGGTTTCCCAGGGTGAAGTCGTACACCTTGTCGGCGCCGAACTCGTTCCTGAGCTTCTCCCCCTCCTCGAACATCTTCCTGATCCACGATGATTTCGCTATGAATCCTGCTACCTTATCTGCGACGGGCATGCATCCCTCCTTGGTTTTCGGTTCCAGATTTATTAACACATTCCGTTTACGGCGGCAAGGCATATTCCCGCTCCCTCCCGGGGGCGCCCCCACGACATTTCCGGGCTGACCTCCTGTAAAAGTCGGCCACCATACCCGCCTTGGCGTGGCAAATGCAGCAACCTAAAGGGCAGTTGGAAAGGGTTTGGGGCATCGAGTCCTGGCTGACGCGAAGCGGCAGCGGAAAGCAAAGAGGGGGGCGAGTCATCCGACCCGCCCCCCTCTCTATTCACATCGGGAGGAACTCTCCCATCCGCCTTACTTACCGCAGCACTTCTTGTACTTCTGGCCGCTGCCGCAGCTGCAGGGATCGTTGCGACCGATCTTCGGTCCTTTCAGGATCGGCTGCTGGGTGACGGCCTTGCCGTCGGTGAAGAACCAGCGGGACTTCTCCTTCTTGAACAGGGCACGCTCGTGGTGCACCCTGTCCTCCCCTTTCTCATTCCAGCGGGCGATGAACTCCACCTCTCCGGTGGTATCGTCCTTGCCGCCGTCTTTCACGGAAACGATCTCCAGCCCCTGCCATTCGGAATTCTCCGCCCACTCCCTGGTCCCCTCGGCGTCGTAACCCTCGCGGTGTTTCGGGTGGGTCGTCTCGAATATGTAATCGGTCTCCACGTGGACATACGCGGAATAGCGCGAACGCATCAACGCCTCAGCCGTCTCCGCGGGACGCTCGCCCTTGATGACGGGCTGGCAGCATTCAGCGTAGGCAAGACCGGTTCCACAAGCACACTGCTCCATCTGGTACTCCTCCTGGTTCAGAATTTGGATACTGCTGTTGCTGTTATTTAAACCTGGTAGTCGGCGGCCGTAACGGAAGAGCAGACGCTCCTCATGTAAGCTGCCACCTCGTTGGCGTGGTAGGGGTGCACCTGGTAGGCCTGGAGATCCTCCAGGGAGTCGAACTTGGTGTACAGGGCGATGTCTGCCGACCTCTCGGAGCGGATCACGTCAACCCCCACCTCCAGGTGGCGCAGCATCTCGACCTTCCCGTCCATGCTCAAAAGGAGCTGCTTTGCCTTCTCGATTCCCTCAGGAGTGCTCTCCTTCAGCTTGAACAATACTATGTGCGCAATCATATCTGTCTCCCGTTCAGGTTATGTTGATGCATCGGATACCATTTAATACATCGGCGCCCGCCCCCCTGTCAACGGTGGCAGTCCCGCAGGGAGAAAAAAACTGTTGCGTGCCCGGCGCAATGCTGCTATAAGGACCAACAGGATCGTTATAGTCCGATTGCAATTTTATGTTATGGAGGATTAGATGGCTGGCATTTCCAAATTAATGAGTATACTTGTACTGGCCTGGTTAGCTTTCGCCACTCCGGGCGAGGCCGCCCAGAAGGTCCTCTTCGATACGGGACATGGCGAGCGTTTCAAGATAACCGACGAGGGGCCGCTGCAACTCTCCGGCCTGGCAGAGATAATACAGGCCGCCGGGGCGAAAATCGACACCATCGACCGCCCCTTCAGCGACGCGACCCTCGCAGGCGCACATGCCCTGGTCATCAGCGGCGCCTTCACCGCACTGCACCCCCATGAGATCGAAGCGGTAGTCCGGTTCATCGAAGGGGGGGGCAAAGTGGCCATCATGCTGCACATAGCCCCTCCCCTGGCAGCGCTGCTAAACCGCCTCCAGGTGAGCCACACCAACGGCGCGATACTGGAGCGGCAAAACGTGATCGAGAACGAGCCGCTCAGGTTCAGGGTGGACCGTCTCAGCGATCATCCGGTGTTGCGGGGCGTATCCGGCTTCAGCCTGAACGGCGCATGGGGGCTTATCAACAACGACGAAACCGTGCGCGTAGTCGCCGCAACCAGCCCGCGGGCCTGGATAGATCTGAACCGGGACAAGGTCCAGGCAGCAGAAGAGACGGCGAGCTTCGGCGTTGCCGTCACCGGCGAGGTTGGCAAAGGCGGGTTCATCGTGTTCGGGGACGACGCTATCTTTCAGAACAAGTTCCTGGAAGGGGACAACAAGGCTTTGGCTTCAAATCTGGCGGGTTGGCTCAAGTAGGACCTTTAAATCACAAGGAGGGAAAGGAAACATGGCACAGGCATTGGAAATCTACAAGTGTGAAAGTTGCGGCAACATCGTCGAGGTCTTTCACCCGGGCGCGGGCGAGCTGGTATGCTGCGGCGCCGCCATGACCCTGCAGCAGGAGAACACGGTCGACGCCTCCAAGGAGAAGCACGTACCGGTCGTCGAGAGGGGCGAGGGAACCGTCACCGTCAAGGTCGGCAGCATTCCGCACCCGATGGAGAGCGCCCACTACATCGAGTGGATCGAGGTGATCGCAGACGACAAGGTGTACCGCGCCCAGTTGCAGCCGGGCCAGGCACCGGAGGCGACCTTCCCGATCACCGCGCAGAACATCAAGGTGCGCGAGTACTGTAACCTGCACGGGCAGTGGTCGGCATAAACAATACGCCGGCACGAAAATGAGGGGGGGAAGGCATGCGCCTTCCCCCCCTTCGTTTTTAAACCTCTCACCCCAGATCGGCGCCCTTCGCATTCAACCTGTAAACCTCATATCATGCGGCACAACTGGGCGCTCAAGATCCCGAGCCAGGTGCCGACGATGTTCCCAAGGATCGCCAGCAAAAGCCCGACGGAGGCCAGACCCGGATGGTAGACCTCTGCCACCACCGGCGCGGAGGCGACCCCGCCGACGTTGGCCTGGCTTGCGGCTGCGACGAGGAACATCGGCGCCCTCAGGATGCGGGCTGCGACCAGCAAGAAGCCGGCATGGATCAACACGATCAGCAGCCCGGCGGCAATAAGGATCAGGGCAGACCCGATGCTGGCGACCGATGCCTTGGCGCCGATGGCAGTCAGCACGAAATAGAGCAGGTCGTATCCTGTCCGCGAGGCTCCCGAACGCTCCAGCCTGCGGAGAGGGGAGAACGACAGCCCGATCCCCAGAAGGGTCACGATCATGATGGTCCAGGTGTAGCTTGTCACCACCGCCCCGAGTTGCGGCAATTGGCGGGCGGCCAGATGTGCCGCGCCCCCTCCGGCGCAGGCAACGCCCAGGGAGATGGCGATGCCTGCCGCCGTCCTGCGGCTGCCGCTGGTTGCCAGATGCATGACGACCCGCTCGCCCAGGTGGTCCAGGATGCCGCGGTCGGAACGGTTCCAGCGGTCGAAGGCAGGCTGCAGACCCACCATGGCCATCATGAAGGCCATCCAGAGGTACGGCACGACCGTATCTACGATCACCATCGGCGCAAACACCTCATCAGGCACCGACAGCGCCTCCTTGGCAGCGATCATGTTAGCGCTGCCGCCGGTCCAGGAGGCTGAAAGCGCGCCGAAGCCGGACCAGAACTGCGAGCCGATCAGCGGCTGAAACAGCGCGAAGGAGATGACGGCGCCGGCGATGATGCCTGCGGCGCCGATGAAGAACATGGCCAGCGCCGTCGGCCCCAGGCGCAGGATGGCTTTCAGGTCCACAGGCAGCAGCAACAGTACCAGGCTGGCCGGCAGCAGCCATGTGGTGATCAGGCCGTAAACGGGACTCTTGGTGGCGATCAGCCCGAAGGTTGCGGCCAGCATGGGGAGGAAATAGATCCAGAACACCGCGGGGAGCAGGTCGAAATAGCGCCTGGTCCGCTCATGGCGCGACAGCCCAAGGACCAGGGCCTCGATGCCCAGCAAGACGGCGACGATGAGGGCGGGGTGGGTAATCATGCGAAGGCAGGCTCCACGCCGATGCCGTTGCCGGCGCGGCTGAGGTCAAACCTGCCGCTGTCATCGAGGTACGGGGAATGTGCCAGCTCCCCCTTCAGGAAAAAGGTGGTATCGAGGTCCATGAAGTCGAAACAGCCCAAGCCGGCGGCAAAGTGGGCCGACGCGGTGATCGACAGTGCGCTCTCCATCATTGCCCCCAGCATCAGCCGTATCCCCTGCGCAGCGGCGAGCCGGGCGATATCGGCACCCTGCAGCAGGCCGCTTTTCATGGACTTGATGTTTATGGCGCTGACCGCGTTGCTGTCGATGGCCCGCCTGGCATCCGCCAGTGAGCCTACGCTCTCGTCGGCGCAGACCAGCGTGCCGCTTCCGGCCAGCGCCGCCGTGATCTTGACCAAGCCGTCCCAATCGTGCTTTGGAACCGGCTGTTCCAGCAGAACCGGCCGCGCTCCTTTTTCGTCGAGCCGATCCAGGAACGCCAGCATCCGGCTCGCGCTGAACCCCATATTCGCGTCCAGGATCAGCTCGCTGTCGGGGGCCGCTTCCCGCACCGCCAGGATGCGGTCCAGGTCCAGCTCCTCCTCCCTGCCGATCTTGACCTTGAAGGTCTTGAACCCGCGTGCCGCAAACTGCCCGGCCGCTGCCCGGGCCTCCTCGAGAGAGCCGATCACGATGGTGATGTCAGTGGCAAAGGACAGCAGCGGCTCCCGTCCCTTTACCGGGGCAAAGACCCGGTAGAGGGGGATCCCCTGGGCACGGGATGAGAGATCAAGCAGGGCCATCTCGAGCGCAGCCAGGCCGGCATGATTGCCGGCAAAGGCCGGGGAGAATGCGCGGCAGACCGCCTCCGGGTCATCGATGCGGCGGCCTCGCAACGCCGAGGCCGCCGCCTGGAGGTTGGCCAGCGTCCCCGCGACCGTCTCGCCGGTGATGTGCGTGGCAACGGCCGCCTCACCGTAACCGCATGCGCCGTCGCTGGAGCTTAGCCTGAGGAAGACATTTGCCAGTTCGTCGTGTTGCCCGGTCGCAATGCGAAACGGCGTGGCCAGCGGCGCCCGGATTATCGAAGCCACGGCATCATCGATGAGAAATGAAACAGCATCCAAAAGAGTGCTCCTTCGGGGGCGGCGGCATCCCCCTTGGTCAATTGCCGTACTCGAGCGTGTCGGACAGGTCGGACAGGTCGGACAGGTCGGTGGGATTTTACCACAGAGCTTATTTTTGCGACTCAAATAAAAAGAGGGGAAAAGGCATCAAGCCTCTTCCCCTCTCTTATTGTCACGCTCGCCGTACCTGGGCCCGGCGTTCCTGCTTTTACCTTCCGCTGCGACGCGCGGCGTGGTTGGCGGGGCGATTGCCGGGACGCGGCGGACGCTTGCCTGCCGGGCTCGCTGCATTTTGCCCGCCGGCAGGGGCGCTCTTGCTGCCTGCCGCCGCGGGCCGGGCCGATGCGGGCTTGGCCGATGCATCCTTGCGGCGCTGCGGCTCGCGGGGTGCCCTGGCAAACTCGGCGTCCTTTTGCGGCGCGGGAACCTTGTAGTCGAACCCTTCCATGGTGCGCCGCTCGATCTGCGTTCCCAGGACCTTTTCGATGCTCCGCACCATGGCGTCGTCCTCACGGGTCACCATGGTGAAGGCGTCGCCGGTCTTCGCGGCGCGGCCGGTCCTGCCGATGCGGTGGGTGTACGCCTCGGGCGTGTCGGGGATGTCGTAGTTGATGACGTGGGAGATCAGCGAGACGTCGATGCCGCGGGCCGCGATGTCGGTGGCAACCATGATCTGGAAGGTGCCGTCCCGGAAACCGTCGAGCGCTGCCTGCCTCCGGTTCTGGGAGAGGTTCCCCTGCAGCGAGGTGGCCTTGTACCCCCCCTTCTCCAGTTGCTCCCCTACCCTCTTGGCGCGGTGCTTGGTCTTGGTGAACACCAGCACGCTCTCGGTATCCGTGTGCTTCAGCATCTCGAAGAGAAGCGGCGTCTTCAGGTGCTGGGGAACCGGGTAGAGGGCATGGGAAACGGTGGCCGCGGGGGCGGTCCGGCTCACCTGCACCGTCACCGGCTTGTGCAGTATCTCGTGCGCCAGCCTGCGGATGTCATCGGGCATGGTCGCGGAAAACATCAGGTTCTGCCTTTTTGCGGGGAGCGCCCTGATGATCTTCTTCACGTCGGGGAGAAATCCCATGTCGAACATCTGGTCCGCTTCGTCCAGCACCAGTACCTCGACGTTGGCGAGATTCACCGTCCCCTGGGAGATGTGGTCCAGCAGGCGCCCCGGACAGGCTACCACGATTTCTGCCCCTTCCTTCAGCTTCTTGATCTGGGTGTTTATGTTGACGCCGCCGTAGACGGTGATGCTTCTAAGTCGCGTCTTTGCTCCCATGCCGTTCAACGCGTCGTTGATCTGCTCGGCGAGCTCCCTGGTGGGGGCCAGTACCAGCGCGCGGACACGGCCGCGCTCTCCCTGGGCCAATCGGTGCAGCATCGGCAGGCCGAAGGCCGCTGTTTTGCCGGTACCGGTCTGGGCCAGCCCCAGCACGTCCTGCCCGGACATTACCGGCGGGATCGCCTGCAGTTGGATGGGGGTCGGGGTGACATAGCCCATCGCCTCCACGCCTGCCTGTACCTGGGGGTGCAAATTAAACTCTTTGAAATCCACTCTTACTCCTGTCTTAGGTATTCTCACGCCACAAAAAACCCCACAGGCGTTAAGTGCCATGGGGTCCGTGACTCATTAGAGTAGCACTATAGCATGAAACCGCGGAAAGATGGCACTTTTTTATCGCGGGCAAACGCAAGAGCCAAAAGATGCCACGCAGAGAGTGCCGAGTATCCGCAAGGGACGCAAAAAAATGGACGGGTAAACCGGCACGGCATCGCGGCAGGAATGCCGCTCCTACAGAAGCGGCATCCCTTGTTGCTGCGATCTCTGCCGGCTCGTCAGCGGCGCCCCCTTTCATGATCCCTGTCTCTGTACCCGTCCTTGCCCCGGTACCTGTCCTTGTCATGGTCCCAGCGGTCGCGGCCGTGCATCGCGGCGGGGCGATACCAGTGTCCGCGGTAATGATCCCGGTCGCGCTGGTATCTGCGGTATTCCGTGTCCCGGTAGTGGGCGATCTGGTCGTAGTGATGCCGATGCAGCTGCTGCGGCAGCCTGCGGGGCGAGACGTAGCTCCAATTTCCGCCGTAGCTGGGGGACATGTACCAGCGGCCGCCACGATAGTGGTAGTAGCAACTGTCGAGGTAGACCACGTCGTAGGGGAGGCCTACCGATACGTAAAACCCGAGGCGCGGGGAGTATATGAAGCCTGGTTGTTCCGCGTAGGCTACCTGCGGAGCATAGCCCTGATAGGTGACTGCGGCCGCCGGGACCACCGGAACCACCGGGACGCCGATGTTGACGTTGAAATCCACCCTTGCCTGCGCGGTGGCTGCTGCGACGAGGACGATAAGAACTGCTGCTGCGAGATACTTTCTCATGGTGTTCCCCTTACGGCCAAAGGCCTGTGTCCTGCTGCTGTTGTTCCCGCAAAAGCTCGTCTGTTGCGGGAGCCGCCGTTTGCTGTCCTGACCTGCCATGGCTTCTTTGGGAACCACGCTAACAGCACAATGAGGAGAAATTGTGTAGCAATTGTGGAATTTCGGACTCGGCCAAAGATGAAATGGCGCAATCGCGGCATCTGTGTTAATAAAAAGGTGTGCGATCAACTATTAACGGTGGACTGACATGAAGTTGATGATCAAATACAGGCTCTTCTTCGCCATGCTGGCGGCAACTGGTGCCGTGGTGATCTGCATGTTCCTCATCATGCAGTGGAGCATCGGGCGCGGTTTCCTCTCCTACGTGAATACCATGGATAAGGAGCGGTTCGACAATCTGGCCGAGGCGCTGGAGGAGTCCTACCGCACCAACGGCGGCTGGCAATTCCTGCGCAACGACCCCGCGATCTGGTTCAAGCTGGCGGCTACCAAACCGCCGCGCGAGGATGGAGAAAGGGATGAGCGGGACAATGGGAAACGGCGGGAGCGAAAGGAAGGCAAAAGGCCCAGGGAATTCGCCAACCTGAGCAGCCACAGAGTGCCGCCGCGTTTCGCGAACCGTTTCGAGAGCCGTGTCCTGCTTTTAGACGCCGGAAAAAGGCAGATCGCAGGCTCCCCCGGCAAGCTGGATCTGGTTGAATTCAAGCGGATTCAAAGCGGGGGGGAGGTCGTGGGGTACCTGGGCATGAGGCCAAGGCAGCACCTCACCGAGACCCACCAACTGCTCTTCGTGAAGCAGCAAAAACTGACCATGGCGCTGGTGGCAGGCGTCATGCTGCTGATCTCGGCGGCCATCTCGCTCCCCCTGGCCAACCGCCTGGTGCTCCCCATCAGGAGGCTCGCCGCATCGATGCACCGGCTGGCCTCCGGCAGGTTCGACACCAGGGTCGACGTGGGCCCGGAGGACGAGCTGGGCCAGCTGGCCCGCGATTTCAACACGCTTGCGCTCACCCTGGAGAACAACGAGCGTGCTCGCCGGCGCTACGTCGCGGACATCTCGCACGAGCTGCGCACCCCGCTCGCCATCCTGCGCGGGGAGATCGAGGCCATCCAGGACGGCGTCCGGCAGGCGGGTCCAGACTCGATGCGCTCGCTGCACGCCGAGGTGACGCGCCTGAGCCGGCTGGTGGACGACCTGTACCAGATCTCCCTCTACGACATAGGCGCGCTCACCTACAAGAAAGAGAGCGTGGACCTCAAGGAAGTGCTGGAGGATGCCCTCGACTCTTTCGGGGCGGAGTTCCTGCAAAAGGGCATTACCCTCTCCATCGAGCTTCCAGGCGCGGGAGGCCTCTCCGCATTTGCAGATCCGGATCGGCTGTACCAGCTTTTCAGCAACCTCTTGGACAACTCCCTCAAGTACACCGACGCAGGCGGCGAGCTGTCGGTCCGGCTGGAGCAACGCCACGGGAGCGCCGTGGTGGAATTTGCCGACAGCGCGCCGGGGGTCACACCCGAAGAGCTGGGGCGGCTTTTCGACCGGCTTTACCGGGTAGAGAATTCACGAAACCGCGCCATGGGGGGCGCAGGTCTTGGGCTTGCCATCTGCAAAAACATCGTGGAAGCGCACGAGGGGAACATCAGCGCCCTTTTTTCGCCCAAGGGGGGCGTGCTGATCAGGATCGAACTGCCGCTGACAGGGAGCAGGACATGACACAGACCATAATGATAGTGGAGGACGAGGAGAAACTGGCGAGCATCCTGGGGGACTACCTCAGGCAGTCCGGGTTCGAGTCCGTCTGGATCGCCGACGGCAACGAGGTGCTGCCGCGGATGAGGGAAAAGCAGCCCGACCTGGTGCTGCTCGACCTGATGCTGCCAGGCCGCGACGGCCTCGAGATCTGCAAGGAGATCAGGACCTTCTCGCAGCTTCCCATCATCATGGTCACGGCACGTGTCGAGGAGATCGACCGTCTTTTGGGTCTCGAGCTCGGGGCGGACGACTACATCTGCAAGCCTTTCAGTCCGCGCGAGGTGGTGGCGCGGGTGAAGACCGTGCTGCGCCGCACCGGGGAGCAGGCAAACCAGCATACCGGGGGGCTGGCCCTCGACCCCGACAGGTATTGCGCCCGGCTGAAGGGGCACGACCTCGATCTCACTGCCGTTGAATTCAAGTTGTTGTACTTCCTCTACCAAAACCCCGGACGCATCTACTCCCGCAGCCAGCTCATGGACAGAATCTACCCGGACCAGCGCATCGTGAGCGACCGGACCATCGACAGCCATATAAAGAAGCTGCGCAAGAAGATCGCCGCCGTCGACACGACCGAGGAGCTGATCCACTCCATTTATGGGGTGGGTTACAAATACGAACCGTGATGCTCCTCCCCGAGCCGCACAGTTTCCTTCCCACCTGAGCCCCGACATTTTCAGCCGCCCCGGCCCCCCTCCGTAACTGAAAGCCGATAATCCCCAAGCCCCACCGGCAGTCAAAGATCAAGGTTTCCAGCTCGCCGCCCACCGGCTTCTAGGAGATCGGCAGCCATGCGCCTTGGGACATTGCGAAAGGGGGCGCTCGAAATCACCCACTAAAGCTTTTAATTAGATAAGTCGATGTTCTTTCTCATATCCCTGCCATGGTCAAGGATAAGTCGAATTACCTCAAGGAGAAAGACATGGTGAAGAACCTCAAGATCGGCACCCGCTTGCTGATGTGTTTTGGCCTGATTTTGCTGCTGCTCATGTGCGTTGCCGGTACAGGGTACTGGGGTGTCAAGGAAGTCGAGAGCGTCACGGACACCATGCTCGACACCGAGGCGCAGCTCGCCGAACACGCAGCCGGCGTAGATGTCAGCATCGTGAGCATGAGACGCCACGAAAAGGACATTCTCCTGAACCTGGTCGACGCCGGGAAGGCGGCAGATTCCTTCAAGAAGTGGACTGCAGAAGCCGGCAAAGCCGGGGAGGATCTTGCCACCCTGGAAAAGACCGTCATCCACCAGGACGACAAGGAAAAGATAAAGACGATAAAGGAAAACCTGAAGCATTACGAGGAAGGGTTCGCCAAGCTGGCAGCTTCCATCCAGGAAGGGAGGGTCAGGTCTGTGGCAGAGATAAGCGGCGACCTCGCCGAGATAGAGGGCGAATCCCAGAAAATGGAGCTCGCCGCGCAGGAACTGGCCCATGCTGCCAACGAGGCGATGCAGGAATCCAAGATCGCCATAGACAAGGCGACGCAGGAGGTTGTGCTCTTGCTGCTGGGCACCTCCCTGCTGGCGGTTGTGATAGGTGTGCTGCTAAGCCTCCTGGTGACCAGAAGCATCAAGCTGCCGCTGCAGTTGGGGGTCGAAACGGCCGACCGTCTTGCCGCAGGCGACCTCACCATCGAGATCGGCAATACCTCCAGGGACGAGACCGGCCAGCTCCTCTCGGCCATGGCCAACATGGTGGCAAAGCTCAGGGAAATCGTGACAGAGGTGCAGTCAGCCACCAACAACGTCACCTCGGGAAGCCAGGAACTCTCATCGAGTTCGGAGGAGATGTCCCAGGGGGCAAGCGAGCAGGCCGCGGCGGCGGAGGAAGCCTCTGCCAGCATGGAGCAGATGAGCTCGAACATCCGCCAGAACGCGGACAACGCCATGCAGACCGAGAAGATCGCGGTAAAGTCGGCGGAAAACGCCAAAGAAGGCGGGCACGCAGTGCAGGAGACGGTGCAGGCGATGAAAGAGATCGCCGGAAAGATCAACATCATCGAGGAGATCGCGCGCCAGACCAACCTACTTGCGCTGAACGCCGCCATTGAGGCCGCGCGCGCCGGCGAGCACGGCAAGGGATTCGCGGTCGTCGCGAGCGAGGTGAGAAAGCTCGCCGAGAGGAGCCAGAAGGCGGCTGCCGAGATATCTCAGCTCTCCTCAAGCAGTGTCGAGGTTGCCGTGAGGGCGGGCGACCTTTTGGCCAGGATGGTACCGGACATACAGAAGACCGCCGAACTGGTACAAGAGATCAGCGCTTCCAGCAAGGAGCAGGATACCGGAGCAGAGCAGATCAACAAGGCGATCCAGCAGCTCGACCAGGTCATACAGCAAAACGCGGGCGCTTCCGAGGAGATGTCGTCAACGGCCGAAGAACTGGCTTCGCAGGCTGAGCAACTGCAAAATTCCATCTCCTTCTTCAAACTCGGCGAACGGGGGAAGTCGAAGCAGGTGAATGGGCCGGTCAAGCACGGCAAAGCAAAGCAGCTGAGTTTCGGCAAGGCCAAACTTGCAGCCCCGCCTCTGGCCAGCGCCGTCGGCACCGACCTGAGCATGGACGACGAGTTCGAGAGGTTCTGACCTGGTCCGCATCTGAAACCGAAAAGCCGGGTTTTGCCCGGGTGACCGTCATGGCCACCGGCAGAACCCGGCTTTTTTACCTCTCGAGCCAACCTACAGCAACTCCACCTCGCTGACCCTTACGATCAGGATATCCTGCCGGAAATCCTCAGCCAGCTGCTGCCGGTAATTCCTCCACCAGCCGCGATCCAGCTCGGCCGTCATTATCTCGTAGATGACTATGTCGTCATGGACAGTGGTCTCGCGCGTCTCCTTCCAGAGGCCGCGCGCCGGCGAGCGCATGTAGGTGGTTATGCCGCCGAAACGCTCGGAAAGCGAGTCGCGCACCTTCAGGAACTCGTCCTGGGTGAAGGGCTGTCCCTCGTTGTCGTAAAGCGGCAGCAGAATCTGGACCAGGAACATGGCTCCTCCTGAGCTACTCTCCCCCCTCCCCTTGAGGGGGACGTTACGGCGGAAGGTCGTCGCTGATCAGGGAGCTAAACCTGCTTGCAGGGATGATGGTCAAGGAAGTGTGGACGCCTCAGGTCTCGCGCACGTCAAGGATCTCCCGCACGTGCGGTCGTATCGCTTCCACGAGCTTGTCCTTATCCACTCCCTGCACCTTGAAGGTATTCACCCAGGTGTCGCTGCCCCCCCCGTCAACCTCGCTGAAGCCAAGCCCGACGATGTCGCCCCCCGCCTTGTAGATGGTGTCGGTGACATCGGCCAGCGTCCCCTTGGCCCCAGTGGTCGCGACGGTGATGCGCACACCCTGCCGGCGTCCGCCCAGAAGCTCCAGAAGCGTCTTGAACAGGTCCGACTCGGAGATGATGCCGACCAGATCCTTCCCCTTCATTACCGGCAATCCGCCGATCTTGCTGTCCACCATGACGCGCGCCGCCTCCTCCAGCGGGGTGTCCCCGGTGATGGTTATCACCTGGCGGGTCATGGTCTTCTCCACCGTCAGCTTGGCGAGCAGGTCGTGTATCTCCCAGATGGCGAGCGAGGTTGCCGGGGATGGCGAGGCCTGCAGCAGATCACGGTCCGATACGATCCCGACCAGGTTGCCGGCGGTGTCCAGAACGGGGAGGCGCCGTATCTTCTTCTCGTTCATCAGGCGCAACGCCTCGGTCACCGACACATCAGGGGTGATCGTCACAGGGCTCAGAGTCATCCGGTCTCGAACAAGCATGGTGCACCCTCCTGGTTTTGTTGGAAAAGCAAAGCCGGCTTTGGCGCCGGGCCATTGCGTATCTAGTTTGCCCCACAGCCACGGCGGCGCGCTACTTCTCGACAGGGGGGAGTTCACCCGCCGGCACAGGGAGCTCTCGGTTGGATGACTTCTTCATCATGGAGACCGCGGCATCCTTCACCTTTGCCGTGCTGGCGACGACGTGCTCCACGTAGTTTTTGTACAGGAAAACCATCACGCCCATGAAGAAGGAGATGTAGATCACCTTGGAAAGGTGCGGAGAGGAGAGTTTGGAGGTCAGCTTGGCCATGACGACGAAGAGCGCCACGACCCCTGCGAGGTAGGCCAGCGGTTTCAACCAGGGAAAACGCGAGGCGAGCTCGGAGAACCGGCCCTGCGGCTCTTCGGGTTGCGACTCGGGTGCCGCCACTTTTGTCTGTTCCCGACCGGCAGCCACGGCTTCGCTTTCTGCTTCAGCCTGCACCGCGGGCCTTTGCACCTGCTCTTTCTTGGGCTCTTCGCGTACCACCTTCATCGTGGAGCGGTATTTGGCAGGAACCGATTTGAGGTCGTTGGAGATGTTCACCACCCCGTGACCGTCGGTGTACTTGTAGTAATCGGCAAGCAAACTGGAAGGGAGCGCACAGTTAAAGGCAAACAAACAGACCAGCATGACAAAAGGCACAAACCTGAACATACTCGATTTCCCTCCAGCAGCTCTCAGCGAGGCTGCACAGTCTTGGTTCTCAGCTATCAACCCTCATCGCCTTAAGCGGGAAAAAACTTGAAGACCTACTTGCAAAAGCAGGTCGATCAGGAAGGAAGCAGCCCTTCAACCAGGTCCAGTACCGCCTGATCCCGGTTCAGGGTGTAGATGTGCACGCCAGGAACACCGGCGGCCAGCAGCTCCTGCGCCTGCCGCCTCGCGTAGCTCACCCCGAGTTTTTGCACGGCAGCAGCACCCCCTTGCCGGTCGGCCTCCTCCAGCTTTGCCAGGTACGCGGCCGGGAGCTTCGCGCCGCAAAGGGAGATGATGCGCTGGATCACCTTGAGGCTCACCACGGGGATGATACCGGGAATGATAGGCTTGTCAATTCCCGCTGCGCGGGCCTTCGCGACGAAATCGAAGTAGAGCGCGTTGTCGAAAAACAGCTGCGTGACCACGAAATCCCCCCCCTGGTCCAGCTTCAGTTTCAGGTAACGAAGATCATGCTCCGCGTCGATGGCCTCGGGGTGTGTTTCAGGGTACCCCGCCACGCCGATCCCCATGCCGGGATGGGACTGCTTGATGAACGCGGCGAGATCGGAGGCATGCAAAAGCGTGCGGCAGGCGGAGAACTCGGGTCGGGCATCGCCGGGAAGATCGCCCCTTAGCGCCAGTACGTCGTTCACCCCCGCCTGCGCGAGCCCGTCGAGGAACTGCTGCAGGTCGCCGCGGTAGGATCCGATGCAGGTGAGATGCGCCATGGTGTCGAGCCCGTATGCGCTTTTCAGCCTGCCGACGATTTCCAGCGTGTCACCCTTGGTGCTGCCGCCGGCCCCGTAGGTCACCGAGGCGAAGAGTGGATTGAGCTGCGACAGCGTTTCGACGGTCCTGAAGAAGGTGGGCCATTCTTTCTTGTCCTTGGGGGGGAAGAACTCAAGCGAGATGAACTGCTTCACCCGGCTCATCTTGTCTACGATTCTCACAGCAATCTCCGGCGTTTGATTCGGTTCCAGGAGCGGACACATTGCCACATTGGCTGAGGAAAATAAACTTTTTTGTATCGTCGACAGGCAGTGGGAGCAACTTTAGCCTTTTTTCAGGGACGGGATGAAGCGGACAGCGGCAGCGACACGCCGACAAATGGCGGGAACATGCAAAAATACATTGCCTACCACGGCTTTGCAGTGATATAAATGCAAGGTTCACGACCACAGGACACCCTGTGGTCTTTTCATTTTCACAAAAGGGAGCAGGTAAATGATCAGCGCATCGAACGTCACCCTGGGCTACGGCAAGAGGGTCCTTTTCAAGGACGTAAATATAAAGTTCACCCCCGGCAACTGCTACGGGCTGATCGGCGCCAACGGTGCCGGCAAGTCCACCTTCCTGAAGATCCTGGCAGGGGACATCGATCCGGACAAGGGCGAGATCTCGGCAGGCAAGGGAAGGATCGCGGTCCTTAAGCAGGACCAGTTCGCCTACGACGAGCATACCGTGTTCAACACGGTCATCATGGGGCACAAGAAGCTTTACGAAGTGATGGCAGAGCGGGAGGCGATCTACTCCAAGCCCGAGTTCAGCGAGGAGGACGGCATCCGCTCCGCGGAGCTGGAGGCCGATTTTGCCGAGATGAACGGCTACGAGGCGGAGGCCGAAGCGGCTGTCCTTCTAAACGGCCTCGGGATCCCCGAGGAGATGCGCGGCAAGCTGATGAAGGAACTGGAGGGGGGCGACAAGGTGCGCGTGCTCCTGGCCCAGGCACTCTTCGGAAACCCCGACGTCCTCCTTCTGGACGAGCCGACCAACCACCTCGACCTGAAATCGATCGCCTGGCTGGAGGAGTTCCTGTACCGCTTCCAGAACACGGTCATCGTGGTGTCCCACGACCGCCACTTCCTGAACCAGGTCTGCACCCACATAGCGGACATCGACTTCAGCCGCATCCAGGTCTACGTCGGCAACTACGACTTCTGGTACCAGGCGAGCCAGCTGCACCTGAAGCAGCGCCAGGACGACAACAAGAAGACCACCGACAAGGCGAACGAGTTAAAGGAGTTCATCCAGCGCTTCAGCTCCAACGCATCGAAGGCGAAGCAGGCCACCTCCAGGAAGAAGCTGCTAGAGAAGCTGACCATCGAGGACATGCCGGTCTCCTCCAGGAAGTACCCCTACGTGGTGTTCAAGCCGGAGCGTCCCTGCGGCGACATCATCCTCGAGGTGAAGGGGCTTTCCAAGGCGATCGACGGCGTCACGGTCTTCAAGGATCTCGACCTGATGGTCAGAAAGGGGGACAAGATCGCGTTCGTGGGGGGCAACTCGCTGGCCAAGACCACCCTCTTCCAGATCCTGGCAGGGGAGATGGAGCCGGACGAGGGTACTTTCCGCTGGGGGATCACCATAACCAACTCCTATTTTCCCAAGGAAAACGCGGAGTACTTCAAGAGCGACCTGAACCTGATCGAGTGGCTCGGCCAGTACTCCCCCCCGACCGAAGGCGAGAGCTTCGCCCGCGGCTTCCTGGGAAGGATGCTCTTCTCGGGTGACGAAGCGACCAAGAAGACCAGCGTCCTCTCCGGAGGGGAGCGGGTGCGCTGCATGCTCTCCAAGATGATGCTGGCAGGCGCGAACGCGCTGATCCTGGACGAGCCGACCAACCACCTGGACCTGGAGTCGATCACCGCCCTGAACAACGGGCTGATCTCCTACACCGAGGTGGTGCTCTTCTCCTCCCACGACCACCAGTTCGTCTCCACCGTCGCCAACCGGATCATCGAGATCACGCCCGGCGGCGTCATCGATCGCGAGATGAACTTCGACGACTACCTGGAGGACGCCGAGGTGACGGCCGCCCGGGAAAGGCTCTGCAACGGCCACGCGGAACTGAGCCTGTAGTTCCGGCGGCAGGCGCGGCATCAACAACAAGAAAGGGGGCTCCTGCGAAACGGGAGCCCCCTTTCTTGTTCCAGCCTGTGCCCCGCCCCTGCCCCGCGGGAGAGGGGCGGGGATGAGGGCCTTCGGGGGAAGAGCTACTGCGCAATCTGCAGGAAGTTCCTCACCCCTGTGAAGACGATCTGCGCGGCCAGCGCCGCGACGAAGAGCCCGGTCAGCTTGCTCAGGATGGTGATCCCCTTCTTTCCGACGATGTGCTCGATGAAGGAGGCGCAGACCAGGAGCACGCCGATGCAGAGCACGGCTGCCGCCAGGGCCGTCAGCCCGACGAAGACCTGCCAGTTGTGCTGGACCTCCGCCCCCATGACCAGGAGGGCGCCGGTGGTGCCCGGTCCGACGGTGATGGGTATGGCGAGCGGGACCACGGAGATGGCTTCGCGCTTCTCGCTGGGAGGCGCGCTGTCGTCGCCGTGCACCATGTGCACGGCGGAGAGAAAGAGCAGGCTCCCCGCGCCTATCCTGAAGGAGTCGAGCGTGATGCCGAACAGCGAGAAGAGGGTGTTGCCGAAGGAGTAGAGCACGAAGCAGGCAACCAGGACGGCGAGGGTCACCCTGACGGCTGTGGCGCGCCGCTCTGCCGCGGTGAGCTCGGGCGTCATGGCGAGGAAGGTGGAGAGAACGAAGAAAGGAGTCAGCAGGAAGAAAAATCTGATCCATACGGTGAAGAAGAATTGCGAATAGGTTTCCATCCTGAAGCTGCGTCTCCTTTTTGATAAAGCATCTCACGCAAAGCCGCCAAGGCGCGAAGCAAGGCCGAAACCGGTTCGGGTTATCCTCCCCTTCTCTGCGCCTTGGCGTTCTTTGCGTGAGTGGTCTGTTTTTATTCGGCGACCTTCAGCACGATCTTGCCGAAGTGCTTGTCCTCTTCCATCATCCTGTGGGCGTCAGCCACCTGATCGAGAGGGAACACCTTCTCGATGATCGGCACGATGGTGCGATCGGCGAACTTGGGCATGGCGCGGCGCACGAACTCGGCTGCGATCTCCCCCTTCTCGGAGACCGGGCGCGAACGGAGCACGCTGCCGATGATCTGCTGCCGCTTGACCATCATGAGCGCCAGGTTGAGCTCGGCCTTGATGCCGGAGATGACCCCGATGACGACGAGCCGCCCCTTGTAACCGAGGGAGTTCATGTTGGGAGCGAGATACTTCGCACCCACGTGGTCCAGGATGACGTCCACGCCCTTCTTGTTGGTGAACTCCTTCACGATCTCGGTGAAGTCCGGATTATCGCGGAAGTTGATCACCAGGTCCGCACCGAGCTCCTTCACACGCTCCATCTTCTCGGGGGAAGCGGTCACGATCAGCTTGGAGTTGGGAACGAGCGCCTTGCAAAGCTGGATGGCGGCGGTGTTGACGCCCCCCCCGCCGCCGTGCAGCAGCGCGGTCTCGCCGTCTTGCAACCCTCCGATCATGAAGACGTTCAGGAACGCGGTGATGTAGGACTCGCAGATGCAGGCAGCCTCCTCGTAGCTCACGGAGTCGGGGATGGCCATCAGGTGGTTCGCATAGGCGACCGCGTACCCGGCATAGCCGCCGCCACCCACCAGGGTGATGACCCTGTCGCCCACCTTCCAGCCGGTGACGCCGGCGCCAAGTTCCTCGACCACCCCCGAAACCTCGAGTCCGAGGATCTCGGAATCGCCGGGCGGGGGGGGGTACTTCCCTTCGCGCTGCACCAGGTCCGGACGGTTGATGGAGGTGGCGTGGACCTTGACCAGCACCTCGTTTTCCTTGGGCACGGGCCTTGCGACCTCGCCAATCTTCAGCACTTCGACGCCGCCAAAACCTTCCATCAGTACAGCTTTCATATCCGCCTCCTTGATCGATTGAATTCCTGCCGGCCGGCTGTCCGGCCGCGATATCGTATACAGGCGCACACTATCGCAAAAATGAGCCTCATTTATCAATGGAATTCTCTCGACGGGAGGAAAAAATCAGCGGAATTTTATGGCGGTCCCCTTGGCCCTCATCTCGCTCTTGGGGAAGAAGATGTACCTGTGCACCTCGACGCTGACCTCGGGAAGGATAACGGCATCGGCCTCGATCTTCGCCGCTTCGGCGCGCAAGGCGTCTTTGGCCCAGCTGTAATCCTCCAGCGACAAATCCGCGCGGTCGCCGTAACGGGAGCGGCGCACCTCTATCACCCCGACCTTGTAGTAGGGGCGCAACAACTCGTCCTGGGTCAGTACCGGCGGCGAGTTGACGTTCAGCCTGGCAGTAGCGCAGCCACCTCCGAGGAGGATGACAAACAGCAGCAAAAGCACCGGCAAATCCCGTTTCGATGCGTGAAGGAAGCCTTTCATTCTCTCTCCTGTCAGGGGTAACACCCCACTGTCTCATGGCCCGGGGAGAGTTTAACTGTCATTTTCCCACTTTACAACCGTCTTTTGGCCGTGATAGTATTTCGCGTTTCAATCACCAAAATGATCGGAAAGGAAGCAACTTATGTCAGGGCATAACAAATGGAGTACCATCAAGCACAAAAAAGGCGCCGCTGATGCCAAGCGGGGCAAGATCTTCACCAAGATCATCAAGGAAATCACAGTTGCTGCAAAGCTGGGCGGCGGCGACCCGGACGGGAACCCGCGTCTTAGAACTGCTATCGATAAGGCCAAAGCCGAGAACATGCCCAAGGACAACGTCGAGCGCGCCATCAAGAAGGGCGTCGGCGGACTGGAAGGCACCACCTACGAAGAGACCACCTACGAAGGGTACGGGCCGGGCGGAACCGCGGTGCTGGTCGAGGTCATGACCGACAACCGCAACCGCACCGTTTCCGACGTGAGAAGCATATTCACCAAGTGCAACGGCAACATGGGCGAATCCGGCTGCGTCTCCTGGCTGTTCGACAAGAAGGGCCTGCTGGTATTCCCGAAGAGTGTCGACTTCGACAGGCTTTTCGAGGCTTCCATCGAGGCGGGCGCTGACGACGTGGTCGACGAAGAAGAGCAGTACGAGGTGCTGACCGACCCCACGGCGTTCCACCAGGTGAAGACCGCCCTGGAGGGTGCCGGCTTCAAGGCGGAAACGGCAGAGGTCACCATGATCCCGCAGACCATGGTGAAGCTGGAAGGAAAGAACGCCGAGAACATGCTGAAGCTGATGGACCGCATGGAAGACAACGACGACGTCCAGAACGTGTACGCCAACTTCGACATCTCCTCGGAGGAGATGGAAAAGATGATGTAGCAAAGGGTTGCATTTTCGTGGTACTTAAAGCGCGGTGGCGCGGAAACCCTTCCGCCTGCCGCGCTTTTTTATCAACCCAAACCTTGGCCGCGCTTGCGCGCAGGCACGGAGAAAACCCGAGAAAGTCCGAGAGAAGCTTTGGAAGGGGTAACCCGAATAGCTCTACGCCTTTCTCGGAAGTCCTCAGATTTTCTCCGTGGCCAATGGTTCTCACTTTAAGGATTCCATGATCATCCTCGGTATCGACCCAGGCTCCCGCAAGACCGGCTACGGCATCATCTCCAAGCAGGGGAACCGCCTGGTCCACATAGACAACGGCGCCATCTTCACCCAGAGTGCCGAGAATTTCCCGCAGCGGCTGGAGAAGATCTTCACCGGCCTCTCCGCGATCATCGCGCAGTACCAGCCGGAAGTCGTCGCGGTGGAGGACGTGTTCCTGGCGAAGAACGCCCAGAGTGCGCTCAAACTCGGGCAGGCGCGGGGAGCCGCCATCGTGGCGGCGGTGAACGTGGGGCTCTCGGTGTATGAATACACCGCGATGCAGGTCAAGCAGGCGGTGGTGGGCACGGGCAGGGCGGAGAAGACACAGGTGCAGCAGATGATCAAGGCGCTGTTGAATCTCCCCGAGATCGCACAGGAAGACGCCTCCGACGCCCTGGCGGTAGCCGTTTGCCACGCCCACTCCGCCGGCATCAACAGCCTCCTAAAAAGGACATAGCCCGGGTTGGCGCGGCGCCTTGCCCTGCGTCCGCCCCGGTTTTCCCCCGTACCCTCTTCGCCGCGCTTCCAGGTCTTTTTCAGGAGGTTTCACATGATCGCTCTTCTCACCGGCAAGCTCGCCTATAAGGCACCCGACTTCATCATCCTCGACGTGAACGGCGTCGGCTACCAGGTCTTCATCCCCTTCTCCACCTACTACACCCTCCCCGCCGAAGGAAGCCCCGTCTCGCTGCAGATCCATACCTGCGTCAAGGAGGACGCCATCAACCTGTACGGCTTCAGGACCCAGCCGGAAAAAGAGCTGTTCCAGCTGCTGATCGGCGTGTCGGGGGTGGGGCCGAAGCTCGCCAACGGCATCCTCTCCAACAGCGAACCCGCAGAGCTAGCAGAGTCGCTGCTGCGCGGTGATCTGGCCCGGCTCTCGGCGATTCCGGGAATAGGGAAGAAAACGGCGGAGAGGCTGGTGCTGGAATTGAAGGAAAAGGTGAAGAAGCTGGGCCCGCCCCATACTGGGCCGGGTGCCGCGCCCGCCCCTGCCAAGCAGGAGATCCGGGACGACGTCCTCTCGGCGCTCATCAACCTGGGTTACAAGGAGGCGGTGGTGCAAAAGGCTTTGGGCGAGCTGAAGGTCGCGCCGGAGGCGACGGTGGAGTCGCTGCTGAAGCAGGCGCTCAAGGTGCTGATGAAATAGGATCGGTGTCAGAACCCTTGGATGCCCGGACCGACCCGGACTCTGCCGCGTCGCGAAAGACGGCACGTCTTGACCTTTACCGGCAACTGTTATACCTTGACCCGGCCGGAAACAGGCGGCGACCAAGAGCAGACGGAGAACTATGACCCGCACCATCACCCCCGAGAGAACCGAAGACGACGGCTTTGAGGCGACGCTGCGCCCGCGCGCGCTCGACGACTACGTCGGGCAGGAGAAGGCGAAGGGGAACCTGGGCCTATTCATAGACGCCGCCCGCGGCAGGGGGGAAGCGCTGGACCACGTCCTTTTGTACGGACCACCGGGACTCGGGAAGACGACGCTGGCCAACATCATCGCCTGCGAGATGGGGGTCAACATCAAATCGACCTCCGGGCCGGTCATAGAGCGCCCCGGCGACCTGGCCGCCATCCTCACCAACCTCGAGGCACACGACGTCCTCTTCATCGACGAGATCCACCGTCTCTCGCACGTGGTGGAGGAGATCCTCTACCCCGCGATGGAGGACTTCCAGCTCGACATCATCATCGGCCAGGGACCGAGCGCCCGCACCATCAAGCTCGACCTTCCCAAGTTCACCCTGGTGGGAGCCACCACCCGGGCCGGGCTGCTCTCCTCGCCGCTTCGGGACCGTTTCGGCGTCATCTCGCGCCTGGAGTTCTACACCCACGAGGAGCTCGCCTACATCATCACCCGCTCCGCCCGCATCTTCGGCATGGCAATCGCCCCCGACGGCGCCATGGAGCTGGCTCGACGCAGCCGCGGCACACCCAGGATCGCCAACCGCCTGCTGCGCCGCGTGCGAGACTTCGCGCAGGTGCGCGCCGACGGCACCATCACGCGCCAGGTTGCGGACCGGGCCCTGGCCCTTCTGGAAATAGACGAGATGGGGTTCGACCAGATGGACCGGGCGATACTCCTGACCATCATCGACAAGTTCGGCGGGGGGCCGGTGGGGCTGGACACCATCGCAGCCGCCATCAGCGAAGAGAGCGACACCATCGAGGACGTCTACGAGCCGTTCCTGATCCAAAACGGATTCCTGAACCGCACCCCGAGAGGGCGCGTGGCGACCGCCGCCGCCTACGGCCACTTCGGCCGGACAGCGCCCGAGCCGCCGCAGGGCAAACTGTTCTAAGAGCGATGTGCGACCGACAGCGGTCGCTGTATTGGGGTCATATGCAGCTTATCTTTGATTTTCCCGTGGTGCCGCGCTTTGGCTTTGAGAACTTCGTGGTCTGCGGAGGCAACAAGACCGCGTACCAGTTCGCTCAGAGGCTGGCCAGCGGGAACGACGCGGAAAACCTGCTCTACATCTACGGCCCCGAGGGGTCGGGTAAGACCCACCTGCTGACAGCCCTCTCCACCGCCATCGAGGGGAGATATTTCTCCTTCCGCGATGCCGTCACCCTCTACCGCGGCGACTACAGAAGCGAGGGCCCTTCCAGGCTGGCCGAGCTTTTCGCGGACTCCGATGCGCTGATCCTCGACGACCTGCACCTGCTCCCGGACAGCCAGGAAGTCAGGGTGGAACTGTGGGAGCTTTTCAACGCCTTCTACACCACCGGGAGGAAGATCGCCCTGGCCGGGCTCAACCCGCCCAAGGAGCTGCCGCACCTGGACGGGCACCTGACCAGCCGCCTGCTCTGGGGCCTCGTTGCGCGCATCGACGTCTCCGACGACGCATCCAGACGCATGATCCTGAAGAAACTGGCCGAGGACCGGCAGATGACGCTTCCCGGCGAGGTGATCGACGAGATGCTTTTGCGGGTGCGGCGGGACATCCCGTCCCTGGTCTACGCCCTGGAAACCATCAACCGCTTCGCCATCTCCACCAAGAGAAAGGTGAGCCTGAGACTGGCGAAGGAAACGTTTAGAAGCAATTGACATCGAAGCCCGCCCCTACGGCAAACTCCCGACGAAAAAAGGCTTTTGAAGCCCCCTGGTCCAGGGAGGCTCAAAAGCCTTATCTATTACGGTCGAGCGCCGAGCAGCACGCTCGAGTCCGGAAAGCGGTTCCAGGTTGCCGGTTGTCTCTAGCTTCCTTTCTTCGTTTCCAGCTCCTCCCAACGCTCGTAGGCTGCTGCCAGCTCGGCTTCGAGGCGGCTGTAGTCAGCGGAGATACCGGCCACGCCTCCCTCGGCCGTCGCATAGGATGAAGGATCGGCCAGCATCGCCTCGACCGCGGCAAGATCCTGCTCCAAAACGGCTATCCCCTCCTCCAGCCGCTCCAGCTCCAGACGCTCCGCGTAGGTGAGCCCCTTTTTCGGCTTGTCGCCCCTAGCCGCCTGGGCTTCCCGCTTCTCGACCCGCTGGGCTGCCGCGGCCGCACGCACCGCCTCCTTGCGCTCGCGGTAGTTGCTGTAATTCCCCTCGTGGAAGATCACCTCTCCGTCCCCTTCGAAGGCGAGCACGCCGGTCGCCACCTTGTCCAGGAAGAAGCGGTCGTGGGTCACCATCAGCACGCATCCGGGGAAGGCCGCGATAGAGGCGTCCAGAAGCTGCAGGGTCGGTATGTCGAGGTCGTTGGTGGGCTCGTCGAGGATCAGGAGGTTCGAGTCCTGCAACATGAGCCGGGCAAGGATCAGCCGGCTCTTCTCACCCCCGGAAAGGCTGCCGACGGGGCGCCTCCTGTCCTCGGGGGAGAACAGGAACTCCTCGAGGTAGCCGATCTTGTGCCGCTTGTCGCCGGTGGCGGTGGTGACGTAATCCCCCTCTCCGAAGAAATCGTATACGGTCTGCGCCGGGTCGATCACCTCGCGCAACTGGTCGAAATAGGAGATCCTGGTTTTCTTGCCGACCACCACCTTGCCGTGGTCCGGCTCCTCCTCCGCCATGATCATCCTGATCAGCGTGGTCTTGCCGCAGCCGTTGGGCCCTATCACCCCGACCCGGTCGCCGCGCTTCATGCCGAAGGTGACCCGGTTGATCAGCTTCTTGTCGCCGAAACCCTTGCCGACCTGGTCCAGCTCCAGTATGGTGCCGCCAAACCCCTCCTCGGTGTTGAACCCGATCTTCAGCTCTTTCCTTGCCGGGCCGGAGCAGGCATCTTCCAGCTCGTAGTAGCGGTCGATGCGCGCCTTCTGCTTGGTGGAGCGGGCGGGGGGGCCGCGCCTGATCCAGGCGGTTTCGGTGCGCAGCAGGTTCAAAAGGCGCGAGCGCCTGGTGGTCTCGTTCATGAGCCGCTCTTCCCTAAGCTCCAGATAGGTGGAATACCCCCCCTGGTAGGAGATCATCCCACCCCGTTCCAGCTCCAGCATCCTGGTGACCACCTGGTCCAGGAAATAGCGGTCGTGGGTGATCAGCATCACGGCGCCCGGGTACCCCTTGAGGTGATCCTGGAGCCACTGGGTGGTGTCGGCATCGAGGTGGTTGGTCGGCTCGTCGAGGAGCAGCAGTTCCGGGGCCTGCAAAAGGAGCTTCGCCAGCGCCACGCGGCGCTTGGTGCCGCCGGAGAGGATGCCGATGCGCTGGTCACGGTCCGGCAGCTGCAGGTGGGTCATCATCTCGGAGACGCGGTGGTCGGTATTCCAGCCGCCGTGGTGCTCGATCCAGGCGGAAAGCTCCCCCTGGCGGTCCAGAAGCCTCTCCATGTCGGGAGGGTTGGACGCCATGCGCTCCGACAGCTCGTTGAAGCTCGCGATGGCGGCGCGGATCTCCCTCAGCCCCCCTTCTATCTCGGCAGCAACGGTGGAGTCGTCATCCAGCACCGGCTCCTGGCTCAGGTAGCCGACCGAGGCGCCTCGCTTCATGGCTATGGAACCGCCGTCATGGTCCTCGCTGCCGGCCAGGATGGTCAAAAGGGTCGACTTGCCGGCGCCGTTGGCGCCGATCAGCCCCACCCTCTCCTGCTCCCCCACCGCGAAGGTGACGTTGTCGAGAAGTTCGCGGGAGCCGAAACTTTTGCAAAGGCCTGTGATGTCAACAACGTTCATTCGAACTCCAGCCAAAACCATGGGCCACAGAGACATCCGAGGAAATCAGAGAGAGACAAAAAGGATGGTTGCGACCCTTTGGCTTTTGCTCTCTCCGATTTTCTCCGTCTCTTCCCGGATTGTCTCCGTGGCTAACGGTTTTAGAACTTTAATAGGTTACCGAGCACTCCGAAGACGGCCGACGGGCGGTACTGCTTGGGGATGGCGTAGGTGCCGGTGCGGTTTATCGGGACGGTCATCTGCCCGACCGGTGTCTCGATGTCGAGCCCGGCCGCCAGCTGATAGGGGACCTTGTCCGGGTCCGGCCTGCGCTTGATTATCTCCAGCAGGTCGCCGTAGGTTATCCGGATCGGTATGCGCAGGTCGGTTTCCGCCCCGCCTGCAAACTTTATCTCCTCGCGCGCCCCCCCTTTGGCCAGCGGCAGGGCCATGACCTTCAGGTCGTAGCTGTAACCCTGCAGTCTGACATCGAAGCTGTTGGGGTTTTTTATGCGCAGGAACAACTCCATTCCCGCCCCCGCAGGGTCCAGCGAGACCACGTTAAGATCCTTCACCGTGACCAGCGGTTGATGCACCGTGGTGCACCCGGCGAGCATTGCGAACATCAGCAGCAGATAGGGGATTCTCTTCAAAGCGGACTCCTGAGACCAGCATCTTTGCACGGCCTGGCGATCGATAAACCTGTGTTGTTTCCGCCCTGGAAACCATGATGGGCGGGCCCCCGGAAAGGAACCCGCCCACTATAGCACAACCGTCCCGCAAACGGCAAAAGGGAGTATCAGTTACTGGCTACCTGCGTCAACATATCCTTCTGCATCTCGGCGAGTATCTCCGCCCTGCACCGCTTGCGGACCTTGTCATAGGCCCTGGCGGCCGGCCCGATCCCACAATAGAGCCTTTTCGCCCTGGCCATGTTCCCCTTCGCCATGCTGAGCTTTTCCTTCAGCTCCTTCACCGCCGCATCGGCGCACTTCTCGTCGTCCCACATCTCCTGCGGGGAGTAGCCGTGGCTGGCTGCCCTCTCCGGCATCAACTGCCAGACACCCAAGGCTCCCTTGGTGGAGACCGCCCTCGATGACAGCTTGTGTCCGCCTGTCTCCGCAAGAGCTATCTCAGCCAGGTCCAGCGGCGTGAATATCGTCCCCTCCGTTTGCTCGTAGCAGATCTCAGCGAGCCATTTCGCCCGGGCCGGCGTGGTCCTGCGGGCAAAGGCCGCGTAGATGGCGGGGACCAACCTCTTCCTGCCGTCGAGTTCCTCCTCTTCGGTCAGGGCCAACTGCGCCGCGGGGGCGGGTGCCTTCCCCCCTGTCTTCTCACTCCCCTCCGCCCAGGCGAGGAGCGCCCGATCCGCTTCGGAGATCGCCGGACCTCCGGGTACCTGCGCTTGCTGCAGGTGGGACTGGTCGCATGATGCTGTCAACATCAGCATCGCAACCAGCAATGCAAATTTCTTTTTCATAGATCACTGTCTGAATGGCTTGTGCCGGCTTTAGTAGGGATACATAAATGTCGGTAGTGAAGCCCGCGCCAATCATCTCCTTTCATTAAAATGCAATTGGCTCGTCGCCAACCTGAGGGTCCTAGTGTAGCCAAATCCGACAAGATTGCAAGCATCACATTAAATACCGGCAATGTTGGTCGATAAAAAAGGAGGCCCGTCCAGCGGCCCTCCCCCACTAAAACCCCTGGATTTTCGTATATTAAAGCTGAACCCCCATTACGTCCGCCACGGTGTGGATGTCCTTGTCGCCCCTGCCGGAAAGGCAGACGACGATGCTCTCATTGGTTTTAAGTGTCGGCGCAAGACGCACTGCATGGGCAACCGCATGCGAAGATTCCAGCGCCGGAATGATCCCTTCCTCGCGGGTCAGGATCTGAAACGCCTCGAGCGCCTCCTCGTCGGTGACGGAGACGTAGCTGGCCCTCCCGCTCTCCTTTAAGAAGGCGTGCTCAGGACCGACGCCGGGGTAGTCCAGGCCCGCGGAGATGGAGTGGGCATGGGCGATCTGCCCGAACTCGTCCTGCAAGAGGTAGGTCTTGTTGCCGTGCAGGACACCGACCGTTCCCGCACAAAGCGGCGCCGCGTGACGCCCCGAGTCGATGCCGTAACCCGCGGCCTCGACCCCGATCATCTGCACGCCGGCGTCGTCGGTGAAGGCGTGGAACAGGCCGATCGCGTTGCTGCCACCACCCACGGCCGCTACCAGGTAGTCCGGAAGCCTTCCCTCCGCCTCCAGGTGCTGCGCCCTCGCCTCGTTGCCGATGATGGCCTGGAAATCCCGCACCATCGCCGGGTAGGGGTGCGGCCCGGCAACGGTGCCGATGATGTAGAAAGTATCGGACACGTTGGTCACCCACTGGCGCATCGCTTCGTTCATGGCGTCCTTGAGCGTTGCGGTGCCGGAGCTGACCGGGTTCACCTTGGCCCCCAGCAGTTTCATCCGGAACACGTTCAACGCCTGGCGCCGGATGTCCTCCTCGCCCATGAACACCTCGCACTCCATGCCGAAAAGTGCCGCGACGGTCGCCGTCGCCACGCCGTGCTGCCCCGCGCCGGTCTCGGCGATGACCTTCTTCTTCCCCATCCTTTTGGCAAGCAGCGCCTGCCCGATGGTGTTGTTCACCTTGTGGGCGCCGGTATGGTTCAAATCTTCACGTTTCAGGTAGATCTTCGCCCCACCGCACCTGCGGGTCAGTTTCTCGGCAAGGTAGAGAGGATTCGGCCGTCCCACATACTGACGCAGGTAGTAGGCGAACTCCTCCTGGAACTCCTTATCGCCGCGATAATGGTTGTAGGCTTCCTCGAGTTCGAGGAGCGCCGGCATAAGCGTTTCGGACACGTATCTGCCGCCGAAACGGCCGAAGTGTCCACTGGTGTCAGGCAGGCTCAAGTTACCCTCCGGAACGTGTATGAAGGGGGCATAATAGACTATCCTTCGATAAATTGCAAGCTTACAGAATTCGGTTTCCAGTCAAGCCCCCGCAGTTACTGGCTTTTAGCCGTTTCCCTTTGCCTTATTTTGTGCTTTGAGATACAAATATCGTCTCTTTTGGAAGGGTATTTTCGAGCGCTGAAAGAGATGTTTTCCGAAGCTGAAATGAACGCAGAGAGAGCTTGATCCTGGAAGATTTCTTGCCTGCTGGCATAGCCGATCTTCATACAGTCAAAGAGGTAACAGATGCCACTCGAAAAACCGTTTCACATCGTGCTCGTGGAACCGGAAATACCTCCCAACACGGGCAACATAGCGAGGCTTTGCGGCGCCACCGCCACGGTCCTGCACCTGGTCGGAAAGCTCGGCTTCTCAACCGACGACCGTTACCTGAAAAGGGCGGGCCTGGACTACTGGAGCGAGGTGGAGATCCATTACTGGCCGGACCTGGCCGCCCTGCAGCAGGCCTACCCGCAAGGACGCTTCCTATACACCAGCAAGAAAGCATCCAAAAGCTACCTCGACATGGCTTTCCAAACCGGCGACTTCATAGTGTTCGGCAAGGAGACCAAGGGGCTTCCCGACGAGTTGATAGGGGCAAACCCGGAGGCCGCGCTGAGGATTCCGATCATAGGGAAGGTTCGCAGCCTCAACCTGTCCACCTCGGCCGGCATCGTGCTCTACGAGGCGTTGCGCCAGACCGGCGCGCTCGACGATGCGTAGCGGACGGGATGAAGGGATCTGACCGTAAAAGGAGACATCATGTTCGAAAAAGGAAGCGAAAGCGGCTACAAGCAAGTCGTGGCTGGAGTCAGGCAGAAGACGCTGGTGCATGGCGGCAACACCCTGATGGTGGAATTCCTGCTGGACAAGGGGGCACAATTGCCGCTGCATACCCATCCCCACGAGCAGACCGGGTACCTGGTGGCCGGGAGGATACGCCTTGGCATAGGAGAAAAGGTTCACGAGGTGCTGCCGGGGGATAGCTGGTGCATCCCGGGCGGGGAACCGCATTGCGCAGCGATCCTGGAAGAATCGGTGGCTGTCGAGGTGTTTTCGCCGGTGCGGGAGGACTACCTGCCGTGAGAGCCCTTCCGTCACACCAACTGGTAGATGAGGAATGCGAAACTTATTGAAATTGCCAGGAAGGCAAGCAGGGCAAGCAACCCGTCCCTGGATATGAGCGCCAGCCCGAAAGCGGTCAGGGCAAGGCCCGCGACGTGCGCGGAGAAAGGGACCAGCTCCATCATGGGCATGACCGCCGCGATTACGGCGCAGACAAGCGATATGAGGTAAGTGCTCCCCCCCCTGATAAAGGAGGGAAGGCGCGGCCGCAGCCAGCGGTCCACAAAACGCGCCGAGGGGCGCAGCCAGTCGATGGCCGTGAGGACCCTGCGCTGCTCCAGTGAACGCCTCAAAACGAACCCGGGGAGCCAGAAATGGTCACGGCGAAACAGGAGCTGCCCGGCGATCAGAAGGACCAGCACCCCCATGGTGGTCGGCACCCCCGGCATGCCGCTCAGAGGCGAGGTCATGATCACGCCCACCAGAAGCAGCAACGGACCGAAGGACCTGTCCCCTACAGATTCCACGATAGTACCCAAAGAGACGCGCCCTTTGCTGTCCGCAGACTCACCGATCCTGTCGAGCATCTGCTCGAGGTTGGTTATCTCTTGAGTCATGCGGGCATCTCCTGTCATTTGCAGCATTTCGGAAGAGTACATTAGAACAGGTGCATGTCAAGATTCACCTCCCCGCCCCCGCAGGCAAAAAACGTATACATATCAGATAAATATAATATGCACGACTCCTTGACTGAGCCATGGCAACCGTTATATTCAAGCAGCAGAAATTTACACAGCGAGGAGGAATGAAATGTCGACAAAGGAAAATCTTGCCGAGGCGTTTGCAGGCGAGAGCCAGGCGAATCGCAAATATCTGGCTTTCGCCAAAAAATCCGAGGCGGACGGGTTCCCGCAGGTAGCAAAACTGTTCCGCGCTGCGGCCCATGCGGAGACGGTGCACGCGCACGCCCACCTGAAAGCCATGGGGGGGATCAACACCACGGCCGAGAACCTTAAGGAGGCCGTCGAGGGGGAGAGCCACGAGTTCCGGAAGATGTACCCTCCCTTCCTGGAAGAGGCGAAAAAGGAAGGGGACCGCGCAGCGGAGAACTCTTTTAAGTTCGCCCTTGCGGTGGAGGAGATCCACCACGACCTGTACCAGAAGGCACTGGCAGCGGTGCAGGGTGGCGCCGATCTCGCCCCCCGCCCCATTTACGTCTGCGAGGTCTGCGGCAACACGGTGTATGACGCGGCCCCTGAAAAGTGCGAGGTCTGCCTGGTTCCCAAGGAGCGCTTCACCCTGATCGCCTAAAACCCCTCCGCCAGGAACGACACGGGCGCTGCCGGAACCGGCAGCGCCCGTTGTTTTTGCAGGGCCAAAATTCTGCAGATGTTTTCCAGGCGCCTCAAGGTTTACTCCGCGTCTTTGCGGCTTGGCGGCCCCGCGTCAGAGAGAGGCTTCAGCCGTCACGGATTCCGTACCGCCACCCGCCCCGGCGTCGCCCAGTCGTTGTGTCCCCCTTCCACCACCCGAAAGGTCGAGCCCGGCTTGCTGTCGGCCAGGGCTTTGGCGAACTTCATGGGAATCACTGCGTCATCCCTGATGCCGAAGATCTCCAGCCTCCCCTTGTAGTCCCGAAGCGAGCCGACGTTATCCCAGTCGTCGGACAAAAGCAGGCGGACCGGGAGGAAGGGGTAATGGTGGCTTCCCACCCTGTGCAGCTTGTCAAACGGGGCGACCAGCACGATCTTGTCGGGGGGCGGTTTTTGCCCCGCCAGCACGGATGCCGGCCCGCTCCCCAGCGATTCCCCCATCACGCATACCGGAGTGTGCGGGAACCTCGACCTGAGCGCCTGGTAGGCCTGCCTCGCCGCCTCGTCAAGGCTTTTTCGGGAGGGGGTTCCCGGGCGCCTCCCGTACCCCGGATATTCGAGGATGAACACCGAATCGAGGCCGGAGAAGGAAGACAGGGCATAGACCCGGTCGCTTGCCTGGCCGCCGTTTCCGTGCAGCAACAGCCATACGTTCCCGGGTGAGGCCACCTCACGTGCATAACCGATCAGTTCTCCCTGATGGCGCCACTCGGAGAGCCCATTATTGCGGCTGTGATGCGTCGGGAAGTAGAGCAGCTGCCGCTGCCATGCCGCGGCCGCCAGCACCAGGGCTACCAGGCAGACCAGCAGCAGGATCAATATGCGCATGGGAAACCAAAGGCCAGGTTAAGGTTAAGGTTAAGGTTAAGGTTAAGGTTAAGGTTAAGGTTAAGGTTGAGGATTAGTGACCGCAACCTTTTCCCAGGGTGAAATAAAATGCTGCCCCTTCGCCGACCACGCCGTGCGCCCAGACGGCGCCGTCATGACGCTCGACAATCCGCTTCACCGTTGCCAGGCCGATCCCGGTCCCTTCGAACTCGGATCCGTGCAGACGCTGGAAAGCGCCAAAGAGCTTGTCCTGGTAAGCCATGTCGAAGCCGACACCGTTGTCCTTGACGAAGAACGCCTCCCGCCCCCCTGACGCATCTCTGCCCAGCTCGATTCTTGCGGTTGCCCGGGGGCTGGAATACTTCCAGGAGTTGCCTATCAGGTTCTCCAGCATCTGCCTCAACAGCACCCTGTCGCCGCAGACCTGCAACCCTTTTTCGATGACCAGCTCGACGCGACGCCCCGGATCCGCGTCACGCAGATGCCCCCCGATGGCCATGGCCAGCTCACTCAGGTCGACCGGGGCCTTGATGAGCTCAGAGCGGCCGATACGGGACAGCTCCAGCAAGTCGTCGATCAGGTCGCCCATAGTCCGGCTGGAGTTCCGGATCCGGTCCAGGTACTGCATCGCGTCATCCGGAAGAGCCGGGCCCAATTCCTCCTGGAGGATGGCCGTGTAGCTGTTGATGTGGCGTAGCGGCCCGCGCAGGTCATGAGAGACTGAATAGCTGAAACTTTCCTGCTCCCGCATGGCGGCCTCCAGCAGGGCCGTACGCTCGACGACCCGCCGCTCCAGTTCCTCATTCAGACAGCGGAGCTCCTCGGCCATCCGGCGGCTTTCGGTGACGTCACGGGAGATGCCGAAGATCCCCATCACGTTCCCCTGCCGGTCATGAACCGGCCCCTTGGTAACCTCCCTCTGCGTCACGGTTCCCGACACATGAGCCAACACGAGCTCCTGAACCTGCGTCTTCCCGGTTTTCAGAACTTCCCCATCCTTCTGCATGAGCTGTTGCGCCTGATCCGGGGGGAACAGATAGGTGTCGTCCTTTCCCAGCATCTCTGCCGCGACCCTGCCCGATGCCTGCTCCGCCGCCTCGTTGAAGAGGACGTAGCGCCCCAGGGTGTCCTTGACGAAGATGGCGTCGGCGCTTCCCTTTATTACGGCATCGACCAGTTGCTGGTTCCGGCTGAGAGATTCTTCTGCCTGAACCAGCTCTGCGATGCTCTTTTGCAACTCGTCGTTCAGGGTTATCAACCGTCTCTGCTCGCTGTCATAGCGTTTCAGCAATACCCAAAGCATCAGCGAGCAGCAAAGGGCCGTCACCGTCAACCCCACCACGAGATCGGCACTCCTG
>CAZFMI010000017.1:0-67911 GCA_964519915.1 uncultured Geomonas sp.
TGAAACGCTCCACCGCCTTGATGAGCCCCATGTTCCCCTCCTCGATCAGGTCGAGAAAGGGGAGCCCGCGGTTTATGTAACGCTTGGCTATCTTCACCACCAGGCGCAGGTTGGATACGATCATCCGGTCGCGGGCGGCCTTGTCCCCCAGATCGATCTTCGCTGCCAGCTCCTTCTCCTCGTCGGCGGTCAGGAGCTTGGTCTTCTGGATCTCGCGCAGGTAGAGCTTGATGGCATCGTCGAAATGCTCCACCACCGCTGCCTTAATCTCTTCTTCCTCGACCTCGGCCGGCTCGACTTCCTCGACCTCTTCCAGTTCGAGTGCGTCCGGGTCCTGCTCGACATCAAGAAAGAGAGGTTCCTTCTCCTCTAACAGCTCGTCGTTTTCCATGCAAGACTCCTTTGGCAAAGCTTGGGGATGATGTATCTGCAGCCGTTGCTACTGCTCTTCGCTCCAGCCGTTTTTTCCGATAAGCCTCACGAAACGGCAGTCGTCGCACTCCTCCTGGAGCACGCTGCCGTCCGTTCCCTTGGTGACAAGCAGAAGCCTCTGGTCGACCCTGTCGCCAACGGGTATCACGAGCCTCCCGCCGGGCGCCAACTGCTGCACCAGGCACTCTGGGAGGTACGGCGCGCCGGCGGTCACCAGGATGGCGTCGAAAGGCGCCTCCTCGGGCCACCCCTCGGTCCCGTCGCCGATCTTCAGGTTGACGTTCAAAAGCCTCAGGCTGTCCAGCGCCTTGCGCGCCTTGAGCGCCAGAGGCCGGATCCGTTCCACCGTGCAGACGCGGTCGGCAAGCGTCGCCAGGACCGCAGCCTGGTACCCGGAACCGGTGCCGAGCTCCAGCACCTTCTCGCGCCCGGTGAGCCTGAGCAGTTCGGTCATTTTCGCCACTATGTACGGCTGGGAGATGGTCTGCTTCTCGCCGATGGGGAGCGAGCCGTCGCTGTAGGCCTGGGCGGCCATGGCCTCCTCGACGAATATATGTCTCGGTATATCGAGCATCGCCCCGATGACCCGCTGGTCCGCGATCCCCCGTTTTACCAGCTCCGCGACCATCCTCTTGCGTGCGACAGCAGAATTCATTTCCCCCCCAATCTTTTGGCAGCGGGGAAATATAACAAAAGGAGTTCTAAAAGTCCAGCATCACGGCAGTTCCCAGCCTTTAAGGATGGCGATGGAGCCGTGATTGGTGAGATCGATGTGCAACGGCGAAATGGAGACGTGCCCCCTTGAAACGGCATGATAGTCGGTCCCGGGGATGTCCTGGAAACTGAGGTCCGCCGTCCCTATCCAGTAGTAGTTCCTGCCGCGCGGGTCCACCTTGTCGACGATGGTCCCCTCGTAGCTCCGCTTCCCCTGGCAGGTGATAAGCGGCGGCAGCAGGCGGTCGGCAGGCAAATCCGGCACGTTCACGTTCAGATAGGTGTCGCGGGGGAGCCCGTTGTCGAAGACGGTGCGTGCCAGCCTCGCGGCACAGGCGGCAGCGGCGTCGTAGTTCTCCCCTGCCCCGCGGGTCACCAGGGACACCGCGATGGCAGGAATGCCCATCAGGGTGGCCTCCAGCGCCGCCGCGACCGTTCCCGAGTAGGTAACGTCGTCGGCGATGTTGGCGCCGCGGTTCACTCCCGAGATGACCAGGTCGGGCCGGAACGACAGGAGGCTATGGATGCCGAGATTGACGCAGTCGGTAGGCGTCCCCTCAACGGAGAAGACGTTTTCGCTGATGCGGGCTGCCCTCAGTGGGTGGTGCAGTGTAAGCGCGTGGGAGACGGCGCTTTGTTCCCTATCCGGGGCCACCACTACCACCTCGGCAACCTCTGAGACTCTTCCGATAAGGGCGGCTAAGCCAGGAGCATGCACGCCGTCATCGTTGGTAAGCAGGATCTTCACTGTCAAACCCCTCGCTGAGACAATAGCAACAGAACATAACCCAAAGGAGAAGCAGTCACCCCACCACGCTATGTTTCGGCGCAGCGGAAAAATACTTTAACATATTTTCATTCGACGCAATTAATTTTAATCGGAACAGTGGTGCAGATAAAGCGATGAGTCCGCCGCTCATTGCGGCTGGGCGCAGTCCAGCCCGCTCTTGTCGTAGCGCAGCTTCATGCCGATCAGCGCGCCGTAACAGAGTATGGAGAACGTGTTGGCGAGAATCAAGGGGAGGTCGTTCAGGGAGATGCCGTAGACGAGCCAGAGCAGCATGCCCAGGGTCAAAAGCACCAGCTGCCACATGGAGAGATCGCGGGCCTGCTTGGTGCGGTAGGTCCTGAAGACCTGCGGAATCGCCGCGCCGCTGGTGAATAAACCGGCAAAGAAACCGACGTAGTGAATCAGGTTGTTCATCCCCCTTTTTTCCCCTTGAATTCGGCGCAGGCCCAGTCGATCTGGGAGAGCAGGCCGCGCAGCGAAGAAACCTCGCGCTCGTCGAGCTCGGCGCGGGAGAAGATGCGCCTCAAGGTGCGCATCATGTGATCGGGGTTTTGCGGGTTGAGGTAGCCGATCTTCAGAAAACTCTGCTCCATGTGCGAGTAGAAGGGCTCCAGCGAAGCCGAACCGGCCAGTTCCCGCGCAGCCTTGACCGGGGCCGGCGCGGCCCCCTTCAGGAACTCGTAGCAGAAGATAAGCACAGCCTGGGAGAGGTTCAGCGACCCGAACTCGTCCGCCGTCTCTATGGTGGATTGCCACCTGCAAAGCGCCACCTCGTCGGTGGTGAGCCCGCTGTCTTCGCGGCCGAAGACCAGGGCCATGCGGCTTTTTGGGGCGCAGTTGGAGAATCGCTGCACGATTTCGGCGGGGGTGCTGATTTCGTTACGGTACTTGCCGTGGCGCCTGGTGGTGGCAACGGAGAACTCGGAATCGGCGATGGCCTCCTCCAGGGAGCTGAAAATCGTGGCGCGCTCAAGGAGGTCGCGAGCGGAGACGGCGAATTTGATCGCGTCCAGGTGATCGACCTGGCAGGGGTTCACCAGCCTCAGGTCGGAGAGCCCCATGTTCTTCATCGCCCTGCAGACCATGCCTATGTTACCGGGGCTCTGGGTCCCGACCAGTACAACGGAAACTCTCTCTTTCAGATCCATGCGCGGAAAACCTTTGCTTCTGTGGCAGCGTGTTTATTTGGAATGGCAACCGCGGCATTAGAGCACAAGCGGACGGCCTTTTCAACTGCATAAAACCTCTGGCCGCGAAGACAATCCAAGGGCTTCTGAGGTGGAAGCTTTCCAGGGGGTGACAGGAGCGGACCTTCCAAGCCGCGGGCCGGCATGCACCCGGGAAACGCTCCGGATTTTCGCGGATCTCCTCAGATCTTCTCTGTGGCTAACGGCTCCGGGTTCTCCCGCTGTCCTCGTTTTTTCTCCACTCAACCATCCGCTTGAGTCTCGCTCTGGCGTGCCTTTTGCGCCACCAGTGCGCGACGAAGTGGCTCACCCAGACGCAGCAGACTATTGCCGCGAGGCCCAGCAGCAGATACGGCTCGTAGCGGGCGACGTCCTCAAGAAACAGCGCTGCAGTCTTGCCGAAGAGGTAACCGGCCATGGCGAAGATGACCGACCAGGTGAGTGCCGAGAGCAGGTTCAAATACAGAAAGCGCCGCGAGGGGAAGCGTGTCATGCCGAGGATGATGGGGAGCAGGATGCGAAAGCCGTAGGTGTAGCGGGAGATGAAGGCGACGAAAGAACCATAGCGTTCTATGAGGCGCAGCGCCTTTCGGAACTTTCTGGCGAAGGAGGTGAAAACCCGTAGCAGAAAAGGACCCTTGGCGCGGCCGACATGGAAGTAGAACTGGTCGCCGAGGAAGGAGCCGGCCAGGGCGGAGAGGATGACGAGATAGATATCGAGGTACCCCTGGAAGGCGAGGAAGCCGGCGAAGATGAGGATCGCCTCCCCTTCCAGGAAGGTGCCGGCGAAGAGCACCCAGTAGCCGTGCACCTGCAGGTATTCCTTGAAAAATTCCTGCACTGCCACTCCGGTTGAGACGGGTTGAGGTGGTACTGCCGCTTCAGGCTCAGCTGGAGAGTATAGCAAACCTTTAGCGAGCCTTGACGCGAACCTCCCCTTCTTTTATCTCATTTCCGGTAGAGAGGGTTGCCCCCCCTCACCTCGACGACGGGTCCCCCCTCCAGCAGTTCCAGCGTACCGGAGTCCCCCTCGTACTCGTTCTCGCCCACGGCCCAGGCGTAGAATTTCTGGGAGTCGGTCAGCACAGGCCTGTCAGGGATACCGTAGACCCTGTTCTGCATCCCCTCGTCGTACAGCCCGACGCAGCCGTGGGAGGCGGGCTTACCCGGGAGGTCCCTGGCGTGGATCCAGTAGGCGATGTTGTCGGAACCGATGTGGAAGCGCATGGCGTTGTCCATCGGGTACTGCGCCGAGCCGTCCTCGGTCTGGTAGAGCGAGGAGGTGTGGTTGCGGTCCCTGGCGTCGATGCGGTACACGCCGACCGGGGTCTCGTGCCCCTTGGAGCCCGTTGCGGCAGGAGCGGAAAAACGGAGCTTGCCGAACTCGTAGGCGCCCATCCACTGCTCCGTCACGTCGATGAGGATGTACTTCTCGTGTCTTTTGGCGGCTTCGTACTCGGCCGGAAGCGGCGTGTACAGCTTGGCGGCCGCCAAGTCTAGCGGGACCTTGATGGTCATCCCGGGATAGACGTGACGGCGGTCGATCCTGTTGAAGCGGGCGACCACGGGCCACTCCTTGCCGAACAGGGACTCGAGGGTCTGCTCCGGCTTTATGAAGTGGGCGCGCCAGGGGACGTTGGCAAGGCTTGGATACTCGACGCGGGAAAGATCTTCCTTGGCCGGGTCGTTGGGATTCGCGGCGGGTTCCGAGGTAGCGGTCGGGTTATAGACAACGATGGAGAAAAGGACGGCCAGAACCATGAAAAACAACAACTTACGAACCATTGTACCAACTCCCAACCAAGAAACGACGAATGGGGCCAATGCCCCATTTCACGCTCTAATTAACATCTTTACGTTCCAGGGTCAAGAAAAAGCGCGTGCAGCCATCACCTCTTCCACCGCCGAGTAGGGATCGGTGCTCCTGGTGCGCATCCCGTCGAGGATCTGCTGATACTTGCCGTTCTCCTTGATGCTTCCGAAAACGGTCTCGAACAGCTCCTCGCGCAGGGTGTCGGCGAAGATCTTCGCGTTTCTCTCCTCGATCAGGCGCTGCAGGGCCCCGGACTCCCGGAGGTAGGTGCGGTGCGCATCGAACTCCTCCACCACGTCGTCTATCCCGACTCCCCTGCTCCCTTCCGTCTTCAAGACATGCGGCTGCCATCCTCCCGGTTCCGGGTGCTTCATCTCGAGCATGGCGCCCAGTTCCCGCGCCGTCCGATCCGCCCCTTCCCGGTCAGCCTTGTTCACCACGAACACATCGCCGATCTCCAGGATGCCCGCCTTGATCGCCTGGATGTCGTCGCCAAGGCCGGGGACCATGACCACCACCGTGGTATGCGCCGTGCTGACGATATCCACCTCGTCCTGGCCGACCCCCACCGTCTCTATCACGATCACATCCATCCCCATGGCGTCCATCACGTTCACCACATCCATGGTCGAACGTGACAACCCCCCCAGGCAGCCGCGAGTGGCGAGGCTTCGGATGAACACGCCTGAGTCGTCCGCATGGCGGTTCATCCGGATGCGGTCCCCGAGGATCGCCCCGCCGGAAAACGGGCTGGTCGGATCGATCGCCACCACCCCCACCAGGAGGTCCTTCTTGCGGTAAGCCGCCACGATCTGGTCCACCAGCGTCGACTTGCCCGCGCCGGGAGGGCCGGTGATGCCGATGATGTAAGCGTTACCCGTGTGCGGGTAGAGCGTCTTGAGTTCCTCGATCGCGCTTTTGAAGCGATCATCGATATCGCGCATCAGTCGCGCAGCGGCGCGCACGTCACCATCAAGCACACGTTCGGCAAGGCTCATCTCTTAACTCCAAAAAGCGAATACTGAAAATCTGTTATGTTCCCTAAAATCTGTTCTATGTTCTATGTTCTATGTTCTATGTTCTATGTTCTATGTTCTATGTTCTATGTTTTATGTTCTTTTGCGCAACGTTCTTTCCAGGACGGTGCTTTTACTTTTCACTTCTGTTTATCAAGCGGCGCGCCGCGAGCTGCTACTAAGGCAGGACGCGGCGCAAAAAACTTCTTTAGTTGTTGGTGTTAACGTAGAACGTAGAACGGTTCCATCCAGGTTTAAAGGGTTCTAGGCGTGGGGAGTGACGTTGCTGCGTACCCAGCCGACGATGGTTTCAGTCGAGGTTCCGGGGGTGAAGACCTCGGCGATGCCGGCGGCCTTCAGGCCGGGGATGTCGTCTTCGGGAATCACGCCGCCGGCCATAAGAACGATGTCGCCGGCGCCTTTCTCGTTGAGGATCTCTTTGACAGCGGGGAGCAGGGTGTTGTGGGCGCCAGAGAGGATGGAGAGAGCAATGCAGTCGACGTCCTCCTGGATGGAAGCAGACACGATCTGCTCCGGGGTCTGGTGCAGTCCGGTGTATATGACCTCGAAACCAGCATCGCGGAAGGCACGGGCAATGATCTTGGCCCCCCTGTCATGGCCGTCCAGACCCGGCTTCCCCACCAATACACGAATTCTTCTTTCAGCCATGGCAAAACCTCCAAAGAAAATATATTCAAGCGAATCATAGCCTAGTTGCAGTCACTCAAGCCCGGTCCCAAGCCCGTGGTTTTACTTCTCAATACCGACACGTGCCGGGACACCTGCCTTGTAATAGTGCTTGATGTCGCGCATCTCGGTGACGAGGTCAGCGGCCTCCACCACACTCTGGTGGGCGTTTCGCCCGGTAAGGACGAGCTCGACGTGGTGCGGCTTGTCGCGCATCAGTTCCAGCAGAGGCTCGACAGGGACGAGGCCCATGGACACAGCCCCGTTTATCTCGTCCAGGATGACCATGTCGTACTCACCGCCGTTAACAGCCTGAGACGCCAGCTCCAGTGCCTCGGCGGCAAGTGACTTGTCGGTCTGGTGGGGGTTTTCCTTGTTGACCCAGCCGGGGCGTCCGGTCTGGATGATGGTGAGAAAAGGCGCCAGACGCTCGGCAGCCATCTGCTCCCCGTAAGGTCCCCCACCCTTCATGAACTGGATCATGCAGACCTTCAGTTCGCGGCCCACGGCGCGCAGGGCAAGACCAAGAGAAGCAGTCGTCTTCCCCTTTCCGTTGCCGGTATACACCTGAATAAGACCCTGTTCCAGTTTCACGAATGCACCTATATCAGCGAGATAAACTATTCTATCGACGGAGTTCTGAACCAGTTTACGGGAACGGCACACGTGCCGCGAACCTGGACATGCGGCGGAGTCGGAACTGCCGCAATATAACAACAGCAAAAGGAGCGTGTCAAGGCGAAAGAGTCACATCTAAAACGATGTTTAGAGAAAGCAACACTGGAGCGCGGGGCTGAGACTGAACATGCGGGTGCAGTGATCAAGCACGCCGCTTACAGGTAAAAGAGGCCCGGAAAAAAACCACCGATCATTCTAGAAGACGACGTTTCAGAAAGAGGCTGTTAAACAGTGCCTTGCGCATCATAGAGATGTGTTCAAGGTCGAGTCATGCCGTCACAGCGCAAGTCCAGCCTGCAAAGAGGGCTTGACATAGGGAAGTCCATCTGATATTTATCCGGGACACATGGGCGATTAGCTCAGCGGGAGAGCACTGCCTTCACACGGCAGGGGTCACTGGTTCGAACCCAGTATCGCCCACCATGCAAATCTTAAGCTGCAATTTCAGATAGTTAGCTAGTCTTAGTGCTTTTGCTCCTTCTTTTGCCACACAAAAGGAGGCTACAAGATGGCTAACTTTCTTCGTTTTAGGAGGCGGTATTACCACATCCGCCTAAGAATCCCCACCGATCTCCGCCCCACGTTCCCCGAACCTGAAATCCTTAAATCTCTTCACACAAAGGACCGAAAGACGGCCTCTATTTCGGCCTCTCGTCTTCATTCCAACATACTCGAAGTCTTCGCCCTGACACGCACAGGTTTTATTTCACCGGAGCAAGCAAGAAGCAAACTGGACTCTCTTCTCGGCCGAAAGGTGTCCGAGACACCTCCGCAACCAATGACTCTTCCGCCTCCAAAAGTTGAACCTCTCCCGGCACCGTCCCTAGCCGCGGTCATCACAGAGTACACCAAAGACCGCAAATCGGCGTGGACATCTAAAACCCTCCTTGAATATGGCAGTTATTTCCGGCTGATTCAGGACGTTGTCGGCAAAAAGACCGCCGCTGACATATCCCGCGATGATGTTAGACAGCTACGGGATACCCTAAGCAAACTTCCTGCAAACCTTTACAAGAAATACCCTGGCAAGACCATTGCCGACGTTCTCAACGTTGAAAACTTGATCCCCATGAGCACGACCACTGTTAACAAACTCCTTACCATCTTCGGAAGTCTAATGAGGCACTGCATCAAGGAAGGGTACCGGAAGGATAACCCTACCGAAGGACTAAGGGTCAAGCAACTGAGGAGAGCAGAGGAAGAAAGGCTTACAGTAGGTCGGACTTGAGCAGGTTGATCGCTGCCCTCCCGTCTCCAGCTACAAAGCCCGAAAGGTACTGGGTGCCGCTAATTGGCCTATATTCAGGGATGAGATTGGGAGAGATTTGCGGCCTTCATGTAGCGGATATCAAACAGGTCGATGGCATTTGGTGTTTTGATGTCAATGAAGACGGAGAAAAGCGCCTGAAGACTCTCGCCAGCACTCGGATTGTGCCACTACATCCTGAATTGATTCACAGAGGTTTGATAGAGGTGGTTGAATCAGCAAAATCCCTGGGAAACGAGAGGCTTTGGCCGAATCTTATCCGAAGAGAAATCGATGGTTATTGTCATGCCTTGGGGAACTGGTACGGACGTTTTAACCGGCTACACATAACCCAAGACCCTCTTAAGAGCTTCCACAGCTTAAGGCATACCTTTGCCGATGGCCTAAAACAACTAGGCGAACAAGAGGTGATGATTGCCGAGCTTATGGGGCACTCAAACGCCTCAATCACAACAGGCCGCTACGGGAAACGTTATAAGCCTGAGGTTCTGTTAGAGGCATTAAGGAAGCTGTCGTTTGATCTGTAGGGTGTAAATCAGGCCTTTAAATCGCCCCTACAGCGGACAAAAAGCAAAAGGGGCATACTGAATATGCCCCTTTTCGCTACGGCTATGTTTTATGGATTTAAGCAGCTTGTCTCCATACTTTCCTAGTTATTCCGCGCATCAACTCTAACTTGATTGGATCGCACCTCAGCGGGGTACAATCGATGCATTCAACTTGTTCCTCCCAAACAGGGGAAAAGATGCCTTTACACACCTTGCAATGCTTAATCTTTGGAAAAATCATATCTTAGACCTCCAAAGCGACGAGGTCATTAAGATTGCCATCTATCCCAAGCAGCTGATATGCCTCACTGAGGCGGATAATTCCCCTCTTTTCAAGCATCTCCTGGTTCTCTGCGAGCGTCATATAGCGAATTATGCTCTTTTCATCTTTATCTAACGTAGCACGAACCCAACGCTTAAACGACGCCATGCATCCATTAAATCTTTCATTCAATATTTGCAGTAGTTTGTGCCCAATCTCACACTTTCGAGCTACATCGTTAAGGTCTTTGTTGATCTCGCGGGCTGCTAAATCCCAAGTACATTTAGTGGAGGTGTAAAACTGCTTCTGTTTTTTCATACTCGAACTCCTATATAATAAGATTGAGAGCAATTTATTTTTGCTTTCACATTATTATATACAGAGGAGCCGAATATTTTATTACTCTATTTCAGAATTTTTTTCAGAAATATTCACATAATCAATAAAATCCTTAACCATCTTAGTTATGGAAGAACCCGAGGGGTCCCCCCTCGCACTGATTTTTATATTTACTATACCTATACCTGATAACGTCAAAAGAAAGATTACAATACCACTAAGTCTTTATAGGTCCATATTCTTACTTAGTTGTAACCATTCCGTATACCTTTTATGGTATTCACCAGATTCATGTATCCACTCTTCTTCATACTCCTCCTCAGATTGGGGAACATCTTCAGAGTTAATCTCACTCCTCAGAGTCTGAATATCAAGCTCATAAGCAGTTAGATCTGCTTTACAGCCTATTGTTGTACCAATTTGGGTATTTACCTCCGAAGCCATAACCTCTAGCAAATCTTTCTTGTACTTACGTTGCACAATAAAACTGTCATGTATCCCAAGTGCTACTATACCTCGTCGGCCCAAGGAAAGCATGATTCCTTCGGCTATTTTTGAATCAATATACTGAAGCTTAATACCGAATCCTGATAAAATATATTTATTGATAGCACAATGTTTATTTTTGAAAGCTAATATTACCGATTCAACAGAAACATTAGCGAATAAGTCTTTGTAACCTTTTTCCATAATCATACTATTGGCAGCTTTAACAGCTGAATTCATATCTTTAGTATTTAACAAGATGTTGAAAATCCGCTTTAGAGGCTTTCTGGCGTTATCTGGTAAGTCACACACACTGTAAACGTCATCCACAGGAACGGGTAAACCTTCAAGTATATACAGAATATTTGCGTGATATCCCGTAAAATCTATTTCAATTGTGGTTTCGTTGTCGATGGTTATGTAGGGCCTGTACCTACTAGGGACAGATTGCCACCAGCCGTTGTAAAATCTCCCTCCATCAGCGAATGACGAGTTATTGAAAATTCGCTTCATCTTTATCCTGCTATAGTCAATAACCTCAGGGTGGTTCTCGTGGTCTAGTCGCTGTTTTATTCTTGCCCTTTCATTGAATTCTTTGATTTCTTTATCTGAGATGCGTAACCCAAGGAAATGCTGTTGATATAGAAAGTTTATAAATTTTAGATTTTGGCGCATTTCAGTTGTCGTAGCAGTTTCAGCGTAGTCTATCAATTTCTTTTCAGCATCCTTTAGGATTATTACCTCTTCATCCTCTGCCCTTTCGATAAAAATAGGAGAGAATTCAAAACGTTCTTCTAAAAGCGTAATTAGTTTATTGGTTGCTCTGAGTCTAGCATCTCTAAAATGTTTCTGTTTTTTAAAACTGAACCCTTTCACACCTTCAACATAGGCTAGCTTTTTAAGTGCATCTATAATTTTTATAGTTGAATCGAACTTAATATCGACAGCGTTATACCTTTTTATCAGATTATAACGATTACGATTCCTTGAATAGGAAGTGTATAGAAGTGGGTTGACACGGAAATTTCTATATATATTAACGATGATTAGCAGCAAGTGCTCGTTATGACGTTCATGCCACCTCTGAAATTCACAGCTGTCTTTTATCTCTCTGGCTATGTACGCTATGGCATCGTAAAAACGTGCGGTGCAAGCTGAAACATTTGTATCAAGCGGGATAGAATAGTCATAATTTCGGGGCATGTGCGTGTCCTTGTGAAAGCGGAAAATTTACAGGAACATTTTCAGAAGAAGTGAATGTGGGAGAGCTTGAGGTGGGGCTGCTGCGGCGTGTGGCCGCCCTTTATTAGATGGGCGCCGCCACCTCCTGTAACGGATATACAACTAACTTCTCACTTCCGATATCGGAAGTTGCGCCCATACGGAATTACCCTTGACGCTGGCCCAGCATGCGTAATATTGCAGCACCTCTTAGGAGGTATGCTTTTTCGGACAAGTCGGAATGATTAGCAACACCTAGACGATCTTGTATTTACTTTGGACATGCCCGTAAAAAATCTGCAAGGCATTCCATCGGAATTTGTTCCGAGGGGTGTCTCGGAAGGTTCAAAAATTGAAAAACAGCCTATATCTGGCCTAAGCAGGGCAAAATACTAGCAATAATTTTGTTCTTAACATGACACCTCCCCCTCTAAGCCGTCCTTAGATACTGGTAAAGGGTTTCCCTGCTTATCCCCATATCGCGTGCTATGCTGGCCTTTTTCTCGCCTGCGGCGACTCTTGCCTTGATCGTCGCAACATGGTCTTCGGTGACGCTACGTTTCCTACCCTCGTACTTCCCCTTGGCCTTAGCTATAGCAATCCCTTCCTTCTGGCGCTCTCTAAGCAATGCCCTTTCGAATTCGGCGAAGCTACCCATGATACTCAAAAGGAGATTTGCCATTGGGCTGTCATCACCTGTAAAGGTGAGTCCTTCCTTTAAAAATTGAATTTTTATGCCTCTGCCAGTCAAGTCCTTTACGATTCGGCGGAGATCGTCAAGGTTACGCGCTAACCGATCCATGGAATGGACGACGGTAGTATCACCTTGCCTCACGAATTTCAGCATGGCCTCTAGTTGAGGGCGTTTAGCATCCTTCCCGCTGCACTTGTCTGCAAATACCTTGTCTAGCTCAAGCCCCTCTAACTGCCTATCCGTTTTCTGATCTATTGAGCTAACGCGAACATAGCCAACGAGTTGCCCCTTCATGCTACCCTCCTCCAAACAGAAATAGTGTCAGCTTAGGTTCTATAACATATCGTTGGTGTTGTCAACTAACAACTGAATCAACCCTATTCTGACACAGTCGGGTAAACTAGCTGACGTCAGGCTGGGGTATACCCTACCCCGACAAAAAAAAACAAGGCAAATAAAAGGGTTGCAGAGTTAGGAAAAATATTTTAAAAACACTCAAGCTTCCTGTCGCCACACACTATCAAATCAGCAGCAGATGTAATTCTCTTGAGGGAACCATGGCGATTACAGATGTTGAGTTTATGAAAACAAAGGACGGAAAGGTGGCTCTGTGTATAATCCATGACCTTTCCGACGAACTAAAACTGTTGATTCGAAAGGATTTGTCAACGGTTTGCCACGGGGCCGCGAAAGTGGCTTCAGGCAACAAAATATATTCCTACAAATCGACCTTAAAAGCCTTCTTATCGCGCTACGAAACAAAAACCGAAAAAACTAAAACGGGTATGATTGGTGAGCTTTTGTGTCACATCACTCTATATCATTTTTACACAAATCTTAAGCCTGCCTCTCCTTTTTTCAATATGGAGGAAGGAAGTATAAAGAAAGGTTTTGACCTCATTGCTATAGAAAAAGGTGGCAAAGGCTTTTACTTTACTGAAGTAAAATCTGGTAAAGTTGGTAAGCTTGACAAAGATAAAAAAATTCATGCTCTCATAGATTTAGCCAAGACGGATCTTGAAGACAGAATTCCGAACAGTGATTCGACATTATGGTACTCAGCGATTAACAATGTCGAGTTATCCCTTGAGTCAGGTAAACCTGAAAAAACTATCCTCATAAACTGTCTCAGCGAATTTTTTGAAGCTGCGGAATCTGGAACGGATAAAACGGGTGATGCTCGTGTAATACTGGTTCCTGTTTTGTTTGAATCTACCACCAACACTCTCGACCTTAGCACTCTGATTTCAAAGAGCAGTAACATACAGAGTAATAAGACCTTTTGTGATTGCATCGTCTTTGCAATTCAGAAATCTACCTTAGAAAAAGTTGAAGAGTTTTTAAAGATAGAGTCCACACTGCCATGAAAACACCACTTACATTAAAAACAATTAGAGCGACTAACATTGATGCGATTATTCAACATCTGAATCTTAAAGATTTGAATAGCGGGCAATGTATAGCTATATTGAAGATATGCTTGTTATTCTTAAACAGCAACAACGATGAAATAAAGGAATTTGGCTATCGTATTTTACTAAAGCTTTGCAATAAAACCCGCAATTACATACCTCTTTATGATGTTGCAACAAACCTAGGTTACATTCCTATAGCCAACATGTTGAAACGAGGGCAGTACATAGCCGTAACTGATTCTTTTATACACACTTTAATGGATGGTTACCGAGAAAGATTTAGACAGGATGACAATTATCAAACTGAAAATCAAAAAGAACTTTTCGACTCATTTTCAGATTTATCTGAGCAAACAGTTGCGGTGGTAGCCCCTACATCTTATGGCAAATCACAATTAATAGAATTCACCGTTCAAAGCCATCCTAGTAGCAATATAGGTATCGTAGTTCCATCTAAAGCACTGATTTCTCAAACAAGAAGAAGGGTTTTAGAGGGATTGCCGCTTGAAAAGAGACGACAGGTTATTGTTCACCATGATATGAACTTTAGCCAAGACAAGCCTATTGTCGCGATAGTAACCCAAGAACGTCTTTTGAGGATGTTTCAAAAATATCCTTCCTTACAATTTGATATATTATTTATAGATGAGGCTCACAACCTTTTAAGTGGTGACAAGCGCTCTAGGCTTTTGGCAAGTGCGATAATTATTGCTAAATCTAGATGCAAAAGTATTGCGATCAAATATCTTACTCCCTTTTTAGTTACTTCAGATAGCCTAAATATAATCGCAGACACGCCCAATATCAAAGAAATCAAAATAAACGAAAAGCTAAAAACCGAAGATTACTACATTTGCGATTTCTCTTCTGGTTGCCAACTGCGATTCTATGATCAATTTTTGAATAAATTCTTCGACATTCCCGAAGCCGTGTATAGCGACGATACACAGCTTTTATTCGACAAGAAAAAGCAAAAGAATGTTGTTTATCTTAACAAACCCAAGGACATAGAGGAATTTGCACAGGTTCTCTGTGAAAAGCTCCCTACCCGAAACTCCAAAAAAATCGAGAAACTTTGCGAGGAAATCGCTGATTATGTGCACCCGAGCTACAGAATACTTGATTGTTTGAGAAAAGGGCTCGCATATCATCATGGATCAATTCCAGATAGCGTTAGAACCTATATTGAAAATGCTTTTAGACATAATCCTTCGATATCGTGGATAGTTACTAGCTCCACATTGCTCGAAGGCGTTAATATACCTGCCGATGTCTTATTTATTCTAGACCCTCGGCGTGGCCCAAGAAATTTAAAACCCTCTGAGTTCAGAAACTTAGTTGGCAGAATAAATAGGTTCAGCGAGATATTCGATCCAGAAAATGGTGTTCCACAACTTTTAATACCCGATATCTATCTTATTTCTTCAAATTACACTAGATCAAAAGCTAACATTGAAAAATTTATCCAACATGTTGCAAAAATTGATTTGACGATTGAAGATGAGATAGAAAACCCCCTTTTAGCAGGTTCAGGGGATTCTGAAGACACATTATCTGAACGTGATGAGGATTTAACCTTCATAGAAAATATAGAGCCTAACGCGAGCTGGCGCGAAGAGGCAAAGCTTGCAAACAGCGAGGTAGGAAGGCTATGTTTTATTCATAATATTTATGAGCTAGACATTTTGAGGTATGAACGTCTATTAGCTATCCAAGTTGACGAATTAATTGAAGAAAATAGAATTGTAAAATCTTCAACAGACCTAATGGATATTATAAATGAGTTATTTATCTCAAAAATAGATGATGACAGGAAAAATGAAAATCTTCTCCGCCTTCGCAACAGCTCGGCTCGTGGCTTTTATTCAATGTTTTTCGATTGGAGAATTAACCAAGTCAATTATCAACGGATGATTGGGAGTTTTGTTCGTTACTGGAAGGCCATTCTAAAAAATGAAGATGATGCCCTAGTTTATGCGGGAAGGTGGGGGAATGTTGCAAGAAGTGGTCACATAGCTAATTATATTGATCTAAAAGCTTTATCAGAATATGAGATGATAAACTTGGCAATAGTTAGAATAAAAGAGGAACAAGATTTTGTGGACAATAACCTTGTTAAGTTCGTTGAAGTAGTCAATGACTTGAATCTTTTAGATCATGATATCTACAATAAGGTTAAATATGGCACTACCGACAAATTACAAATTGGATTAATAAGAAGTGGTCTATCACACATAGCAGCCAATGTACTTGCGTCAAAATATATTAAATATGTTACGCTGGATTCTAACGGCTCCATTCTTATTTCAAATGATATCAAACAGGCCTTCAGGCTGAAAAACGAAAAGGAGCTTATCAGCAGTGAGGTTCTATGGTCAGGTTTACTCGGATAAGGAAGCGGGTTTCTCAATTTGACAGCCCTTATCTTTCCTGTTGAGGTTGCCTGACGGATTTTTGCCACACATTTTGCCACACAAAACTTAGGCAGAAGTTCGGAGCACAATCAAGCCTTCCAAGATTAAACTACTGATTTTGCTGGGCGATTAGCTCAGCGGGAGAGCACTGCCTTCACACGGCAGGGGTCACTGGTTCGAACCCAGTATCGCCCACCATGCAAACAGCAAAGGCCGAGTCGAAAGACTCGGCCTTTTTCGTTGCTGCCATTTTATGCAGGCCTATCTGGCGGAAGACCCTCGCTGAGCAGCTGAGCGAACCTTACTCCGGGAACCGCTGCTATTAGTCTTTCTGCCCCGTCCCCTCGGTCCTTTTCACCATGGCGAGGTTATCGATGCAGGCTGCCAGGTTGTTGCGCACGAACTGCAGCGTGTCGAAGTGGTTGTCGACCGTGACCAGACGCACCTGGTCGGGGATTTCGCAAGGCGCGCTCTTGTTCGTCAGGGACACCTCCAATATGCAGTAATCAAATGGGTCCGTCTTCTTGCCGTTAGACCGGTCTCTGTACGCCATGTGCGACCTCCATTGCCACTTTGATGGTTGAGATACTACATTCGCATGGGGGTCCGTCGGTTTTTCACTGCCCACGCTACGGGCAATGACAAGATAAGTCTGTGATTCGAATCACAGGAGCAACAGAAGGCTGCACGCCATCCGCACAACAGCAAAGGCCAAGTCAAACGACTTGGCCTTTGCCATATCGGCTTCAGAAAATTCTCCCTGAAGCACAACCCTCCTGGACAGAAATTCCACAAGCAATCACTTCTTGCCCGTGCCCTTGCACATGTTGCAAGGGACAACTTCAACATCGTACCCTGACTGGCGCGAAGCTGTTGATATTTTGCCTTTACCTTTGCATTTAGGACAAGTGGAGGTAAACATGAGGTCCTCCTTTGACAGTGTCTGTGTGCTGCTATGAGTACGATTTTAGCAAAAACGGGCGAAACATCATAGCAGGTAGTGAAAGAGAACCTCGGAGTCTGTCCCGCAAGGCAGGCGTGAATCGAGGAAACGCCCCCCCGACCAGGTACGACTGCCGGAGCCTGGGGGGGCGACCGCTTCCACGCGCAGAAAAAAGGCCAGGCGGCCCGACGTCTTAGTCGCGGCTCACCTGGCCTTGGGTCTGCTGCTAGTTGTTCCCCGAGAAGGGGATCAGAACTTCAGCCTGAGCCCCACCGTCGCGTTGTGGCTCTCAAACTCCATCTCGGTGTCGGCAAAAGTGGCTTCGGAGGTTCGGAAGTAGCGATATCCGAGATCCAGCGACACCTGCCGGTTCAATGCGACCTCGAGTCCGGCTCCGGCCTGATAGGCGAACACCATTTCGTCGTCGGCGACATAGAAGGTCCCGAAATCGTCGTAGATCTCGCTCTGGTGCAGTGCGGCAAAACCTACCCCCCCGCCGAAGTAGGGGGTGATGGGACCTGGGCTGTGCAGGTCCACGAAGAGGTTGACCATGAACGCGGTTGCCTCCAGCCCGCCTTCTATCCCCCGAAACGTCTGCCCGGTGCCCCTGTCGGTTATGGTGTCCACGTCCGCCTCTTTGTACGAGATCTCGCCTTCGACGCGCACTGCACCGAAATCCATGCCCGCGGTGCCGCCGACGTTGAGGCCCGGATCGAACTCGATCTCCTCGTTGAAGAAGCCTGCATCAGCATCTGCAGGTATGGTCATCCCGATGAATCCTGATACATACGGCCCGACACGCGGCGGCGCCGCAGAAGAAATGGCGGGGACCGCCATAACTACGAGTACGAATATTGCCAGAATCAGCTTTTTCATAGCCCACTCCTCCTTCTGTTTCCAAGGTTTTGTTGTCCTGTTAACAGGTCCAGCGACGACCTGTCAAGGGGTGCCGAGCCTACTACTCCAACATCTCGGCAAGTATCTGATCGAGGCTCTTCCCATCATAGAGACTCTCAAGAAGCTTATGCAAGGTGGTCTGCACTCCCTTGTACTGGCAATTTGCCACCAGCTGGTTCTCCAAGATCTGAAGCTGATCTCTCGTCATGTGCCCTCCGCAATAGTTCAGCATGTCCGTATGACACCAATTCTGCCAAACGGCGGCTCACTGTCAATGCTGTTCCGTTTTTAACGCACCTTGCGCCGAAACCAAGCCACTACGGCATCCGCCGTTTGAGCGCCTGGAACCTGATCGACCGTCCTTCCCTTCAAAAGCAGATGCAGTACCGGTATCCCCCTTATGCCAAACCTTGAGGAGAGGGCCGGGTTTTCATCCGTGTTGACCTGTACGACCGCGGCACTTCCCGCCAGCAGTTCCGCCACCTTTCGCACCGCCGGTGCGAATGACACGCAGTGAGGTCACCAGGGGGCCCAGAACTCGGCAAGGACGGGGCCTTCATATCCGGCGATGAAGGGGTCGAAGCTCGCGTCAGTCAACGGCAGGGGGTGGACGTAGAGCGCGGGGAGCCCGGCATGGCAGCTTCCGCACTGACCGGGGACCCCTTCCTTTTCTGCCGGCACGCGGTTGAAGGTGCCGCAGGTACTGCACTTGACCAGGTAAGACGGCATGACGACGCTCCTTTTACGAGGGTGGCGGCTTTAACGGGAGAATTGTACCACCCCGAACACCACCCTTTGCTGCAATTAGGCCTACACCGATTCGGCGTTTAACATTTTTCCCGTTTCTGCTATTGTATGTGACTGTTTCGCCCCCCTTCCCAGGAAGGAAAAAAAATACCGGAGGTTTTACCACAGATGAAGTCCCGCATCATGCTACTGCTGCTTGCTGCCGTCCTCGTTTCCACCCAAGGCGCACAGGCGGCCGCCCCCGTCATAAAGGCCAACCCGCCGGCCATAACCCAGGGACTGAACGTCCCCATACTGCTCTACCACCGCTTCGGTCCCACAGTAGCCGATGGCATGACCATCAAGACCAGCGTATTCGAGGAGCACCTGAAGTACCTGAAGAGCAACGGCTACACGGTCATTCCGCTTCGCAAGCTGATCGACTACTACCAAAGGAAAGGGCCGGCACCGGCTCCCAAATCGGTTGTGATCGTTGAAGATGACGCGCACAAGTCGGTTTTCACCGACATGCTCCCGCTCGCCAAGAAATACAACGTCCCGGTCACGGTATTCGTCTACCCCTCCGCCATATCCAACGCGAAATACGCCATGACCTGGGAGCAGCTGAAGATCCTCAAGAAGAACGGGTTCGATATCCAGTCCCACACCTTCTGGCACCCGAACTTCAAGCGCGACAAGAAGAAGATGACGCCGGCGGAATTCGAGAAATCGGTCCACATACAGCTGAAGAAATCCAAGGATCGACTGGAGGCTCAGCTGGGAGAGAAGGTCGACATGCTGGCGTGGCCCTTCGGCATCTACGACGATTACCTGCTCAAAAAGGCGGCGGAGGCTGGCTACGTCGCCACCTTCACCATAGAGGCGCATCACGCAGGGACCCGGGACCAGTTGATGAAACTGCCGCGCTACCTGTTGATAAATTCGGATCAGGGGAAGTCGTTCGCCCGCATCGTGGAAGGGACTGCGCCCAAAAGGAACGTGGTCTACTAAGGCGGAAAAGGCGATGGAAGAGCGTCGGGAAAGCTGCAAGAAACACCCCTGCGCGGATTGCAGGTTCTGCCAGTGGTGCTCGGACGACCGCTGCAGCATGTGCCGGTCGCACAAAGGGTGCGGCAAAAAGCTCTCCGTCGCGGAGCAGATCGCCCTCTACGAATCCATCAACGAAAAGGGGAGGAGCACCGACTAGGCTCCTCCCCCTCACAGCACACCTGATGAGCCCCTTGAAAGAGGGGCTCATTTTCGTTTCCCTCTCAGGCTTGGCAGCTGCCGCAGCAAACGCCCCCTCGTAATTCCCTCAAGTCCGCCGGCGGGCAACCGAATAGTGTAGGGTCAGATCTCGGTCCCCTCGCGCACCTGGACGCTCCTCACCCCTGCACGGGGCTTGGCCCCGGTCAGCTCGCGGTACAGCGACGAGAGATACCTGACGGTAACCACCTTGTGGAAGTAGGACTGGGTCAAACCGTAGAAGAGCTTGCGGATTGCCGAGGGGGTACTGCTCCCCAAAAGGAGCGGGCAGTAGTCCGAGAGCTGCACGGTGACGCGGATCGCCTCTCCCCGGACTTCGCTGATCAGGGAGAACATCCCCCTGTCGCATTCCCCGGGCTGCACCAGGAAACCGCCGCTGATGTAAAGGTGCACCGCCTCCCCTGCCTCTTGCGGCTCGTTGCATGGGGGTGCAAAACTCAGCAGGGCAAACCTGCTGGACATAAGGCGGAACCGGACCCCCTCCGCGATCGCCGTAGGCCTTATCAGGCCCAGGGTGCACCGGGTTACCACCTTGAAGTAATGCTGCAGCAGGAAGTGCGCGTTGACGCGGGAGGCGACGGAGACGGGGAGATCGACCCACTGCACCGAATAAACGGACGCATCGGGAAGCAGGATCTGCTGACAGGCGATTTCCAGCTCATGCTGTTTCGGATCGGACATCACGTACTCCGGAAGCAATGCAGTGCGGGCATATTGACAACGATATCAGGATAGCATGCACGGCTGGCTGCTGACCATGCCTATGACAATGAAGGGGCAGGAGCGAGCCGAGGGAAAGGGGAGAAGTCATGGAAATGGTCGAGTGGTCCGAAAATCTGAGCGTAGGAATCGCCATGATAGACGAGCAGCATGGCAAACTCATACAGTTGATGGGTGAACTCCATGACGCCATCAAGAGAAACGAGGCGGCGGACATGATCGAGGATATCCTCACCAACCTCTTCAACTATGCCCAGGTACATTTCGCCGCCGAGGAGGAGCTCTTCAGAAAGCACAAGTACCCCGAGATGGCCCTGCATGAACTCGAACACCAGAGGTTCATAGCCAAGGCGTTTGCCTTCAAGGAGAGGCTGAACGCCAAAAAGCCGGGGCTCTCGCTGGAGCTGCTGACCTTCCTCTCCAGTTGGGTGCTGAACCATATCGAGCTGACGGACAAGCGCTACTCAAGGCACCTGCACGACTGCGGGGAGCGCTGATCCGCACCTCCGCACCTCCGCACCTCCGCACCCGCCTCCCCTGCCGCCCGGCAGGTCCCGCCGGCCAAGCCCCTGGGCCTGCCGGGGCGCTTGCGCCCTTACCCCTTCACGCAGATCGCGTACTTGAGATAGCGCCCCTCCGGGAAGGTGACCGGGTAGGGAAAATCCTCAGGCTGCCCGCTCATGGAGATGACCTGCAGCTGGCTCCCGGCCTGCAGCGCGCCGCGGCGCAACTCCTTCAGATAGTCGGCCAGGTCCACCTTCTGGTGGTTCGAGGAGGCGATGAGCACCCCCCCCGTCTTGAGGAGCCTCAGCGCGGCGGCCACCAGGTCAGCCGTCCCCCCGCGTGTCGTAAAGCGGCTCTTGGCCGTGGTCGAGAAGGAAGGGGGATCCATCAGGATCACGTCGTAGCACTTCGATTGCCGCCCCATCTCGTCCAGCACGGCGAGACAGTCCCCTACCAGGAATTCGTGACGCTTCGGGTTGAGCCGGTTCAGGCTGAAGTTGCCGCGGGCCTGCTCCATGTATCCTGGGGAGGCGTCCACGCTGGTCACCAGGCTCGCTCCAGCCGCCGCGGCCGCGACGGAGAAGGCGCCGGTGTAGGAGAACAGGTTCAAAAACCGCTTCCCCTTTACCCGCGCCATCAGGTCGCGCCGGTTCTTGCGCTGATCCAGAAAGAGCCCCGTGTTCAGCCCCCGCTCCAGGCTCACCTGGAAGGAGAGCCCGTTCTCCAGCACCTGGAGCGGCTCGGGAGCGGGCTTTCCGGACAGGAGGTTGCCGTACTTCTTGTTATCCCCCTCCGACTCCAGCTCCCGCGTGTTTTGCGGGCGGCTCTTCTCGTAGATCCCGGCCGGCGCCAGCAGCTCGTCCAGCGCCTGGATCAAGAGCTTCATGTGCCTGCGCCACCCGGCGCAGTAAAGCTGCACCATGAGGTAATCGCCGTAGCGATCCACGGTAAGTCCGGGGAGCCCGTCCCCCTCCCCGTTCACCAAGCGGTAGGCGTCGGTGTCGCCAAGCTCGGCATGGTTCTTACGCAGGGCGATCGCCCTTTCCAGGCGCTGCTTAAACCAGCCTCGGTCCAGTCGCATCCGCTCACGCGACAGCACCCGGGCCACGATCCGGTCTTTCGGGTCCAGAAGCGCCAAAGCGAGGAAACGCCCGGAGGGGTCCACCAGCTCGACGAGATCCCCCGCCTCTGCCGAGGGCCATTTCCTGGTGTAGGAGTCGGCGATGATCCAGGGGTGTCCCAGCTCGATCATCCTGACGGATTCGGGTCCTACCATGCACGCTTTCGACATCAAATTCCCCTGCAAAAAACAGAGGGGCGGAGATCCCGGCCGGGGTGCTCCGCCCCTTGGTTAAGGGTGGTACTCTTCTTGTCGCTGCCTGGCCGCCGGCTGCCCGGCTTGCGGCTTTTAGTGAACCTGCTTGCCCTGCTCGGCGGCCATGGCGGCCCTTGCCTGCTCCAGCGCCTCCATCTCCTTAAGCTTCTCACCCAGCCAGTAATGCAGTTCGCGGGCGGTCTGGTAGTTGACCACGACGCCGTTGATCACCTGGCGCACCAGGCTGCGGCTCAGATCGGACGGCTCCACATCGGTCTCGGGACCGATGGTGCCTGCAGCGGTGATCTCGTGGGCGATGGAGTTCGGCAGCGGCTGGCGCTCGAGGTAGAAGTTCATCACCAGCTCGCCGCGCGGGGAGATGCCGCCGTGGGCCCCGTTGACGTAGACGGGGTTGTAGTCGTATTGGAAGATGTATTTAAAGGTCATCTCGTTTTTCTTGTTGGACATGTCTGCTCTCCTTTGATCGATGGCATTGTAGAACTGCTTGCGCTTTATAGCACGGAGCGGAGGCTCAAAGCAAACAAGAATGAAGCCCGCGCTAATCTTTCCTGGCTGCAGACGCTTGCTTCAACAGGCAAGCCGGCGGCCCCGCGGCCTCAGGCGTGGTGGGTCTTCGAGAGGTAGTAGTCGTAGTTCCCCTCGTAAAGGCGCATCTCGCCGTGGTCCACCTCGATGACCCGGTCCACCAGCAGGCGCAGGAAGTGCCGGTCGTGGCTCACCAGGATGACGGTCCCCGCGAAGTTGTCCAGCGCGTTCAAAAGGATCTCGCGCGAGCGGATATCCAGGTGGTTGGTCGGCTCGTCAAGGACCAGGAAGTTCACCGGCCGCGCCAGGAGCGTCGCCAGCACCACCCTGCTCTTCTCGCCGCCGGAGAGGTTTTCTATCCTCTTGTCCACGTCGTCCCCCTGGAACAGGAAGGAGCCCAGCAGGTTGCGGATCACGCCGATGGTGGCAAGCGGTATCACGTCCTGCACCGTCTCGAAGATGGTCTTCTTGGGATCGAGGACCTCCATGGCGTGCTGGCTGAAGTAGCCGAGCTCGACGTTCGCCCCGAGTGCCACGCTCCCCTCGCTCGGCTCGGTCTCCCCGGCAATGACCTTCAGGAAGGTCGATTTGCCCGCGCCGTTCACACCGACCACGGCGATCTTGCTGAGTCTTTTCACCACCCCGGTCACGCCGGAGAAGATCGGCTGCATCCCGCCGTCGGGCTGCTGCCAGCTCTTTCCGAGGTTGTTCATGGCCACCACGTCGTCGCCGCTTCTGGGGGGGGCGGCGAATTCGAAGCGGACCACCCTCTCCTCGGGGGGGATCTCGATCCGGTCGATCTTCTCGATCTTCTTCACCCTGGACTGCACCTGCGCCGCGTGCGAGGCGCGGGCGGCGAAACGGGAGATGAATTCCTCCTCCTTGGCGAGCATCTCCTGCTGGCGCTTGTGGCTTGCGAGCAGCTGCTCGCGGCGGATGTCGCGCTCCCTCTCGTAGAAGTCGTAGTTGCCGCCGTAGGTGGTCACCGTCTTGTTGGCCACCTCGATGATCCTGCTCACCACCCGGTTCATGAAATCACGGTCGTGGCTGGTCATCAGGAGCGCACCCTTGTACTCGTTGGCAAGCCACTCCTCGAGCCAGATGATCGATTCGACGTCCAGGTGGTTGGTCGGCTCGTCAAGAAGGAGCACGTCCGGCTGCAGGGTGAGTATGCCGGCAAGCGCCACGCGCATGCGCCATCCGCCGGAGAAGGACTCCACCGGATTGTGGAAGCGGTCGGGGCCGACCCCGAGACCGGTCAGCACCTCCTGGGCACGGGAGTCGAGATCGTACCCTCCCCTGTGCTCGAATTCCTCCATGGCTGCCCCGTAGCGTGCCAGGAGCGCCTCCATGTCGCCGTCCGACATGGGGAGCCCCATCTGCTCCTCCATCTGCTTCAGTTCACCGGAGAGCCGCACCGTTTCCGCCGAGACCGCCATCACCTCGTCCAGCGCGGACCGCCCGCACATGTCCCCGATGTCCTGCGAGAAGTAGCCGATGGTGGTCTTCTTGGCGACGGTCATCTCGCCGGCATCGACCTCTTCCTCACCGGTGATGATCCTGAAGAGCGAGGTCTTGCCGGCGCCGTTGGGGCCGACCAGGCCGGTCCTGGTACCGGAGAGTATCTGGAAGCTCGCGTCGCGGAACAGCACCTGCGAGCCGTGCTGCTTGGTGATATTGGACAGATGGATCATGCATTCTCCCTGGGCTGAATTCGCAACTGTCCAGCGTTAGCATGAAGAGGCTCTAGTGACAACTTAAATTTTCCAAAGGATGCCGGGATTTGACTGGCGCGAGCCTAGGAGAAGCTAATTAGGCGAGACTACTGCGCTATAACGCGTACTTGACCGCGCCAAAAGTGTCCAAATGGCGCACCGGGAGTCCCCCCCCTCCACCGAGGGTGACCGCTGCGAAACGATCCCGTCTGCCGGGTAAGGTGCCGTAATCACTTCGATCCATCGGTTAATTAGAGATAATGTGGTCAGGCTGGCATTTGGGCCCCCTTTGTGCTAATCACAGGGTATCCAGCGGCAAGGAAAAAGGAGGGAACGATGAACATTTTCACCGCGCTGATGATAACCGTCACCTTGACCATGACTGCAGTCATGGTCCCCAGGATCTACCTTTCCTGGCTCATGGCGGAGGAGCATCGCCTTGAGGGAGAGGTCGAGGCATTGCAGAACCTTCTTGCCGAGCAGAACCGGTGGGTAGGGCGACAGTTTTTTTGCGGGAGTGCTGCCTTCGCCCTGGTCTGGATGGTGAAGACGTCCCGGCACGACCTGGACATACCCGCCTCGATGGCGGCGGCCCTGGCGGCCTACGCGGTCATATCCATGTTCTTCGCGGTCCTGGAGGGGCTGGTGGCACAGAAGGTCTCGTCGTCACTGGACAGTGTGCCGGTTGTGGTGAAGGTGAGGGAAGAAAACTGAGGTTGGTCTCGCGGCCTCCGCTAGCGCCGCTTCTGGAAGAATTCCACTACGCGCCGCAGCAGGTTGGCGGCATAAATCGAAACGAACATGATGAGGGCGATGTTGACGAAACGGGCCCAGATGGGGTCCGGCACCGGGGCCTGCCTTCCTGCATTGCTGTAGAGGTACCAACCGCAAAGCAGTGCGCCCATGATGCCCCCCCCGATAACGAAGGGGCGCCTGAGCTTCGAGATCTCTTTTCGCTGTGGTTGCAAGTGACGCTCCTGGTGGAACTGGTGGAACTGGTGGAACTGGTAGACAATGGTTCGGTGGACGTGGTGGGCCCGAATGGGACCCGATGGACCTGCCACTTCGGCTGGCCCTCCTCCTGACAAGGGAAAGGGGATGCTTTCCTCTGTTATCGGTACTCCCTCTCCCCGAACAGGGCTGAACCCACCCGCACCAGGGTGGCTCCTTCCTCTATGGCGGCCTCGAAATCGCCCGACATCCCCATGGACAACTCGCGCATCTCCACTCCGGGTACGGCGGCTGCCTCGAGCTCTTTTGCCAACTCCCTGAGGGCCCTGAAATACGGCCGCGCCCCCTCGGGATCGTCAAAAAACGGGGGCATGGTCATCAACCCGCATACCCTCAGGTTCGGCATCCTGGCGACTTCCTGCACCAGGGCAAGCAGCTCTTCGCTGGTCGCTCCCCCCTTGGTGGCCTCGCGGGAGATGTTCACCTGGATCAGCACGTCGCAGACCTTGCCGATCGCTCCCCACTGACGATCGATCTCCGTGGCCAGGGAAAGCCTGTCCACGGAGTGGATCAGGTCGACCAGCCCGGCTATCTGACGCACCTTGTTGCTTTGCAGGTTCCCAATGAAATGCCAGCTTATCTCGCCCGGCAGCTCGGCATGCTTCCCCACCAGCTCCTGCACGTAGTTCTCGCCAAAGATCCGCTGCCCGCAACTAAAGGCCTCGGCGACGGCCGCCGCAGGCTTGGTCTTGGAAACGGCCACCAGCCGCACCGAGCCCGGCTCACGCCCCGACCTGAGGACCGCCTGCGCGATCCGCTCCTCGATCTTGCTGATATGCTCCGCTATCGACATCCTAAACCCCTCTAAACGGTGAGCGCGCCCATCACCCTGAGCGCGTCCACTACCTCGCAAAGCGGCAGCCCTACCACGTTGGTGTAGGAACCCTCGATCTTTTTCACCATGTGCGCGGCGCCCCCCTGTATGGCATACCCCCCCGCCTTGTCGAAAGGACAGCCGGTGGCGATGTAACCCAGTATCTCCTCGTTGCGCAGCTGCTTGAAATACACCTTGGTGCGCACCGCCTCGCACACGGCGCCGTCACGCTCCCGGTCGTAGATCGCGAACCCTGTCACGACCTCGTGCGGCACGCCGGAGAGCTTCTTCAGCATTCGCTCGGCGTCGGCCTGATCCTTGGGCTTCCCCATGATCTCGCCGTCACAAAGTACGATGGTGTCGGCACCCAGGAAAAAACGCCCCTCCGCGCGCGCGGCAGCGGCCTTGGCCTTGCCATCTGCCAGCCGCAGGACGTGGTCGACCGGGTCCTCGTCCGGTAGCTGGTCCTCGCAGATGTCGGCAGGTACAACCCGGAAGCTGATCCCGGCGGATTCCAGAAGCTCGCTCCGCCTGGGTGAGGCGGACGCGAGCACTATGCTGTTGCTTTTCATCGCGAATCTCCTTCTTTTATCTCGGTGGGAGCGGCACCTCTGCCGCGTCCCTAGTGGTTTTTCTTTAGGGGCGACCGCCGCCATTTGAAGACGAAAAGAGCGGCTGCTGCCAGGATCGCTGCGCCGATCATGACGTGCCAAAGGCTCGGGACCAGCACGCCGTAAAACAGCGACACCACCCCCATCAGGAAAACCAGCGCCTCCAGCGAAAGCAGGCGCCCCATGACGCATATCTCCTGGTGCTCCCTGTCTCCCTGCATGGCATCCTCCCGCCCCCGGGGGGCTCGCTGCATAAAAGCGTCAGGAGAGCTCCGGCAGCCACTTCTCCAACGCTTCCAAGCCGCGCTGGGCCAAAAGCCCGCGCTTTTCCTTCTTCTTGATGCGCCCGGGAAGAGACGGGAAAAGCCCGTAGTTCACGTTCATCGGCTGGAAATGCGCCGCCTCGGCGTTGGTGATGTGTCGCGCCAGCGCCCCGATGGCGGTCTCGGCGGGGGGAACCACAGGTTCCTCTCCCCTCACCAGGCGCGCGGCGTTCACACCGGCTATGAATCCGCTGGAGGCGGACTCCACATACCCCTCGACACCGGTGATCTGCCCGGCGAACAGGATGCGCGGATCGCTCTTCAGCCTGCAAGTGGCCTGAAGCAGTTGGGGGGCGTTGATGAAGGTGTTCCTGTGCATGGAGCCAAGCCTCAGGAACTGTGCCTGCTCCAGCCCCGGAATGGTGCGGAAGATCCGCTTCTGCTCGGGCCAGGTGAGCTTGGTCTGGAAACCGACCAGGTTGTACATGGTCGCCTCCCGGTTCTCCTGGCGCAACTGGATCACCGCGTGCGCCTCCGCCCCCACCCTCGGGTCGACCAGTCCCACCGGCTTCATGGGGCCGAAGCGAAGCGTCTCCACGCCGCGGCTCGCCATCTCCTCGATGGGCATGCACCCCTCGAAGTGGACCACCTTCTCGAAACTTTTGGGCTCCACCTTCTCCGCCTTCAGGATCTCGTTCACAAACCTGAGGTACTGCTCCTCGTCCATCGGGCAGTTGAGGTAATCGTCGCCATCCCCCTTGCCGTAGCGGGAGGCGCGGAAGGCCTTGGCATAGTCGATGGAATCGGCTGAGACGATCGGCGCGATGGCGTCGTAGAAGTACAGGTAGGTCCCGGCCAGGCGCCCGATCTCTTCCGCCAGCGCGCCGGCGGTAAGCGGCCCGGAGGCTACCACCACGACCCCCTCGCCCGGGATGCGCGTCACCTCTTCCCGGACCACCTCGATGAGCGGGTGGCTCTCGATCCGCCCGGTTATGTACTGCGAGAAGAGCTCCCGGTCGACTGCAAGCGCGCCCCCGGCGGGGACGCGGGTGGCCTCCGCCCCCTCCATGAACAGGGCGTCGAGCCTCCTCAGCTCCTCCTTCAAGAGCCCCACTGCGTTCTCCAGAGAATCGCCCCGAAGCGAGTTGGAGCAGACCAGCTCGCTCAAGCCCGGGAGGTGATGCGCCTGGCTGAAAACCGCCGGCTTCATCTCGAAAAGCCGGACCTTCACGCCGCGCTTCGCTATCTGCCAGGCAGCCTCGCAACCGGCGAGCCCGCCGCCTATTACCGTAACCACTTCAGTCATCGTTTCTCCTAAAAACCCGCTCGCGCAAAGCCGCAAAGCGAAACTCTACTTCCCGGCGCCGTTGCGCCTTTTGCGCGACCCTGCCTCTAAACGAAAGCGGGGTCCGAAGACCCCGCCCGACATAATACCATGATCCTGCCGCCAAGCCCGGAGCGTCAGGCCTGGTTGCTCTTGTAGTCGCAGCCTTCCTTGGGGCACTTGAGGAACTCCCCCTCGCGCTTGTACACCTTCTTCACCAGCAGCGGGAAGCCGCATTTCGGGCAGGGCTGCTGCACCGGGAGGTCCCACAGGGCGAACTTGCACTCGGGATAGCGGTTGCAGGAGTAGAAGAGCTTCCCAAAGCGCGACTTCTTCTCGATCAGCTCCCCCTTGCCGCACTCGCTGCAGGTGATCCCGGTCCCCTTTGGCTTCACCAGCGGCTGGATGTTCTTGCAGTTGGGGTAGGCGGAACAGGCGAGGTACTTGCCGAAACGCCCCTCCTTCACCAGCATCTGGCTGCCGCACTTGTCGCAGACCTCCTCCGAGATCACGGGCTCCACCGCCTCTCCGGTCTCCTTGTCCAGGGGACGGATGTAGCGGCACTCGGGGTAGCCGGTGCATGCGTAGAACTTGCCGAACTTGCCGAGCTTCACCACCAGCGGCTTGCCGCACTCGGGGCAGATCTCGTCGGTCGCCTCGGTGGTGAGGTCGGATTTGCTCACCTCCCCTTCCTTGAGCTTCAGGAGGTTTATGAAGGGACCCCAGAACTCGTGCAGGAGCGGACGCCACTGCTTCTCCCCGCGCGAGACCATGTCCAGCTCCTCCTCGAGGTTCGCCGTGAAGTTGTAGTCGACGTACTGGGTGAAATGGTTGGTCAGAAGGTCGGAGACCACCATGCCGACGTCCTCGGGGAAGAAGCGCTTCTTGTCCAGGCGCGCGTATTTCCGCTCGGTGAGCGTGTTCATGATGGAGGCGTAGGTGGAAGGACGGCCGATGCCGTACTCTTCCAGGGTCTTCACCAGGGTCGCCTCGGTGTAGCGCGGCGGCGGCTGGGTGAAGTGCTGCTCGGGCACGAGCTGCTGCAGCTTCAGGATGTCCCCTTCGCTCATGGGGGGGAGCAGGCCTTCCTTCTCCTTATCCTCCGCCTCGTCGTCGACCCCCTCGATGTACAGCTTCATGAAGCCGGCAAAGCGTATCACGGTCCCGGCGACGCGGAGGCGAAAGCCAGCGCCGGCCGTGATCTCCACGGAGGTCTGGTCCAAAAGCGCCTCGGCCATCTGGCACGCCACGGTCCTCTTCCAGATCAGGTCGTAGAGCTTGAACTGGTCCGAGGTGAGGAACTTCTTCACCTCGACGGGGGTCTTGGCGATGTAGGTCGGACGCACAGCCTCGTGCGCCTCCTGGGCGTTTTTCGACTTGTTCTTGAAGAAGCGCGGCTTCTCCAGCGCGTACTCCTTGCCGTAGAGCGAGGTGATCACGCTCTTGGCCTCCTCAAGCGCCATGTTGGAAAGCGCCACGGAGTCGGTACGCATGTAGGTGATGAGGCCCACCGCTCCCTCGCCGACGTCGATCCCCTCGTAGAGCTTTTGGGCGGTGGACATGGTCTTCTTGGCGGAGAAGCCGAGCTTTCTGGCCGCCTCCTGCTGCAACGTGGAGGTGGTGAACGGGGGCGAGGGCTGGCGCTTTCTCTCGCTCTTGGTCACCTTGTCGACGCGGTACTGCGGGTCGACCGGGTCCTTCACCACCAGCGGCTCTTGGGAATCCCCCCGGCCCGGCCTCGGGAACTCCCGACCCCCAAGCTGCCCGAAGAGGCGGAACGCCGTCTCCTGGTCGGGTATGTCGAACTTGGTAAGCTTCTTCCCCTCCGCCTCGACCAGCGTCGCCGTGAGCCCCTGCTTCTTGGCCGTCTCAAGCTTCGCCGCGATGCTCCAGTACTCCTGCTCCTTGAAGGCCTGGATCTCCTTCTCGCGCTCGCAGATCAGCCTCAGCGCAACCGACTGGACGCGCCCCGCGGAGAGGCCGTAGCGGATCTTCTTCCAGAGAAACGGCGAAAGGGTGAAGCCCACCAGATAATCGAGGACGGAGCGGGCCTGCTGCGCGTTGACCAGCTCCAGCGCGATGTCGCGGGGGTGCTGCACGGCATGCACTATGGCGTCCTTGGTGATCTCGTGAAAGACCACGCGCCTGATGTCGAAAGGCACCTTCTTCTTCGAGTCGAGCCCGAGTGCAGCCAGAAGGTGCCAGGAGATCGCCTCCCCCTCGCGGTCGGGGTCCGTCGCGAGGAGCAGGGAAGAGATCCCCTTCATCTCTTTCTTGATGGCGTCTATGTGCTTCTTGCTCTCGGGAAGGACCGCGTACTTCGGCTCGAAGTCGTGCTCTATGTCGACCGACCCCTGCTTGCTCGGGAGGGCGCGCACATGACCGAACGAGGCCAGCACCTTGTATTCGGGTCCGAGGAACTTTTCTATGGTCTTCGCCTTGGCGGGAGACTCTACTATGACTAGATGTTGAGACATGTGACCACCTGGTTACGGTATTTTCCGCTTTTTGCGTTCCTCACGCCGCGATCACGCGACGACGAAACGTTTGCCGGGGAGCTGCGTTACGGCTCCCTTCAACTCCAAGCGCAGTAAGGTAGCGGAAACCTCGCCGGCTGTCAACGCGCTGTGAACGATGATGTCGTCTATCTGCAACGCCCCCTGGCAGAGCAGGGCGTATATCTCCGCCTCCCGGGGGGTGAGCTCGAATGACGGCGGCCTGGGCTGCGGCTGCGTGGCCAGAGGCTCTATGGAGAGCTCCTCCAGGATATCCTCCACCCGCTCCACCAGCTTCGCCCCCTCCTTTATCAGGCCGTTCGCCCCCCGGCTGCCGCTCATGGTGACGTTGCCCGGGACCGCGAACACCTCTCGCCCCTGCTCCAGCGCATAGCGCGCCGTGATGAGCGAACCGCTCGCCTCTCCAGCCTCCACGACCAGCACCCCCCTGGAGAGGGCGCTGATGATGCGGTTTCGCCTGGGGAAGTTCTCCGACAGGGGGGGAGTCCCCATGGGGAACTCGCTGATGAGCGCGCCGTTTTCCGCCAGCGCCCGGTAGAGCGCCCCGTTTTCCGGCGGGTAGAGCAGGTCGATGCCGCAGCCGAGGATGGCTATGCTGCGCCCGCCGGCCTTGAGCGCACCCCAGTGGGCGGCGGTATCGATGCCGCGCGCCATCCCCGAGACGACTGTCACCCCCTGCAGCGCCAGGTCGCGCGCCAGACGTGAGGCCGTGCCGAGGCCGTATTGCGAGGCGCGCCTGGAGCCCACGATGGCGACGGCGGTCTCGCTCCCCGCCAGTTCCCCCTTCAGGTAGAAGTAGGGAGGAGGATCCGGGATCTCCATCAAAAGGCGCGGATAGCGTCCGGAAAGGACGTCGATCACCTGGGCGCCGCTTGCCGCGACCTTCTCGCACTCGGCCCGGGCGGGCTCCCGGTAGTCGTGGCTCGCGATCGCCTCAGCGACGGCGCTGCTCACCCCCTTCACCAGGGAGAGTTCCTGCGGCGAGGCGTCAAGCGCCCGCTGCGGCGTCCCGAAGCGGGACAGAAGGCGCAGGAAGGTGACGTTTCCCACCAGCGGCACCGACTTCAGGGCAAACCAGTAGTAGTGATCCATGGGGTTACCCCCTTTGGCCTGCTACCTGCTCTTCTTGAGTTCCACCCGGTCGCCGCGGTAGACCGTGTCGACGCTCTTCACGATGACGGCGGTGGAGCTGTTCTGGGCGGTGGAAACGACCACCAGCGCCCCGACCACCTCGACCGGAAGCTTCTCGACCTTGGCCAGGGAGTAGCGCTGGTCCGGCGTCACGTCCCGCACGATGTAGAGCATGTTGCCGGGCTGGACCCCCTGGGCCTTGCCGAGGTCGAGGAACACCACGTCGTTGACGGCAAGGACCTTGTTGCCGGTCTGGGTCTGCACGATGTACCCGATCAGGTCCCGGTCAGCCGCCTTGAGCGCTACGGTCAGCTTCCTTTCACGGAAGGGAAGCAGGAAGGAGCCGGCGCTGATCTCCTGGAAGGAGTTGGTGATGATCGCCTTGGAGACCTTTTCCTCTACCTCGGAGAGCTGGAGCTCCCCAAGCGGCATCACCTGCTGACCCAGGATCATGTTGGTGAGCGGGTGGCTCACCGCCCCTATCCTCTTGTAGACGGAGAAGCGGTCCCCGGCGTTCGCGCCGTGCAGCGTGCCGATGTCCGTGTAGACGATGTCGTCGGTCCCGGCCATCTCGCGGTTTTGGTGCAGGGAGAGGATCACCCCGGAAGGGCGCATCCCGTCCTCCACCAGGAATCCCTCGCTGCCGTTGACGGTGAACACCGCGGCCTGGGGGGCATCTTCGGCCACCGGCTCGGCCGCCGGGGGGACCGCCGGCTTTGCGGCCTGGGGAGCGGGGACCGGCGCCTGGGCCGGAGCCTGCCCCGGCGCCGGTTCGATCTCGATCCTGTCGCTGTAGACCCGAAGCCGCTGCCCCGGGTAGATGAAGTGGGGATTGCCTATGGCCTGGTTGGCCGCCCAGAGGTTGGGCCAGTAATACGGGTCTTTCAGGAAACGCTGGGATAGCCCCCAAAGGGTGTCCCCAGGCACTATGGTGTAGACGGTGGGTTGTTCCTGCCCCTGCTCGGCTGCGGCAAGCGGGGCGGTGGCTGCGACAGCCAGGAAGAGCAATGCCAAAATGAGGTGTTTTTTCATACGCTCCTTGAGGGGCTTGCCGGCGCCCCACCCTCCTCCTCGCCTTGGCGCCTGCCGGGCGGGGGTGTTGATTCATGACCACAGAAGATGACCTGCGTGATGCCATTCATTAGATCTGCGTCCGTCCCGGAAGGGAAAACGCGGTGAGGACGGCTCGCGAAACCGCATGGAACGGGGGCTCGGAAAAGGGTGCGGAGCGCCCCCGCTTATCCTTACCCGAAAAAAATTTAACATAATTAAAGCCTTTTGCCCATCGTTGTCAAGGAGAAAGCGCCTTTTGGGGGGTTCATTATCTGCGCGGTATGTGCTAGTTTGTCCCGTCGAGGCGGCAAGCCGGACCGGCAAAACGGACCGGTCCGACCTGAAGGGAGGCGGGAGTTTTTGGGAAAAGGGGAGGAGCAGGGTTGACAGGTATCGGACGGGCAACTGGAACAGGGAAAGATGCACAGGCGGCTTCGCGCGCCAAACCGGAGCTCTTGGCGCCGGCGGGGAACATGGAGAAGCTCAAGGTGGCCATCCGCTACGGCGCGGACGCGGTCTACCTCGGGGGGAAGGCGTTCGGCCTCAGGAACCTCGCGGGCAACTTCACCGGGGAGGAGCTCTCCCACGCGGTGGATTACGCGCACCGGCGCGGGGTGAAGGTATACCTCACGGTGAACGCCTTTCCCGACAACTCGGACCTCGTGCGGCTCGAGCGCTATCTGGACGAGATCGCGGAGATCCCTTTCGACGCCTTCATCGCCGCGGACCCCGGGGTGATAGACCTGATGGCCGGGCGCTACCCTGAGCGCGAGATCCACCTTTCCACCCAGGCCAACACGACCAACTGGCGTTCGGCCCGCTTCTGGCAGTCCCAGGGAGTGAAAAGGGTGAACCTGGCGCGCGAGATGTCCCTGGAGCATATCGGCGAAACGGCTGAAAATTGCGACCTGGAGCTGGAGGTGTTCGTGCACGGCGCCATGTGCATATCCTATTCGGGGCGCTGCCTGCTCTCCAGTGCCATGACCGGCAGGGACGCGAACAAGGGGGAGTGCACCCAGCCCTGCCGCTGGAACTACGCCATCGTCGAGGAGAGCCGCCCGGGGGAGTACTTCCCGATCCATGAGGACGACAGCGGCACCTTCATATTCAACTCCAAGGACCTCTGCCTCATCGAGCATCTGCCGGCGCTGGTGGAAAGCGGCGTGCATTCGCTGAAGATCGAGGGGCGCATGAAGGGGATCTACTACGCGGCGAGCGTGATCAGGATCTACCGGGAGGCGCTGGACAGCTACTGGGACGACCCCGGGAGGTACCGGCTCAAGCCCGAATGGCTGGAGGAGCTGAGCAAGGTGAGCCACAGAGGCTACACCACCGGCTTCCTGCTCGGCAGGCCGCGCGACGTCGATCATGAGTACCTCTCAAGCTACGTCCGCAACTTCGAGTTCGTGGCCATGGTCGAGGGGGAGGCCCCCTGCGGCGGAGCCCTGGTCGGCGTCAGGAACCGGCTGCAGGTCGGGGACGTGCTGGAGCTGATCGGGGAGGGGTCGAGTTTCACCCGTTTCACGCTGGAGGGGATGCAGGACGAAGACGGCCTGCCGCTCCAGGTGGCGCACCCGAACCAGAGGGTGGTCCTCCCCGGCCTGGCGTCAGCCTGCGAGTTCGACCTGATCAGGCGTGAGAAGCCGGCAGCGGCGGGCTCCAACCCCTGAACCATCGGCCACCGAGAGTATCTGAGGAAATCCGGGGAGGACGGGAGCCTTAAAGGGTTTGCGCCTCTCTCAGAAGTTCTCGGACTTTCTCCGTGGCCAACGGTTTTACTGTCCTCCGATCACGACATTCTTGCCGCTGTTCTTCGCCCTGTAAAGGAGCTTGTCGGCGCAATCGAGGAGGGCCGCTGCCTCGGCGCCGTCCCCCGGGAAGGCCGCCACCCCGATACTGACGGTGACGCGCCGCAGGGGCTGGGTCTCTCTCCCCGCGAAAGGATAGCCAGCCACCCTCTCCCTCAACCCCTCCGCGATCATGAGCGCCGCGTCCCTGGAGGTCTCCGGCAGCAACAGGACGAACTCCTCGCCGCCGTAGCGCGCAGCGATGTCGCACGCTCTCAGGTGCGACATCATGATCTGGGCCAGCGTCTTCAAAAGCGCGTCCCCCTGCGGGTGACCGTGGGTGTCGTTGTAGGTCTTGAAGTTGTCCACATCGATGAAGACGAGGCAGCACGGTTTCTCGTAGCGCCTGGACCTCGCCACCTCCAGCGCCAGCGCCTCCTGGAAATAGCGGTGGTTGTAAAGGGAGGTGAGGCCGTCCCGGACCGCCATCTCCTTCAGGGCGCTGTTCGCCTCCTGCAACTCCTCGTTGGCCCGGGTGAGCTGCTCCAGGAGCTCCCGGTTCTGGGCCACCAGCCGCGCCTTTTCGGCAGCCCTCCCCGCGACGGCGGAGATCAGGTCGAGACTCTCGAACGGCTTCACCAGATAGTCATAGGCGCCCGCCCTGAGCGCGGTGATCGCGCTGTCCAGCGAGGCGTGGCTGGTCATGATCACCACCTGGGTGTCGGGGCTGCGCTTTTTGATCTCGCTGAGCAGCTCGATGCCGCTCATCCCCCCCATCCTGATGTCGGTGATCACCAGCTGGTGCGCTTGAACCCGGAACGCCTCCAGCGCCTCCTCGCCGCTGGCGGCCTCGGCAACGGTGAACCCGTCCGCGCACAACACCTGCGACACCACGCTTCTCAAGGTTTCTTCGTCGTCAACGACAAGCAGATGCATGCGTCTCCTCCTTTATGCTGCGGCGGCCGCCGTCGAGGGAGGGAGGGTTATGATGAAGGTGGTCCCCTCCCCCTCCTCGCTCTCCAGGCGGATCTCGCCGCCGTGATCCTTCACGATGCCGTAGCTGACCGAAAGGCCGAGTCCCGTCCCCTGCCCCGCCGGCTTGGTGGTGAAGAAGGGATCGAAGATCTTCCCCTGGATCTCCCTCCTTATGCCCGGTCCCGTGTCGCTCACCCGCAATTCCACACCGCCGCGTTCCAGCCTTCTCGCCGCGAGCTTCACCGTACCGGGCCTCCCCGTCATCGCCTGCTGCGCGTTTATCATCAGGTTCATGAGCACCTGCTGCAGCTGGTTCGCGTTCCCCCGGCAGGCCGGCATCCCCGGCTCCAGCTCCTTTTCCACCTTGATGCTGTTGATGCCCAGCTGGTGGTCGACTATGGCCAGCGCGTCGGCCACCACCTGGGCTATGTCGACCTCGTCGAATTCGACCTGCTCCTGGCGGGCGAACTTCAGCAGGTTCTCGATGATGGTCTTGCAGCGCTTGGTCTCCTTCTCGATGATGCGCAGGTTCTTCTCCAGGGGGTTGCCTTCCTCGACCCCCCTCAGCGAGAGCTGGGCGATCCCGAGGATCCCCGCCAGCGGGTTCTTCACCTCGTGGGCGATCCCCGCGCCAAGCGACCCGAAGGCCGCCATCTTCTCCGACTGGACCAGTTGCCCGTAGAGCTCTTTCAACGCTTTCTCCCGCACTTTCAGCTCCTGCGCCATCTTGTTGAAGGAGTCGGCAAGCGCGCCGATCTCGTCCTTGGAATGGGCCTTCACCTCGATCTCGAAACGCCCCTGACCCACCATCCGGGTCGCCTCGGAGAGCTTCTCGATGGGACGCGTCAGGCGCCGCGACCAGAACTGGCTCAAAAGCGCCGCTCCCGCCAGGAGGACCAGGGAGAGGAGCAGGAGATCCCCAAGGAGCTCCCTGGAGGTAAGGTAAGCGGCGCTTTTGGGTATCTGCACGCCCACGACGCCCCCCCCGAGCGGGATGCCGGAGAACCCTCCCACCATCTCCTTCCCCAGGTTCTCGTATTCCAGGGTCATCCCTTGGGCGCGCGCGTCTTTCACCCTGCTCCACCACTCGGGCCCGGGGGCCGTCCCCACCTTCGAGGGGTCGGCATGCGCCAGGTAGCGCCCGGACGCGTCCACCAGGAAGGTGTCGAAGACACGGGAACGCCGGGCCAGCTCCTGCACCCTTTCCAGCCGGATTACGGCGGAGGTGGTCACCGCAGCTTCCCCCTTGGCAGCAGGCTCGGCGATGGTGAGGGTGAGGGTCGGGAACCCGGGGGACACGGTGGAATTTTCCAGGTACGGCTGGTCGGCGGGGAGCCCCGCCGGCAGGGGGTGGGCCGCCCGGAAGGCGAGGAGCTCCTCCTTCTTCACGCCGCCGGCGGACAGCGCCGCCGCGTCATAGACGGTCTCGGAGCCCGCGGCGCCCCTTCTGGTCACCATGACGAACTCCCCGAACTCCTCGAAGAGCGCCTGCAGCAGCTGGTCGCGCCCCGCCGTCTCCTGGTCGGCCATCACCCGCGCGAAGAGCTTCAGCTTCTCGCGGTACCCGGCCAGGAGCGTGTTCGCCTCCTCCGCGGTGTGCAGCACCACCGTCGAGGTGAGGTCGTGGATGTAGGCGGTCTTGTCCGCCTGGAACAGGTTCGCCATGGTGAAGGAGATCAGGCTCAGCACTACCGACACCACCAGCAGTTGGGAGAGCAGCATCTTGAACCTGAGCGGGAATTTCAGTCTGTTTTGCATCCGGTCCTCCTCCGCGATGGGCACCTACGTCCTCCTCGTTACTTGCTGCCGTAGACCACCCGGGAGGCGTAGCTCGCGTTCCCCGCGGGATCGACCGCCTCCACCCTGATCAGGTTGACCCCCGGGCTTAGCTGCAGCTCGTGGGAGAAACGCCCCCCCTCCCCGGCAGCCACCTCCACTCCGTTGACATACACCCGCGAGCCGGGCTCGGCGCTCCCGGTGATGCGGAAGCCCCCTGCCTCCCCGCCCGGCGGGAACTCCACCTTCAGCTCGGGAGGCTTCAGGAGCTGCAGAAGTTCGCAGCGTCCGGCAGGGCTGAAGGCCCCTTCCCTTCCCTCCTCGATCCGGCTCACCCGCCAGAAGTAGCTTCCGGCGTCCAGGTTCCCCGCTACCAGTTCCGGGGAGGTCAGCTTGCGGTCCAGTAGCGGCTTTTCAAAGCGCGGCTCCTTCGCCAGCTGGAAATGGTAAATCCCCGCAGCGCCGCTCCAGGTGAAACGCACCTTGGGCGGGAGCAGGCGGTACTTGTAAAGGAGCTTCTCGTCCTTTAGTCGGGGCGCCTCGGGAAGCGGGACCGCCGGCCCCGCCGGGACCCCCCTTCTCAGCGTGATGCCGTAATAGGCCGGCACCCGCACGGCACCGTCCCTTCCCAGTATCCGCAGCTCCCCGGCGTAGACCGCCAGGCTCGCGCAGCCGTCGCCGTTCGGGGTGAACCTGAAACGCGCCGCACCCGGGACGACCCTGGCCAGGTGCCCCGCCGCTGCCAGCTCCATCCTCACCGTCTTCGCACCGGAAACGGCGCCGCCCATCTCCCCCTCGATGTGGACCCGGTAGGAGCGCGCCCCCCCCTGCACCTTTTCGTTCAGACGGGTCACCACCACCATGGAGTTGCTGCCGACCGTCAGGTTATCCTTGGGGGCGAAGGAGATGGTGGCACCGGAGCGGTCGAAGGTCTGCACCGCGTCGTGGTTGTAAAGGAGCATCCCTTCCCTCGCGCTCCCCCATGCCACGGAATTGCCGCGCCGGCAGCGCACGTCGCGCACCAGCGACTCCAGGGCCGCCTCTGGCCTCCGCCCGGCGGCGTCCTTGGCCGGGAGCTCGGAGCGGCCGGTCATCAGCTCCTTGAGCGGCGTGCCGGAGGGGAAGAGGGCGTAAAGGAACATGATGAAGAGCCAAAAGAGCGCCAGCACCAGGAGCAGCGAGGCTACCGTCTCCGCGGCAAGGAGCGCGAGCGCCCTGACCCGTTTCCCGGCGCTCACGGCTCGCCCCCCGCGGGCGCTGCCGGTTCGCGCTGCGAGCGAAGCCGCAGGTTCATGAGCTTGGAGCAGCCGGCAGCGTTTCTAAGCACCATGCCGAAGAGCCTCTCCCCCGCCGGGAGGGGGAGTTCCAGCGCGAAGCGCCCCTCCTGGTCCAGCGGCACCTTGTTTCCCGCCAGCTCGAGCGAACTCCCCGTATCGACCGCCCCGGACAGCATGCAATGGACAACCCCCGCGGCGTCCACCCTGATGCCAGAGGCGGCGCTCCCGTAGGGGACCAGGGTCTCCGGCGCCGGTTGCACGACCAGCAGCTCAGGCAGGGGGAGCGTCGTGGCAAGGAACCTTCCCAGCGCGTCCCCCATCTCGACGTCGAGGTTCCTGGTCTCTCCCGGGAACACGGCGTCGAAGCGCCCCAGGCGGTCGACCGGGACGTTGCGGCCGTTGATGATCACGTAGGGGAGCGTCCGGTACCTGTCGTCGGGGGAGACCGGCAGGAGGTCCTGGAAATCCCCCTTCAGCTCCACCCTCCTGTTCAGCCTCCTCCCCGGTGTGGTCACGTTGTCCGAGACGGGGCGCGACTTGCCGTACCAGCGCCTGAGGAGCCTCGACGAGGAGATCCCCTCCTCGCGAACCAGGTAATCCGCCGCCGCGTCGCACCTTCTCCTGGAGAGTCCCATGTTGTACTCCATGCCCCCGATGCCGTCGGTGTGCCCCTCGATGATCACCTTCTCCTGGGGATGCGCCTTGAGCACCAGGGCCGCCCCCTTCAGCAGGCGCTTCGCCTCCGGCGTCAGATGGGCCTTGTCGAACGCGAAGGCCCCTCCGGCAAGGGTGAGCAGCACCGCCTCGTGCCGGTTCACCCCGAAGAGCTCCCTTGCCGTGCTGAAAACGGAGCCGTCCAGGTAGTTCACCTGGAGCTGGTACTGGTAGATCTCGCCCTGCTCCACCTTCATGCGGTCGGTATCCCCCCCCCAGGCGATGCGCCTATCCGGCGCCCCACTCCCCTTCAGGCTGCGCACCAAATCCCCCTCGCGGTTCATCACCTTGAGGACCCACGAGGCCACCTCTTCGGGCTGCTCCACCGAGGTTATGAAGTGAAGGGGAGCGGCGAACCTGCCACCCTTGAGATCGAGCGACCCCAGCCGCTCGCGGGTCAGGGTGACGGCGGTGGAAGGAAGCCGCGCCCGCTCCCCGTTCACCAGCAGCGTGAAGAGCTCGGCGCTTCCGGAGAGGAGCAGCGGCTGGTCCACCCTCTCGGCGGTCACGAGCAGCGCCGGGACGGGACGGGGAGGCGCTGCGGGCTGCTCGAAGAGCACCGGGGCGGGCGCTGCGGGCGGCGGAAGCGGTACCGGCTGTGCCGTCTCGAACATGTCCTCGTCGAACTTCACCTTGATCCCGACGAAGGGCCCCTCCCCCTGGAAGGTCTCCCCGGCGAGGTCGTTGTCGTCGATCCTCGCGAAGTTGTAGCCGGCGGAGAGGACCACGTTCCGGTAAACCCGGTAACCCGCGCTCCCCACGGCGCCAAGCGAGTGCATGCGGGCATCGTACTGGTTCAAAAGCTTCAGGTACGCCGACAGTTCCCAGCGCTGCGACAGGTCATAGGAGAGGCCGGCCAGCACCAGGTCGGTGTAGGTCTGCCACCCCACTCCCGCGCCGTCGGACCAGCTGAGTTTCCCTGCGTATTTCCCCTGTGCGCTCCAGCGGCTGACCAGCCGGTAGGTCGGCTCCGCCGAGAGGATCAGGCTGCGGCTGTCCGGAAGCCCCGGGACGGAGCCGCGCCGGTCGATCTTGTAGCGAGCGAGGGTGAGAAGCTGCAGCGGGTTTCCCGACAGCGGCCTGAAGGCGGTCCCGAGGTACCCGTCGAAGATCATGTCGCGGCCGGCGTCCGCGTCGCGGTCCCAAAGCGACGCCTTGCCAAGGAGCGTGAGCGAGGGGCTCAACCTGTAGGCGGCGCCGGCGCCGTAGAGCGAGGCGGTCTCTTCGGGGCCGGACCTGATCTCGTAGCGGCCGGTGAGCTTCATGTCCCTCACCCGCAGGTACTCCCCCCCCGCGGTGAAGGCGGTGCGGGTCCCGCTGTTTCCCTCGACCGTCTGCACGCGCTCCAGGGAGGAGTTGAGGAAGAGCCCCTGGGCCACGCGGTAGCGGCTGTTCAGCCCGAGGATCGCCTGCCCCCTTTGCCGGGAGAGCGCGTGCTCGATCTGGTAGCCGCTGCGCGAATCGAGGCTGAACCCGTCCCGCTCCATGAGCCGGGTGTGGAGATCGACGTTGCTTTGCTGGGAGTAGCCGGTGACCCCGCTCGACATCTGGTAGCCGGTGGTGATGCGCATCCGGTCGGAGAGCCTGCTCTCCATTCCGAGGAGGGTCGCGTGCCGGGTGAGGGGTGACCCTTCCTGGTACTCCTCGGTGAGGAAGGCCTTGGTGCGGTCCGTCAGGCGGTAATCGAGCTTCAGGAAGCTCTTGCTCTGGTACTCGGAGATCCCCGAGGCGGAGAGAAGCTGCTCCCGCCTGAGCGTCGCGTCGAGCTTCCGCCCCAGGGGGGCCGTCACCCCCGCGTAGGCGAGGTCGGCGTGGGCCGTCTCCCCCCCCTCCTCCTCCTGCAGCAGTTTCACCCCCCCCTCCGCCTGCAAGAGGGAGAATTTCTTGGTCACCCCGGCCTGGTTCCCCGCCAGCCTGCGCCCCGAAAGCTGGTAGCTCTGCACGAAGCTCTCTGCGGAGAGGAGGGTATCGGCGGGGGCCCGGTAGTCCACCCGCCCGCCGTATTTCTCGGTGCCGATTTCGCTTCCGGTCATGGAGCTGTTGAAGAAGTCCGCCTCCACCTTCCTGTAGTAGAGAGCGAGGCCGAGCGGGTCGAGCGGGCGGGCCGCGAGTTCCGTCTTCCAGGCGCTCCCCCGCCCCCTCTCCAGGCTTTCGCTGACCGCCCCCTCCCCCCTGAGGCTCACCCTGTCGCCTATCAGCCAACCGGCGTCGAGACCGAAGAGGGTGTTGTCCTTCATCGCCTGCTCCTCCACCACCGCCGTCCCCCCCAGGGAGAGCCCCTTCGCCGGGCGGAGCTCCGCGCGGCCGCCGTAGACGTAGCGCTTCTCGCCCGGGCCTCCCCCCTGGTAGGTCACCACGATGGTGACCGGGTTCAGGTTCTGGTCCAGCGAGGGGACCGGCTCCTTGAAAAGGATGGTCCCCGCCTGGTAATCGATGGAGTAGTCGGCGTAGCGGACCCTCTCGGAGACGGAGACGACCCGCTCCGTGTGGTAGCGGTCCCGCACCTCGATGCGCACCCGCTCGCTGTTCTCGAAGACCGGCCTTCTGGACAGGAAGTAATGCCCGGAGCTGCCGTTGCCGGGGATGTCGTCCCGGGTCACCGCCTCCTCCGTCCTGCTTTCGAACCCCTTGAGGGTCGCCTTTTCACGGTTCAGCTCGAATTTGGCGCCGTGCAGGGCCCGGTCGTAGCGGGAGAACTCGTTTTCGGAGAGATCGGTGCGGAAGTCACCGGCCATGAGGTAGGAGCGCCCCGTTTCCAGCTTGAGGTACAGCTTCCCCCGGGATTCCGCCTGGTATCCGATGTCGGAGGCGTCGCCGTAGACCGGGTAGTACTTCTCGGGGTCTATCGCCTGGAACACGCCGTCTCGGCGCTCCTTGTCGGAGTCGTAGGCGGCAGTCAGGAGGTACTTGCCGAGGATGCTGCCGCGGGTGAAGAAAGCGAGCCGCTCCTCTTGGAAGATACCCTCATCGAAGCGGTCATCCCCGTCGATCCTCTCCAGGTTGCCGCTTACCGCCTTGGCCCCGAGGGTCACGGAGCCGAGACCGACCAGGATCCAGTCGCGCAGCTCGGGGCTGAAGTAGAGGTCGGCCATGCCGCCGCTGCCGTTTTCGTCGCTGACCAGGATGCGGTCCGGGCCGGTGCTGCGGGTCGAGCGGAGCTGGAAGACGGCGAGGCCGTCGGTGACGCGGAGCTGGTGCCCGGGGAGTTCCGGGTCCTGGTCGGGTTCCACCAGGGCCCCCTTGCCGGTGGTGACGGTGACGTTTCGGGAACCGGGGACCCTATGGCCGGCAGCATCCAGCAACTCGACCTTGAAGGGGACCACGCTCTTGCCGTCCGCCGGCAGGTCGACCCGCTCGGGGGAGACCCGAAGCCGCGGCACGGCGGCAGGGGTTGCCAGGACCGCGTCAGGCGGCAGCGGCACCACCAGCAGCTCAAGCGGCGCCAACGGTGGAAAGGCAGTCCGACCTGTCTGACCTGTCTGACCTGTCTGACCTGTCTGACCTGTCTGACCTGTCTGACCTGTCTGACCTGTCTGACCTGTCTGACTTGTCTGACCTGGCAGACCAACCGGGACTGGCGGTATGCCCGGGCTTGTCGCTCTTGCCTCGGGCTTTAGCGCCAGGGCGAAATCGCCGCGGGCGGGGCCGCCGAAGGGGACGGTGATGAACTGCGACCACCCCACCCCGGCAAAGGCGGTGTTGTACGGCACTGCAACAAAACGCGCATCCAGCGTGGAACGGTCTATCTTCACTACGTGGTCTCCGGCGGAAAGACCGGTGAAGCTGTAGTTCCCCTGCGCGTCTGTAAACGCGAACGAGCCGTCCTCCAGGTAAATCCTCACCCCGGGCTCACCGGACTCGCCCGGGTCGGGGACGCCGTTGCCGTTTTTATCCTCAAAGATCCTGCCGAGGATGATCGCCTTGTCTCCCAAAATGGAAGGCCGCACCTTGACGGCTGCGGTCGCCGGCGAGGAGAGTGTGCTGTTCCCCGCCAGGGTCAGCCCCGACGCCTGCGCCCAGTTGATGCTGGTGCCGACCGGCACCTCGCCGGATAGCACCGCACGGTAGCTCAGCTGCCTCACGGCTCCCGGCTCCATGCTCCCCAATGTCCAGCTCAACTGCTGCGACCCACCGGCCGGGTCGGGGACGGAACTCCCATCGATACGACTCGACCCCTTCAGGTAGCGAAACCCGCGGGGCAGACGGTCGGCCAGCGTCACCTGATTCAGGACAGTGGCTGCGAGGTTCTCCACACGCACGCTGTACGACACTACGTCACCCGCCTCGGCTACGCTGCTCCCCGCCACCTTGGTCACCTGCAACTCCCGGGCAAGGACCGTGTTGAGCGTGCTGTTGGTCAGCGTGGGCGTCGCGCTCTGTGCGCTGGAGACACCGGCGGTGTTGATGATCGAGCCGTTGCCGGGGGCATCGTCACGGACCCTGGCCCGGAAGGTGACCTCCCCGCTGAAGCCGGGGGGAAGGGTCGCTATGTCGACCATCAGGGTGCGGGTCGCGGCATCGAACCGCACGCTCCCATCGACCCCGGCCGGGAGCGCTGCGCTTCCCTGCTGGTATTCGAGCAGGGGATCCAGAGGATCGATCAGCCGCACCCCGGCCACCGGGGAGGCTCCGCTGTTGGAGAGCTCGATGCTGTAGGAAACAACGGCACCCGGGAGGAGGGCGCCTTCCGGCGAGACCGCCTTGATCGCCGCGAGCCCACCGGGCGCCGGCACCACGAGCTGGTTGCTGATGCCTGTGCTTCTGGCCGGAATGAGCTGCGAGGTGGCGGTCACGTTGATGAGGACGACCCGCCCCTCGCTCCCGGGAGGCGGGGTGGCCCGGAGCACGAGGTCGATGGAAGCGCCTGGCGCTACGGGACCGAGCACCTGCACTCCATCTGCATCGGCCGGCAGCGGTGCCTCCCCATCGGCCGTGTAAAAACGAAACAGCGGTGCCGGCCCGGTATCGGGGAGTGCAGCCTCGGCAAGGGCCGCCCTCAGCCGGAAGCTGTCCGCAAAGTTTCCCCTGTTGGTCAAGGTGTGGTGGAAATCGACCGGGACGCCGGCCTGGGTGGTGGCGTTTCGCGGGGGGACAAGGTCCGGGTCTGCCACGTCCCTGATGCTCACCCGGGTCTCGTTGGACCGGGCTTCGCGGAAGACGGGGGTGGCGTAGCGCACCGTGAAATCATGCGTTATCACGCTCCCCGACAGGGCGAGGGGGGAGGCGGTCCCGGGACAGGCAAGCAGAAACAGCAGCGCCAGAAAACGCGCCCCCCCTCCCCCCCCCGTCTTCTTCCATACAGGGACCTTCATCCATCTCCCCGATCACCGCATTATTGAACCTGCGCTTTGAAAAAGAGATAAACCGTCCTCCCTGGCAAAAGGGCGCCACCGGCAGCGTCACTGGCCCCCTCCCCCAGGTGCGCGACGATGCTGCCTGTAGAGGCACGGGCCCAGCCGCACTGGGACGCGGCGCAGCCGGCCTCTCCTTCCGGGGCCAGGGCGACCAGCAGGGAATCGGCAACCAGCTGCAAGCCGGCGGGTATCGGGGTGTCTATGCTGACGGAGGTGGCGGGTGCGGAACCGCTGTTGGTTACCGCCATCCGGTACTGGAGCAGGTCCCCGGAAACGGCGCCGGCCGTTGCCGAGAACGCTCCCCCCTGGGTGAGGTTGCGCACCCCCTCACTGAGGGAAAGACGGGCAGCGATGGCGGTCGTGCTGGTCCGGTCCGTTGCGCTGGCCCCCTCCCCGGCTGCCGAGAGAACCGCGTCTCCCCTGGCGCCGTCGCTTCCCGACTCCGGGATGGTGACCGCCGCGAAGAAACGGTAGGAACCTCCAGGGGGGAGGGTCCCGGTCGAGGAGCAGATGTTGTTCTCCCCCCCTTGCCGCACCCCGTCCCCGGCGCGCCCTCCCCCGGCACCGTCGTCGGCGACGAGTTCTCCACGCCAACCGCTGCCGGGCTCCACGGCAAGGGCGAAGCTGTTCTCCGCGTTCCCTGCATTGGTGACGGCATAGGGGTAGTTGACCACCGTCCCGGGAGCGCCGGCCCCGTCGGGGGGGGCGGAGAGCGTCACCGCAGCGGTCGCGCCGCAGGCGACCGTCTCCGTTTTCACCTGGTCCAGGGCCGCCGGGTCGTTGGCAGAGGCCGCGGAGACGGCGACCCGGTAGCTCGCCCCAAGGGTGAACCGGGTCAGGGTGACCTGCAGCAGGAGAAAGGTGGTTTCCCCGGGGGCGAGGCTTTTGGTGCGGTACCCCCCCCCTGCGAGCGCGGCTCCCCGGTCGACTCCCTCCGGGTCGAGGTAGCTCGCCGTGAAGCCGCTGCCGCTGGCGGGACCTGTAAGGATGAAGCTGTCGGGCCGGTCGCCAGCGTTCTTCAAGAGGATGCGGAACTGCGCCGGACTCCCGGAGAACGCCGCCTGCGACATAGACTGGGAAACGGCGCTCGCCTCGTAGACCCCCTCGCCCAGATAAGAGGCGTCCCCCTCGGCGGCGACACGGACCATGAGGTCGGCCTGGTACCAGGCAAGGGCCTCCTCTCCCATGAAGAGCAGGAAAAACAAAACGCAGCAAAGCTGCGCAAGCAGGAACAACGGGCCTTTGCCCCCCTCCCTGTATTTATTAAAATGGACCAATTTCATATCTGAGAAAAATAGCAGAGGATCGATGAGAGGCAAGGCGGCGCAAAGAAAATTTGTCTTTTGCACGTCCAAGTGATATGTACGGTTCAGTCGGAAGCGATGCGCTGCCGCAGGGAGGGATCAATGGAAACCGGGAACCGCTACTACCAGCTGGCCAATCGCGACATCGTCTACCTGAAGTATATCCAGGAGGCGCACGAGGGGCTGTCCACCATGAGCACGGTCGACGGCAAGAGGGGGATCGTCCGGATCAACTACCCCGTCTGCTTCGCCAAGGAGGTGGATGAGATGATGGAGGCGCTCGCCGGGGAGATAGCGATCACCGAGGTGACCGAAGGGGGCGAGCCGTGCTGGAAACCGTAGACACCAAGGGGATACTGCGCCGCGCCCTCTCGGCGGGCGGAGAGTTCGCGGACATCTATTACGAAGACGGCGCCTACACCTCCGTGGTCTGCGAGGACGGCAAGGTGGAGCGGATACTCTCCGCCGCCGACCGCGGCATCGGCATCAGGGTGATCTCCGGTTTCTCCACCGCCTACGCCTACACCAACCAGTTGAGCGAAGAGTCCCTGCTGCAGTTGGCGGAGACGGTGAGCCGCGGGGTGCGGGGAGGGACGCCGCACCCCGATTTCAACCTCTGCGACCCCGCCATCGCGCCGGGATTCCCCATCCGCATCCACCCCGGCCGGATAGAGCTTGCCGAAAAGGTCGCGCTGGTGAACCGGGCCGACCGAGCCGCGCGCGCCCTCGACAAGAGGATCCGCCAGGTGATGGCGATGTACCGCGACGCCCAGGTGACGGCACAGACGGTCAACTCGCTGGGTGAGTTCCGCGAGGAAAAATCGGTCGCGACACTGTTCCTCGTGCAGGTGGTGGCGCAGGATGGGAAGGTCACCCAGACCGGCTACGAGCCTATGGGAGCGGCACGCGGCTTCGAGCTCTTCGACGAGGCATCCCCCGAGGAGCTGGCTGAGAGGGCGGCCGCCCGGGGCCTGATGATGCTTTCGGCACGCAAGTCCCCTTCGGGGCAGCTCCCCGTGGTGCTTTCCAGCGAGGCGGGGGGGACCATGGTGCACGAGGCGATCGGGCACGGCCTGGAGGCGGACCTGGTACAGGCCGGGACCTCCGTCTACCGCGGGAGGATCGGCGAGAAGGTCGCCTCCGAGCTCATCACCGTCATAGACGACGCCACCATACCGAACGCCCGCGGCTCCTTCTGCTTCGACAGCGAAGGGACACCCGCCCAAAGGACCGTGCTGGTCCAGGACGGCATCCTCAAGGGATACATGTACGACAGGCTCTGCGCCATGAAGCAGGGGTGCGCCTCAACCGGCAACGGCCGGCGCGAGTCCTACCGCGCGCGCCCCATCGTCAGGATGACCAACACGCTGATCGCACCTGGAGAGAGCGATCCCGCCCAGATCGTCAGGAGCGTGCCGAACGGGCTGTTCGTGAAGCGGATGGGGGGGGGACAGGTGAACACGGTGAACGGGGATTTCGTCTTCGAGGTCTCGGAGGGGTACCTGATAGAGAACGGGGCGGTGGGAGAACCTGTGCGCGGGGCGACCCTCACGGGCAACGGCCCGGAGGTGTTGAAGAGGATCACCATGGTGGGGAACGATCTAGGCTTCGGGATCGGCACCTGCGGCAAGGACGGCCAGGGGGTCCCGGTCGCCGATGCCCAGCCGACCCTCCTCATCTCGGGCATCACGGTGGGGGGCACGGGGTGAAAGAGGACCCCTGACTGATTTTAACGCTGCAGCTCCCTTTCCAGCTTTTCCAGCCTGGGCCGGATGCCCTTCCCCGCCCAGATCTGCGGGTTGGAAGGCGTCTCGCCCCGCTCCTTCTCCCACACTCCGATGGTCTCGCGCGCCTTTTCGAAGGCGGCCGTGAAGGAAAAACTCTCCGTCAGGGCCTCCCCCACGAAGGCGTGCCCGAACCAGGTGAACTCCTCCCCGAAACCGCAGCCAAACGATTCGCGCCTCGCGTCCGCCGCGGTGATGATCAGGCTCCCGTCGTCTTGCAGCGGCGTCACGAACCCCCCCGAAAAGCAGGCAGAGACGACCACCACCTTCCACCTGATCCCTGATCCGTCCAAAAGCCGCCGCAACCGTTGCGGCGTCAGGGGCCTGAGCTCCAGCGGAGGGTTATTCACCTCCAGCTCGTGCTCCTTGGATCCGTGCGAACTCAGGTAAAGAAAAACCAGGTCCTCGTCCCGGTTCATCACCTGCCCCACCCGCGCCAGCGCGCGCCCGAGGTTCTCGGCAGTGGCAAAGGGAAGGGTCGCCCCGCTCTTCGGGTTGTTCGCCAGCAGCAAGGAGCGGCCCGAACTCCCGAAGCGCTCGTCGAAGAGCTTCCGGGCGAAGCTCAGCTCCTTTAGGAACACGTCCTGCGAGGCGTCCCCGGCAAACCCCACGAAATAGAGGTCGATCTCCCCGGGGCGCCCGGGTCGAAGCGCCGCCAGGTCCCGGTCCAGCAGCCTGTCCTGCGCCGAGAGCACGTCCTCGGTCAGGCGGAGCTCACCGCTCTCGCCCGCGACGGCCGGGCTCACCCAGAGGTCCCCCCTGGGGTAGTACCATAGCGGCGGGAGGACCAGCAGGGCGAAGACGAGCGGGAGCCTCGCGCGACGCCAGCCGGTCGCGGGATCCAGGCGCAGCAGGAAAAGAAGCGCCGCGGCCGACCACCACCAGAAGAAACGGTAGTAATGCGGGGCTGTAAGGTAACCCTCCAGCCAGTCGAAGCTGCGCAACTGCGCCGCCCCCTCAAGGAGCGCATGAAAAAGCTCTATGGGGATGCTGAGGGCGACGAGCGCCGCAGCGATGCCGGGAAGCAGTGAGGGGCGGGAGAGGAGCCGGCCGGCGCAAAGGCCGAAGCATAGGAAGAGCGGCAGATGAAAAAAGAAGGAGGTGACGGCGGCCCAGGAGAAACGCCCCCCCGCGCCCACCAGCAGGAAGGAGACCGCCAGGTTCAGCGCCAGGTCGGCAAAGACGAGCAGCGCGACCCCCGAGGGGGTGGAACCGCTGCGTTCCAGGTCGGACCCGAGGAAGAAAGAGATGCGCACCCCGCTGCGGAAATCCTGCAGCAGCCGGCGCCAAAGCCCCCTTTCCTCCAGCTCGCCGCAGCACGCCGTCGCGGCAGCCGCAGCCAAACCGCGTGTTTCCCCACCGCCGCGAAAGGGGGACGGCGAGCCTGCATTAAGGCTTCCCGGGTCTGTCATCTGTCGCTCCTGTTCCGGTTCCATGAAGGAGGATAATACCACGAGCTCGTGGCCTGCGAGACCGTTTAGCGGCGCTTTACTTGATTTTATTAACTTTTTTGTTTTTCAATCGGGCTAATCCTGCTACCATTGCAACGCGCTGCACCGGAGGGCCGAGGCCGGCCTCCGGGGACTCGCGAACAAAAGGTATCAGAGAGGTTTCATCATGCCTACCGCAAAATGGACCAAGACGAGCTGGCGCTCGTTTCCCGCAATGCAGCAACCCGTGTGGCCCAAGGGCCCGGCCCTGGACGAATCGCTGAAGACGCTCTCGCAGCTGCCGCCGCTGGTCTTTGCCGGGGAGTGCCAGACGCTCAAGGGGCAGCTGGCCGAAGCGGTGGAAGGGAAGGCGTTCGTGCTGCAGTGCGGCGATTGCGCCGAGGACTTCTCGCGCTGCACCGGCCCGGACATCCGCGAGCTTTTGAAGGTGATCCTGCAGATGTCGGTGGTACTTGCCTATGCCGGCGAAAAGCGGGTCATCAAGATCGGCAGGATAGCGGGGCAGTACGCGAAGCCCCGCTCCTGCGACACCGAGATCGTGCAGGGGGTGGAGCTCCCGAGCTACCGCGGCGACATGGTGAACAGCCCCGAGCCGACGCTGGAGGCAAGGACCCCGGACCCGCGCCGGATGCTGGAGGGATACTACCGCGCAGCCGCTACCTTGAACCTGGTCCGTTCCTTCACCCTTGGCGGCTACGCGTCACTGGAGCGGGTTCAGGCCTGGCACCGCGCCTCGCTCGATGCGCTGCCGGCGGGACAGAAGTACGAGGAACTGGTCCGCCAGATCTGGAAGACCATCAACTTCATGACCGCCATCGGCCTCGACCCGCAGCACACCCCCCAACTGAACCAGGTGACGCTCTACACCTCGCACGAGGCGCTCCTGCTGGACTACGAGGAAACCCTTACCCGGATGGACTCCACCAGCGGAGGCTGGTACGACTGCTCCGCCCACATGCTCTGGATCGGCGACCGCACCCGGCAGTTGGACGGGGCGCACGTGGAGTTCCTGCGCGGCGTCAGGAACCCGCTCGGCATGAAGGTCGGCCCCAACCACGGGATCGACGACATCAAGGCGCTCGTGGAGCGGCTGAACCCTGACAACGAGGCGGGACGGCTCACCCTGATCACCCGCTTCGGCGCGGACAAGATCTCCTCCCATCTCCCCAAGCTGCTCAGGGAGATCAGGAGCGAGGGATACAAGGTGCTCTGGAGCTGCGACCCGATGCACGGCAACACCTACCAAAACGATTACGGTCAGAAGTCGAGGAGATTCGAGGACATCCTGCGGGAGATCAAGACCTCCTACCAGATCCACCAGGCGGAAGGGACCGTGGCGGGAGGCGTTCACCTGGAGCTGACCGGCGACCACGTGACCGAATGCACCGGCGGCAGCAGGCAGCTTCTGGACAAGCACCTGCACCTCAATTACCAGACCAACTGCGACCCGCGCCTGAACGCCGAGCAGAGCGTGGAACTGGCCTTCGAGCTGGCCGACATGCTGCACCCTTGAGTGCGGGCCGGACCTGGCGGGCAGAGCATGAAAAAACCTCCCTCAGCCGACGCTGAGGGAGGTTTTTTGGTCTTTGCAGCGGACCCTCTTAATACCTGGTGCGGGCGCTCTTTTTCGCTGCCGGGGCCGGAGCGCCCCCCTGGATCGGCGACTGAGACGACCATGAAGGGACGAAGTTCGCCAGGACGGCATCGAACGCGATCTTGTTGAAGTTGAACCCGCTTTCCATCTTCGGCACGTTGGCGTACTCCACGCTCCCCTGCCTGATGGAGCCGTCAACCACGGCGAAGATCACCCCCTTGGAAGGGGTATCGCTCATGTATTGGGACTTGTAGGAAAACGGCACATCGAGGACGAACACAGGGTAGCCGGGCTTGGGCTCAACGATCTTCCAGCTGCCGGCAAGGGTCAGCAACTCGCCGTTGCTGTAGAACTGCGCCGCGCCGCTGGTGCCGGTACCGGTGAATTTCACGGCCAGGTTGTTGCCGATATAGAGCCCGTAACCCATGTTGCTGCTCCCCACTGCGAAGGTGGCGGGGATCTGCGCCACGCTGGTGATGCCCATCAGCGAACTGTTGTAGTTTTGCCCGCCCCATACCGAGTAGTAGTCGACGTTACGCACGAACGTCATCTTGTACGCCTCGGAGCCTGCGGGGAATACCGCCTCGGCTTTGATGGGAGAATTTTCCTTGGCGATGAAAGACGCTATCGGCTTGTCGGCCACATTGATCATGCTGACGGTGATCACCTCGCTCACGCCGGTGGCTTTCATGGTCCAGGTGGCGGTGCCGTCGGCATTGAAAACCAGCGTCCCTGCCGCTGCGTTGTCGTCCTCCAGGACCCACCCTTCCTTGGAGAGCACGTAATTGCTGTAGCTCTCCTGGCCGGCTACCCAGGTCGGGTTGCTTGCGGTGTAGGTGAAGAAGACATCGCTAAGCGCATAACCGTCGGCGCCCAGCGCACCCAGTTTCACCACTCCGTACTCGTAGGAATAGCTTCCATAATCGTAATGCCGGTCCAGGTAGAAGAAGCCGTCGCTCCCCAGGGCCTTCTGAAAGGAGCCCACCGCGGTTGCGACCCCCGCCTGGGTGAGGTTTTGCGACAGGGTCTCTGGGTTGGCTGTGGCGATGTTGACCGTAGCCGTCGCCATGGTAGCCGCGTTGAACTCCGCTCCCGATGCCTTTGACTCTTCGACCAGATTGGTGATGCTGGACAGCTGGGTGACGACCTCGGAGACGATCAGCTTGATGACGTCGTTCAGATTGGCGTTGGGTGCCGCCGCCTGGATTGCCGTCATGTTGTTCCCCATTGCCGTCGCCACCACCTGGGCGATCATGCTCACCTTGTCGTACTCGTCGCTGGCCCCTTTCTTCTGCACGAAATCCTCGAAGAGGCTGGTGCCTGCGGCAAGCCCGAGGTTGGATTTCACCACCGCTTCAGCCGCGGTTACGTCCAGCACCGGGTTCGATTCGATCTGGTTGTGGATGAGCGTGGTAAGCGGGGTGATGACCACCCGGCCATCCGGGTTTTTGGGCGCATCCGGGGGGGTGGAAAGCACATAGCTGTCCGTCACCGTAGTGGCGCTGCTCCCCTCGTGGTTGATGGCGACGTTTTTTTCCGCAAAGACCACGATCGCGTGATTTTTCAGGGCGGCAGGGTCAACATCGCTGATGGTGTAGCTCCCGTCGACTCCGGTGACGGCAGACGGCTCACCTGTGGTGAACTCCTTGTCGTTGTTCAGATCCAGGAACACCTGGGCCTTTTCCAGATAGCCGTCGGCGACCACGCCGGTGACGCTGGTGCTCCCGGTGCCGGTGCCGCCGCCACAACCTGCAATGACAAAAGTACCCAGTGTCACTGCCGTGCAAAACATCTTACTCATTGCGCAACGATTCATAGAATCTCCTTTTCACGCTTGCTCAGGGCGTCGCCTTGAATACCTTCCAGCGTGAATGTGCCGCCTGAATTTGCAAATCTGGAGACCGTATCGGCAGGAATTGACAGCACTTGAGGTTTTTCATTGGCAGATTCAGTTAAAACCGCAATTTCATCATCCAGTGGAGCAGCAGCTAACTTCAGGACGGCGGCCATCGTCTGCCAATGCAGGCCGGTGCTGCAGGCAGTCCCGGCATCGCTTCAGGCGGGCTATTGCCCGGATTGCCTCAGGGTCAGCGCGTGGGCGAGGTTCTCGCGGGACGCACCATCTTCCGGTTTGAGCCTGACCGCTTCCCGGAACTGGGTGACCGCCAGGTCCAGCTCCCCCTTCTCCCGGTACGCCTCCCCCAGGTTGTTGTAAGCCTTCGCGTAGTTGCGGTTCCCCTTTATCGCGGCCTGGTAATGCCGGATCGCCTCGTCGAGCTTGCCTTTTTCCTTCAGCGCAAAACCCAGGTTGTTGTGCGCCTCGGCGAACCCCGGCCTCATTTCCAGCAGTATGTTGTAGCGCTTGATTGCCTGGTCGTGCTCCCCCTTGATCAGGTAATCCACCGCCAGGTTGTTGTGGGCGACCGCCAGAGCGGGGTCCATGTCGACGGCCGATCGGTAGCATGCTATGGCCGAATCGATGTCACCCGTCTCGTCGAACTGCCTCCCCAGGTTGTACAGCGCGTGCGCATTGCCGGGGTCTATCCTCAGGGCAGCCTTCAGAAATGCCATCGCTTCGGCGGTCCGCCCCACGGTGGACAGCGCTGCTCCGTAATGATCGTTGGCCCGCGACTTCCCCGGCGACTTGGCCACCACATCCCCCCATAGGGTGACCTGGCTTTCCCAGACCCGGTTTCTCTGCCAGGTGGCAACGGCAAGGACGACCGTGACCACGGCTGCGCCCGCGGCTAAAGCCTTCGGGGGGCGCCCCTTGCCAAGCAGCAGCAGCGCGGCGACCAGCGCTATGAACGCCCCGAACGAGGGGAGATAGAGGCGGTGTTCGAAGATGAGGTCCGCAATGGGGATGATGCTCGACTCAACCGAAAGGGTGATGAAGAACCAGAAGATGCCGAAGGCGATCAGCCTCCAGTAGTGGGCGTTTCGCTCCGGGTCCGCGGAGGTGGCCCCGGAGCCCCCGAACCCCAGGGCGGAGGCCCGGCAGTGGAGCCAGGCCGCCCCCCCCGCCAGGGCCAAAAGCAGCAGCAACGAGAAGAAGACGGGCGGCGCAAAGAGCGAGTGGTAGACCGGGTAGTCGTAGTCGAGGTTCTGGTTCACCGGCAAGAGAAGGAGCCTTAGGTAGGTGGCGATCACGCTGAACTGGGTAAGGAGGTAGGCGCCGCGGGATATGAAGCGGGTTTCCCGGCTCAGCTCGTTGACACCGGACAGGAGCTCTCCCAGGGGCTTGCCGGCGCTAAGGACCGCTGCCACGGCGAGCAGGGCGAAGAGCAGCAGCGCGGCAAGGAGGAGGATGTTCCTCTTCCTGCTCGCCTTGAAAAAGGAGAACTCGTAGAGGAGCACGGCAAGCGGCAGGGTCGCCGCGATCTCCTTGGTTTGCGCGGCGAGAACCGCGCAGAGGAGTGCCCCCGTAAAGTACAGCGCAGGGCGCAGCAACCCGGACGCGGCGCCCCCCTGCCCCTCTGCGCCAAGGGAGAGCCTCCCCTTCGCGTAAAACAGCAGGGAGAGGAGATAGAAAAGGGTCACCAGCGCAGCGAGCCTCTGCACGATGTAGGTGACCGCCTGGGTCTGCACCGGGTGGGCGATGAAGAGGAGCGCTACGAACAAGGGAAGCAGCACCAGTTTCCCCCTGCGCCCCTCCCCGGCGAAAAAAGGGGTCGCCAGGGTGATCCCCGCCAGGAAGTAGACCGCCCATCCCGAAAGGATATGGATCCCCAGGTTGACGACGTGATAGCCGAAGGTGTCGAGTCCCCCGACGCTGTAGTTCAGGGCGAAAGTGAAATACCCCACCACGCGGCGCGGGTTGTAGGCACGCCCCTGCGAGAAGAAGCGCGACAGCTCCTTGATCACGTCGTTCTCGACAATCGAGGAGATGTCGTCGAGGACGAAGGGGGTGTGAAAGGAGTTGCTGTAGGCGGCGATTGCCAAGAAGGACAGAAGCAGCAGGTGCAGCAGGCTGCGGGCAGGCTCGGAGAGGCCGGGGGCGGCAAGGGTGCCGGTTGCGGACTTGGCAGTAGCGTTATCCATAGAGACCTCTACATATACGCATTGTCGGTTCAGGCTGGCGGAGTTTAACCTTTTCCAACGAAACTTGCAAGATAATGCCTGGAGAATCGGTGCTCACACCACGTCAAGGGGGGCGTTTCTCCGGGGTGAGCCGGGCAGGTGCCAAGGGCGTTGAATTGACAGCAGAATTTTCATGCCGGGAGCCTCTGCGCTGTTGTACAAACAGCGGCAGCGACGCTATAATGCCGCCTGAGCTATTGCTGGTCACCCCATCCGGGAAATATTCAATTTAAGAGGTAAAGCACATGAAGATCGACATCTCCGGCAGCACCCCGCTTGAACACGCCACCCCTGCCCTGGTCATCGGTTGCTTCGAGGACGAAAGGGACGAGCTGTTCCAGGGGTGCGACGCCGCGCTCCAGGGGTGCCTGGGGCGCCTCGCCGACAGCCGCGAGTTTACCGGCAGGCCCTCCACCTCCCGACTCCTGCATACCCTGGGCAAGCTCCCCGCCGAGCGGCTCCTGCTGGTGGGTCTCGGCAAGAGGGGGGATCTCGGCTACGAGCGGCTGCGTCAGGCGGCGGGCAACGCTTCGCAGGCGCTGAGGTCGGCGCGCGTTTCCTCCTTCAGCAGCGCGCTGCACCTCTCTTGCACCCTCCCCAAGTCCCTGGAGGCGGTTGCTGTCGGGGCGCTTATGGGAAGCTACAGCTTCGACCTTTACAAGACCAAGGAGAAGGAACTCCGCTTCGCCTTCCAGGCGATGACCCTGCTCGTTGCGTCGGAAGCGGACATCGAGAAGGAGCGCGCGCGCGCCGAGCGCTGCCGGCGCCTCTGGGAGGGGATCCGGCTGGCCCGCGACCTGGTCTCGCATCCGGGGAACGTGGTCACCCCCGGTTACCTGGCCCAGGCGGCGCGGGAGCTGGCCGGGCGCAACGGGCTCGAGTGCCGGGTGTACGAGAGCGATGAGCTGGAGCAGCTGGGGATGAACGCGCTTTTGGGGGTGGGCAGAGGGGCGGAGGAGCCGCCGCGCCTGATCGTGCTCCAGTACCATGGCGGCGCCGCCAAGGGGCGGCCGGTGGTCCTGGTCGGCAAGGGGATCACCTTCGACTCCGGCGGGATCTCCATCAAGCCCGGTCCCGGCATGGAGGAGATGAAGACGGACATGGCAGGAAGCGCCGCGGTGCTGGGGACCATGGAGGCGGCGGCGCTCCTGCAACTGCCGCTCAACCTGATCGGGATCATCCCCACCGCCGAGAACATGCCGGACGGCAAGGCCTTCAAGCCGGGGGACGTCCTCACCTCGCTCTCCGGTACCACCATTGAGATCACCAACACCGATGCGGAGGGGCGCCTCATCCTATGCGACGCCCTGCACTTCGCCCAAAGGTACAAGCCGGCGGCGCTGATCGACCTGGCCACCCTGACCGGCGCCTGCGTCATCGCACTGGGGCACGAGGCGAGCGGGCTGTTGGGGAACGACCAGCGCCTGGTCGACGCACTGAAACGGGCCGGCGAGGAGTCCGGCGAGCGGGTCTGGCAGTTGCCGCTTTGGGAAGAGTATGGCGAGGGAATGAAGAGCGACATCGCCGACCTGAAGAACGCGGGTAGCAGGGACGGCGGTAGCATCAAGGCGGCCTGGTTCCTGAAGCAGTTCGTAGGGGATTCGCGCTGGGCCCACCTGGACATCGCCGGCACAGCCTGGAGCGACAAGGCCCGCCCTTACTCCCCGAAGGGAGCGACCGGCGTGGGCGTGAGGTTGCTTATCGAGTACCTGGAGCAGAGGCAACAGTAAAAACAGGTCAAGGTTAAAAAACAGGTCAAGGTTAAAAAACAGGTTGAGGTTGAGGTTGAGGTTGAGAAAAACAGATTAAGGTCGAGATTGAGAAAAACAGGCCAAGGTTGAGGTTGAGGTCGAGAAATCAGGTCGAGACTGGGGTCGAGAAACGCCTCTCCTTAACCTTAACCTTAACCTCAACCTGTTTTTTATTTCCCTGTTTTTTTCCTTATGGTCGGCCAATGGTGCAGGATCACGGGTGTGAGGGCGAATACCGCCAGAAGCCCCATGGCAAGCATGACCTTACCGGAGAGAAGATCCGACGCGGCTTCGAGGTGACGCAGCTGCTCCCCGATGAACGCGTAGATGAGGGCGCCGGGGAGCATGCCGGCCGAGGTGGTCCAGACAAAAGTCTTCAAGGGGATCTTGGTCATGGCGGCGCAGTAGTTGATGACGAAAAACGGCGCGACGGGGACGATGCGCAGGACCAGCAGGTAGTTGGGGCCGTGGTTCGCCATCTCCCTGTTGAACCTCGCCAGCTCCCCCTTGAACCGCTCCTGAACGAAATGCCCGAGCAGAGACCTGGCCGCGATGAAGGCGATCGACGCTCCGATGGTCGCCCCGACGTTGGCGTAGATGGCCGCGGGAACGGCCCCGAACATGAGCCCTCCAGCCACGGTCAGAGCCAGGGCTCCCGGAAGGAACAAGGCCGTGGCGCCATAGAGGGCGACGAACGATAGCACCGCAGGGAGGTAATGGTTCCCGACGAACAGCAGCAGGTGCGCCCTGTTCTCTCTGACGTTCTCCACGCTGAGTACCTGGTCGTTGAGCAGCAGGGCCGCGACGCCCCCCGCACCGGCGATGAGCAGCAGTAGCCCTATCCTGATCGAAATTCGACTCATGAGAGCCCCCACCCCCTTCCCGACACGGCTCCCCCCTCCGCCAGCCCGCCCAAGCCGCGATTGACATCCCCTGCCTGCTAGGTACTCTTTTCCGGTGAAAGTTTTCCAATAATTCAAAAGCTGCTTCCTGCACATGAACGGGGAGGGGCCAAGGGACGGCTGCCTGTTAGACGCCATCAACCATAATATAAGCCCCAGTCATGTCAAAAACCTTTTCCGTGATGACCTACAACGTCCACAGCTGCATCGGCACCGACCGCCAGCTCTCTCCCCTGAGGATTGCGGAGGTGATCGACCGGTGCAACCCGGACATAGTCGCGCTGCAGGAGCTGGACGCGGGCCTGGAGCGGACCGAGCTGATAGACCAGGCCCATCTCATAGCCATGACCCTGGAGATGTCGTTCCATTTCCATTCTTCGATCCACCTGAAGGAAGGCGGGTACGGAAACGCCATCCTGAGCCGCTGCCCGGTGCAGTTGATCAAGGCTGGGGCTATCCCCACCGACCCGCTGCACCCCTCCTTCGAGCGCCGGGGCGCCGTGTGGGCGGAAGTGGAAATCGCCGGCATCAAGCTCCAGGTGCTGGCGACGCATTTCGGGCTGAACCGGGGGGAGCGCTCCTGCCAGGCAAAGGCGATCACCGGCCCGGAATGGCTGGGGCATCCCGAATGCCTCCCCCCCGCCATCCTTTGCGGCGACTTCAACGCACTGGCCGGTTCCTCCGTATACCGGACCCTGACCCGTAACCTGCACGACGTGCAAAGGGGGGGCAAGGGGAGGTTCCCCAGGGGGACCTGGCCTGCGCAGCTCCCGATCATGCGCATCGACCACCTGTTTGTAACGCACAACCTGAAGGTGCGCCACGTCTCGGTACCGAGGACGCCGCTCACGAGGCTCGCCTCCGATCACCTGCCGCTGGTCGTCACGCTGGAGCTTGCATGAGCATCCTGAAGCCCGGTTTGAACTGCATGGGTATCTACGACACCGAAGAGACCGGGGTGCTGGTGGACGCCTGCGATTACTACCGCTCCTTCTACCACACGGCCCTCGGGGCCAGGAGCTACCTGCTCCTGGCAGGGTGGCAATTCGATTCCGACGTGCGCCTTTTACGGGGTGATGACGAAATAGAGGCCGGCGGGGAGGTGCGGTTCCTGAAGTTCCTCGAGCGGCTCTGCGAGGCCGCCCCCGAGCTCAAGATCTACATCCTCGCCTGGGACTTCAGCGCGGTCTTTTCCCTGGAACGGGAATGGTTCCAGAGCATCATCTTCAACTGGTCCACCAACGAGCGGATCCACTTCCGCTTCGACAACGTTCATGCCGCAGGCGCCACCCACCACCAGAAATTCGTCGTGGCAGACGGGGTGATCGCCTACGCGGGGGGCATGGACATCTGCTCTTCGCGCTGGGACGACCGGCGCCACCTCAAGGAAAACCCGCAGCGCGTCGACCTCGACGGCACCCGTTACGGTTCCTACCACGACATACAGAGCTATCACACCGGGGAGGTCGTGAAGGTGCTGCTGGACTTGTTCAACCAGCGCTGGATCGATTCGGGAGGAGCCCCCCTGAGGCTCCCCAGGAGCGGGAAGCCGACTCCCCAGGTACCGGCCCAGGCGTTCCGGCTCCCTGCCCGCAAGGTGGCGGTAAGTCTCACCCAGGCGCCCGCCCCGCAGACGACCCAGGTGAAGATCCAGGAGATCCGTCACCTGTTCGTCGACGCCATCATGTCGGCGGAGAGCCTGATCTACCTGGAGAACCAGTATTTCAGCTCCCAGGCGATCTATTGGTCGCTGGTGGCGCGGATGACCCTACCGGACCGGCCGCGCCTCCAGATCATCATGATGCTCCCGGACCGGCTCCCACTGACCGAGGAGCTGTTCCTGGGGCTCCCCCAGATGAAGATGCTCCGCTCCCTGCAACAGGTCGCAGAAAAGACCGGCCACACCCTGAACGTCTATTCCTCAGTGGCGGTGGATCACGGCAACCGCAGGATGACCTTCATTCACAGCAAACTCCTCGTGATCGACGACAGGTTTCTCACCGTCGGGTCCGCCAACGCCACCAACCGGAGCATGGGGCTCGACACCGAGCTGAACGTGAGCTGGGAGGCTTCAGGAGGCGGCGGCGACGATGAGCTGGTGGCCGCCATCAGGAGGTTGCGCGCCTCGCTTCTGGCGGAGCACTGCGGGCTATACGGATCGGAGGAGGAGCAGAAATTTGAAGATGTGCAGCACCTGACCCGCCACCTGGATTGCCTTGTCGATGACCGTGAGGCACGGCTTTGCAGGTACCAGCCGGACCCCACCCTCGAGAAAAGCGACTGGCCTGACGCTCTCGAGCCTATTGCCATGGTGGTCGATCCGGAGAAGCCGGTGGACAACGAGCTGATCTTCGAAAGCCTTTCCAAATCGGAACTCGGCTCCTTCGCAAAGGGGATTTTCAAACTGAGCCAGATGATCATCGGGCTGTGACCGGGCAGGGGCGCAACAGGAAAAGGAGGAACACAAATGGATGAGGATAGGGACAAGACTGCGGTGGAGACGGATCGGCACGACTGCGACATAAGGGTCTGGTGCCCGTCCTGCAAGCGGAGCGAGTACACGCAAAGCGGAGACAAGTACCTTTGCGCCGCCTGCGGAAAGATCATGGACCTGCAGCATGAGATGCACCACGAACACTTCCCCCACCTCTCCGGGGACAAGGACAACATGAGCTGAGGCGCGACCGGGGTCGGTGCAGGTTCATGAGCAGGGCAGGAGAGGGGCGGCGAAAGCGCAATTGCGAGAGGGAACCCGATCCCGAGGTTGCCCCCTGAAAGGAGAAGGCCCGCCCGGAACACCGGCGGGCCTACTCTTTTGCCTCTTTATCCCTCCTCCGTATTACTGGGGGAGGCCGGGGCCGTTCCCGGGGCCGACCGACTCGATGCGCGGCACCACGTTCGCGAAGAGGGTCCGGGCCATCTCGCGGACCTCCTCGGCGGTAACGGCTGCGACGGCTTCCAGGGAGAGTCCGACCGGCTCCGGAGCCCCCAGAAGGGAGGTGGTGTTCGAGATCCTGCGCACCTGGGTCTCGCAATCGTCAAGGGCCATGAGGCGGGCGCAGCGGATCTGTTCCTTGGCCGCGGCCAGCATGTCGTCGGACACCTTCTCCTCGCAAAACCTCATCACCTCGGCGTGGCAGACGTTCACCGCTTCCTGGGCACGCTCCGCGCTCGTCCCCGCGTATATCATGAGACCTGCGGAGTCGGTGTAGGACGACATCATGGAATAGACGGTGTAGGCAAGGCTCCTCCGCTCGCGGACCTCGCGGAACAGCCGCGAGTTCATGCCGCTTCCCAGTATCTGGTTGAACACGGAGAGCTTGTGGCGGTGTTCGTTTCCTGCCGGCGGGAGGGGGTAACCCATGTAGAAGAGGGTCTGCTCCATGGGGCGCGTATAGTGGGCGTTCTCGGCTATGGAAAGCTTCCATCCCGGCTCCGGCTTCTTGGGGGAAAGCGTCCCGGTGGGAAGGTCGCGCAGCACCCGCTCGGCCTGGTCCGCCACCCGGTCATGCTCCACGTCCCCTGCTACCGAGACGATGGCGGCGTTCCCCAGGTAGTTGGATAATTTGTACTCCATGAGGCGGTCGCGCGGGATCGCTCCGATGGTCTCGGCCGTGCCGAGTATGGGGGAGCCCAGCGGATGCCTTTTCCAGAATCCCTGGTGGAACTGGTTGTAGATGAAGCGGCTAGGCGTGTCCTGGTTCATCAGGATTTCCTGCAGCACCACGGCCCTCTCCTTTTCAACCTCCTTGTCGGGAAGGACGGAGTTGACGAACATGTCGGCGAGGATATCGAAGGTGGCCGGTATGACCGAGGCGAGAGAGACCGCGTAGTAAAAGACCTCTTCCTGGCTGGTATAGGCGTTGGCCCTGGCCCCTATGCTGTTGAACTCGTCGGTGATCCGGTCCGCGCTGCGGGTCGGGGTCCCCTTGAAAAGGAGGTGCTCTATGAAATGCGAAGCGCCGCCGTACTCCTCCGGCTCGTTTCTCGTGCTGCTGTCGATCCGGATCCCGATGGCGGCACTCTGCATGCCGGGGATCTGCTGGGTCACCACCCGAACGCCGTTGGAAATGGTGGTCATGCGCACCTGGGGGGTCTTGTCTATGGTCAACATGTGAACTCCTTAAGCCTTGGATATCGTTTGGTTTTGCATGGCACCTCATCAGGTCCCGACGGCGCTGCCGGGAGTTCGATCATTGAAAATCGGCGTATCTGGAGATCACGTAATCCCTCTCCTTGGCGTCCTTTTCATGGCAGCCGAAGCAGTCCCTTTTGCCGTCGAGCCCGGAGGGTTTGCCGTCAGCGGTGAAGCCGGCGAAGATCCACCCCCCCGTCGCCTGCTGCTTCCTGTCCTTTTGCATGAGAACTATCATGTTCTTCTTGCCCGGCACCTTCTTGCCGCTTTCTTCCCTGATGTTGTAGTTAACCGCCACGAAGCGGCTCCCGTCGGGGTAGGGGGCGCCGGACCTGTAGCTCTTCATCCCCTTCTTGTCCACGTAGATGTAATGGATGCCATAGAAAAGCGATTTCTTGTCCGTGTCGATCCTCGCCTTGCTCCTCTCCCACTTCTCATAACCCTTGGGGAGCGGGACCTCGGCAGCCGATGCGGCGCAGGCCCCTCCGAGGATGGACAGCATGGCTATGGTGGCAATCGTTTTCTTCATCTGGACCTCCGCGGTTTTGTTTGGTAGCTGCGACGGCTGGAAAAAAATACCACAACGGGACCCGCAATCATAGCGGGCCCCCTATTAATTTCGCTTTGCCGTGCTCGGGAAAGGTGATCTCAGGATCTGACGGGTGTGGTCCGCGTTGTCGCTGAGGTGGTCGCGCGGGACCAAGGGAAATCGGCCAGGTGCTCCGCGAGTTCCTGCTTGTGATACCGGTCCACCTTCTGGCGAAAGAGCACCACCCCCATGGCGGCAGGGAGGATGACGATGAAGAGGCCGGTGATGGCCATCAGGTTCTCGCCGATATAAACGGTCACCGACAGGTTGAAGATGAGGACGCAGAGGTAGAGAAAAGGGGCGTAGAGACAGCGATAAGGGGTGGCACCCACTCCGGCGGGCTTGTCTTCTCCCTTCCCGAAGCGGTCGATCAGCTGCAGGGCCGCAATCAACAGGGCGCTCACCAGCCACCAACCCAGGTAGTTGGAGAGGGGCACGCCGAAATGCACGCCGACTTCCTGGTACCCGTAGATCCTCCCCAGAAACCACCTGCTTCCCTGCAGGGCCACGGGGTCTATGATGATGTCCAGGAAAACCTGGAACAGCGACCCCAGGAAAAGGACCGCGAAGGAGCGCCTCAAGCGTCCGGTCTCGAGGAGGACCAGGTCCCCCTTGATGCGCTTCACCGGCGAAAGCACGAGGAGCGCCAGCGAGTAGCTGCAATAGGTGAGAAAGACGTAGGAGAGGGAGTCGAAAAAGGGGACCCCGGCCACCCACAGTTCCAGGTGGCGGGTGGTCTCGACGTAGTAGTACCAGCCGTAGGGAAAACCTGTGTTGATGGAGGCGTACTCGGAAGCGAAGGCGATCAGGTACCCGGCGATAGTGAACCGGATGGTCTTTTTCCACCCGAGGTGGAGGACAGAGGCCACCAGGTAGGAGGCGAAGAAGGCAAACACGTAGGGACGCATGGTAAAGGTCCCGACGGCGATATGGAGGACGTCGGTCATGCCGGGAGGTCTCCGCTGAAATCACTTCATATGACGTACCCCCTCGCCTTGCGGGAGGGGGTACGGGGGTTGTGGATCGGGCTGAAGGCTAGAAGAGCGTCCCGACGATGGAACCGAGCACCGAGATCGGGCCGGTATCCCCCAGCCCCTCCATGGCGCGTTCGGCCTTCTTGAGCGTTGCCGTGGTATCGCGGTAGAGCTGGTCCTCGTTGACCAGCTTGCCGATGGTCCCTTGGCCGGAGTTGATCTTCTGGGTGATCTCCTTGATGTTCTTGGAGGCGTCGCGCAGGTCGGTGTAGAGGACCTCGTCGTTGATGAGCTTCCCGAGGGTCCCCTCGCCGCGGTTCAGCTTGGCGGTGATCTCCTTGACGTCCTTCATCCCGGAGTTCAGGTCCTTGACACCCACCCTGAGATCCGCGATCAGCGCCGACGCATCGTTGTAGACGGCGTCGTCGTTCACCAGCTTGCCCAGGGTCCCCTCGCCGCGCTCTATCTTGCCCGCCACCACCTTCAGGCTGTCCACGGCGCTGCTGGCGTCGTCGAAGAGTTTCCTTTCGTTGAGAAGCAGCGCAAGGGAGCCCTCGCCGCGGTCCATCTTCCCCGTGATGCTGTTGATGTTGGCGATGGAATCCCGCAGGTTGCCGCGGTTCTCGTCGAGGATGGCGGAGACCTTTTTCAGCACCTCGTCCTGGTTCTTGTTCAGGTTGTTGACGAATTGCTTGGCGTCCTGCACCACGTCGCTCAGGTTGTCGACTATGATGTCGATGTTCGCCACGTCCTTTCCCTGCACCACTCCGCCCGCCTCCAAAAGGGGCGCCGTCGGGGAGCCGAAGGAGAGCCCCAGGAACTGCCCGCCCAAAAGGTTGGTGAGCCTCAGCCCCGCCACGGTGTCCGTCTTGACCCGGGTGCCCGGTTTCACCTCGAAGTTGATCTCGATCTTGTCGTTCAGGATGTTGATCCCGGTGATGCGCCCCACGTCGACGCCGGCCAGGCGGACCGGGTCCCCCACCTTCAGTCCGGTGATGCTGGTGAGATAGGTCTTGTAGGGGACGTTCTTCTCGAACGGGTTCCACTTCTCCCCTACCTCCAGGAGCACGCCCAGGATTATGAGACCGAACACGAAGAACATGCCGACCTTTTTTTCAACAGACAGAGCCATAAATTTCCTCCAAAAAGACAGCCAGCCCGGCGAAAGCGGGGCCTTGGCCGGGATGATCCCGGGACGCCGCCGGCTGTAGCTACAAAAGCAATCGGGTCAAGATGTAGTCGGCCACCAGGATCAGCATGAACGAGAGCACCACGGAGCGGGTGGTGGACTCCCCGATCCCCCTGGCGCCGCCTCGGGTGGCGAAACCGACGTAGCAGGAGACCAGCGCGATGATCGACCCGAAGGCGACCGCCTTGGTGAGGCCGGTACCTATCTCCTTCACGGTGAGCGCGTCGGTCAAGCTGTCGTAGTAGGTGGTGTAGGAGACGAATATCTGCGGGTGCAGGTTGCTGATCAAGGCGCCGCCGATGATCCCGATCAGGTCGGCGTAGATGACCAGGGCGGGGACGCAGATGATGCAGGCGATGAAGCGCGGCATGGCGAGGTAGCGCACCGGGTCGATGTCCAGGGTCTTCAGCGCGTCGATCTCCTCGTACACGGTCATGACCCCGAGTTCCGCCGCCATGGCCGAGCCGCAGCGCCCGGCCACCAGGAAACTGGTCATCACCGGGCCGAGCTCGCGGACCATGGAGTGCCCGACAATGGCCCCTATGATGTTCTGCCCGCCGTACTTTTGCAGCTCGATGCCGGTCTGCAGCGCCAGCACCATACCCACGAAGAAAGCCATGACCGAGGCGACCGGGAGGGTGTCCCAGCCGATCACCGCCATCTGGGTCAGTATGCTCTGCACGTTGCGGGGCGCCTCGCGCAGGTAGTAGAGTATCCTTCCCTGGAGGATGACCATCTCGCCCAGCACCTGGTTGAAATAGAGCACCCGCCTGCCGAGCGGTTCGAAGATTTGCATTACTTATGCCCCCATTTCGGCCCGAAGGGGAGCCAGAGGAGGTTCAGAGCCTGCTCCTCTCCGGTGCGCTTCAGGCTGATCAGCCCTTTCAACAGTTTCAGCTCCCTCTCCTTCTTGGTGCCGCGATAGGAGATGAGCGGGAACAACTCGTAGGCGAGGTCATCGCCCCGCCTCTCGTGCCAGTAGAGGTTCCAAAGCAGGCTCGACGCCGAGTTCCCCTCCCTATCCCAGCGGCGCTGGTAGATGCGCCAAAGCGGCGCCCAGTTCTTCTCGATCCCCTCCTTGTCGAGGATCGGCTCGACCGGCGCCGGCAGCGAGATGGAGGAGACCCCGCCGGGACTCTTCTGGTACAAAAACAACGGCCAGAGCGCGGTGCGGCGCCTGTCGTAGCCGTCCTTGGGCCATTGCTCGTGGTTGGAGCGGTACAGGAAAAACAGGACCCGGTCGATCTCCTGCCGGAACACGTCCGAGTTGAGTTCCTCGTGCTTGTAAACGGGCCAGAGGTACCAGCTCTTCTCCCCCTGAGCGAATATCTCGTGCGAATAGAAGGGAAGGAAGCTGTCCTTTCGCCTTTTCTCGCCGCGCACCTTGGTGACCAGGGGCCAGAGGTAGTTGACCTCCTCCACGTTCCTCTCGCGGTCCTCCGTGTAGCCGAAAAAGGGCCAGAGGTAGCTGCGCGAGGTCTTCTTCGGCGAATCGGTCGCCGCGTACAGCGGGAAGAAGAACTTCTTCTGCGTCGGGTTGTCGGTGTCGAGCCCCGTCTGCTCCGCCGTGTAAAAGGGCCAGAGCACGAAACGCTTCTGGTAGACGCCGGTCTTTTGCGACTGGCCGTACAGGGGGAACACCCCGAAGCCGTCCTCGTTCTCCCCTTTCGTGGTGGAGAAGATCGGCCAGAGGTAATGGTTGGTGGTGGTGCCGCGCTTTACGGTGGAGCCGTAGAGCGGGAACATGAAGAAGTGGTACTCGTCGCGCCAGAAGCGCTCGTAGAGGTCGCCGTAGATCGGGAAGACGGCGCGGTAAGGGCCGTACTTGTCCGAATCCCCCGAGATGTAGAAGGGAAAGAGCATGGTCGACTTCTCCAGCTCATCCTCCTCCTGCTTGCGGTAGGTATCCTTCCGGAAGAGCTGCAACACGTTGAGGGTGTCGGCCTCGGGGGTGCTCTCGTGGTGGGCTGCCGGGTAAAGGAAATAGGTCGATTCCGCCTGCTCCTCGCTGTGGCTTTCCTTGTAGAAGAAGGGGCGGACGGCGAGGTCCCGGTCCTTGCCGTGCTTTTGGTACTTGATCAGCGGCCCCAGCAGGGAGAGGTTGCTGAACCCCTCCGCGGGGCTCTCGCGGTAATCCACCAGCGGCCAAAGCGTGAAGATGGTGCCTTCCTCCCCCTGTTCGGCGCCGCTTGCGGGGGCGAAGGCGAGCAGTACCAGCAGCGTCGCTATGGACATCTTGAAATGTTTCATGAACCTCGGGGGAACAACTTTCGTTTAAAAGACGGCACGGGATAGTAACTGCTGCAATAATCCCTAGTCAATCAAAATATAATTCGGCTCCTCCCTTGACAGGAGAAGGTCTTGATGGGTGATTATGTCAGCGAAGCCCCGGCTGTCAAATACCGGCCGTGGAAAAACAGTGAGGCAGGAAACCACGGTCTCCTGCCTCACTGTACTCAGATGCCGTTTGCCGCCTGGCTGCTAGTATTTGCTGTCCGCGTAATCCACCCATCCGCCTGCCAGCACCAGCGCCTTGTCGAAGGGGGAGATCTCGAACTGCATCGAATCCTCCCGGCCTCCCCCCTTGACGGTAAGGGTCGCGCTCGCCACATCCACCTCGATGGAGGCGTCGGCCGCGTCGGAGAACGCGAACAGGCGGTCGATCTGCTCCGCGGAGAGCTCGATGGCCGCCATGCCGCAGTTGAACATGTTCTGCCTGAAGATCCTCGCGAAGGACTGCGCGATGACGGCGTTGATGCCGTTCACCTCGAACACCCAGGGGGCGTGCTCGCGGGAGGAGCCGCAGCCGAAGTTGGCGCGGGTCACCACGACCCCGGCGCCGTAGGTCTTCTCGGACTTGGAATCGAAGCCGGGGAGCTTGAGATCCTCAAGCAGGTAGGGCTTCAGGTCTTCCTTGGTGATCTCGGTCAGGTACTTGGCCGGGATGATCTCGTCGG
>CAZFMI010000018.1:0-64005 GCA_964519915.1 uncultured Geomonas sp.
TTCGATGGGGCTGTAGCTCAGTTGGGAGAGCGCTTGAATGGCATTCAAGAGGTCGACAGTTCGATCCTGTTCAGCTCCACCATCAATTGCAAAGGACCTGGGATTTTCCCGGGTCCTTTTTTGTTTTTCCGCACAACATAGTGAGCACCGACCAGCTGGTCCAGTGCTCTTTCTGCTTCACCCTCCCCTGATCCAATCTTGCTTCTTTTTCAACCAATCGCTCCCTTAGCTGTCACTCCCCGAACAGGGTTCCTCCCCCTCGACATCACTGCCGGGAGGAGGGGGCCGGGTACCCCGTCATCTCCAGGTACCCCGAGCCCCCCACGCTGCCCCGAACCGCCACCGCCCCCTCCCAGTACCTGAATCCGGTCACAAGCTCCTGGTCTGCCAGCCGCGGCGTTATCTCCAGGTCCATTCCCTGCGACGGCACCCGCATGCGCCAGGCAGCAGGGTAGCTCGCGCCGCTTTTGGGGCTCTTCCACCGCCCCAGCGCCTCCAGCTTCACTTCACCGCGCTTGAGCTGCCTGCTGCTGCCGTCGGCCGCCACCAGTGTGCCGCCGGAGAAGGGGTCAGCGCTCCCGTCCTTCTTTCTCAACTGGTAGTACATGATGTCCCGGCCGTCATCCAGCTGCAGCGCGAACCAGTCCCATCCCTGCTGGTCGCGGTCGAGGGCGGAGGTGCTCCACTCGCGGTCAAGCCAGGAGAGCCCCTGCACCCGGAAGCTTTCGCCGCCGACCCGGATGGTCCCCGAGGTGGCCATGCGCGGGATGCTGTAGTAATAGGAGGCGTTGCCGGGGGTGGCGCTCTTGCGGCTTAGCCCCCCTTCCCCGTTCAGCACCTCCGGCTTCAGGGCGGAAAGCTCCAGATCTATCGCCATGCCGGGGTCGGCTGCGGCGAGCTTCACCCCCCACGGGCGCCGGACTGTCTCCAGGAGGGACCAATCCTCCAGCTTCACCGAGAGCGGACGGCCGCCTGCGCCGGCAAGCCCCAGGGCGGCACGGCTGAAGCGCTCCGCGAACAGGAACCGCTTCCCCGCCACGTCGGTCACCGCGAAGTGCGCCATGATCACCTCGTTGCTCCCCCAGGCCGATTCCCTTTTCGCCGCAGTGGGGGCGAGCGCCGCCAAGAAGAAGGTGAGCTGGTAGCCGAAACGGCGTCCCTGCGCAGTGGTCAAGTTCCCGGTGAAATACCACCACTCGTTGCGAAACCCCCTGTGAGGGGCGTGATCCTCGGGAAAGGCGAAGCGGCGAGGCGCCTGGGCCCTGGCAAAACCCTCGGCGGCTGTTCCTCCCAACACCTCTTGCAGGGCGAAGCTCTCCTCGCTTTTGGGCCCCCTCCCCCTGCCTGCGGCGATCCACCAGGAAAGCAGGGCCACGGCAAGGAGCAGGGCGGACACCAGGTAAAGGCGGCGCATGCTAATCCTCCTCCTTGAGCGCCACGGCGGGCGAGGTGCGGGCGATCCTCAGCGACGGGTAGATGCCCGCCAAAAGCGCCGCCGCCACCGAGAGGGCGAGCGCCTGGACCAGGTAGGCCGGCTCTATGGAGAGCTGCATGGTCCACCCGAAGGAGCGGAGGTTCACCACGTAAACCAGGATCAGCGCCTCGACGATCCCCAGGGGAAGCGAGAGAAGCCCGGCGATCAGACCGATCAGCAGCGTCTCGCCGCAGATGACGCCCCACACCTGGCCCGGCGTCAGCCCCACGGCACGCAGCACGGCGAGCTCGCGGGCGCGCTCCACCTGCATCGCCATCAGGGCCGAGAGGATGCCGACGAATGCCACCAGCATGGTCAACATCCTGAGCACCGAGGTTATGGCGAAGGTCCGGTCGAAGACCTCCACGCTGGCCCGGCGCAGTTCGGCGTTGGAGACAACGGTGATGCCCTCCCCCCCTGCCCTGCTGCGGACCAGCTCCTGGAGCGCGGCGACGGTCATGCCGGCGCCGGCGTCAAACGACATCCCGTCGACGCTCTCGTCGTCGAAGTTCCGCAGGTACCCGGCACGGCTCATGATGACGATGCCGGTGTCCGAGCCGTAGTCGAAGATGATGCCGGAAACGGGGAATTCCCTCATCCCCCGGGCGGTGCGCAGGGGGACCCTGTCCCCTGGGCGCAGACGGTGGCGGTAGCTGTACGGCTCGGATACCAGCACCGATTCGCCGCGGCTGAAACTCCCCCAGGCGCCACTGGGGCTCCCCTCTTTGAAGGGGTAGCGGAGGAAGGCCGATTCCGGGACCTGCACCGAGAATATCTCCGTCGGGCCTTCTCCCCCTTCCACGGACACGCGGCGCGACAGGGTGTATCCCCGGACGCCGGGGAGCGTGGAGAGACGCCGCACCAGGGAAGGGTCGAGAGGCGGGCGGTAGCGCCCCCCGCTCCTGTCGGCTGAGGTCACGTACACGTCCGCCTGAAGCCAGTTCCCAAGCCAGCTCTGGACGGTGAGGCGGAAGCCCCCCACCATGATGCCGACACCGATACCGGCCGACACGGCGACCACGAGGGCCGCCGTGGCCACCCCGGTCCTGGAGAGGGAGACCACCACTCCCCGCGCGGCCATCTTCCCCATGGCGCCCATGACGGCGCCCATTGCCGGCCCCAGGACCCTGGCAAGCAGCATCACGGCAGCCGGGACCAGCAGGGTGTAACCGACTATGACGGCGAAAAGCCCCGCAAACCCGCCGACCACCCCCCCCCGCTCGAACAGGAAAAGCCCCACGCCCGCCAGCATGAGGAGCGCCCCGCAAGTAGCGGCAAACGGCACCGCCTTCTTGCGCCTGGCCTCGAAAAGCGAGCGCGACAGCGCGGCCCTGGGAGGAGCCCCGGTCGCCTCGAGGGCTGCGGGGAAAGAGGCGGCGAGCGTCGCAGCAATGCCGAGCAGCGCCCCCTTCCAGAGGACGGCGGGGAGAAGCGGCACACGGCGCACCTCCATCACGAAGTAGAGGTCGTTTATGGTCCTGGTCACCAGGCGGGTCAGTTCCGCCCCGAGCAGCGTGCCGCAGACGATGCCGACGACGGTGCCGGCAAGGCCGATGAGAAACGCCTCCGCCAGGATCATGGTGAAGATTTCCCTCCGGCTCACCCCCAGGGCGCGCAGCATGCCGATCAGGCGCCGCCTGCGGACCACCGAGAAGGTCATGGTGTTGTAGATGAGGAACATCCCGACCACCAGGGTCAGCAGGCTGAGCGCCCTGAGGTTCAGCCTGAAGGCGCGCGTCATCTTGTCCAGGGCACCGGCACGGGCCCCGGCGGGAATGATGCCGGCGTCGGGCGGCAACACGGAGCCCAGATCCTTTAGCACCCTCTCCCCTGCCTCCCCCTCGGGGAGCAGCAGGTCGATCCTGGAGAGCCGTCCGGTCAGCGACAGCAGTTCCTGCGCGGTGCTGATGTCGCAGACAAGGACCGAGGCCAGCACGACGCGGCTCACCTGGTCGGGCGGGTCGAGGTATCCGGCCAGGACCAGGACCCTGCGTGCCCCCGAGACCTCCACCGGGAATGATTCGCCTCGCTCCACCCCAAGCTCGGCCGCCGTCTGCCGCAGCATGAGGACGGTGTTCGGGCTGCCCACCAGCCGTGCCAGGATGGATGGATCGGTGAAACGGGAACTGAAGGAGCGTATGGGGGATTCGGAGAAGGGGTCGATGCCTATCAGCTGGAAGGTGCCGCCGGGCTTGCCGGGGAGTTGCAGGTGCCCCGTCACCACCGGTGCGCAGTTGCGGAACCTCTTGGTGATCCTGATGCTTTTGTAGACCTGTTCCGAGAGGCCAGCCGGCCCCCCGACCACCTGGTGGGTGGCGCGGCCGGCGACGGTCTGCGCCGCCATGCGGAAGGCGCGCTGGGCGGCCACGCTGGCGTGATCGACTGCTGTGACGACGGCGACACCGAGTGCCACACCCAGTATGGCCAGTACCGTAAGCCACGGGTGACGCAGTACGTTTCGCACGCCGGCCCGCCAAAGGATCATGGCGCGGCTCCGGGGGCGGCGACCAGCCGGCCCTCCTTTATGGTGAGCACCCGGTCTGCCAGGAGGGCGACCTCGCCGGAGTGGGTGACCAGCACCATGGTGGTCCCGGTGGGGCGCAGCAGGCGCCGGAAAAGGTCGAGCACCTGCCCTCCGGTATCGGCATCGAGGTTGCCGGTCGGCTCGTCCGCCAGCACGAGTTCCGGCCGGTGCACCAACGCGCGGGCGACCGCGACACGCTGCTGCTCCCCGCCCGAGAGGCGGTCCGGAAAGCTCCCCCCCCGGTCGCCGAGGCCGACCTCCTCCAGGAGGTCGCGCGCCCGTTCGCGGTGCTGCCGGGTGAGCATCCCGGCAAGCTCCAGGGGGAGCAGGACGTTCTCCTCGACCGTGAGGGTGGGGATCAGGTTGTAGAACTGGAAGACGAAACCGATGCTGTTGCGCCTGAACAGGGTCCTGTCCCGCTCGCTCATGCGGTTCAGCGATTTGCCGCCGATGAAGAGTTCACCGTCGTCGGGGAGGTCGATCCCGCTCAACAGGTTCAAGAGGGTCGATTTCCCCGAGCCGCTTCGCCCCAGCAGAAAGACCCATTCTCCGGGTGCTATCTGAAGCGAGGCATCGCGGAAGACGACCCTCTCGCGCCCCCCCTCGGTGAAGCATTTGCAGATCCCTCGCATGTCGACGATCGGCTCAGCCATGGCAGATCCTTCCTTAAAGCGGGCGGTTCTTGGGGGGCTCCATCCGCAGCGCGCCGCTACCCCCCCTCTTTCTCCTGCAGGGACAACTGTTTGGCGCGCTCCCTCCTCTTGTTGGCGAGGTAGCTGTTCTTGTCGATCTCCTTCAACTGCTTGGGGTACTTCGCGGTGAGGTCGTACCAGCGGCTGATCCTTTGTTCGAAGACCTGGTTGTCCGGGTATTTCAGCGTCTCCAGGAAGGTCTGCAGGGCGAGGTAGTAGCGCATGGTGTTGCGTTCCACCGCCCCCCTCACCCCTTCGATGTAGCGCGGCTTGCCGCCCCTGTCGCCGATCACGCTGAAGCCCACCTTGTCGCGCCCGATGGTCGAGAAATACCCCCTGATGGCCATGCGCGCCACGGCGCCCTGGCTGTAGACGTAGCTGAAACGAAGCAGGGTGCTCTGCCCGTCCAGTGGAGCCGCCTGCAGCACCATCCGGTGGTCCTTGGTGCCCATGGGGCCCTCCTCGGCATCCAGGTTGAGGTCGAGGAACCTGGGGAGCTGGGAGACCACGCGGAACTTGTAGCGGATGGGATAGGCGTCGGAGGGGGGCTGGTAGTATTTGCGGCCGCTGTAAAGGGTCAACTGGGGGGGATTCGTGCCGGTCTTGAAGGTGCAGGCTTTTATGTTTATGTGCAACGGCGTGATGTCGCACCAGTTGGAAGGCGACTGCAGGGCCTCCTTCACGAGGTCGAAGGGGTGGTTGACCACCCCGTACATGTCCACCTGTACCGAGGCTTCAGCTTCGGAGGACTCCAGGTAGATGGGGGCGCCAAACTGGTTCTTCTCGAGCCTGGGTCTGATCGAGTTGTACTTGGCGAGCAAGGCTCTCTCGCTGCCGGTGCCGGGCTCGGCTGCGAGCCCGGCACCGCCGGAGAAAACCAGCACCAGCAAGAGGGCGCCGGCGCAATACCTGCCAAAGAGAAACTGTCCTATGCTTTTCATACGACAATACCTCCGGGCGGAGCGGGGATCAGCGTCGTCCGCTTCCTCCACCCCCGCCACGCTTGCCCCTGTCGTGCCCGTAGCCGTGGCCACGGTCGTGATCGTGCCAGTTGGTGAATATGCAGCCGGACAGCATCGTCGCCGCGGCAAGCAGCATCACCGCTGAAAAAATGGTTCTCTTCATGTTTTGCTCCTTTTGATTCTTGTAGACGCGCCGGCGGCCCCTGCGGCCTCCGGACCAGAACAGAGTATAGCGTTTTTGCCCCGTGCCTGAACAGCCGGTTTTCGCGCAGCGGTCAGGGGATCTCGCCGTGCTCGGGCGCCTGGGCCTGTGTCACGGCATCATCCCACATGCTGAACAACACGGCGAAGACCAGGGGGCCCAGGATCAGCCCCAAAAGCCCCATGGTGACCACTCCGCAGATCGCGCCTAGCACCACGGCCATGACCGAGACGTCGCTGGCAGCCCCGATGGCAAGGGGGCGGATGGCGTTGTCGGAGAAACCGACGAAAAAGACGCACCAAAGTGCGAGCAGCAGCGCGGTCATATAGGAGCCGTTCAGGGCAATCAGGGCGGTCAGGGGGACCCATACGATTGCCGTGCCGACCACCGGGATCAGCGCGGCTATGGCGGTAAGGGTGCCGCAGAAGATAGGGGCCGGCACTCCGGCCACCCAGTAGCCAAGCCCCGCTATCACGCCCTGCGTGATGCAGGTCAGTATGGTGCCGACTGCGACCGCGGTGGTGATGGAACGGATCTGGCTCACGTAGTGCTGGGCCTTACGGGGATTGGGGGAGAGATGCCCGATGAAGAGGGAAACCACCCTCTCGCCGTCCCTGTAGATGAAGAAGAGCACGAACAGCGCTACTGCGAGCGTGAACAAAAAGTCGAACAGGTTCCTGGCCATGTTGGTGGCGGCGTTCAGGATCATGGTCGAACTGCTGGCGGCGATTTTACCCCCCATGCCTGCGATGTCGATGCCGAAGCGCTCCACCAGGGCCATCCCCCTTTGGACCAGTGGGAACTGGCTGATCGTGCTGGCGCCGGTCTTGCCGACATCCTGTATCAGCTGCTCGACCTGCCGGTACCATTCGGGGGCGTTCACGGCTGCGGTCAGCACCAGCCCGGCTGCGGGGAGGACGAAGCAGATGGTGACGGCAAGCACCATGAGTCCCGCGGAGCGCCCCGGGCGTCCAGGAAACCGCTGCAGCAGATGGTTGTGATGCGGCATGGTGGCGGTCCCTATGATGAGGGCCCAGGCAAGCGGTTTGGCGATGGGGGCGGCAAGGAAGGCAAAAAGGACTAAGGCGGCTATGGTCAGAAACGCAGCGATGAAGCTGAGATAGAGCTTTTTATCCATAGGTCTCCCCCTCTCTCTGGATTGGCATGCAGCTGTTCGGGTTGCGGCGAGGTGTTGCGGGAAGCGCCATTGGCGTGCTTTGCGCCGGGACGGGACGGCACCGGCAAGGATGCCCCCCGTTCCAAGCGGCGGGGGGCTCCCTGACCGGTCTCGTTGGTCCGGATCTTCAGCGCGGCGTTTCGATTATGCGCTCTTTCTCGGCAGGCGCGCCCGGCCGCTGCACCCCTTCGGGCAGGATGGACTGTTCCTTCTGAAACGCCGGGCGCTCGTCTCGCTCGTTGGTCAGCACGGGCGCCTCTTCGATGACCTTCCAGTTCCTGCCGACCGGCACCGAAAGTTCCTTGGGGGGTTGCGGCGGCGCGGGCGGCTGCCTGGCTTCGAACATGGCGCAGCCACTGGTAAAGGACAAGCAAACTAGCAGTACTGCTGGGCGGCCGTATCTCATGGATGGTACTCCTATGCTTTGTTTTCAAGAACGACCATGTCAAATCCGGATGCTGATACAGTTACACCGGCGAACGATCAACAACCATGGCAAAGGTTACACTCAGAGCCATTGCGACTCAAAGCATAACAAGTTATAGAAATAATTGAAAGTATCTTTTCCCGAAAGGATCAACCAAAGCCGAAACCTTGGTCCGGGTGTCACATGGCCTTGAATTCAGCCAGGGGCAGGACTCTCATGCCTGAAAGGTCAGGGGTCAGGTCGGATGCTTCAACAGTCCCGTTGATCTGCGGCTCGTCGAAGACGATCCTGACAGTGGCGCCGTACCGGTTCCGGATCGCGATCGAGCCGGGGAAAGCGACTCCCTCAAGCGTGCGGTACCCCTCGTAGGCGACCTCGTCCCCTTCCTGTGACACCTTGCGCTCCAGCATCCCTATCTCGTCGAAATAGTAGCCGACGCCGGAGCGAACGAGCCTTTGCTTCGCCGCCGGCGCAGGGACCGGCAAAGGGGGAGGAGCCATCACCCACTTCAGAAGCTCGATGCTTTTGAGGACGCTGTGCTCGGGCAGCTCCGACAGGAGCCCGGCATACGCTGTCCGCTGCGACGGCACCACGCAGGTGAACCGGTCGTTGTCGCTGAACGCCTCCAGCACGGTCTGGCCGAAAGGGGAGAGGATAGCCAGGTGAAAAAGAGCGGGCGCCTTGTAGACCAGGTAGCCCCGGCCGGCCGTGCTCTGTCCGCCGGACAGGGCCGAGATGGCGACGGCGGATTGCAGCGTTTCCACCTCTCTCCCCTGCACCACCCCCGTCAAAGGCTTTTTCGCCGTGGCACAGCCGAAAAGGGTCGTCCCCGCCAATAAAAGCAGAAAGATCCTGCCAAACATGCTGAAACTCCTGAAGGACACTGTTGCCTCGCTTGCTGATTTATTGATTGGAAGGGCGGAAAAACGCCTAAGGGATAATAGCGTCGCAGTTGCCTCGCCGCAAGTACCTTGGCAAGTCACACCGGCTCTCCGGGAGCCCGGGGTTCTGCCCGGGCCATGTCGTCGGCCACGAACCTGCCGCAGACGAAGCAGAACACCCCGGCAAGGGCCATCACCAAAGGAGTGGTGAGAAGCGCGCTCCTGAGACCCCAGAGATCGGAAAACCAGCCGAGCAGGGAGGGGGATATCGCGTCGCCAAGGGCATGAATGAAGAAGATGTTCACGGCGAAGGCCATGGCGCGCACCGAGGGTCTGGTCACGTTGATGATCACGGTGTTGAGGGGGCCGGTGTTCAGGAAAAGGAAGAACTCCGCTGCGAAGATCGCGGCCATGCAGCCGGTCAGCCCCGGGGCGAGTATGGCCCAGGCGGCAAAGGGTGTCCCGATCAGGAAGCCCCATCCGGAGACCAGCAGGTACCCCCTGCTGCTCTTTTTCTGCCAGCGGTCGCCCAGCCAGCCGCCGGCCAGGGTGCCCAGTATGCCGGCCGCCACCGTGGTGGCGCCGAAGAGGGTGTTGGCCTTTTCCACGTTGAGGGCATGGGTGCGGTACAGGAAGGTCGGGATCCACTGCGCCAGCCCGCCGATGGCGAAGGTCATGGCGGCCATGGCAAGGGTGTTGGTGACGTAGGCGCGGTTTCGAAAGAGCCGGGCGTAGGCCGCCATCCCCCTCTCCTCCTGGCCTGCGTCCGGAGAAACGCGCTGGAGAGGGCGCTCCGGGGTGCGCAGGAACCAGAGGGGTACGGCGAGGAGAATCCCCGGGAGACCGACCATGAGGAAGGCGGCGTGCCAGCCGAACCGGTGCCCCAGCACCCCCCCCAAGAGGTAGCCGAGGGCGCTCCCCACCGGGATGGCAACGTAGAAAAAGGAAAGGATGCGGCCGCGCTGCTCCTTCTCGAAGAAATCGGCGATGAGGCCGGGGGAAACGGTGCCAAAACTCGCCTCCCCTACCCCCACGGTGGCGCGCGCGGCGAGGAGGGTGCGGTACCCCGGCGCAAAGCCTGCGAGCACGGTGGCGATGCTCCAGACAACGACCCCCGCCGAGGCGAGTTTCACGCGGTCCCAATGATCACCCAGCCAGCCGAACACCGGGGCGATGACCATGTAGCTCACCATGAAGGCGCTCCCCAGCAGTCCCAGCTCGGTGTCGGTGATGTCCAGGTCGGCCTTGATCAGGGGGAACACGGCGAAGAGTACCTGCCGGTCGATGTAGTTGAGCAGGTTCACCGCGAGCAAGAGCCCCAGGGCGTAGCGACGGTAGGAAAGCGATATCGGGTCTGGCTTCATCTTCGTTCATCTCCCGTGAACTTTTCTGTCAAAGACAGGCCACTGCGGCCCGGGCCTTCGCCACGATCTCTGCGGGCTCCTCGAACCGGAAACGCATAGGCTCCCCGAAGGTCACCGACACCTTCCCCCGCCTCGGCATCCCCGAGTGCTTGGGGGGAAGGACCTTCTCCGTGCCCGCGATCTTCACCGGCACCACGGGGATACCGAGCTCCTTGGCGATGATCCCGAGCCCCAACTGGAAATCACCCATCCTGCCGTCCAGCGAATGCGCCCCTTCGGGGAAGATCAGGGTGTTGAACCCGTGGTCGGTCAGCTTGCCCATGAACTTGACGGCGCCGGAGAACCCGCTGGTCTGCGGCAGCGGGAAGAGGTTGAGCAACAGGGTGCCGCACTGGTAGCAGAGATAGCGCCAGAACCGGTTCAGGCCGTGGTAGTCGCCGAAGAAGAACTCCTCCCAGGCGGCCGTCGCGGTGCGATAGCGCATCCTGCGCGGCAGCGAGAACATGAGGGAGGGCTGGTCGAAGTACCCCAGGTGGTTGGCGATGAAGATGACCGGTCCCTGCACCCCCGCCAGCCGCTCGGCGCCCTGCACCTCAAGCGTCACGAAGAGCCGGAACAGGGGGTAGGTCATCAGCGCGTCGGCCGCCATGCGCAGCGCGCGGATCGGCGCGCTGTTGGTCCAGAACCTGAAACGGCTGCGGTGCCGCCACTTTTCCCGCCTGGATATGATCCCGCGCAGCTCTGCGACCCGGGTCTGGGGACCGATCTGGGAGTCCTCTATGTCGAGCCGGTATTCCTGCTCCAGGAAGTTGACCAGTTCCAGCCGCCCGATGGAGGTAAGGCCCAGATCCGCGACCAGCAGGGACTGCTCGTTGATCCCGGAGGCATCGGCTCCGGTCACCTTGGCCAGCAGGTTGACGAGGTGGTCGCCTCCGCCGGCGCCCCCCGCGGCTGCACCCTTTTTCAGCTGTTCCTTCACCTGGAACTTCTTGATCTTCAAGGTGGTGGTCTTCGGGAACTCGGGCTCGCGCCAGACGGTGCAGCCGGTAATCTGGTGCATGGTGTCGAGGCGGGCGTTGGCCTCCCCGAGGATCTCCTCAGGCCTGGGTGCCGCATCGTCCAGCAGCAGGACGGCGTGCACCTCCTCCCCGCCTCCCCGGTCCAGGCCGATCACGCACGACTCCTTCACCCCCGGGATCTTGTTCAGCACAGCTTCCAGCTCGTCGGGGTAGACGTTGACGCCGCCGCCGGTCACGATCAGCTCCTTCTCCCGTCCCTTGATGCTGAGCCAGCCGTCCGGCCGGATCTCGCACAGGTCGCCGGTCCTGAACCAGCCGTCCTCTGTGAAGGCGGCGCGGGTCGCCTCCGCGTTTTGGTAATAACCGGGAAAGACGTTGTCCCCGCGCACCACCAGCTCCTTCCCGTCGAGCCTCAGTTCGACCCCCGGCAGCGGCGGTCCGACCGAGCCCGCCACCTGCTTTTCCATGGTGTTCACGCAAAGAACGGGAGAGCATTCGGTGAGGCCGTACCCCTCCAGCACCGTGAACCCCATGCCGTCCCAGAAGCGGAACACGTCGGGATCGAGGGGCGCCCCCCCCGAGACGAAGACGGTGAAATGCTTCCCGAACTTCCTCTGCACCGGGAAAAAGAGCTTGCGCCGCATCGGCTTTGAGAGCCCTTCGGCCCTCCCGGCAAGCCAAGCGAAGGGGCGGTCCAGCTTCTTTTCCGCCAGCTCGCGCTCGATGGTGCTCTTTAAAAGCTGCATCAGGCGGGGGACCGACATGATGACGTAGATGTCCTCCTCGGAGAGCGCCTCCATGATGGCTGAAGGCTTGAGGGTGCGGGGATAGACGATGGTGCCGCCGCGGTACAGGGGGGTGAAGAAGCCGCCCATCTGCTCGAACATGTGCGACAGCGGCAACAGGGAGAGGAAGTTGAACCGGGGCGTGATGATCGGGACCTGCCGGTTTATCTGCAGCACGTTGGCGACCAGGTTCTCGTGGGTGAGGATCACCCCCTTCGGGTTGCCGGTGGTGCCCGAGGTGTAGATGAGCTGCGCCATGTCGTCGGGAGCCGGGTGCGCGCCGTCCTCAGCGGGCTCGACATCCTGCAAAAGGTACTGGAGGTCCTCAAGGAGCAGTGAATCCCCCCCGGCGATCCGCTCCGGCTTGAACCTGCTTTGCAGCGAGATCCTCGACTGGGTAAGCGAGCGGATGGACTCCGCGCGCCCCCGGTCGGACATGAAGTCGACCGGGACCGCCACCGCGCCCCGCATTATGATCCCCCAGTAGGCCACCGCCCACCAGGACGAGTTGGGACCCCAAAGCAGCACGCGATCGCCGGGCTGCACCCCCTTTTGCGCCAGCAGGGCCGACATCCTGAGGGAGAGCTCCGAGAGTTCCCCGTAGGAGACCACGTAGCGACGAACGCCTGTGCGGTTGACCAGCGCAGGTTCATCTCCCCGTGCTGCAAAGCTGTGAAAAAGATCGACCAGTGTCTGCATAAGCTGCTCCCTATGTCAAAGCTCGCCCGCGGCGGATAACGCCGTTCAGAACAACAGCGTCCGGGCCGCAGGTCGTTCCGGATGCAGCATTGTCACATGATCGCTGCGCTTTGGCAACCGTCTGCCGTTCATCCAGTAGCGCGCGCGAGCGATCCCGCCCTGACTAAAAAAAAAGCCGCCCATGTCGGGCGGCTTTTCTGCATGAACCGGCGGCTTGTCAGGGTGCCTTGGTCCTGGCTCCCCTGGCGCCCGCCTGTTCGGCTGCCTTGGCGGGTTTCGCTGCCTTGGCGGGAGCGGCCTTTTTGGCCTCTATGTTCGCCATGCGGACCCCCCTGGCCTTGGCGAGGTTGTCGGCCAGGCCGCGCTCCAGGGCCATCTTCCTCCTGGCATCGGAGTAGTTCTTGGCGGCCAGGGGCTGCTTGCCGGGAATGCCGAACTGCTTCTTGTATTCGCCCGGCTTCAGGCCGTGGGCTGTGTGCAAGTGGCGCGCAAGTGTCTTGAACCCACCCTTGCCGCACAGCATGCAGAGAATCTCGCCTTTTCTAAACGCCTCTTTGGCGGACAGTGAAGTCTTTACTTCCTCCGATCCCTCTGCAGGCTCGCCTGCTTCAAGATTTTTGAGGGCAGTGTGCACTTTGCCGATTTCGAATATAAGCTGATCTGAAGTCATCGGAGTACTGGCCGCATGCGATGCTACAATCTGAGCTGCGATCTCTACCAAGGTTGCCATTGATTGTCCCTCCAGCGATCATTATCTGCTAAGCAATATATTGGCATGTTAATTCCCAATGTCAATCACATTTCTTCTGTAAGAGCGACCATATCCGGCTTTGACAGTGAAGCCATCGCCGAAGATGACTACCTCCAGCTTCGAACCAAAAGATTGGCAATAAATAACAAGATCCACTTTTGGCAGCGTCAAGTTTGCCGTTGACAGAACCGAAGTGATTCAGTATTACTATACCCGAGCAAGGAGCAGCAGCTCCATGACCGACAATCGAATAGCACGGACTTATCTAGAGCGATCGAGGGACTGGCCCTGTGACGTCGCGGCAACCTCCCCATGGGGAAGGTGCCAAATCCTGCGAAACGGAAACGTTTCGGAAGATAAGGAAGCGCGGACCAATACTAGAAAAGTCCCCTTCCGAACCCCGGAAGGGGACTTTTCCTATTGGAGGTAGAAAGAGATGAGCAAGATCGCAACGGAAGCAGCACACATAGGCCTTCAGCGGGAATCCAGGACCGGCGCGGTCACGGTCCCCATCTACCAGACCGCGACCTTTCGCCACCCCGGGCTCGGACAGAGCACCGGGTACGACTACAGCAGGTCGGGGAACCCCACCCGGCAGGCGCTGGAGGAAGGGCTCGCCGTCCTGGAGGGGGCAAGCCGCGGTTTCGCCTACGCCTCGGGGATGGCCGCCATCACGAGCCTCATGTTCCTCTTTCGCCAGGGCGACCACCTGATCGTCACCGAGGACCTCTACGGCGGCAGCTACCGGCTCTTCGAGAAGCTTTTCAACCAGTTCGGACTGACCTTCAGCTATGTGGACACCAGCGATCCCGAGCTGGTGCGGCAGGCGATCCGCCCCAACACGCGGGCGCTCTTCGTGGAATCCCTCACCAACCCCCTCTTGAAGGTCGCGGACGTGGAGAAGCTCGCTGCGCTTTGCAGGGACCGGGGGATGCTTTGCATCGTCGACAACACCTTCCTCACCCCCTACCTGTTGCGCTGCCTCGACCAGGGCGCCGACATCACCGTATATTCGGGGAGCAAGTACCTGGCCGGCCACAACGACACGGTCTGCGGGCTGGTCGCCGTGAAGGACCCGCTCTTGGCAGAGCAGGTCTACTTCCACCAAAACGGCGCCGGCGCCGTGCTCGGCCCGCAGGATTCCTGGCTCACCATACGCGGCATGAAGACGCTCACCATACGCCTGGACCGGCAGCAGGAGAACGCGCTGGCCCTGGCGCAGTGGCTCTCCAGCCACCCCAAGGCCGGCAAGGTCTATTACCCGGGGCTCGAGGATCATCCGGGGCACGAGCTGATGAAGCGGCGCGGCAAGGGGTTCGGAGCCATGATCGCCTTCGAGGTGACCGAGCCGGGGCTCGTGAACCAGCTGCTCATGAAGACGCGGCTGATCTCCTTCGCCGAGAGCCTGGGGGGCGTGGAGAGCCTGATCACCTTCCCGCAGGTACAGACCCACGCGGACATCGAGCCGGAGACGCTGGAGCGGCTCGGCATCAACAACCTGCTGCTCCGCCTTTCGGTGGGGATCGAAGACAAGGACGACCTGATCGCAGACCTGGCGCAGGCCTTTGAAGGAGACAACGCATGAAATTCGCAACCGAACTGATACACGGCACAAGCCCGATCGACCCCGAGCACGGCTCGCTCAGCCACCCCATCTACCTCAGCTCCACCTTCGCCCAGCGCTCGATGGACCACTTCGGCAGGTTCGACTACTCGCGTTCCGGCAACCCCACCAGGGAGGCGCTGGAGGAGGCAGTGGCGGGGCTTGAGAAGGGCGCCACCGGGCTTGCCTTCGCCTCCGGCATGGCGGCCATAGCCTCCACGTTGCTGATGTTCGCCCCGGGTGATCACCTGGTGGTATGCGAGGACGTCTACGGCGGGACCTTCCGGGTCCTCTCCACCCTCTTCAAGGGGTGGGGGCTGCGGGCGAGCTTCGTCGACGCCACCGATACGGCGGCCATCGCCGCGGCCATTCTTCCGGAGACCAAGGCGCTTTACCTCGAGACCCCCTCGAACCCGCTCATCAAGATCATCGATCTCGCCGCGGCAGCGCGGCTCGCCAGGGACAGGGGGCTTCTCACCATCGTCGACAACACCTTCATGACCCCCTACCTGCAGCGGCCGCTGGAGCTTGGTTGCGACATCGTGCTGCACAGCGGCACCAAGTTCCTAAACGGCCACTCCGACGTGCTCTGCGGCTTTTCCGTTGCCAAGGACCCCGAAATCGGCAGCAGGCTGCGCTTCATCCAGAACGCCTTCGGCGCCGTGCTCGGCCCCCAGGACTGCTGGCTCGTGCTGCGCGGCCTGAAGACGCTGAAGGTGCGCATGGAGGAGCACCAGGCGAGCGCCGGACTGATCGTCTCGTGGCTCAAGGAGCAAAAGGAAGTGGCGAAGGTCTACTACCCCGGGCTTCCCGAGCACCCCGGGTACGAGATCCACAACGCGCAGGCAAGCGGCCCGGGAGCGGTGCTTTCCTTCGAGCTCGCCGATTACGAGCTGACCAAGCGGCTTTTGGAGGGGGTAAAGCTCTCCGCGTTCGCAGTGAGCCTGGGGGGGGTGGAAAGCATCCTCTCCTACCCGGCCAAGATGTCGCACGCGGCCATGCCGCCGGCCGAGCGCGAGGCACGCGGCATCAAGGACACCCTGGTGCGGCTTTCGGTAGGGCTGGAAGACCCGCAGGACCTGATTGCGGACATGGAGCGGGTGCTGGCAGGCTAGGTTGCCGGCTCGAGGGGCGAAGCGGACGGTGGGCGCGGGAGGCGTTGCCGATTGGTCAATTGACTCTGCTCACCGTCCCCACTTGAAGCTGACGGTCTTCACCCCCGGGATCGCCTGCTGGAAGATGGCCAGCCCTTCGTCCGTGATGCTGTTGCCGCTGCTGGTGAGCCCCCTGAGCCCTTGCAGCCCTTGGAGGTAGACGAGCCCCCGGTCGGAGATGGCGGTCTGGTAGAGGTAGATGCGCTTTAGGTTGGTGAGTGAGGAGATGCTGAGCAGGGCCGCATCGGTGAGCCCCTCCCCGCAGAGGTAAAGCTCCTCCAGCCCGGCCAGGTGAACGATGCTGTCGAGATCGGCGTCGCTCACCTGGTACAGAAAGAGCGCCTGCAGATCGCCGGGGGCGAGTCCCTGCAACTGCTTGAGCCCCCCGCCCCCCTTTTCCTTTACGTCCAGGCGCACGGCCTGGTCGACATAGACCTCCACCGCCCCTATGGCAGGGCCGGCCTTCTTCCACTGGCTGAAGTCCGCCGAGCCAAGGTCGCGCAGATAAAGGGTTCCGCAGCAGGTGTCGTCAGGGAAGCGAAGGGTCCTTCTGTGCCTGGTGCGTCCCGCGGCAGCAGCGCGGGCCTTGTCCCCCTTCAGGGCCGCGAGGCGCCGCAGAGCCCTCGCGATGTTGAGATCCGCCGCGGCGATCAGATCGGATACCAGGTCGCAGCCGGCGGCCAGACTCTCGTCCACCCGCAGCTTGAACCTGCATACGTAGCTCGCCCTCAGCTGTTCCACCTGCGCGTTCACATCCCGTATCGCCTGGACCTCCTCCGCTATCTGCTGTTTCACCCGCGCCAGCTCCGTCACGGTATCCGCCGGCGTCGGCCGGTCGGGGTGTTGCCTCCTCCAACTGCGCAGTATCTCCTTCAGCGTCCGGAAGTCGTCCTCCGCGTAGGCCTTGTTCGCCTTCAACATCAACTCGTGGCGCAGGTCGCCCGGTCCGTCGCCGGCCAGGTCCGGGTGGATCGCCTTGGCGACCTCCCGGTAGAGCGCCTTGATGTCCTGCTCCTCCGCCCTCCAGACCCGCCCCTTGCTGCCGGCAGGGCCGCTTTGCTTGAAGCTCCTGCCGCGCTGGTAGGTCTGCCGGTCCAGGAAGTCGTCCTGCTCCTCCGGCTCCCCCTCCCCGGCCGGACAAGAACCGGACAGGGCGGCGATCTCGGCCTCGATCCTCTCCAGCTCGGCCATGCGGTGTCCCAGGGTCTGCTGGTAGCTCCGCTCGAACCCGGCCACCTCCTCGCGCAGCTGTTGCAAAACGGCAGCCGCCTCGGCATGTTTCGCGCGCAACGAAGCAAGCTCGGCGCGCTTTTGCTCGAGTTCGACATCCTCCGGCAGTGTTCGCTTGAAACGGGGTGTCATGCCAGTCACACTCATCAGGACCGCTTTAGTAGTAGCTGCTTATTTTCCCACACTAACACGACCTGAAGCTCGACACAAAAAGAATTTACCGGGGGAGGCTGAAAGTGGCAGAGGGAACGGGTGTACTGTCAAAGAGAGAGGCCGGTGACAGCCGGGGCGCGGACGGCATGCATCCGCTGCCGGGGGGGGGGGAGCGCTTTATACTTCACCCCATCACTTTATCCCTGTTAAGCGCAGTCCGGGTTCAGGCCCGTTCGCTTCGCTCACTCAGCACGCCAAGACGCGAAGAAAGGATGAAAAGACACCTACAGTGATGAAGGGGATACATGGGATAATGAAGCCTTTGATTTGCGCCGTTTCTTGCGTCTTTGCGGCTTTGCGAGAAAAGGTTCGGTTTTGCGCGCTCTTTACCTCCGCACCATCCTGGTGAGCAGCCGGTCCAAGGAAGAGGCAAAACGCTGACGGTCGGCGAGGCCGAACTGCGCCGGCCCTCCCAGGAGCACGCCGTCGGAGCGGAGTTCCTGCATGAGATTGCGCATGGAGAGCCGCTCGCCGACGTTTTCCTCCGTGTAGAGCTCGCCCCGAGGGTCGAGCGCAACGCCCCCCTTCTCGACCACCCTCGCTGCCAGCGGGATGTCGGCGGTGATGACGAGGTCGCAGGCCTCTGCGTGCTCGGCTATGTAGTCATCCGCCACGTCAAAGCCGTCCTTGACCCGCACCGAGCTGACCAGGCGCGTGTGCGCCCGGGAGAGGTCGCTGTTGGCCACAAGGCACACCGGTATCTTCAGGCGCTCGGAGGCGCGATAAACCATGTCTTTGATCACCCTGGGACAGGCGTCGGCATCTATCCAGATCTTCAAGCTCTACTCCGCTACTTCTTGTTCAAGCTGCTGTTTCAAAAGAAAAAGGCAATGTCTCGCCCCGGCTTTCCGCGCGCGGCACAGTCAAAGGAAGGCGGCGCCCACGCTACTACAGCTCGCCTGCAAAGTCAACGCGGGGAGTTCCCCGCAGGATGTGCATAAGGGGTGTATACGGGAGAGCATGCCGGATGGCCGGCCGATCGCCTATGAGGACTTTTTTTAATCGAATTTAAAATTATAAGATTGACATGATGTCCACGCACTGTTATGGTGTCGTATCCGAGGAACTTTCCCGGATCAACTAACAAGCAGTAATATGGGAGAAGTAAGTAAATGGTAAACGGAACTGTGAAATGGTTTAACGACAGCAAGGGTTTTGGCTTTCTCGAGCAGGAAAACGGCGAAGATGTTTTCGTACATTTCTCTGCTATTACCGGCGAAGGCTTCAAATCCCTCACCGAAGGCGACAGCGTGACTTTCGAGATCGTAAAGGGCCCGAAAGGTCTCCAGGCAGCCAACGTCAGCAGGGCTTAATCACATAGCGTAGAACTTTATCGAAAGCCCCGGAGAGATCCGGGGCTTTTTTTGTTCGTGCCGCCCCTCCCCCCAGAAAAACCCGCCCCCTTCACCTCCGGCGCTCTCCGCACACCGGACACCCCTGCATCGACAGGGGCTTTTCCAGCCGGCACTCCCTGAGCAGCGCCTCGTCCCGGAAGATTTCCAGCGTCGGCCCGTCCGCCCTCACCTCCCCGCCGCTCAAAACGACAGTCCGCTCGCAAAGTTCCAGCACCATGTCCAGATCGTGGCTCGTCATCACCTTGCTGTGACGAAACTCCTTCAGGAGGCCGATCAACTGACGGCGCGCGAACGGGTCGAGCCCGTTGGTCGGCTCGTCCATCACCAGGATGTCCGGGGACATGGAAAGGACCGTGGCGATCGCCACCCTCCTCTTTTCTCCGGCAGAGAGACGGTAGGGGGCCTTATGGGCGAGATGCGCCGCATCCACGCGCTCCAGGGCGCCCGTCACGCAGCGTTCCAGATCCTGCCCGGTGATGCCGAGGTTCGCGGGGCCGAAGGCGACATCCTCGTACACCGTCGGCATGAAGAGCTGGTCGTCCGGGTCGTGGAACACCATCCCCACCGTGCGCCTCACCTCTAAGAGGGTCCCCTTCCCCACGGCGAGGCGACCGACCCTGACGACGCCGGAGCTGGGGAGCAGGTAGCCGTTCAGGTGCGAAAGAAGGGTAGACTTGCCGGCACCGTTGGCTCCGATGATGGCGACGGACTCGCCGTGGGCGATGCGCAGGGAGACATCGCGCAGGGCCTCGGTGCCGTCGGGATAGGCGTGGCGCAGATGCTCGATCTCAAGGATGTGATGGCTCATGGCAGTTGTCCCGTTACCAGCGCGCCCAGAAGCCGGGGCGCATTGTTGAGTCTGAGCGTGATGCAGAGCGCGGACCAGAAAAAGAGGAACAGCAGCTCGGGCGCCCCGAAGCGCGACCCCTCCCCACCGGGCAGGGCACCGGAAAAGCCGCGCGCGAGCATCGCCATGTGCATCCGCTCGGCGCGCCGCCAGGTCCGCAGCAGGAGGTGCCCCAGGAGGGAAGCGTGGCTTTTCAGGCCGTCTCCGCTGCCGCCCAGTGAGCGCAGCTCCCGCGCCCGCGAGGCACGCCCCCCCTCTTCGGTGAGCACAAAGAGGTATCGGTAGAGAAAGAGGAGCTGCATGGCGAACGCCCTGGGCATGCCGAGGCGCTCCAGGGCGGAGCAGATCGCGGGGAACCCGGTAAGGGCGGTCAGCGCGAGCGCGGCAGCGACGGTGAGCGCACTGCGCAAGACGATGGAGGCAAAGGAGATCCAGCCGCCGGTGATGCCAAGCGGCCCCAACTGCATCAGGACGCCTTGGTCGAAGAGCGGGTTGAACATCCCCACCGCCACGGCGAACGGGCAGACCAGGACAACCTTTGCGATGAGATAGCGGGCGGGAAGCTGCCCCAGGGCGATCAAAAAGGCGGGGAAGCAGAGAAACGGGATGAGGCCGGAGAGTTCGTACCTCCCGAAGGAGACGACCGAAACGATGAAAACCAGCGTTGCCAGCACCTTGGCGCGCGGGTCCAGCCGGTGCAGCACCGTCCCGCCGGCCGCCAGTTGATCCAGCCGTTTCAAATCCAGCAATGCCTGGTTTATCGATGCCATGTGACTTCGCTCTCGACGATGCTGGCTTGTCGGCCGCTCGCGGCGCTGCAGGTCGCGGGTTCAAGGTTGTGGAGCAGGAGAAGCCCCACTAGGCCCCGGGAGCGGCGGCCGCCCTGCTCCCTTTTTTCAGCAGCAGGGCGGCGAAAAGGACCAGGAGGAGCGTCAGCACGGTGCCGACGAGGCCGGGGAGTCCGCCTCCCTTCGCAGCAGCACCTTTTGCCACGCCGGCAGGGTCTGGGGAGTCGAAGCCCTGCGCGGCGTCCAGGCTGTAATCGCGGAACCGGGCGCTTTTTTGCTGGAGAGCGGCCAGGGCGCCGTGCACTCCCCGCTGCCCCCCTTTCAGTTCGGCCTCCCCCGTCGCCTTGGCGATGGACCACTCCAGCCCGTCGGGCCTTTCGGAAGCGAACCAGGAAAGGCATCCTGCGGTGAAAAGGGCAAAGGCCACGAATGCCGCCAGGAAAAAGGGACGCGAGCGGGTCGCAACCGCAGGGACTCCCAGGGCCTGTTGCAGCAACTCCGGACGGGCCTGGCGCACGAAGGAAACCACGGCCACCGTCACCCCCCCCTCGACCAGGCCGATGGCGAGGTGTATCGGCTGCATCAGCAGGAGAAACTTGGAAAAGGGAAGCGATGAGACGCCGGAGGCGGCCGTCTGGAGCACCACGGCAAAAGCACCCAGCTGCATGGCGACGAGAGACGCCGTCATGGTCACCCCCCACTGGCGGAACCGGCCGGGGCGGGCGCCGATGAACCTGCGGTAAACCAGCGGGAAGACGACCAGGGCCGGGATAAGCCCCAGGTTGAAGATGTTGCAGCCAAGCGCGAGGAGCCCCCCGTCGGCGAAAAACAGGGCCTGCACCAGGAGAACGGAGGCGACGGTGAGAAAGGCGGCAGCGGGACCAAGCAGGATGGCCAGCAGCAACCCGCCGGCCAGGTGGCCGCTGGAACCGGTACCGGGCACGGTGAAGTTGATCATCTGGGCGGCGAACAAAAAGGCCCCCAGCACCCCCATCAGCGGAGCCTGGCGGTCATCCTGCTCCCGGCGCACCCTCGCGGAGCAACAGGCGATTGCCCCGGCCGACAGGGCCCAGACGGCACCTCCCACCGCCGGTGAGAGCAGAGCATCCGCCATGTGCATGTTGCCACCCCCTTCTCCGCCGAAACCGGCGCACCACAGTAACACGATTCTTCAATAAGTAACACGGAAGATATACAAGATGCCCCGGGCGCTGTCAACGCTAATTTGACCCGGAATAACGCCAAATGCCCAACCGTGGCGTACAGGGGTCCAGCTTCCCGTCCCGACAGGGAGGCAGGGGCTGTTTGCAAAGCCGTTTTAATTCAACAACACCGGCGCGGGCGCAGGTAACGCTTCACCCGGTCGCCGTCCGGAGGCACAATTTTTGCTCCTGCGCAGGCTCAGGATCCTCAGAACAGGCTTCTCTTTCTCTTAAAATGATGCTAATCTCTCGCCCGCCTCGCATGCGACAGCAGGAGGTTCACGCTTCTGCCCGGGCTGCAAGAGATCAGTCCCCAACCCTCCGTTACAGCGCAAGGAGCGCTCTAGAATGACTGGTTCAGGAAAAAAGACGGTCCGTTTCACGGCGAACTGCACCGTACTGCTCGCCTTTTTCGTCGCCCTGTTTTTCCCCCTTGGCTACTTCATCGTAAGCTACCAATACACGATCGGAAGTCTCGAGACGGAGACCAGGATCAACGCCCAGATCATCGCCGGCCTCAGCGACCTGAGCCGCGATTCCTGGCGCAGGGAAGCACACCGGCTGGACGCGATACTCTCGCACCAGCCCAACCCGGGCCAACCCGAAATGCACCGTATCCTGACTGCCGGCGGCACCTTGCTGGCAGCCGGCGGCCAGGAAGTGGCGGAGCCCGTGATCACCCGGTCCCAGCCTATCGTCTACGGAAAGACCACCATCGGCAGCATCGAGATCAGCCGCTCTTTGCGCCCCATCCTGAAAAAGACGGTCCTGGTCGCCCTGCTTGGCCTCAGCACCGGGCTGATCGTGTTCATACTGCTCCCCTTCCGGGCCATCAACCGCGCGAACAGGAAGCTGCAGGATTCCTACAACTTCCTCACCAGGGTCATGGAAAGCAGTGCCAACCTCCTCGTGGTGCTCCGTCTTGACGGAACGGTCGGCATGGTGAACGGCCGCTGCACCGAGATGAGCGGCTACAGGCCGGAGGAGCTGGTCGGCTCCTGCGTCGAGGAGATCATCTGCCCGGATTCGGTCGACATGGTACTCGGGCAACTCCGCCTGGTCTCCAGCGGACAGGCCGAGATCGCGAAGTTCGAGGCGGACCTGCTCAAGAAGGATGGCACCACCATCACCATCGCCTGCGGCGCCACGCCGGTCTACGAGGAAGGGCGGATTGCCGGCACGGTGCTCGCGGTTGAGAACATAACGGAGCGCAGGCTGGCCGTGGAGCAGTTGAGGTCCGCCAAGGAATACACGGAGAACCTGATCCAGGCCGCCTGCGTCATGATCCTCGGCCTGGATCTCAAGGGAGAGGTCACCTTGCTGAACAGGACCGCGGAAGAGGTGACGGGGTACGGCGCCGAGGAGCTGCTGGGGAAAAACTGGTTCGAAACGGTCATGGGTGCCGAGGCGTTTTACAAGATGTGCACCATCCCCAGGCTGGCCGTCGAGAGCGTCAACCGCTGCGCCTTCGAAAATCAGATCGTGACCAGGGGCGGAGCGGTGCGCACCATCTCATGGCGCAACTCCTCCATCGTGGAAAACGGCGAAGCCGTCGGCACCCTGTGCTTCGGCATCGACATAACGGAGCACAGGAAGATCGAGGCGCAGCTCCGGCACTCGCAGAAGATGGAATCCATAGGGCAGTTGGCGGGGGGGGTGGCGCACGATTTCAACAACATGCTGAGCGTCATCCTCGGGTATGCGCAGCTGGGGCAGATCGAGGCTCCCGAGGAGAGTTCGCTGGACCTGTACCTCCAGGAGATCGTGAAGGCCGGCGAGCGGTCGCGGGACATGGTGCGCAAGCTGCTCGCCTTCTCCCGCAAGGAGATCATTTCGCCAAGGGCCGTGAACCTGAACGCCCACTGCATCGAGACCGAAAAGACGCTGGGGAGACTGATCGGCGAGGAGGTGAGGTTCGACTTCCTCCCCGCCACCAGCCTCTGGACCGTGAAGATAGACCCGTCGCAGGTGGACCAGATCCTGATGAACCTGGCTGTCAACGCCCGCGACGCCATGCCGGGGGGTGGAAATCTCACCATAAAGACAGAGAACGCCGTCATAGACGACGCATTTTGCGACTACCGCCTCGACGCCAAGCCCGGCGAGTACACCTGCCTGACCGTGGCGGATACGGGGTCGGGCATGGACCGGGAGCTGATCAAACGGATCTTCGAGCCGTTCTTCACCACCAAGGAGGTCGGAAAAGGCACCGGTCTTGGCCTTGCCACCGTTTATGGCATCGTGACGCAAAACGGCGGCTTCATAGACGTCGAGAGCGAACCGGGGCAAGGGACCTCTTTCAGGATCTACCTCCCAAGGCTCCCGGACGAACCGGAGGCAGAGACAAAGAGCGCCCAGCACCCGCTGGAAGGGTCGGGGACAGTACTCATCGTCGAGGACGACGCGATGCTGCGACTGATGGCGACCCAGATGCTCGAGAAGATCGGCTTCAGCGTCCTGCAGGCGGAAGGCCCGAGATCGGCCCTTGCCATCTGCGGGGACCCCGGCACCCATATCGACCTCGTCCTCTCTGACATCGTGATGCCCGAGATGAACGGCATAGAGATGGCGAAGGGGATCGCCGGCCTGCGCCCGGACACGAAGGTACTCTTCATGACCGGATATTCCTCCGACATCATCGCCAACCGGGGGATCCTCACGGACGAGGGGATGCACTACATACAAAAACCGTTCGACATGGAAGGTCTCCACGCCAAGATAATGGAGGTGCAGGGGAGCTGAACCAGCCGCCCGGCAAATCCCCCTGCTTTAGCAGCGGAAAAAACCCACCCATCCCCCCGCCAAGGCCGATCCGGCCCCTTTGCTCTCTTTGCCAAGCAAACGCGTTCTGCTAGACTAGGACGGTAATAAAAACGCAGGGTAAGCAAGGGAGTTCCCCATGAGAAAGTCATTCACCATCCTACTGGCAACCTTGATCGTCCCCCTCCTCTTCGGCGCCCCCGCCGCTTTAGCCGGCAACCATCCGACGGGCTATCACCAGGTTGCGGACCAATGGAGCTACGAGCTGCTGGCCCCGGAAGAACTGGAAGGGCTCCTGGCGCCCATCGCGCTGTATCCTGACCCGCTCATCGCCCAGATACTGCCCGCCGCCACCTTCATCGACCAGATCGGCGAGGCCGCCCGCTACGTCAGGCGCTACGGCCCCGCGCGCGTCGATTACCAGCCCTGGGACCTGAGCGTCAGGGCGATAGCACACTACCCCAAGGTGCTGTACATGATGGAGAAGGAGTACGAATGGACGGTGGCGCTGGGGCAGGCCTTCATCGAACAGCCACAGGAGGTGATGGACGCCGTGCAGAGGTTGCGCGACTACGCCTGGGCGCAGGGTAACCTGTACTCGACGCGCGAGCAGGAGGTCCTCTATGACACAGGCGTCATCAGGATCGTTCCGGCGCGCCCCCAATACGTCTACATACCGTTGTACGACCCGTACGCGGTCTACCTCGAGCCTTACTCCCCCTCCTACCCGTTCATCACCTTCAGTGTCGGGTTCACCATCGGCGCCTGGCTAAACCGCGACTGCGACTGGCGCCAGCGCCGCGTATATTACCACGGGTGGCGCGGCAGCAGGTGGGTCGACCGGGCACGCCCGCACGTCCGCGACAGGCGCGGCATCTATATCACCCCCCGCGCCTCGACAATCAACGTCAACACCAGGGTCATCCAGCGCGACACGCGGGGGTACCGTCAGCAGCTGCGCAGCGAGGGGATGCGCCGCCGCCAGGAAGGGCGGCTCCCAAGCGTCCCCCTCAGGACGGAGCCGCGCCCGGGGAGGATAGAGCGTCCCCGCCCCGGCAGGACGCAACCGCTGCGCCCAGGCGCCGGCGAACAGCAGCGCCGCCAGAGGACCGAGCCGGCACTGCCGGGCGGGCAGCGGCTGGAACAGCAAAGCCCCCCCGCGCAGCGGCAGCCCCCCGCCGCAACCGGCCAACAGCGGCGGCCGGCAAGGGAGGGACAAGGGGTGGAACGCCGCCGGGAACTGAGGCAGATAAACCGCCCGCCCGCGACCGGGACACCGCCTGCCGCCGTACCCGCGCCGGTCACCCCGCAGGGACCGGCGAGGGTTATCCAGACTCCTCCCGCCGCGCCTACTGTCGCACCGTCGCCAAGGGCTCCGGCCACCACAACCCCGGCACCGTCGGTCACTCCGGCGCCGGCACCTTCGGGCATCCCTGTCCCAAGGAGCGCGGAGCCTGCGCCGTCAAGACCTGCACGCGAAGAGCAGCCCGGGACAGGGAGGGGGCGCCCGACCGACGGCACCTCGGCGCCGCGAGCCGCGCCGCGTGAGGGGAGATGACGATGATGGCAGGGGCGAACGAAAGTTCGCTCCTGCGCCAGCCGGAAACGGCAAAGCGGGCGCATCGACGATGCGCCCGCTCTTTTTTTCCGGAATGATCCCGCTTGCGTCGGCTGCCACGGCTTTGTCAGGCCCCTCCCAGCAGGCGGAGCGCGGCGCAGGTCAGCGCCTTCACCCCGGCGCGGATGGTGGGCTCGGGCAGCGGCGCGAAAAGCGGCGAGTGATGCGAGGGAAGCGGTATGCCGCTCTCCTGGCTGGCCCGGAATGCCTCGGCGTCGGATGCCCCGAGCCAGAACATGCAGGTGGGGATCTCGCCCGAAAGCCCCCAGGAACCGAAGTCCTCGCTCACCATCTTCGGCCCGGTCCTGACGACGTTTTCGTCGCCCAGTGCGATCCGGAGCGCGGACGCCACCCGCTCGGCCAGCTCCGGATCGTTGTAGGTGGCCGGGTGGGATGCCTTCACCGTGACTATGGGAGCCCGATCTTCGGGCACCCCGGCAACCAGCGCCACGCCGGAGGCCATGCGCCGCACGGAGGCGATGGTGCTGTCGCGCACCCCCTGGTCATAGCTCCTGATGCTGAGCTGCAGCCGCACCTCTTCGGGGATCACGTTGCTCGCCGCTCCGCCGTGAATCGAGCCGACGGTGAGCACAGCAGGCTGGTGCGGGCTCCTCTCGCGGCTGACGATGGTCTGCAAACCGAGGATCAGCTGGGCCGCCATGACGATAGGGTCCTTGCCGCATTCCGGCGCCGAGCCGTGCGCGCCGACGCCCCGCAGGACGACCTCCAGCTCGGAGAAGCTCGCCATGAAGTCGCCCGGCGCATAGCCGACGCTGCCGGCCCTCAGCTGCAACGTGCTGTGCAGCGCCAGGGCGTAGTCGGGTCTCGGGCAATGCCGATAGGCGCCGTCGTTGAGCATCGCCTGAGCGCCTCCGCCCCCCTCCTCCCCCGGCTGGCCGATCAGGACCAGGCATCCGCGCCAGCTCTCCTTCAGCCTTGCCAGCATGCGGGCCGCGCCCAGCAGCGAGGTCACGTGGACATCGTGCCCGCAGGCGTGCATGACCGGGACCTCGCTGCCGTCGCGGTACACCCCGCGGATCTTGCTCGCATAGGGGAGCCCGGTCTTCTCCTCGACCGGCAGGGCGTCCATGTCCGCCCTCACCAGCACGGTCGGCCCCTCCCCGTTTTTAAGCACCGCCACGATGCCGTAGCCGGGCCAGTCGTATTTCTCGTACTTGCCGATGCCGTCGGTCACGGCATAGCCAAGCTCCCTCAACTTCCCGGCCAGCAGGGCCGATGTTGCGAGCTCCTGCCCGGAGAGCTCGGGAGAGGCATGCAGGTGCTTGTAGATCTCGACCAGCGAGGGAAGCTCGGCCTCCACCATGGCGTCCAGGGAGTTGGCAGCGGGGATGCCCGGCTTCCGGGCACAGGCGGCGGCAGGCTCATTCATAGGGGTTCGCATCTTCACTCTTCCTGGATAGGGTCTACCTTCCGCACGGCGGCTCGTGGAGGCGGGTGCGGTCGGATTTGGCGCAGAAATGCGGCCAAGGTTACTATGGATGGGCGATCTTATCAACACCGATATGCGAACGCGCCGAGGTTTCCCGGTTTCGGAGCCGTGGCTGCTCCCAGCAAGGCACGATGGTCATTTAACAGGCAAGGGGCATGCGACCGGAGGCTCCGCACTTCCTGGCAACCTCGCGATATCAGCCCCTTACGACGACTCCCCTCTTCTGGCATGCTCCGTGTAACAACCGGCTCAGCCAAAGGAGGGGCTGCCATGAGCGTAACAAGCGACGAAGTAGAGTACGTCTCTTTATCAGAAGCGGCTGCAGCGCTTTCGACTACAGAGACCAGGGTCCTCATGCTGCTGAAACGAAAGGCGCTGGAGGGGATGCCGACCGACGAGGGGTGGCTGGTGGCGGCTGCATCGCTTGCCTCCTACGACGGCGAGGAGAGGGAGCCTGAAAACCTGCTGCAGTGCCGCAACAGCTGCACAAGTTCCAGGTGCGGCTGCCATTGACGGCACGCGGGGGGGGGGTGACCATGGGACTGAAGATACATCCGTCGGATCTCAAGTACAGATATCCAAAGGTGACGCAGACCAGGTTCGAGGAGAAGCTGACCGGAAGGGACGACCCGGAACCGTTCAACCGCGACGACATCTACGACATCATACCGATGCTGGAAGCCGTCATGGACGAGCTGGGGCTAGACGATGCGCCCACGCTGCATTTCGTCGAAGACCTCATGAACCAGGACCTGCCGCGCTTTCTCAGCAGCCGGGGCGAGGTCTTCGATTTTCTCGCCGGCTGCACGCGCGAGACCCTGGAACGGACCGGCAATTTCTGATCCCGCGGGGTCGCGCCAGCTGAGGATTTCCAAAGGAGAGCAGGCAATGAACGGATTAGCCTTGAAAAGAGGTTCAACGACCGACACGCCCCCCGGGCTCCGCTGCGGTTTCACCATAGCACCGGTCGCCTCCAAACCGGGCACCTACAAGCTGGAGATGTCCGGCTTTCTCTCACCCGGCTGGAGCGGCAGGCTCGCTGCCGCGCTCGCACAGCACCGGATCGGGATAGTCAGGGGGGAGGCGGAAAAGGCAACGGCGAGCAACTGGCGCTCGGAGTTCGAGCTCAAGGCCGCACCGTTTGCCAAAAGCCCGGTGAGCCTCGACTACGTGCGACTGGCCGCCACCGAGCTCCCCAACGGAAGGGAGGCCGCCCGGATAGAGCTGCTCGACTTCCGCATGGAAACCGGGCACGACGGAGGCCTGTACGTCGAGGTAAAAGGGGTGGACCGGCTCGGCTTCCTGGGGGATCTCCTTGACTACTTCAGCATGAGGTGCCTTTTCCCGGTGAAGATGACCGTAGACACCCTGAACGGCGCCGCCGTTGACCGGTTCTGGCTGAGAGGGGTAGGAGGATCGCTTCCATCCGAATCGATCGCCGCCTCCGTCAGGGAGAACCTGGAACAACTGCTGGTCCCAGCCGGGTAAACGGCGTGCAGCACCCTCTCTGCCATCGCATACCCCCCGGGCGGCTCAGGTTCTCGTGATCCTTCCCATCCTTACTGTCTTTTCCTCCCCTCCGGGGGAGGGAAGCCAGGCGCCTCCCCCAGACAAAGAGCCAGGCATCTTCCTGACTCCTCTCTCATTGCCTCCCCTGCCCCACTTTTTGATCGTCGCAAAACATCCCGATGACAGTTGCCTGCCGCACTATCTGAACCTGCAGATTGGTCCGATATTGAAGCTGCCAAAACAGAGACAGCCGGTTGCAAATTTATAGAGGTTAGTTAAAGTCTTCACTGTCGCGAATCAAGGAGTTGCCATGATCATTCACATCGTGCGCCACGCGGAAGCAATAGAAAGGGGCCCGCTGGTCCCGGAAGAGCATCGTTTTCTCACCCGCCGAGGCAGAAGACGCTTCAAGAAAGCTGCCAAGAGCCTGGCGACGCTGGGCATTCAGCCGGACATCATCCTCACGAGCCCCATGATACGCTCGGTGCAGACGGCCGACATCCTGGCGGAGAAGCTCCGTTACGGGCGCGAGCTCGCGGTGTCGGGACTTCTCGCCCCCGGCTTCCGGCCGGACGCGCTGGATGACCTGCTGAAAACCAACCCCCGGGCGGGCGAGATCGTCATAGTGGGACACGAGCCCGATCTGGGCCTTTTGACGCAGGCGCTGCTCGCGGTGCAGTCCCCCTGCGCCCTCCCCAAGGGGGGTACCGTCTCGTTCAAGAGAACAACCGACGGGCACGGCGACGCCCACTTCGTCCAGATGGTGACCGGCTCGGGAAGCATCATCACCTCGCGCAGCAAGGCGCTCGATCGCCTGCAGCGTGACGGAAACTGACCGAAGGGGCGCGTTCAGCAGAAAGAAGACCACGGATCAAGACCCAAGCCAACGACAAGGAGCGTACCAGATGGTCCAGTCCACAGCAGACCTGAAACAACTGAAGGGCGTCGGCATGATTCTGGGGAAGCGGCTATACGATGCGGGCTTCGACAGCTTCACCAAGATCGTCCATGCCGGCGAGGAAGGGTTGAAGAAGGTACGCGGAGTGAGCCCGCGCACCATCAACTCCATCCTGGAGCAGTCAAGGCAACTGGCAGGGATCGAGCACCGCGAGGAAAGAGAACCCGGCGATGTCATGCAGCAGCGCGTTTCAGAGGTGCGGGAAAAGGTTGAGACGCTCGCGCAGGCGACCCGGGACCGGTTCGCGGAGGAGATGTCGGGCAAGTGCGGCAGAAAGCTCAGCTCGGATCTGTCAAAGATGGAGAGCGCACTGGTCCAGATGCATGACTTCGGGAAAAAGCGCTCCAAGAGGGTAAGCAAAGCGCTGGTCAAGGCAGAGAAAAGGGTCACGGGACTGGAGGACGCCAGTCTGAAAAGGGTTCGCAAGGGATTCAAAAGAGCAAGAAAAGCGGTGCTGAATGCTCTGAAATAGGAGCATGCCTCATTGCGACCTCCCCCCCAAGCCGGTGTTGCCAGTAAGCCCCCCTCTTGATACAATCCTTGCCATCCCGTCTTGAAGCACGCCCTGTATTTGCCGCAGCAAAGGCGGTGCCGGCCGGAGACGAGCTTTGATTTGCACGAGGAGATCCTTTTGAAACAGACCCGGCTGGCAGCTATCGACATCGGCACCAACTCCATCCGCAGCATAATCGTAGAGACCGCCGGAGACGGCAAGTACAGGATACTCGACGACGAAAAGGTACTGGTCAGGCTGGGAGAGGGGCTGCAGCTGACCGGCGCCATTGCGCCTGCCGCCTGGGAGCGGGCCCTGGAGGCGCTCTCGCGCCAGAAGAAGATCATCGACGGCTACAAGGTGGGTTCCATAGAGGCGGTGGCGACCAGCGCGGTCAGAAAGGCAAGTAACGGCGCCGAACTGGTGCGGGCCATCGAGAGCCGGACCGGTATCGGGGTGGAGGTCATCAGCGGTGAAGAGGAAGCGGAGCTCGCCGCGCTGAGCGCGCTGCACAACTTCGAGCTGGAGGGGGTGCGGCACCTTATCTTCGACATCGGCGGCGGCAGCATGGAGCTGATCACGGCCCTTGGGTCCCATGCGGAGGAGATGATCTCCCTCGAGCTCGGCGCGGTCTTTCTCAGCGAAAGCTTTCTCAAGGGAGACCCGGTGCATCCGGCCGAGCACCGGAAGCTGCGCAAGCACGTGAGAAAGACGCTGAAGGCGTCCTGTACCGGCGAGCGCGGCGGCATGCAGTGCCTGGTCGGCTCGGGGGGGACCGTGACCTCGATCGCCGCCATGGTGGCGGCCATCCGGCGGGAGAAGTTCGACTCGGTGCACGGCTACGAGCTGCTGCGCTCGGAGGTGGTGCATCTTCTGGCGATGCTGCTCAGAAAGAGCGACAAGGAGCGCCGCCAGATACCGGGGTTGAACCCGGAGCGCTCCGACATCATCGTCGCCGGAGTCACGGTCGTCGACGAGCTGATGGACTTCTTCCAGGCCAACCTCTTGAAGGTGAACGAGCGCGGCATCCGGGAGGGGCTGATACTGCGGGGGCTGCGGCGGCAGAACCTGCTTCCCCAGGAGAAGAAAGCGCGTTCCTGGCGCGATTCGGTGCTGGAGTTCGGCCACTCCTGCCATTTCGACCAGGTGCACGCGGAACATGTCACACAGCTCGCGCAGCAGGTATTCAAGGAGCTCGCGCCGAGGTTCGGGTTGAGAGAGCGGGAGATGCGGCTACTGGAAGCCGCGGCGCTTTTGCACGACGTCGGCTATTTCATCAATTATTCCAGCCACCACAAGCACTCCTACCACCTGATCCGGCACGCCGACCTGTTCGGCTTCACCCCGCGCGAGCGCGAACTGATCGCCAACATCGCCCGATACCACAGAAAGACCGTGCCCAAGAAGAAGCACGACCAGTTCACGCGGCTGGCAGCCGAGGACCAGCAGCTGGTCTCCAGGCTCGGAGGCATCCTGCGGCTTTGCGACGGGCTGGACCGGCGCCGCAACGGGGTGGTGCACAGGGTTCACTGCGCCCTTTCCCAGAACACGTTGCGCATAGCCATGATCGGGGAGGAGGAGATGTCGGTGGAACTCTACGGCGCCAAGGCCAAGGGGGACCTGCTGCAGGAAGCCTTCAACCTGAGGCTGCAGTTGGAGGCTAGCGTGCCTTCGCACTCTGAAACGTGACCGGCCAGTCGGTACTTTTCGCCCAAAAAAAAGGGAACCAGGCGCGCGCCTGGTTCCCTTTTCTCTTTTGCAGCCTGTCTATCCGCTAGACCATCCCTGCGAAAGCGTCCTGCTCGTCGCTGCTGAACATGCGGTCCAACTGCAGCATGAGGAGCAGTTGCTCGCCATGCCTTATCACACCGCTGATGAAGTCCTGGTCCATCCCTCCGGCAGCGATGCTGGGAGGGGGCTGGATCTCGCCGCTGGAGATGCGTATCACCTCGGAAACGCCGTCCACGATGAAACCCATAAGCTTCCCGGCTATGTCCATCACCATGATCCTGGTGTGCTGGTCGTCGTCGGTGCTCGACATGCTGAACCTGTTTCTAAGCGAGATGATCGGGATGACCTTGCCGCGCAGGTTGATGATCCCCTCCACGCTGGGCGGGGTGTTGGGGATGTGGGTGATCGCGGTCATCCTGATGATCTCGCGCACCTTGAGCACCTCTACCGCGTACTCCTCGGCCCCCAGATTGAAACTCACCAGTTGGATGAGTTCATGCTTATCGCCCGACTTTAGCGGCACTATAGATTTAGACATAGATTCCTCCGGGTGTTGTCACTGCTGTTTTTATAGTTTCAGCTTGCCTGATGCGCAGCCAAACGTCCCTGCTGCCCGAACGACTGCACCTGTTGGAGGTTTATCGGCAAAACCCGGCGAATCTATAGTAGAAAAATCGAAGCGCGCTTCACCAATCGCGCCTTGCGCTGTCATCCCCTCCCGTCAGGCGGCGACCGGCTTCAGGCGCCAGATGCCGCTGTTGTACTCGGCGATGGTCCGGTCCGTCGAGAACTTGCCGCTCTTCGCGCTGTTCATGATGCTCATCCTGGTCCAGCGTTCGCGGTCCTGGTACGCGGCGGCCGCCCGCTTTTGCGCTTCAATGAAGCCGCGGAAGTCGGCGGCGACCATCCAGGGGTCGTGCGGGCTGGTGATGGCGTTGATGACGGGGTCGAAAAGCCCCGCCTCGAACATGTTGAAATGCCCGCAGGTCAGAAGCTGCATGACCCTGTCCAGATCGGGGTCGGCGGCGATGATCCCCGCGGGGTTGTAGCTGCGCCGCTGGTGTTCGACCTCGTCCGCGGTGAGCCCGAATACGAAGAAGTTGTCGTCCCCCACCTCCTCGCGGATCTCTATGTTCGCTCCGTCCAAGGTGCCGATGGTAACGGCGCCGTTCATCATGAATTTCATGTTGCCGGTGCCCGAGGCCTCCTTCCCTGCGGTGGAGATCTGCTCGGAGAGGTCGGTGCCCGGGCAAACCACCTCCATCGCGGTGACGCGGTAGTTGGGGAGGAAGGCGACCTTCAGGCGGTCTCCCACCAAGGCGTCGTCGTTCACGACCTTGGCGACGTTGCTGATCAGCTTGATGATCAGCTTCGCCATGTAGTACCCGGGGGCCGCCTTGCCGCCGATCAGCACGCAGCGGTCAGTCCACCCCTCGGTGTCCCCCCGCTTGATCCGGTCGTAGAGATGGATCACATGCAGCACGTTCAACAACTGGCGCTTGTACTCGTGGATCCTCTTCACCTGCACGTCGAAAAGGCCGGTCGGGTTGAAGGCGACGCCGCACTGGTCGAGCACCATGGCCGCCAGCCGCTCCTTGTTCGCCTGCTTCACGGCGTGCCACTGGCTGCGGAAGCCGGGGTCGTCGGCAAAGGTCGCCACCCCGGAGATCTTGCCGAGGTCCGCCACGAAGCCGTCGCCGATCCTGCCCGATATCAGGGAGGCAAGTCCCGGATTGCACCTGGCCAGCCAGCGGCGCGGGGTCACCCCGTTGGTCTTGTTGTTGAACTTCTCCGGCCACAGTTGGTAGAAATCGCGGAAGAGCCCCTGCACCAGGAGCTGCGAGTGGAGCTCGGCAACGCCGTTGACCGAGAAGCTCCCGACGATGGCGAGATACGCCATGCGGACCATCGGGACCGGCCCCTCCTCGATGATGGACATGTTGCGCAGCCGCTCGTTGTCGCCGGGCCAGCGGCTGGAGACCTCGGCTAGGAAGCGGGCGTTGATCTCGAGGATGATCTCGAGAGGGCGCGGCAGAAGCTGCCCAAAAAGCGACACCGGCCATTTCTCCAGGGCCTCGGGGAGGAGCGTATGGTTGGTGTAGGCCATGGTGCGGGTGGTGATCTCCCAGGCCTTTTCCCACCCTAGCCCCTGCTCGTCCATGAGCAGGCGCATAAGCTCAGGGACGGCGCAGCTTGGGTGCGTGTCGTTCAGCTGGAAGCAGTTCTTCTCGGCGAAGTGGCCGAACTCCTTCCCCTGCCTGGAGATCCAGCGCTCGATGACGTCCTGGAGGCTCGCCGAGGCGAGGAAGTACTGCTGCCGGAGCCTCAGTTCCTTGCCGCTTTCGCTGGCGTCGTTCGGGTAGAGCACCATGGTGATGTTCTCGGCCGCGTTCTTCATGGCGACCGATTCGGTGTAGCTGCCGGCGTTGAACTCCTCCAGGTCGAAGACGTCCGTGGCGGCAGCCTTCCAGAGCCTCAGCGTGTTGACCGTGCCGTTTCGATATCCCGGTATCGGCAGGTCGTAGGGGACCGCCAGGACGTCGTGCGTGTCGAGCCAGCGGTAGCTCAGTACCCCCTGGTCGCTTCTTTGGCACTCGCAGCGGCCGCCGAAGCGGATGCGCTGGGTGTACTCGGGCCTCTCCATCTCCCAGGGGTTGCCGTCCCGCAGCCAGTGGTCGGGCTCCTCCACCTGGCGCCCGTCCTCGATCCGCTGCCGGAACATGCCGTACTCGTAGCGGATGCCGTACCCCATCACCGGGAGCTGCAGGGTCGCGCAGCTGTCGAGAAAGCAGGCGGCAAGCCGCCCGAGGCCGCCGTTGCCAAGCCCCGCGTCTATCTCCTCCTCGGCCAGCTCTTCGAGCCGGACCCCCAGCTCCGTCATGGCCTGCTCGGTGGCCTCGTCGAGCCCCAGGTTCAGCATGGCGTTCCCCATCGCCCTCCCCATCAGGAACTCCAGGGACATGTAGTACCCGGTCCTGGTGTTCGCCTTGATGTAGGCGTAGCGGGTGTTGTTCCAGCGCTCGATGAGGCGCTCGCGCACCGTGAAGGCAAGTGCCTGGTAGTGGTAGCGCACGTTGCGGCAGAACTTGTCGCGCCCCAGGTGGTGGAAGTAGTGGTGGATGAAGTCCTTCACCAGGCTCTGGCCGTCCATGGGAAGCGGCGGCAGATCGGAGAGCCCCGGTGCGCAAAGAACCTTCAGATCGTCTCTTTCCATATGTAATGCTCCTTTAGCCGGAAGGTGAGCTGCAGCGCCAAGGCGCGAAGGGGATGGGGGGTGACTGCAAGGCAACGGCTGCCGAGCGTGCTGAAAGAACGTTTTTTATCCGTTGGCAGTGGCAGCCTCGAAAAGCCTCGCGGCCGCCCGCATCTGATCCGGGGTCCCCAGGAGAAGCGCGATGTCGTCCTCGCGAAGCTCCCATACCGGGTCGGGGTTCGGGGTGATCTCGTCCCCCCTCTTCACCGCCACCAGGGTGGCGCCGGACCTCGATCGCAGCAACCCTCCCCGCAGGGCCTCCCCCGCCACCGGCGCACCCTTTTGCACCCTGAAGCTCCCGATCTCGGCGCCGGACAGGAAACCGGCGATCCCTACCGCATGGCTGTGCCGCTTGCTCGCAGTGCGCAGCATCTCGTAGCCGTCGCGCCTCACGTCGGCGACGCACTCCTCCACCACGTCTTGCGGGACCAGGAACCTCTTCAGCACCCTGGAGAGGATCTCCACCGAGGTCTCGAACTCCTCCGGTATCACCTCGTTGGCCCCCAGCTTGAAGAGCGGTTCCATCTCCAGGAGGTACCTGGTGCGAACGATGACGTGGACGGAGGGGTTCATCTGCCGGGCGAGCGAGGCGATGCGCCTGCTCGCCGCGGCGTCCGAGATGGCGACCACTATGATGCGTGCCTCCTCTATGCGGGCATGTTCCAGGATTTCGGGCTTGGAGGCGTCGCCGAAGATGATCTGCTGGCCAAGCCTTCTCTGGGTCCTGACGGTAAAGGGGTTCGTGTCGATGACTGCGCAGGGAATCTCCACGTTTTTCAGCACGCGGGAGAGGTTTTTGCCGTTCACCCCGAAGCCGACTATGATCACGTGGTCGCTCAGCGTGACCTTGTTGCCGTTTTGGGACAGGCTGCTCCTGCCCCGGGTCCATTCGTGCGGCAGCTTGGCGGTCAGGTAATCCGCCACCGTTCCGGACACCTTCATGCAAAGGGGGGTCAGCCCCATGGTGGCTATGGAGGCCGCCAGGAACAACTGGTAGGTCTCAGGGGTGAGCAGGCCGTGCGACAGCCCGCTTCGCGAAAGGACGAAGGAGAATTCCCCGATCTGGGCCAGGGAGACCCCGGCGATGATGGCGATGCGCATGGGGAGCCCCAGCGCGTATCCCACGGCCGAGGCAAGCAGCGCCTTGACGAGGATGATGGTCAGGACCAGCGCGACCAGGAGCAGGGGGAACTTGAGCAGGATGACCGGCTTCAGCAGCATGCCGACCGAGATGAAAAAGAGGCTCATGAAGGCCTCGCGAAAGGGCATGATGTCGCTCAACGCCTGGTGGCTGTACTCGGACTCGGAGATGGCGAGCCCGGCTATGAAGGCGCCCAGTGCAAGCGACAGCCCCGCCTGAGCGGTGAGCCATGCGGTCCCCATGCCGATGAAGATGATGGAAAGCACGAAAAGCTCGCGGCTGCGGGTCTTGACCACCTGCTCGAAGACCCAGGGGACCACGAACCTGGCGCCGTAATGCGCCCCCACCATAACCGCGGCGGCCTTTGCGGAAACCACGGCGATATCGAGGAGCCCCTCCCCCCCGCCGGCGAGAAAGGGGGTGAAGAGCATGAGCGGCACAATGCAGAGGTCCTGGAAGATCAGGATGCCCAGGGCGGCCTTCCCCTGCGGGGTGTCCATCTCGCCGGCGTCCATCATGAGCTTCATCAGGATCGCAGTCGAAGAGAGAGCGACCAGGAAGCCGAAGAACACGCTCTGCGACAGCGGGAACCCGCCGAAGGTCACGATGGCGGCCACGCACGCAATGGTGAGAAACAGCTGCAGCCCGCCTCCCAGCAGCACCATGTGACGGATCCGCATCAGCTCCTTGATGGAAAATTCGATGCCGATGGTGAAAAGGAGGAGCACCACGCCGATCTCGGCCATCTGCTCGACCTGATGGGTGTTCCTGATGAAGCCGAGCGCGTACGGCCCGGCGATCACGCCTGTTATGAGAAACCCTATGATGGAGGGGAAGTTGAACTTGCGCAGCACGACGACGGTCAGCAGGGCCAACCCGAAGAGCACCACGATATCCCTTAAAGCAACGAATTCCATGCCACCTCACTTATCAAAAAAATAGCTTCCCGATCTGTCTGCCCCTACCCCATCTCCCCGAACGCCCCGCGCCGCTCCAGCCATTTGGCGAACTCCAGAACGGGGAAGACGGTGAAGGCGGCCGGGAGTATGATCAGCCAGTCGGTGACGGTCAGCGAGAAGGTCCCGAAGGGCTTGTGCAGCACCGGCAGGTATACCACAACCAGCAGGAGAAGAAGCTCCCATGCTATTGCCAGGTTCAGCCACCTGTTGGCGAAGGGGTCCCTCAGCACCGAATGCCGGTCCGAGCGGAAGTTGTAGGCCTTGAAGAACTGGATCAGCACCAGGGAGACGAAGGCCATGGTCATCGCCTCGTGGTCACCCCGGCCGGAGGAACGGGCCCAGGCGAAGAGCCCCAGGTTCACCAGCGCGGACCACCCCCCGCCCACCACGATCAGCGCGACCACCGGACGGGTGAAGATACCCCTTGAGGCGTTGCGCGGCGGGCGGCGCATGATGTCCCCCTCCGGCGGATCGACGGCGAGCGCCAAGGCCGGGAGGCCGTCGGTGGCGAGGTTCACGTACAGGATCTGCACCGCGCTCAGGGGCAAGGGAAGCCCCAGCATCAGGGCGCCGGTCATGAGCCCGATCTCGCCGGTGTTGGAGGAAAGGAGGTACATCAGGTACTTCTTGATGTTGTCGAAGATCCCCCTTCCCTCTTCCACCGCCGCCACTATGGAGGCGAAGTTGTCGTCGGTGAGGGTCATGGCGGCGGCCTCCTTGCTGACCGCGGTTCCGGTGATCCCCATGGCGATGCCGATGTCCGCCTTCTTGAGCGCCGGCGCGTCGTTCACGCCGTCGCCGGTCATGGCGACCACATGCCCTTTCTTCTGCAGCGCGGTCACCACCCTTAGCTTGTGGGCCGGGGAGACGCGTGCGTAGACCTGGATCGATTCCACGTCCCGGTCGAGGACCGCCTCCTCCATGGCCTCGAGCTCCGCCCCGGTCACGGAGCGGCCGCTGGTGAGGAGACCGAGCTCCCGGGCCACCGCCCCCGCGGTGACGGGGTGGTCCCCGGTGATCATGATCGGCCTGATGCCGGCCTCCTCGCAGGTGCGGATCGCGGCGCGGGCCTCGGGCCTTGGGGGGTCGATCATCCCCACCAGCCCCAGGAAGGTCATCCCCTTTTCCGCCTCCTCCTTGCTGGTGCCGCGCTTGCTGGCTACGGCCAGCACCCGGAGGGCGGACTCCGCCATGGCGCGCGCCCCCTGAACCACCCGCTCCCTCCCCGCGTCGTCAAGCTCCCTCTCGCCCTCCGCTGCAAGCACCCTGCTGCAGGAGTCCAGGATCACCTCGGGGGCACCCTTGGCGTAGGCCACCACCAGCTCCCCGTCACGGTGCAGTGTGGTCATCCGTTTGCTCTCCGAGGTGAAGGGGATCTCGTCCACCCTGGGGAAATCGGCGTCGAGCCTCGCCTTCTCCAGACCGAGCTTGGCGGCCGCGACCACCAGCGCCCCTTCGGTCGGGTCACCCTTGGACAGCCAGCGGCCGGCCTCCCCGTCGAAGGCTGGGTGCGCGTCGCTGGCAAGGGCCGCCGCCTGGAACAGGAGCCTCACCGCTTCGGTAGGCTCAACCGGCGCGCCCTCCTTCGCGAGCCCGCCCTCAGGCTGGTAACCTGCCCCGGTGATGTCGAAGGCGTCGCCTGCGACCAGGCAGCTGCGCGCGGTCATCTCGTCCCTGGTGAGGGTCCCGGTCTTGTCGGAGCAGATAACCGTGGTGCTTCCCAGGGTCTCCACCGCAGCCAGCCGGCGCATGAGCGCGTGGCGCTTAACCATGCGCTGCACCCCGAGCGCCAGGGAAATGGTGACCACGGCGGGAAGCGCCTCCGGCACCACGGCAACCCCCAGGGCGATGCCGAACACCAGCATCTCCACGAGCGGCTCGCCCCGCAACAGTCCGACGGCAACGATCGCCACGACCCCTGCCGAAGCCGCCTTCGCCAGCAGGTTCCCTACCCGGTCCAGGTTCTCCTGCAGCGGCGTCCTGCCTGTCTCGATCCCGGAGATCATCCGGGCGATCTTGCCGAACTCGGTCTGCATGCCGGTTGCGACCACCACCCCGCTTCCGCGGCCGTAGCTCGCCGCGGTACCGGCGTAGGCCATGTTGCTCCGCTCACCAAGCGGGGTGCCGGGAGCGGCCAGGGAGGCGGCGCCCTTCTCGACCGCTACCGATTCGCCGGTGAGCGCAGCCTCCTCCATCTTCAGGTTGAACGTCTCGACGAGCCTGAGGTCGGCGGGAACCCGGTCGCCTGCGTGCAGGAGCACCAGGTCGCCGGGGACGAGGTCGCGAGCGGGCACCTTGGTTTCCGCGCCGTCCCGAAGCACCGAGGCCTCCGGTGCGGCCATCTGCCGCAAGGCGTCGATGGCACGCTCGGCCCGGTATTCCTGGACAAAACCAAGCAGGGCTGCGAAGAGCACGATCACCGCGATGGCTATCGCCTCGACCGCGTGTCCGAGAAAGGCGGACAGCAAGGCGGCGACGAGCAGGATGACGATCAGCACGTTCTTGAACTGCCGGAAGAAGACCGCCCAGGGGGAGATGCGCCGCACGGCCTGCAGCTCGTTCGCCCCGTATTGCTCCAGCCGCGCCCTGGCGAGGGAGGAAGAAAGCCCCTGCGCGCTCCCCCCCAGCAGGGCGAAAACGGCGTCCCGCTCCAGAGCGTGCCAGGCTTCGGGCTTTTGAGAATCCTCAGGTTCCACCACAACCCCTCCTCGGACGGCCGGGTTACGCTGCCTCCGATTCACTTCGCCCCTTCGCGTATCTCCTGCCCCGGGGTGACGAAGGAAATGCCCTGCCCCGAGGTGGCGCCGATCATGACACACTCGATCACCGGGGCGTTGATGACCCGGTCCGCCTGCCATCTCACGATGAAGTTGGCGCCGAAGCCGCCTGAGTCGTCCTTCTCCTCGATGTGGACGTATCGGGTACCAAGGGGGGCCAGGGACGCAGGTTTGTCGAGATAGCGGCGGATCAGCTTCCCGTTGGTGTCGTAGTACTCGATGGCGGTGATGCGAAACGACGCCGCCGTGTCGGTATTCCTGATGCTGAGCGTGGCGGCGAGCTGGAACGGGAGGCTGCGCGGGCCGGTGAAGACGTGGGAGTAGACCGGGACGTAGACCGTCTGCCCCCTGGTGAGTCTCACCTCGCCGGAGGCGGACCGGGCGGAAAGGGACACGGTGGTCAAGGTGAGGAGAAACAAAAAGGCGAGCGGCAAACGGCAGCGGTGGCCCTCATGGCGCATAACAGGTCTCCGGTGTTTTGCCCGTCCGGGAAAGCTGCAATGACGTTTGGGTCAGTGCAGCCGCCGACGGGCGGATTCGGCAGGCGCGAACGGTCGTATGGCGACGGAAAAGGGAACTAGCGGTTCATGAAAGGCAAAAAGCCACGGATGAGATCCATGGTGAAGTTCACCCCTGCCAGGGCGCCCAGCATGCCCGCCGCATTCAAAACCGCCGATACCCAGAAGTTCCTGAGTTTCCAGGCGATGGGCAGCAGGATGAAGGACATCAGCGCGTAGAGCAGCAGGGTGAGCAAGATGGCGGGGAGCGGAAGGTTGCTTGCCACGCTCGCCTTGTCCATTGCCGTGAGAAACATGGTGATGGCTGCCGCCCGCAGCAGCATGCCGCGAAAGTCCGACCTCAGGCCGGACCGGAAGGCGATCACCCAGGCGACGGATTTCAATAGGATAGCAAAAAAAATCATTCAGGCTCCCTCAAGACGAAAAATATATGGGTCGGTCTGGCTCCGCCTGCTTCCGGACTAAGAAGAAGCGACGGCGGGAACTCATTGCAACAGTGGTCCAGCAATATAGCACCGAATGAAAGACATTCAAAATATATACTCCTGCAAACTTGGAGACACAGGGACACTTGTAGTCCGTTGGCCGCCCAGTCCAGAGTCATGCACGACACCGGCTGCCAATAGCAGCAGTCACTGGAAAGCGGCAATGCCCATCCGACTGCAGCCAAGGGCGAGGGCGCTTGCCGCGACAGGGCAATGCGTTCGCGACAAAGTCGCGCCTCGCCTCGGCTCGGCAGGGATTTTCCCTTGACAACAGAGCCCCTTGCGAAAGATATTGAACCGTTGTGCCCAAGCGGCTGTACCAAGTTCGTCGCTCCGGCGGCAGGGATGTGAGCATCACCTAAAGGAAAAGAAGCGGGGAAGCCGGGAACGACGGCTTCGCAGGTTTCGAATACAGAGGCATTGGATGACAGACTTGTACCACGGCAGGGTGATCATATGCGACGACGAGGTCGAGATTCTCAGGTACCTCTCAAAGATACTGACGGCCAAGGGGCTCGACCTCGAGGTCTTCAGCTCCGGCACCTCGCTGATGAGCTGCCTCGAAAACCGCGGTCTGGATGACTGCGACCTGCTCCTTTTGGACGTGAAGATGCCCGACCTGGACGGCATCGAGATCCTGCAGCGCGTCAAGAAGATGAAGGTGGACGTGCCGGTGGTCATGATGACCGCCTACGCCTCCATCAACTCGGCCATCGAGGCGATGAAACTTGGCGCCTACGACTACGTCACCAAGCCCTTCCCCAAGGAAAAGATCTTCGGCATCCTGGAGAAGGTCCTGGAGAGAAAGGAACTCCTCAAGGAGAACTCGGCGCTAAAGGACGAGCTGGGGATACCTTCTGCCTCGACCCCGCTCATATTCGCCTCCCAGAGCTTCAAAAGCGTCCACGAGATGGCCATGCTGGTGGCCCAGAGCGAATCGAACGTGGTGGTCCTCGGGGAGTCGGGAACCGGCAAGGAGCTGATCGCGAGCCTCATTCACAACAACAGCCCCAGAGCCGGGGAGCGCTTCCTCACCATCAACTGCGCTGCGCTTTCGGACACTCTTTTGGAAAGCCAGCTCTTCGGCCACGTGCGCGGCGCCTTCACCGGCGCAGTCAACGCGCAAAAGGGGCTTCTGGACGCCGCCAACCACGGCACCCTCTTTCTCGACGAGGTGGGGGACATGAGCCAGGCCATCCAGGCGAAGCTTCTGCGCGTGCTGCAGGAGGGGGATTTCATCCCGGTGGGGGACACCAAGGCGAAGAGCGTGGACATCAGGTTCGTGGCGGCGACCAACAAGGACCTGGAGGAGGAGGTGCGCCAGAAGCGCTTCAGGGAAGACCTCTACTTCCGGCTCAACGTGATATCCCTCCACCTCCCCCCGCTACGCGAGCGCGGCGACGACATCGAGCTTCTCGCCAGGCACTTCCTCACCAAGTACGCGGCGCGCATGAAGAGGGAGATCACCGACTTCACGCGCGAGGCGATGCAGCTTCTCAAGTCCTACAGCTGGCCCGGGAACATCAGGGAGCTGGAGAACGCCATCGAGCGCGCCGCCATCCTCACCCGCGGCCCCAGCATCACCGCCGAAACCCTCCCGGTGTGGAAGACCCCGCAGGCAGCGGAGCCCGCCAGGCAGGGAAAGCGGCTGGTCTCGCTGGAGACGGTGGAGCGCGAGCATATCCTGCACGTGCTCAAGGCGTCAGGCAACAACAAGAGCCGCGCCGCCAAGATCCTCGAGATAGCCAGGCGTACCCTGGACCGCAAGATCGAGGAGTACGGCCTGGATGACGAGGGCACCCGCTGATGCTCCAGCGTTTCCCTATCAGGGCGAAGCTCACCTTCGGCGCGCTCGCCCCGCTCTTCGTCGCCTTCTTCATCTGTTCCGTCGCCGGCCTGTACATCATCAACCACAAGATCGCCAGCCAGGCACAGGAGAAGGTCCGCACCGACCTCAACTCGGCGCGCGAGGTGTACAGAAACGAGCTGGACCGCATCCGCGAGCTGATCGACCTGACCGCCAACAACATATACAACTCCTCCTCGATCGTGGCCGGGGACCGGAAGATCCGGGTGCTGCTGCGCGAGCGGCTGCAGAAAAAGCGCCTGGACATGCTTACGGCGGTGGACGCCTCCGGGCGGGTGCTCTACCGCGCCCACTCCCCCCAACTGGCCGGGGACCGGCAGACCGCCTACTTCCTGGAACAGGCTCTCAGGGGGATCGCCGTGACCGGCACCGCCGTATTGAGCGAAAAGGAGCTCGCCCGTGAGGGGGTCGCGCTCTCCGGACGCGCCACCATCCCGCTCCGTTCCACCCCACGTGCCCGCCCCAGCACCGACACCACACAAAAGTCGGGGCTGATCATGGTCTCCGCCGCGCCGCTTCGCAACCAGGGCGGGAAGGTGATCGGCGCCCTGTACGGGGCGGTCCTTTTGAACAACAACAACGCCCTGGTCGACAAGATCAAGGAGATCGTCTACGAGGGGGTGCAGTTCAACGGGGTCGATGTCGGCAACTCCACCATTTTCCTCGGGGATACCCGCATCGCCACCAACGTGCGCACAAGCGACGGCTCCAGGGCCATCGGCACCAGGGTCTCGGAGGAAGTGTACAAGCGGGTGATCCTGGAGAAGAAGAAATGGATCAGGCGCGCCTTCGTGGTGAACGACTGGTACTTCACCGCCTACGAGCCGATCCTGGACCTGCAGGGGAAGGCGATCGGCTCGCTCTACGTGGGGATGCTGGAAAAGCCGTACACCCACATGCAAAAGAGCGTCAACTCCATCCTCTACATGGTCCTCTTCGTCACCTCCCTGATCGGCATAGCCGTCTCCGGCTTCATAGGGACCCTCCTGGCCCGCCCCATCAGGGAGCTGGAAAAACTGGCCTACAGGGTGGCACGCGGCGAGCGCAACCTGCAGATAGATGTCGTCTCCACGGACGAGGTCGGGGACCTTGCCGACGCCTTCAACCTGATGACCAAGGCGTTGAGCCGCCAGGAGGCCGAGATCGGGCTGTTGCACCGCGCCCTGGAGCTGAAGGTGGAGGAGCGCACGGCCCAGCTAAGCGACAAGAACCGCCTCCTGTTGCAGACCCAGGCGGATCTGGCCCGCGCTGAAAAACTGGCGGACCTGGGGATCGTGGCGGCCGGCGTGGCGCACGAGATAAACACCCCTCTCGCCATCATCCGCGGCAACACAGAGGTCCTGGAGATGTGCCTGCCGCCCGAGCATGCCAACCGCGAGGAGGTCGATATCATCAGCCTGCAGACCGAGAGGATGGCTAAGATCGTCGGCAACCTCCTCACCTTCGCCCGGCAGAAGTCGCTGAACCAGAGGCAGTTCATGGTCCACGAGGTGCTGGACGACATCCTGCGCCAGATCGGGCACCAGGTGAACACCGAGCAGATCTCCGTACGACGCGAGTACGCGAAGGACCTGACGCTGATAAGGGGGGACACGGATCAGCTAAGACAGGTGTTCAGCAACCTCATCCTGAACGCCGTGCAGGCCATGCTCCCGGAGGGAGGGACGCTCAGGCTCACCACCCGGCACCACGGTTCCGGCAAGGGGTGCGTGATCGAGATTGCCGACACAGGAAAAGGTATCACGCCGGAGCACCTGGAGAAGATCTTCACCCCCTTCTTCACCACCAAGGACAACGGCACCGGCCTAGGGCTCTCCGTCTCCTACGGCATCGTGAAGGACCATGGCGGCGACATCCAGGTCTCCAGCACCCCGGGCGTGGGGACCTGCTTCGAGATAACGATACCGGGGGAGGATCCGCTTGACGAGGAAGCCGACGAACGGGCACTGCTGTCCCCGGAACCGCAGACCCCTTTGAACGACCGATAACAGCTACAAAAGGAGCAGATTGATGAGCATGCAATGGAGTGCGGAACTGGCGACGGGGGTTGTGGAAATAGACAACCAGCACAAGGAAATCTTCAACAGGCTGGATCGGCTGTTCACCGCCTGCAGCGAGGGGAGAGGCAAGGACGAGGTATTGCGATTGCTTGAGTTTCTCGAAGAGTACGTCAAGGAGCACTTCTCCGCGGAAGAGCGGCTGCAGATGAGACACGGCTACCCGGACTACGCCGCGCACAGGGCGCAGCACTCAAGGTTCGTGGCGGACGTGGAGCGGCTGGCGCGCGAATTAAGGACCGAGGGGGCGACGCTGCCGCTGGTAATCATGACCAACAAGACCCTCTCCTCCTGGCTGTTGCAGCACATAACCAGGACGGACATGGACTTTGCAAACTACCTAAAGGAGCGGCACGCCGCCTGAGGACGCTGACCTTGCAGAGCGCGTTGGAGAGTTTGACGATTCGAGCAGGGGAGAGCCGTGGCGGCGCTCCCCTTTTGATTTGAATCACCCCTGCGGAGCTTTGGGGCCGGCGGAGGGATCGGGCTTGCGGGCAGCATCCTTCCCCCCTTGGCGGAAAGGCTTTCTGTGCCTGGAGCGGGAGCGGGGACGTTCGCCGGGAGCAACCGGCTTTGCTTGGGGCTGCCCTTTCTGGTTTTGCCCTTTCTGGGGATCCTTGGCGGCAGGCTCGGGACGGTTGGGAGACTTGAGCCTCGCAATCAGGTCGCGAGCCCAGTCGAGGTCTCCGTCGCAGCACTCCTTTGCCACATACTGCAGGTCCTCCGGTGTCGTCTTGGTCGTCTTGATCTTGAAAAGCCTCTCGATCAAGTCCCGGGACCAGAAGTATTCCCTGATGTACTTCTTGCCGTCGATCTCGTCATAGCTGTAATCGGTGCAAGGGACCACGCTCTTCAACCACTGCGGGGTCACCTTCAGCCGCGCGGCGGCAGCTTCCTTTTCATGGTGATCGTGGTCCTGCTTTTTCCGCACCAAAGTGGCGGAGGCTGTTTGCTCCTGTGCCGGCGGGGCCTGCTGCACCAGGCGGTCGAGGTAGCCGCCGAGGTCCTTCAACGCCGGCTCGTCCAGACGCGAAAGCAGGATCTCGCAACGATGAGCGACGCCGGGATAATCGACGCTGTAGCCGACGGCAGGCTCGCTCTCCCCTTCCTGGACGCCGATGTTGACCTCGAGCCCGAAGCTGGAGTTGGAAAGCAGCTCGGCTAGTTCGCCTTCGGCACTGTCCAGGATCTCCCGGGTGAGGCTTTCCTTCAAGGGGCCTTCGTCCACCCTGAAGTAGGCATGTCCGTGCAGTTTTGCAAGCTGAGCCGATACGTTTTGCTGATGTTCTGATGTCATCGTGGTACCCGTCTGTAGCCGTATGTTTTTTTTGCATTGCCGAGAGCCCCCGGGGGAACGTCCAGGGAGACCAGACCCTAAGGCCGGGATGGGGCCGTCAGCAGTTCACTACCCTAGCACAAGCTTGACTCAAACGCATCCATCATTTTCCGACCTGTGGACTCATGCAAGCTGCGAGATAGCCTGAGAAGCGGCAGCATTTCTGCTGACGAGGGCTGGGCAGTACCATTGAAGGCGGAAAGAGAGAGACCGTCGTCCCTCTGGCAACGCTGAGCAAACTGTCTGAAGGTAACACTTTTTCCGACCATTGCTCAAAAAAAAGGGAGCCCTTTGGCTCCCACTACCCTTGCGGCAATAAACCTCACAGCAACTATCCTGTGACACTCAAGCTGAGAGCGTCATTACATTGAAAAGCGGAAATCCCATAACATCCACACAGCATAAAATCAAAACAAGAACCGCGGAACACCAAATTAAACAAATAAAAGGATAACATACAAGACAGTAAATACATTAAAGAGCATCGCATCACATTACATGCAGATCATTCCATACAAACCAAAGCACTACATCACAGGGAACATCGCATAACATCACATGCCAGCACTCCAACATCGCATCGCATCACACTAGCAGGCGACCAGCGCCTGGTACAACTGAGAGGGAAGGAAGGGTTTCCTTAAAAAGCTGCTCCCTTCTGTGCGCAGTTCCACCGGCGGGGTCTCGTGCTTGGAGAATCCGCCGCTGCAGAAAACTATCCTGGACGAACCGCCAAGCTCTCTGATTTCCCGGGCAGCCTCGACACCGGTCTTAAAGGGCATGTCGATATCCATGATGGTCACGTCCGGACGGTGCTCGCGGTACTTCTCCACTGCCTCAACTCCATTGGCAGCCTCTGCTACGATGATATGGCCCTCCTTCTCGATCATGTAACGAAGCATCAGCCTGATATCTTCGACATCATCCACTATCAGGACCCTTCTTTTCATTTCACACCTCAGTACATTGACAAAGTTGCCTTACCCACCGGACATCAATGTCCAGTCTTTTGCCCAAACTGTGCCAAAACACCCACTACCGTGCAATTTTCGAACTTCGTCATCTTTAACAGTATCTTATTAAAGCACTCCTGCACCACCCCCGTATCAACCGCCCGCAATCATTATCGAATAGCCGAGCGGCGCATGTGATTATTAGCCCAGGGTGACGGCGGCACCCCCGCCTGCTAAATTCCGTCCGTCGCAACGCCCGTCCCGGCGAGGAGGATTTTACGTTAAAAGACAGGCCTTGCGTTATATGACGGATTCCTGCGGCAAACGACGCGATTGACACAGCACCCTGGCCTCTGGCCTGCCCCAACCTGCGCCCGCGGCCCTTCGGTCCCGGAGCCGATCCGCTGCTTGCTTTTGAAATGATCGCGACTAGAATTTGCTAGGTTTGCCCAGGGTCGGAGCTGCTTTCCCGTAAAGCCGCTAGAAACGGGCACGGCGGGAGGAGCCACCCGGCTGCGCCACGCGACAAGGCTGTCGCCCAAGGAGGATGTCATGGTGAGGTTCTACGATGCAAAGGATGAGGCCGATCTCGCTCGCGTCGAGGCCGTATTGCGGAAAGGGGGCATAGAGTATTTCCTGAGCGAGGTTGCGGCAGGAAGTGCCGCCAGGGAGATCGAGGTAGCGGAGGAAGACGTTCCAAGGGCCGAGGAACTTTTGCAACAGGAGAAGGCGGGGCAATGACCAAAGCCCGTGCTAACCCAATGGGCGATCCGAGTGGGCATCGGCTGTAAAGGCCATAACACTCTCCACCCTGATCTCCAGCCTCCATTGCACCTGCGGCAGGCCGGCGGGCTCAAGATCAGGGACATACCCATCAAGCAAAGCGGTGTCGACGATTCTCTCCACCCGGCCGATGAACTGGAAACCATTGCCTGTGGACGGATCGGCAACAGCAACTGCCACGCTCGGATTCTCCTGCAGGTTTTTCAAGCTGGTCTGGCAAAACCAGGACTCGAACACGAGCCGTGCCGGCTCGATGATTGCTATGTCCCTCCCGGCGGCCAGGTGCGGGTTCCCCTTGGCATCGGCCGTTGCCACAAAGGCATGCCCCACCCTGTCAACAAACTGCTTTATCTCCTGGGTAATCATGTTCACGTACCTCCTTTTCCCGAGACGGCAGAGCCGACGGTGCCATCTCAGCCGGATCGGCCATCTGCGGGAAGGGTGGCGATGCCTGCAGCAAGGCGGCGACCAGACGGGATGGCTGCAGTTCTCAACACGGTCGGCAGTCGCTGGAGTCAAACGGACCTTTTTGGATCGCATCCTGGATTTCCCCTTCCGAAGCGGCTGACAATCGCCTCTTTGCCAGTTTTTCCTCGCCTCTGTGGAAAACACCCGATACTTCTGACCCCTCATCCACCACTGATTTTCCAACAGTGAAAACAGATGGAAAAAATGTCTCCCACTTTTTCGCCGCACGCCCTTGATTTAACCGCGCGTCAGCACTAGCTTCTTTTAGCACTGAGAGTTGATTAGTCAAGAGAGCCGGGCAAACGGCAGTTGCAGCGACCAGGAGCCGGGGGCGTGCGATGGCGGCGGGGTTCCCGCGAGGAGAATGACGATGGAGCGGCAAAGCGGCGCCCTTGGCGCCCCAGGGCACACCTGCCAGGCGACTGCGCAGGGCACCCCTTTCTTGGTGACGCAAGGGGAAGGATCTGCAATACTGTGCGGCATGGAAAGGGAGCCGGAACACATAGGGGTGACGGAGCAGTGGGTTGTCGTTCCCCGGGAAAAGGTCGAGGGTGAAGGCTCCCCTCGCCTCTCCCAACGCCGGGCCAGACTCTGGGCCCTGGTGCTCGAAGCCCGGTATATCGAAAGCCGCGTCGAGCCGGGGGAATGGGGATGGCGGCTGAGCGTCCCCGCCTCCCGCCTGGAGGACGCCTGCAGGGAGCTGCGCCTCTACGTCGAAGAGAACCGCAACTGGCCGCCGTTTCTGCCGCCGGTACGCCCCATGATGCAGAACACGCTCCCGACGCTCTCGGTCCTGCTGCTGCTCGCCACCTTTCACAACCTGACCGGCCTCGACCTCGCCGTCATGGGGCGCTACCCGGTCGACTGGATCGACATCGGCAATACCCACGGCAGCGACATCATCATGCGCGGCGAGTGGTGGCGCCTCATCACCGCGCTCACCCTGCACGCGGATTCGGTGCACCTCTTCAGCAATCTCGCCATCGGCGGGATCTTCATCGTCTACCTGTGCCGGGACCTTGGCTCCGGGCTTGCGTGGACGCTCCTGCTCGCCTCAGGCGTGTGCGGCAACCTGGCTAACGCCTACGTCCAGCTTCCCAGCCACAGCTCCGTCGGTTCCTCCACAGCGGTCTTCGGCGCCGTGGGGATACTGGGTGCGATAACCATGGTCCGCTACCGCCACCACCTGCGCAGGCGCTGGCCGCTCCCGATAGCAGCCGCGCTGGCGCTCCTGGTACTGCTTGGCACGGACGGGGAGCGGACCGACCTTGGCGCGCACCTCTTCGGGTTCCTCTTCGGTTGTGTCTTCGGATTTATAGCGGAGTTCCTGGTCGGATACCTGGGACGCCCGAAGCGGCTGGTCAACGCGCTCCTCTCGCTGGCCAGCGCCTCGGTGCTGCTGGCGGCCTGGTGGTTCGCCCTGAGCTATGCGGGGTAGGTTCACCCCCTCCCTTACCTTCACAGAAATGGCAGCGGCTTCCCCGTCCTGTATGCCAGCGCCTGGCAAACAGCAATGAGAACACCCTCCCGATCGGTGACCCGGATATCGTAGGTCGCCGTCCGTTTGGTACTGCTCACCTCCCTCGCCTCCGCTCTCAACCTGGCGCCGTTGCCGGGGCTTGCCACGTAGTTCACCGAGACGTTCAGCGCAGCTGTGACACTCCCCACTGTCTGGCATACCGTTTCGAAAGCCTCGTCTATCAGGGAAAAGATCGCACCTCCATGCGCCCGAGCGAAGATGTTGTCCATGACCGCGGCGTCGTAGGTCATCTCAACGGCAGAAAATCCCTCTTCAAGCTCAACGAGTTCCATCCTGAGTGCCAGGGCAAAGGGCTCCTTCTTTACCTGGCGGTAGATTGCCTCTTTCAATTCCAAGTCCATTCACACTGCTCCTACAAAAGGCCGGTTTGAGATGGGTCCAGAGAAGAACCTGTTAACCTACACTAACACACTCCACAATCAGCTGCAAAGCCAAAGACAGTCATCGTCGTCCCCAGGCACGGCTGTGTAAGAAGCCATGGCACGATTTAAAGAATAAATCCACAGCTATTGCTACTTCCTGAATTCTTCGATGTCATTTTCTGAACAACACTCAAAACAAATACAATAAAGATTTGTTTTAGAGATGGGCTGATATGAAGTAGGCTGAGGTTGTTCCGATTAATGTGCTAATCAACCACCTTGACACGAAAACATCACACTTTATACTGTGTGTCTGGCTCGGCAAACCCGAATATATTCACATATTTCACCACCACAGCCGAGAAATTAATTAGATCCTGCGCTGACAAACAAATACAAGACGGAGGTTAGGCGATGCGAACAGAATTGAGTATCAGGGCGAAACTTTTCATCGGCTTTGGCGCAATCATCTTGGCCTGCGTGGTGGTGGCACTGACAGCCCTGTACGCGATATCGTCTCTGAACCGCAGCATCGTCACCTTGCTGGACACCCGGGTGGCACAGATGCAGGCCGTGGCTGTCATCGCTGCCGATATTTCCGCTGGCGCACTCCGGTTGAACGATGCCGTGTCGGCCAGTGGTTTGGATGGCGCGCGCTCAGAGCTCGCCCAAACCTCCGCCAGCGAAAAGAACATCGCCCGGAACCTGGAAAAGCTGAAGGGATCACTGGATGGCGACAAGGAGAAGGCGCTGTTCCAGGCGCTCTCCGCCAGGTCGACTGCTTTTTCCGGGACACGCCAGAAGGCGGCTATGCTCCTGAACCAGGGAAACAAGGGTGAGGCGCTGCAATCGCTCAAGGAATTGAAGAAGAAAGGGACGCAATACCAGGGCGCCCTGACGGAGCTGAACGGCTATTTCGGAGAGCAGGTCGAGCTCGGAAAGGTGCTTACGGCGAAAAAGGTGGTCCGGGCCAAGGTCGGCATCCTCTCCCTGCTGCTGTTGTCGCTTGCCGTCGCAGCCGCCGTGGCGACCTGGCTGGTGCGGAGCATCACGAAGCCGCTTAACGACGCCGTCGACACGGCGGACAGGATCGCCGAAAGAGATCTGACGGTGCAGGTGGCCGGGATGGACCACACCGAGACCGGCCGGTTGATGGCGGCAATGGGGAACATGGTCCAGAACCTGCGCGACATCGTTTCCCAGACCAGCGAGATATCGGCGAGCATAGCCACTTCCTCAACCCAGCTCCACGAAACCTCCGAGCAGATTGCAGGCGGAGCGGAGCAGGTCGCCGGCCAGGCCCAGACCGTTGCCACGGCGAGCGAGCAGATGTCCGCCACCTCAAACGACATCGCCCGGAACTGCCATGCCGCGGCCCGCAAGTCCGAGCAGGCAAGCAGCGCAGCCGAGACGGGCGCGCAGGTCGTTGCCCAGACCGTAGAGGTGATGAACAGGATAGCAGACAGGGTCAATGCTACTTCGCGCACCGTGGAAAGCCTCGGCGCCCGCTCCGATCAGATCGGAGCCATCGTAGGGACTATCGAGGACATAGCCGACCAGACGAACCTGCTGGCGCTGAACGCGGCAATAGAAGCAGCCAGGGCAGGCGAACAGGGTCGAGGCTTTGCCGTGGTCGCCGACGAGGTGCGGGCCCTTGCCGAGCGCACCACCAAGGCGACCCGCGAAATCAGCGAGATGATAAAGGCGATCCAGGGAGAAACGAAGGGGGCTGTAATGGCGATGGAAGAAGGGGTACGCGAGGTTAAGCAGGGAACGGAGGAGGCGGCCAAATCGGGGAGCGCCCTCCAGGAGATCCTGGACCAGATCCACGCGGTCAGCATGCAGGTAAACCAGATCGCCACGGCAGCGGAAGAACAGACGGCAACCATCAGCGAGATAACGGGGAACATCACCCAGATCTCCGAAGTGGTGCAACGTACGGCTCAAGGCTCGCAGGACTCGTCCGTCGCAGCGGCGCAGCTTGCCAGCCTCTCCGACGACCTCAGCACACTGGTCACGCAGTTCAAGCTGGCCTGAGGCCCGGCCATCCCGCGCACACCTCAGGCGGTCGCGTACCCGCAGATCTCAGGAGCGGCATTCCTGCCGCGGTAGCCCCATGGGTCATCGCTGCAGAGATGCCGCTCTTAGCGTTTGGTAGCTACCGCTTCATCAGCCCCAGCTTGGACAGGACGTTGAAGAGCCCCTCCTTGGAGACCGGCTTCACCAGGTAAGCGGCTGATTGTGCGTTGCAGAATGATTCCATGGCGTCGTTGGAGGAATTGAGCGCCGTCAGCATCACGATGTTCACCCGCTTCGCCGGCTTTTGCTCCTTCTCGATGCGCCTCATCGCCTTCGCAGCGTCATGGCCGCTCATGCCTGGCATCATGATGTCCATGATGACCAGGTCAAAGGGTTCGTCGGAGGCTAGGGCGGCGTTGTACTTCTCCAGGGCCTCGACGCCGCTGCTGGCCTGATGACAATCCGCCGTCGCGCTTAGCAGGGTGGCGACAAAATCCCTGCAAAAAACTTCGTCATCAACTATCAAGCACTTCATAGGTTCTTTCCCCCAAGGCTATTGGATTTCCGCCGCTCCCAACAGGGTCCTCTTATCCGTCAAAGAAGGGACCCTGTTGCTACACTCGTATCGGCTCATTGGGAGGATTCTTTAGTACGTTTATGAGAGTGTGGATCGTCTCGACGAGCCGGGGATTCAGTGAGGGAAAGAGCCGCAAGCGGGATAACGGCTCCAAGACCAAGAAAGGGGGCGGGTCACGTAGGCCCGCCCCCTCTGGTTATTCAGGCACCTTCTGCAGAACTCAGATCAGCAGCCGCACGGGGTTTTGCAGCACCTCTTTTAGTTGCGCAAGGAACTGAGCTGCGTAAGCACCGTCCACCACCCTGTGGTCTGCCGACAGCGTCACCTTCATCACCTTCGCACTCCCCAGCACCCCCGAGCAAGTCACAGGGGTGTCCGTGACAGCACCCACGGCAAGCACGGCACATTGCGAGGGATGTATGATCGCGCTGAAACTGCTCACCCCAAACATGCCGAGATTGGAAACGGAGAAGGTGCCTCCGCTCATCTCCGTTTCGCCGAGAGACCCGGAGCGGGCCCGGTCCACCAGCCTGCCTCCCTCCTGCGAGATCTCCAGCAGGGAGCGCTGCTGGCAACCCTTGAGGACCGGCATGAGTACGCCGTCGGGCACCCCCACGGCGATGCTGACGTTGATCTCGTCGTGGAACTGGATCCCTTCTGCGGCGTAACTCGCATTCATCTGGGGGAATTTCTGCAGTGCGAGTGCCACCGCCTTCACGATCACGTCGTTCACGCTGACCGGCATGCCGCTTTGTTTTAGTTGGCGCCGCATCGCCTCTGCATCGTCCATGACGATATCCATGGTCACAGTAAAATGCGGTATCTTGTCCCACGACTCGGCAACCGTTTTGGCTATGGCGCCCCTCAGCCGCGGCATGGGGCTGACCCCCTTCACCAGTTGGGGACCGGGCGGCCGGGCAGCAGGCTGTGCGGGTTGCTCAGGTTGAGCCTGCTGGGGAGGTTGTCCCGACTCCTTCTCGAACTGTTCCAGGTCCTGCAGCAGGATGCGCCCTTCAGGCCCGCTCCCCCGCAGCTGTCCCAGATCGATGCCGAGCTCGCGGGCACGGCGCCTGACCACCGGTGCGGCGCGCTCCCGGCCAGCTTCTGCTTCAGCCGGTCCCGCTTTAGGAGCTGCTGCGGTGGCGGGTTGCTGTTCCGGTTCCGGCATCTCGGGCCGGTACGGCTCTGCCGGCTGACTTGCCGGCTGCCCCTCATCTGCGCCAGGCTCTGGAGGGGCGGCCGGGGCCTGTTTTTCCCCCTTCATGGGAACGACGTCACCGGCTCGCGCAGGCTGGTCCGCCGAAGCGGCCTGAGGCTGCACCTCTGTCGCAGCCTCAGGTTCTTCTGCTCGTTTCGGTTCCTCGGCCTGCTTTGGTTCCTCGAGTGCCCTTTGCGGCGGGACAGCTTCAGGTTTTTCGGGCGGTGGCGCCTCACCTTGCCGGGGGGGAGCCTCAGGTTGCCCCTCGGGTGGCGGAGCTTGCTGCCGGGCGCCGCCACCCTTCTCCTCCGCCTTACCTACCACGGCGATCACAGTCCCCACCTGGACCATCTCGCCTTCCTGTACCCTGATCTCCAACAATTCCCCGGACACGAAGGATTCAAGCTCCATGTTTGCCTTGTCGGTTTCCACCTCGGCAAGGACCTCTCCGCGGCGTACCGCCTCCCCTACCCGCTTTTTCCAGGCAACCAGCCTCCCCTCGGTCATGGTGTCGGACAGTTTCGGCATGACGATTTCGCTCATGGCGGCTCCTCAATACGATTGGTTTAAAAGGTTCCGGACACCCTGCACGATCCCCTCTACCTGCGGGATGCAGAGCTTCTCGATCTTGCGGGAATAAGGCATCGGCACATCGAGCCCGGAAATCCGCTTGACCGGCGCCAGCAGGGTATCGAAGCAGCGCTCGTAGATGCGCGAGGCGATATCGCCCCCAAGGCCGGCGGTTCCCCAGCACTCCTCCACCACCACCGCCCGCCCCGTCTTGAGAACCGAGCCAAGGAAGGTCTCGGTGTCGAGGGGGGCAAGCGTTCTGAGATCCACCACCTCGCAGGAGATCCCCTCCTTGTCGAGAACCTGCGCCGCCTGGAGGCAGAGGATCGACATGCGGCCGTAGCCGACCAGCGTCACTGCGCTTCCCTCCCGCATGACCGCGGCCTTGCCAAAGGGAACCAGGTACTCCGGGTCCTCCGGCACCTCCCCCTTGCTGTTGTAGAGAAGTTCGTGCTCCAGGAAGATCACCGGGTTGTTGTCCCTGATGGAGCTCTTCAGGAGCCCTTTGGCGTCAGCGGGAGTGGCCGGGTAGGCGACCAGCATCCCCGGGCAGTGCATGAAGTAACTCTCCAGGCTCTGGGAGTGCTGCGCCCCCAGCTGGCTGCCGCCTCCTCCCGGCATGCGTATCACCATCGGGACCACGGTCTGCCCGCCAAACATGTAGCGCACCTTCGCCATGTGGTTCACGATCTGGTCCATCGCCAGTAGCGCGAAGTTGACCGTCATGAGTTCGGCCACCGGGCGCACCCCGCCCATGGCGGCACCCACGGCCACCCCGACGATGGTGTTCTCGGAAATCGGGCAATCCCTGACCCTTAGTTCGCCGAACTCCGATAGCAGCCCGCGGGTCACCTTGAAGGCCCCCTCGTAGAGCGCCACGTCCTCTCCATAGACGACAACCGTCTTGTCTCGACGCATCTCCTCCTTGAGCGCAAGGTTGATCGCGTCGCGGTAGGTCATTTCAGACATAGATATCCTCCCAAACCTCCGAGTCCTCGGGCCAGGGGGACTCGGAGGCAAAACGGACCGCTTCCTCCACCTGGGCGAGGCAGCGCTTGTTGATCCCTTCGATCTGCTCCTGGGTGGCTATCCCCTCCTCCAGCAACCTGCGCGACAGGTTCGGGATGGGATCGCGGCTCTTCCAGATTTCGGCCTCGGAGGAACTTCGATACTTGGCGGGGTCGGACATGGAGTGCCCGCGGAACCTGTAGGTGACGGCCTCGATGAAATAGGGGCGCTGCCTCTCTCGTACCCACTCGGCTGCGCGCTTGGTCGACTGGTACATCGCCACGACATCCATGCCGTCCACCTTCTCGCTGGGGATGTCGTAACCGCAGGTGCGCCGGTGCAGGGCGGCCTGGGCGGAGGCTCGGTGCACCTCGGTGCCGATGCCATAGAAGTTGTTCTCGCAGATGAAGAGGACCGGCAGGTCCCAAAGCCTCGCCCAGTTGAGCGACTCGTGGAAGGTCCCCTGGTTCATGGAGCCGTCGCCGAAGAAGCAGGCGGTGATGCTGTCTTCTTCGAGCAGTTGGCTCGCCCACGCCAGCCCCGTGGCGATGGGAAACTGCCCGCCGACGATGGCGTAACCTCCCATGAACCTCAGTTCGGGCGAGAAGAGGTGCATCGAGCCCCCCTTCCCCTTGCAGATGCCGGTGGCCCGCCCGAACAGCTCGGCCATCACCCGTTTGGGGTCGGCCCCCCTGACGATGGCCTGGGCATGGTCACGGTAGGCCGAAAGCACATAGTCGGTAGACTTCAGGCCGGCGGTGCAGCCGACGGCTACCGCTTCCTGACCGGTGTATAGATGCAGGAACCCGGTGATCTCCCCCTTGGAGTACTGCTCGGCGCAGCTCTCCTCGAACTCGCGGCAAAGCACCATCTGCTCGTAGAATTTGAGCAACTCTTCTTCCGGAAGCAGATCCCTAAGATTTCCCGCCATGATTCTCCTCCTTCACGTGATTCAGGAGCCCCCCGGCCAGAAGTTCCCGGCGCTCCAGCTCGCTGACATCCAGAAGCGTCACCATCTCGGTGCCGTCCACCCGGACCGGGATCTCCGTCGCCCCTCCCTCTACCAGTGCTCTTATTCCCGGCAGCAGCATGCGATCCCCCTGCTTCAGACGGTCGTAGTCGGCCTTGTCCTTGAAGGTGAGCGGCAGGATGCCGAAATTTATCAGGTTGGAACGGTGGATCCTCGCGAAGCTCTTGGCGATCTTGACCCTGATGCCCAGGTAGCGGGGAGCGAGGGCCGCATGTTCGCGTGACGATCCCTGCCCGTAGTTCTCGCCGCCGATTACGGCCCCATCCCCTTTCTCGGAGGCGCGTGCCGCGAACTCCGGGTCCGCCTGCTCGAAGACGAAGCGGCTGATCGCAGGGATGTTGCTGCGGAAAGGGAGCACCTTGTTACCTGCGGGCATGATGGTATCGGTGGAGATGTTGTCCCCGACCTTGATGATCACCTCGACCTCAAGCCGGTCCGGGAGCGCCGGGAATTCCGGGAACGGCACGATGTTCGGCCCGGTGACGATCTCGACTCCGCTCCCGTCCTCGGGCGGCGCCACGATGCCGGCATCGTCGACCAGGTATTTTTCCGGGTTCTGCACGGCGGGCCATGGGAGGAGATCCGAGAGCTTCCGGGGGTCGGTGATGACGCCGTAAATCCCTGCCGCTGCAGCGGTCTCGGGTGAGCAGAGGTAGACCCTGTCCTCCTTGGTGCCGCTTCTGCCGGGGAAATTGCGCGGAAAGGTGCGCAGCGACACCTGGTTGGTGCCGGGAGCCTGCCCCATGCCGATGCAGCCTAGGCATCCGGGCTGATGCACCTGCCCGCCGGCCAGAAGGAGCATGATGAAGCCGCCGTGCGCGACCACGTTCTCCAGGACCTGCCTGCTCCCCGGGTTGATGTGGAAGGACAGCCCTTGCGCGATCCTGCGCCCCTCAAGGATGCGGCAGACCGTCATCAGGTCGCGAAAGGAGGAGTTGACCGAACTCCCCACGATCACCTGGTCCACCTTCAGCCCTTCCACCTCGGAGACCGCAACGACGTTGTCCGGCGAGGAGGGGCACGCGATAAGCGGCACGACCCGGGAGAGATCAACCTCGTCGTACTCGTCATAGGCGGCATCGGGGTCAGCGCAGAGCTCGCGCCACACCTCGCCACGTCCCTGCGCCTCCAGGAATTCCTGCGTGTGCCGATCGCTTGGGAAAACGGTGCTGGTGGCGCCGAGCTCTGCGCCCATGTTGCCTATGGTGGCCCGGTCGGTTGCAGAGAGTGTTGCGACACCGGGCCCGTAGTACTCGATGATCTTCCCTACCCCGCCTTTCACGGTGTGGCGACGGAGCAGCTCCAGTATCAGGTCCTTGCCGGAGACCCAGGGCTGCAACTGCCCGGTGAGCTTGATTCCCCAGATGCGCGGGCAGGTGAGGTGGAAGGGATGCCCGGCCATGGCAAGCGCCACGTCGAGACCGCCGGCACCGATGGCGAGCATGCCGAGCCCCGCGGCTGTCGGCGTGTGGGAGTCGGCTCCAAGCAGTGTGGCACCCGGCACCCCGAACCGCTCCAGGTGGACCTGGTGCGACACCCCGTTGCCGGGATTGGACAGGTACACCCCGAATTTCCGGGCCGCGCTGGCGAGGAAGACATGGTCGTCGGCGTTCTTGTTGTCGGTCTGCAGGAGGTTGTGATCGATGTACTGCGCTGCCAGGTCGACCTTCACCCTGGGGAGCCCGGTCGCCATGAACTCCAGCATCGCCATGGTACCCGTGGCGTCCTGCAAAAGGGTCTGGTCGATCTTCAGCGCTATCTCCCGCCCCGCAACCAGCTCCCCTTCGACCAGGTGCTCCTTCAGAATCTTCGTCGCCAGATTGTCACCCATGCTGTCTCCTCTCCCATTTGTGCATGCGCCGGCTCATTTGCGATGCGAGCTCTCTATCAGCTCCTTCAGCACCACCGCGTTGTTGTGCTCTTGGTCGCTTGCCGCAAAGAGCAGGGTTACCCGTTGCCCCCTTGCGGCGCTCGCGAGTTCCTCAACCAACTCCCGCTTCCCCTCAAGCTCCACCAGGTAGCGCTTCCTGAACTCCTGCCACTTTTCCGGCTCATGCCCGAACCAGCGGCGCAGCTCATCGCTGGGCGCTATCTCCTTCTCCCAGCGGTCCACGCTCGCCCGCTCCTTCGACACCCCGCGGGGCCAAAGACGATCCACAAGCACGCGCATGCCGTCATGCGGATCGGGACCTTCATATACGCGCTTTGTTTTCACCATGGGGCCGGCACCGTTATCCGAGAGGAAGGAGGTTGAATTTCCGGGGTCGTCGTTATCGCACCGCATGTCGTTGCAGCTGCAAAACAACAAGGACTGACATTTTTCCCGCAACTATTCACCGGATTAGACATCGTTCACAGCGCAGCGAGCACCCTCAGCATGCTCTGTTTCACCGTCTCTGCCAGCTCGTTCAGCTGGGGGTTTCCGACCAGCGAAAGTGCCGCAACCGGATCCATGATCATGACCACCGTGCGGGCCTCTGATATGGAATAGACCGCAACGTTGCAGGGAAGGAGCGTCCCGATGTTGATCTCCACCCCGAAGGCCTGGTAGGCGAGCCCGGGGTTGCACGCGCCAAGGATCTGGTAGTTGCGGAACTCCTTGTGCAACTTGTCCTTGAACTTCTGCTTCAGATCGATGTCGGAAATGACGCCGAACCCCTCTTTTTGGAGTTCCTGCTGCACCTTGGCGACAGCCTCGGCAAAGGGTAGAGCCAGGGTCATCCCGAAGGCATAAGGGGTGGTAAGAGGAAGACCTTCCTCCTTTTCCAGCGACTCGGCCCTTTGCTTCAGGCTGAGCACCTCCCTCTGGATCTGGTCGGGAATGGCAGACCGTATCAATTGCTCCGCTTGCTCGCCCTTCGGGGCCCATTCGACCTCGATGGTGAGCACCTGCGGCGCCACAGGGCTTTGCACCGATGAAGGGACCACGCGGTTTATCACCCGGCCGGTGAAGAGCGGATGCTCCAAAAGGAAGTAGTGCACCTCGCCGTGGGACCTGTCGATCACCACCTTCTCCTTGATCAACATCCCCTCGCCTCTTAGCTCCCGCAGCAGCCCGTTGCCGTAATGCTGCAGGATACGGGACTGCACCACCCCCGGCAGGTAGGTTTGCGGCTGTTCGACCTTCTCGACAAGGAGCTTCCAAACAGTATCAAGCGCGGCATGTACTTCGCTGCTGTAAGAGATCTTGCGCATGACTGGCACCTCCAGCTTCGTTTGCCCCGCAAAAGAAGTCAAATTAAGCGAGAGTGTATCGGGCAAAACAACCCGATAACTTTACCCGATTGTTCAGGCACGGCAACGCCACAACTTAGCTTTCATGTGAATTTTCAGCATGTGCCGCTGCCGTTCAAGTCGTTCAGGAGGATCCCGCCACAGATCTTGTACTGGCGGCAAATCTCATTTAAGATGGGGACCCTGAATTGGTGTACCAAGGGAAGATCCACAGCTAAGGTTGATCGAGGAGGGATATTGATGGACAGGACAGTATTGATTACCGGCGCCTCGTCTGGTTTCGGGGCCTCTTGTGCGCGTGCCTTTGCCGGACTGGGATGCAAGCTTTTGCTCACCGCCCGTCGCAGCGAGATGCTCCAGCAGCTGCAGCAGGAGTTGGCTCATGAGACGAAGGTATGCATCATGCCACTGGACGTGCGGGACCGGGAGGCTGTGGCTGCGGCCTTCTCCTCGCTGCCGGCGGAGTTTGCCGAGGTGGATTTGCTGGTGAACAACGCAGGGCTCGCTCTAGGGCTGGAACCGGCCCACAAGGCCTCGCTGGACGACTGGGACACCATGGTGGACACCAACATAAAGGGGGTCATGTACTGCACCCGCGCGATCCTTCCGGGGATGGTCGCGCGCAACAGGGGGCACGTGGTGAATATCGGCTCGATCGCAGGAAGCTGGCCCTACCCGGGAGGAAACGTCTACGGCGCCAGCAAGGCGTTCGTGCAGCAGTTCTCCCGGAACCTGCGCGCCGACCTGTTGGGAACCGCGGTGCGGGTCACCAACATAGAGCCCGGCATGGCAGAGACGGAATTCTCCAGGGTCCGCTTCAAGGGAGACGAGCAGATGGCGCACCGCGTATATACCGGGACCGAGCCGCTGCTTCCCGAAGACATAGCGGAGATAGTGGTGTGGGTCGCCTCGGTCCCCCCCCGCGTGAACATCAACAGCGTCGAGGTGATGTCGGTATGCCAGGCGTGGGGACCGCTTGCCGTGCATCGCAACGAGGCAGGGTAGCTTGTCCGATGGCCTCCCTCCCATCAGGGGGTAGGACGGGAGGGGGATGGGGCCGGGAGGCGGCTCGAGGCGGCGGAGTGAACTGCCGCTGACGGCGCAAAAGCAAAGGGAGCAGCGCTTCAGGCGTCTGCTCCCTTTTTCCATCGCGCGTCGGCTCCTTCAGCCTTCACGGACTCTTGTCGCTTGAGCCGGTCTCCCGCAGATAATCTATCAGCTCCTTGTCCATCCTGTTGAAATGATTGCGCAGCCACTCGCACATGGCGTGTATGGCAGCTACGATCATCAGCGTGTTGTCTCTTTGTTCGGCATACAGCGACTCCAGGCGGAGAACTTCGCGGAAAAACATCTCGTGCTGCGCCTTGTGCCCGTCGTACCCGGGGTAGCCCGACTCGAGCTGCAGTTTTTCCTCGTCCCTGAAGTGCCTCCTCACGTACTTCTTCAAGAACCACATCAGCTTGCCGATCTCTTCGCTACCTTTCCGAGCCTTGGCACTCCTCAGGAGGTCGTCGACCCGGCGCAACAGTTCCCGATGCTGTCCATCGATGTCCAAGTTGCCTGTCGCCATTTCCTCACGCCACTGCGTCAGCATACGCTCTCCTGTCCCGCCCATCTCTACCGTCATTTCTTACGGCCATCATATTTTTGACCTGCATAGGACAGTATCGGCAGTGGCGCGAGCGACTTTAACGTTTTGTCAGAGGGGACGAAGCCCCACATTTGCTGCACGAGCCGAAAGTTTTTTAATATAAGTAAACATCATTTGATGTACACAACCATGTCGCAATTAATGAAAAATATCGTCACCAGCCGTGCAGCGCAGCCCGACAAGGTTGCAACCAGTCAACCCCCTCGCCCTATCCCGCCGGATTCATTGAGTTACCATCTAAATCGCAGCATGATGGATAATTCACCAACAATTAAATATTTCCATAAAACATGATTTTATTTGGTCGTAAACTCATGAACGTGTTAGCATCAGCGCATGATTGGCCTCCCCTCCACGGGAATAGGACCTCGGCAGGAGAGCGGCGAGCGAGCGACAACCAGACAAAAGCGGTAAGGGTCAGGCGTGGATATCCACGACCAAAACAAGGAGGAGATATGAAAATCATGTGGTGCAGGAAATTTTTACCGATGACAGTCCTGCTGCTGGCGGCTGCGGTCATGGCCGCCTGCAGCGGTGGCGGGGGGAGCTCAGCTCCGCCGAGCGCGACCATTTCGGGCGCGGTTGTCTTCCCGGGGACAGGCGATGTGGTGGCAAAACGTGTCGGCGCCGTTGTTTCCGATTCGACCGTCACAGTCGAGGTCTACAACCTGGAAGGCAAAAAGGTGGCGACGGTCAAGGAGACCCAGTACGACGACGCGCAGCAGACCTATTCCTATTCGGTTCCGGCACTTCCCTCCGGCGTTGACTACGTCGTGAAGGTGAAGCGCGGGATCCAGGTCCTCAAGAAGCTGGTGGAGAAAAAGAGCCTGCTCGACGCTACGGCGAAGCAAAACGTCGATGCGGCGACCACCGCCACGGTCATGATCGCAGAGCAAAGGCTTTCCACCACCGGCAGCAAGGTCGTGCTGGGTGAAGAGGTCGCTGCCGGCGCGGCCCCTCCCGCAGCAACCATCGCCGCCTTGTCGCAACAGATCGAGGTGTTCAACCCGAGGGCTATCCAGCTCAGCATCGAGACCACGATAGATGCCGGCAAGTCCGCGCTCACAAGCGAAACCGCAGCTTATGCCAACATCTACAACATGGTGGTCGTAGCCGTCAGCACCCCCTTGGTGGGGAGCATAGACGCCTTGCTGACAGGGACTGGCGGCGTCACCGTGGCGGTCCCGACCTTCACGGTCGATGCGCAAAACGTAGTGGTACAACAGCAAAGCAGCATCTCCAGCGAAACTGCCACCAGCTTGCTGGAGCAGGCCACCGAGGCATATGTACCGCCTGCAACCAATACCGGCATGGCGCCCACCTACGTGGCGGCAGCCAAGATATACCTGAACAAGCAGGACATAGCCAACGCCTACAAGAACTTCGAGCTCGCCGTAATGGCCGACAGCGAAAACGTCGAGGCAAACGTGGGCAGCGCGATCACCGGCGGCATCATGCTGCTTGACGACGAACAGGTGAGGACGATCGTAGGGAAGTGGGACTATGTGTATCCCACGGTGAACCAGATCGTGCAGGAGATCAGCCCGGTCGGCAACCCCTTCAACAACATGACTTCTGCGGCAGCAGTCGTACCCAAGGCCGCAAAAACCGCAGCAAACCTCCCTGTCGCCCCCGACTCGGCCAGGAACGTGCTGGCTGCCTTCAACACCCTGAAGGCAAAGATGCCCCAGCAAAAAAGCGGCTTCAAATCGCTTGGCAAGGAACTGGGGCTGGTCGTAACCACCGCTCCGACTGTCAGCGAAATGCAGGCGGTGATCGACAACGTGATCATACCGCGTCTCGACACGGTTCTTGCCCGTCTTGCAAAGGTGGAAGGTAAAACAGCCAACACCTTTACCATCACCGCGCAGATGCAGGGGAACCCCGTGTACGGCCAGGATGTGGTGCTGGGCGACGGCGAGTACTACACCCTCGACGCCGCAGTCAACGTGTTCCAGGCCATCTTCAAACTGGCCACCGCCTACAACTTCGACATCCCTGCCGGCTACACCTACAACACCATCGAGCGCGACCCGCTGGCGATGGTCAACGATCCGAAGGTCTTCACGCTCAAAGCCGACGGCGGAGCGAAGATGAACGCAGCCCTCGCCTTTGCCAAAGCTGCCGCAGCGAAGACCAAGGCTGCCTACGATGTGGTCAAGACCCGCGCCGCAGGTGCGGGAACGTACAACATAGCCACCTGGACACAGGCCGACAGGACGAGTTTTGAAGAGGGTCTTGGCGAGGTTACGGCTGCCATGAGCGGGGAGACCACCTTCACGACGGACGGTATCACCGTGAAGGTCAACTTCACCAAGTTCTTCACCAACCCCCTCACCAGGGCGAACCTC
>CAZFMI010000019.1:0-57136 GCA_964519915.1 uncultured Geomonas sp.
CGCCGCGGGCGAAGACACCTTCCAGCCCGGAGAGCGAGGCATCCTGCCACTTCATGATCAGCTTCTTTTTTTTGAGCTCGCCCCGCAGGTGACGCTGCTTGTCGACGATCTCCGCCTCGCTTATCTGCGGCTCCCACTGGAACGGGGTGTGCGGCTTCGGAACGAAACTCGAGACGGAGACGTTGACATCGCCGCCGGAGCCCGACAGTTTCCCCTGCCTTTTCACCTCGCGGGAGATCTCGACGATCCGGTCCACGTCCTCCATGGTCTCGGTCGGGAGGCCGATCATGAAATAGAGCTTGATCAGCCGCCAGCCGTTGCTGTAGACGGCGCGGGCGTTCTCCAGAAGGGCTTCTTCGCTGATCCCCTTGTTGATGACGCTTCTAAGCCGCTCGCTTCCCGCTTCGGGTGCCAGCGTGAAGCCGGTTTTACGCACCCTGCGTATCTCCTCGGCCATCTCCGGGCTCAGACTTCCCACCCGCATCGAGGGGAGCGAGACTGCCTTTTTTTGTGCCGCGTAACGGTCCATGAGCCCCTTCAAAAGAGGGGTGAGGCAGCCGTAATCGCCAGTGGAAAGGGACAGCAGGGAGACCTCGTCGTAGCCGGTGTTGTGAAGCGCCTCCTCGACGATCTCCAGGACCCGCTCGGGGCTCCTTTCGCGCACAGGCCGATAAATATACCCTGCCTGGCAGAACCTGCAACCCCGGGTGCAGCCTCGGGATATCTCCACGCTCACCCTGTCGTGCACGGTCTTTAGAAAAGGGACCACCGGAGACGTCGGGTAAAGCGCGGTCTCCAGGTCCCCCACGAAGCGCCTTCTCACGCTTTGGTAACCTTCGCGCAGAGGCGCTACCCTGTCGATGCGGCCATCGGCCTGATAGCTGACCTCGAAGAGAGAGGGGACGTAGACCCCCTCGATCCTGGCCAGACGCTCCAGGAGCGCCTTCTTGGGAACCCCTTCTTCCTTCCAGGCACGCACGCACTCTGCAATTTCCAGCACCGCGTCTTCGCCGTCCCCGATCAGGAAAGCGTCGAAGAAATCAGCCAGCGGCTCCGGATTGTAGGCGCAGGGGCCTCCCCCCAGTATCAGCGGATACCCCTCTTCACGCTCGGCCGCCAGCAAAGGGATCGCCGACAGGTCCAGCATGTTCAGTATGTTGGTGTAGGAGAGTTCGTACTGCAGGGTGAAACCTATGATATCGGCCTTTGCCAGCGGTGTACCCATCTCCAGCGTCACCAGGGGTTTCCCCTGGGTCCTTAGCGACTCCTCCAGATCCGGCCAAGGCGCGTAAACGCGCTCCGGCATGATCCAGGGCACCCCTTTCAATACCCCGTAAAGGACCTGCAGCCCAAGGTGGCTCATCCCTATTTCATAAACGTCAGGGAACGCGAGGACAAAAGTGAACGCTCCTTCCCTGCTGTCGGCTGTTCCCATCTCACCGCCCATGTAACGGGCCGGTTTTTCCACGGACAAAAGTATGTTATTGCTCAAAAATCCCCCGGATACCGCTTTTCAGCTAAGACCGGGCATGATAACAAATTATCTCCGGCACTGGCAAGGTAATATCCCGTTAACTGCCGGAAATCCGGCAGCAGGCGCCTATCTCTGCCTCATTTGAGGTATCGACTGGCGCATATGGGGTTCCCCGAGCAAAAAACCCTTCCTCTGCCGGACCAGGTTCGTATGCATTCCCATGCCTTATCTTATAATGAGAAACTGGCACGCTAACTGCTAAGATTCAAAGCTCAACCCATTTTTGCAAAGGAGATTTACCATGAAAAAAGTTCTGTCCTCCATCGTTGCTGCTCTCGTTGCTGTTGCTTTCGCTGGTGTTGTTTTCGCTGCTGAGGCTACCCCGGCCGCTCCGGCCGCTCCGGCTGCAGAAGTGAAAAAAGAAGAGAAAGCTGCAGTAAAGAAAGTTGCCAAGAAGAAGAAAGCTGCCAAGAAAGCTGCTGCAACGAAAGAAGCTGCTGCCGCTCCGGCCGCTCCGGCCGTTCCGGCTGCCAAGTAATTTCCCCTTCCGGGCAATTGGAAAAGGCCGCATCTCACGATGCGGCCTTTTTTCGTTCCATAATGGAGATCGGCCCCAACTCCTACCCCCTGAAAGGACCCACGCCTCCGGTTGCGAAAGGACGCGGGTCATAGCAAGCAGCGGAGATGGACGTCACAAACGGAAAGGCGGCAACCTGGGTGAACCTCCCCGGTTGCCGCCTCTTATTTGTCGTACCTATAAAACGTCGGGGCGTTACTGTTCAGCTATTCCTTCTCCCAAACGTAGGCGGGGTCAAAGTAAGGCTCGTAAAAACCTGGATAGGCCATAAAGAAAGTTGCGGTCTCACCGACCCCAGCAATTGTGCGCACCAACGTCATGCCTACACCCTTGATCGGACCTACCGTCATCCCCTTGGCAACTCCTTCGTCCTTGAAAGTCAGGTAGATCTGCTTGGGGAACTCGAGCCACCCCGTGCCGATGTTTGCCACACCCCGGACCAGTTTGTTGGCCATACCATCAACCACCTCCTGCGGGGAGGAGCTGTCGATCATACGCGAATCGGCCTGCGCGCGCTGTCCCGTGCATAGCAAGGACAGGCTCAGGACCAGCGTAGCCATCAAAAGAAACCGCTTGCGCATATCTGTTTACTCTCCCTTGCTCTCGGCAGGTTCGGCCGGGTTCTGCACTCTCGGTTCAACCCTTTTTTCCTCCCATCCCTCCCATACGTACTCAGGCTGGATCATGGAGTCGTAGTAACCGGGCTGGGGAACCGCGAAGAAGACCGTTTCCGTCACACCGGCAAAGAAGCGGTAGAAGGCCATCCCCACCCCCTTAAGCGGCCCGACCACGTATCCGACCCCGCCCCGGTCCCTCACCGTCAGGTAGGACTGCTTGGGGACCTCGACGAGCGCGGTTGCCGCGTTCGCCACGCCTCGAACGAGCTTGAACGCCATCTTCTCGGCAATGGCCTCGGGCTGCTGCCCCTCGATCGCGAAGGAGGACGTCGCAAAAACCATGAGCAGCAGCAGGGATAGCAAACTCGCCTTAATGCGCATTTTGGCTCCTATTCGGGCTACAAGTCGGTAAATGCTATGTTGTTTTAACATAGATGGCTTTCATTGGCAAGAAAGCATCACGCCGGCGGCCTCGCCCGCGCGACAGCCGCCGCTGGGCCACTGGAGGGTTTGGACAGAAAAGAAAAGGCGCGCTCCTCATGGGAGCCGCGCCTCGAATGTTCTTCTTTGTCACCAGTTTGATTATTTGCCGTGCTTCTTGGTCAAGTATTCCGCAACGCCGGCGGCAGTGGGCTTCATGGCCTCTTCGCCTTCCTGCCAGTTGGCCGGGCAGACGTCGCCGTGGGTTTCGACGAACTGGAGCGCGTCCAGCATCCTGAGCGCCTCGTTGACGCTCCTGCCCAGCGGCAGGTCGTTGATTACGGTGTGGCGTACCACCCCTTTGGGGTCAATCAGGAACAGCCCGCGCAGGGCTACCGATTCGTTGAGCAGTATGCCGTAGGACCTGGCGATCGCCTTGTCGAGATCCTCCACCAGAGGGTACTGGATATTGCCGATGCCGCCGTTTTCCACAGCCGTGTTTTTCCAGGCAAGATGGGTGAACCTGGAGTCGACGGAAACACCTATCACCTCGCAGTTCTTCTCCTTGAAAGCCGCAACCTTCTTGTCGAAGGCCAGGATCTCGGAGGGGCAGACGAAGGTGAAATCAAGCGGGTAGAAAAAGAGAATGACGTACTTGCCGCGATATCTCGACAAAGTGAGTTCGGCAAAAGCGTTATCCGGCATCACCGCCTGCGCTGTAAAATCGGGTGCTTCCTTGGTTACCAGGGTAGTAAGACTCATAGGTGCGTTCTCCTTTAGCGCTGATTGAAATTCTAATGTGAGCAACTCTACCAGCAGCCAGATCCGGTGTCAATCAAAAAAGATAAAAAGCATCCTATTTGTCCTGCAGCTGTTATCTGCTGACGATTTCACCCCTGATACTGATAGTTACCTCGCGCAGGGGGATTTCCATCCCCGATGCCGCAAGCGCCTGCCGGGCCGCCATGACGATCCCGCCGCAGCAGGGGACCTCCATCCGCAGGACCGTGATCCCCTTTATGCCGGAGACCTTGAACAACTCGGTCAGCTTGTTGAGGTAGGCGTTGTTGTCGTCAAGCTTCGGGCAACCGATGACCACCGCCTTGCCGGCAAGGAAGTCCTGATGGTAGCCGGCATAGGCGAAGGGAACGCAGTCGGCGGTGATGAGAAGCTCGGCATCCTTGAAGTAGGGTGCGGTTACCGGCACCAGGTGCAGTTGCACCGGCCACTGGGCCAGTTGGCTCTGTACCGGCCCGGCTGCCGGCGCCGGGCTGGCGGGGGCAGGTGCGAAGGATTGTACGCGCGAGCCGGGGCAGCCGCCACCGTGCGCATGCCCGTGGCCGCCGTGCCCGTGCCCTCCATGATGTTTGGCCGGCGCAGCCTGCCCTTTGGACTCAAGGTGCTTCTCAACAGCCTCCTCGTCGAACTCGTCAGCTTCACGCTCGATGATGGTGATGGCGTCCCGGGGGCAGTCGCCCAGGCAGGCACCGAGCCCGTCGCAGAGGTTGTCGGCCGAAATCTGCGCCTTGCCCTCCACGATGGTGATGGCCCCTTCCGCGCAGGAAGGCACGCAAAGCCCGCAGCCGTCACACTTGTCCTGATCGATATGAACTATTTTCCTGATCATCTGTAACCTCCTGTAATTTCGAAATCCGTTCTATGTTCTATGTTCTAATATTTTTTGTTTTGCGGTTTGTGTTCTAGTTCCAGCGCTGGTCCAGAGGGTTTGCCGCTGGCACTCGACTGCACTTCAGCAGTTGACGCGGAACGCCTGCTAAAAGAAATAATGCCAAAGAAGATCCAATCGGCCGCGCAGCAGCAGGTGCCGACCCGAAAACGCCATGATCTCCCTGATCTTCGCCCGCTGCGCCTTTCCGTAGCAGTGGACATGACAGTGTTTGCAGGTCGGCTTCGGATCGAGAGGGCATTTCTCTCTCTTCATCTTCGCGTAGTCCAGCACCCCGATGCAATCGGGGCAGAGCTCGCCTTTGGCACTCTTGTGCCTACTGCGGCAGTAGCAGCCGACGAAGGTTTCCAGGACCTTGATGTCCTTTTCCTGTTTTTGCCTGTTCTTCATGATAGCCACCATAGCAGAAGGAACAGCAGTTAGTCATGACCAAAGTCAAGAAATAAAACGCGCACCCTTTGCCTTTGCCCCGGAATTGTGTTATTTTCCCCCGAATGAATACTGATATGGAAAAAGTGATCGTTCCCCGCGCCGAGCACAGCGTCTCCCGTTCCCTGCTCAGCCCCAACGCCGTAAAAATCCTCTACAAACTCAAGGAGCAGGGCTTCACCGCCTACCTGGTGGGAGGGGGTGTGCGCGACCTGCTCCTGGGACGCGAGCCCAAGGATTTTGACGTCGTCACCGATGCCACCCCCAGCCAGTTGAAGAAGACGTTCAGGAACTGCCGCCTGATCGGCCGCCGCTTCCGTTTGGCACACCTGCATTTTCATGATGAGATCATAGAAGTAGCAACCTTTCGCTCCACCGTCGACCCCACCGCCGAAACCCCGGTCGAGGAAGCCCCTGAACCAGCGCCGGAACCGGCCACAGAGGCCGAGCTGCTGGAGCAGGAGCGGGAAGGAAGGCGGGGACGCCGCGGCCACCACGGCCCCAGCATGCTCAAAAGCGAGGACGGCATGGTCCTCAGGGACAACGTCTTCGGCACCCCCGAGGAGGACGCGGTCCGGCGCGATTTCACCGTCAACGCCCTCTTCTATAACATCGCCGACTTCTCCATCATCGACCACGTCGGCGGGATGGAGGATCTGAAAAACGCCCTGATCCGCACCATCGGAGACCCGCTGGTCCGCTTCACCGAGGACCCGGTGCGCATGATACGCGCGATACGGTTTGCCGCCATGCTCGGTTTCAATATCGAGGACCGGACCGAAGCCGCCATCGAGGAGCTCTGCGGCACCATCAACAAGGCCACTCCGCCGCGCCTCTACGAGGAGGTGCTGAAGCTGCTCCTTCTGGGCGCCGGCGAGCGGACCTACCAGTTGATGCGCCACAGCGGGCTTTTCGAACCGCTCTTCCCCCACTTCGACGCCTGGCTCACCCGGGAATCGGAAGGGTTTCCTCACGTCCGGGTCAGCAAGGGGCTGGAATGGGTCGACGAGCAGATCGGCCAAGGTGTCACGGTCTCGGCCCCTTTGCTGCTTGCCCTGATGTTCGGCGAGTACCTGGAGGAGAAGATCGCCGTGTTCCGCGAGACCGGGCTTCCGCCGCAGCAGGCAACCGATGCTGCCGTGGCCGCCTTCGCCGGCGAGCTGGCACCCACCGTGGCGGTACCGAACCGGGTGCTGCTGGCAATCCGGGACATCCTCTCCCTGCAGCAGCGTTTCCAGAAGACGCCGGGAAGAAACGGGCGCGGCGTGGTGGGGAGGCCGACCTTTCCGGACGCGCTGCAGTACCTGCGCTTCATGGAAGATCTCACCCCTCCCAAGAAGTCTCTTGCCGACTGGTGGCAGCGTTACGCGGTCCAGCAGCTCGAGGGCCAGCCGCCCGAGCCGGCGGAGGGTCCCGCAACCGAAGAGCAGAAAAAGAAAAGGCGCCGGAGAAGACGTCGCAAAAAGCCCGCCCCGGCGCCCGAAAAGTAGCCGCTCCCTGATACAAACTGCGCTCCCCTCACCCCTACCCTCTCCCTGAGGGGAGGGGTTTTTTTCGTGTTGAACCGGCCTGAGGTGGAAAAATCCCAGGGTGTTTAACCTCAAGTGGGGAGGTCAACCGAAGGGCCTGTTCGTTTAGCGGCTCTCGTTGTCAATTATCTCTCGTCAGTTGCCTCAACCGGTAATCTCCGCCACCTCTAGCCGCTTGATCTTGTCCCTGAGCTCCGCCGCCCTCTCGAATTCCTGCGCCTTTGCCGCTGCCAGCATCTCCTTTTTCAACCTCTTCAACGTCTTCTCCAGGTCCTTCGGGTTCAGGAACTCTTCCGCCGTCTTCGGCACCGTTACCCAGTCCCGCTCCTCGGGGGCCTGCAGCACGTTCCCGATCAGACGCTTGACGCTCTCCGGCGTGATGCCGTGCTCCTCGTTATAGGCGGTTTGCAGCGCCCTTCTGCGTATGGTCTCGTCGATTGCCGCCTGCATCGAGCCGGTCACCTTGTCCGCATACATGATGACGCGCCCCGAGAGGTTCCTGGCCGCCCGGCCGCAGGTCTGGATCAGCGAGCGGGTCGAGCGGAGGAACCCCTCCTTGTCCGCGTCGAGGATCGCCACCAGCGACACCTCCGGAAGGTCGAGCCCCTCCCTTAGCAGGTTGATCCCCACCAGCACGTCAAACTCCCCAAGACGCAGATCCCGTAGGATCTCCATGCGCTGGAAGGTGTCGATGTCGGAGTGGAGGTAGCGGACGCGTATGCCTAGTTCACGGTAGTAGTCGGTAAGCTCCTCGGCCATCCTCTTGGTGAGCGTGGTGACCAGCACCCGCTCCCCCCTCTCCACCGTCTCGCGTGCCTCGTACAGGAGGTCATCCACCTGTCCCGCGGCGGGGCGCACCTCTATGGAGGGGTCGATGAGCCCGGTCGGGCGAATCAGCTGCTCGACCACTACCCCGCCCGACGCCTTCAACTCGTAATCGGCAGGGGTGGCCGAGACATAGATGGTCTGGTTCAGCTTTTTCTGGAACTCCTGGAAGGTGAGCGGACGGTTGTCCAGCGCCGAGGGGAGCCTGAACCCGTAATTGACCAGGGTCTCTTTCCTGCTCCGATCGCCCCGGTACATCCCCCCCACCTGTGAAACCGTGATGTGAGACTCGTCGACCACGAACAGGAAATCGTCCGGGAAGTAATCGATCAGGGTGTAGGGAGGCTCGCCCGCCTGCCGTCCGTCGAAGTGCCGGGAGTAGTTCTCGATCCCCTGGCAGAACCCCATCTGCTCCATCATCTCGATGTCGAAGAAGGTGCGCTGCTCGATGCGCTGCGCCTCCAGGAGCATGTTCTGCGCCTTGAAGTAACGGAGGCGCTCCTCCAGCTCGAGCCTTATCTGCTCCACCGCCCGCTCCAGGGTCTGCCTGCTCGCCACGTAGTGGGAGGCCGGGTAGATGGTGCAACGGGAGAGTTTTTGCAGCTGCACGCCGCGCAGCGGGTCGATTTCCGAGATGGCGTCGACCGTGTCGCCGAAAAACTCGATGCGCAGCGCGCGCTCGTCGTCGTGCGCCGGGAACACCTCGATGGTGTCCCCCCTGACCCGGAAACTGCCGCGGTGGAAATCGACGTCGTTTCTCTGGTACTGGATCTCCACGAGCCTCTGCAGAAAGTCGTCGCGGCCGACATCGTCCCCCTCGCGCAAGCGGATCTGCATCTCCTGGTAGGACTCCGGCGAGCCGATGCCGTAGATGCAGGAGACCGAAGCCACGATGATCACGTCGCGGCGGGTCAGGATGCTCCTGGTCGCGGAGTGCCTGAACTTGTCGATCTCGTCGTTGATCGAGGAGTCTTTTTCGATGAAGGTGTCGGAGGAGGGGAGGTACGCTTCGGGCTGGTAGTAGTCGTAGTAGGATACGAAGTACTCCACCGCGTTGTTGGGGAAGAGTTCCTTGAACTCGCCGTAGAGCTGGGCTGCCAGCGTCTTGTTGGGCGCCAGCACCAAGGCGGGTCGGTTCACCTGCGCGATCACCTGCGCCATGGTGAAGGTCTTGCCTGAGCCGGTGACGCCAAGCAGCACCTGGTGCGGGTCGCCGCGCAGCACCCCCTGGGAGAGTTCCGCTATGGCCCTGGGCTGATCGCCGCGAGCCTCAAAACCGGTTACCAGTTCGAATTTGTCCATGCGGACGATATTAGCAGGACGCGGAGCGCGTTGGCAACAGGGGGATCAGGCGGCCGCGCAATTTCTTTGCGGCGGGAGCTGGTTCACGCTGAGCCAGTAGTTCATCACCTGCTTCATGTTGTCGCAGAACTGCCCGTAGTCTACCGGCTTCCTGATGTAGCTGTTGGCCCCCAAACGGTAGCTGTCGAGGATATCCTGCTCCTCCGTGGACGAGGTGAAGACGATGACCGGGATGGAACGGGTCCTACCGTCCTCCCGCATGCGCCGCAGCACCTCCAGGCCGTTCACCTTCGGGAGTTTCAGATCCAAAAGCACCAGCAGCGGGCTCGCCAGGGGGTCCCTTCCGGCATAGCGCCCGGCACCGAAGAGATATTCCAGCGCCTCGGCACCGTCACGGGCGACCACTATCCCATATGGCATATGCTTTCGTACCGCCCTCAGGGTAAGCGCCTCGTCGTCTGGATTGTCCTCTACCAGCAGGATCATCTTGTTCACTGGGATTCTCCTTGCCTAGATTAGCAGCGTCATATCTATAGCAACTTCTCATGGTATACGCAATAATTTTAATAATCGCCGCATTACCTCCTTTCTAATCCAACTTCTTGATTTTTTTCACCGTCGATGCCATACTGCATCAGCTTAAGCAACCTGAGAGGGAGGGGAAATATGTTTGGATTCGGCATGCCAGAGCTCGTAGTGGTACTGGTGATCGTGCTCGTGGTTTTCGGTGCCGGCCGGCTCCCGGAGATCGGCGGGGCGCTGGGGAAAAGCATCAGGAATTTCAAGAAAGCGTCCAGCGGCAAGGAAGAGATCGAGATCAAGCCGTCGCGTCCTGAAGACGAGAAGAAAGGGAACTAGCACGGCGCATTTCCAGACCAGACAAGGTCCCTGTTGCAGATGGGGGCCTTTTTCTGTTTCAAGCCCCACACCTGCTGGTAAAGCCCGCAACGCACAAGAGGCACGATGAAAAAAAAGAGCCCTGAGAACGACAAGCCCGGCACGACCGCCTGCGGACAGATCGTGGAGCTTTTGGTCGCAGACGGCGTCATCACCCGGGAGCAACTCCAATACGCCCAGCGGGTGCACGGCAAGCTCCAGTCCGCTAAGACGCTGATTGACGTGCTGCAGGAGCTGGAATTCCTGAAACGGGGCGACCTGGTACGGACACTGCGCGACAACAGCCTCACCATTCGCATCGGCGACCTGATGGTCGAGCTGGGTTACCTGAAACAGAGCGAGCTCCTCACCGCGCTGAACCTGCAGAAGGAGGAATCAGCCGCTGGAGCGGGCCGCAAGATGCTCGGCGACATCTTCATCGAGAAGGGTTTCATCGAGGAGAGAAGGCTGATCGAGGTGCTCTCTTTTCAGCTCGGCTACCCGGTGGCTGAACTGGAATTCCGGAAACTGGACAGGAAGCTGTTCGCCAAGGCCCCTTTCGAGGTGTTCCGCGACGAGCTCTTCGTCCCCTTCGACATGGAGGACGGGATAGTCTCGGTTGCCTTTGCCAACCCGCTGGAGAGGTACTCGAGGGTAGCCGCGGAAAAGATCTTCGGCAGGAACCTGAGACCTGCCATCGCGACCCGCAGCTCGGTCCTTGCGGCCATCGCCTCCGCCCAGAAGAGCGCAGTCAACGATGAGGTCACTGCGGCCGACGAGAGCACCGTCGTCGGGATGATCAACAAGCTGTTCGACGACGCCATGACGCAGGGGGCGAGCGACATCCACATCGAGCCGCTCAAGGACCGGCTCAGGATACGGCTGCGCCACGACGGCATCATGATGCCGCACCTGGAGCTGCCGCTCGACATAGCGCCCCAGCTGACCTCCCGCATCAAGGTGATGGCCCAGGCGGACATCGCCGAGAAAAGACGCCACCAGGACGGGCGCATCCTCTACGAGAGCAGGCTGCACGGCTTCAATCTTGACTTGAGGGTCTCCTTCTACATCACCATCTTCGGAGAGAAGATCGTGCTGAGGCTTCTCAACAAGAAGGAGGCCATCCTGGACATCACCCAGATCGGGATGGCGCCGCGCATGCTGAAGCAGTTCATGGAGGACGCCCTGGAGACCCCTTCGGGGGTGATGATCATCACCGGCCCCACCGGCAGCGGCAAGACCTCGACCCTGTACGGCTGCGTGAGCCACCTGAACAACATCAACACCAGCATCATCACGGCGGAGGACCCCGTCGAGTACGTCATCGAAGGGGTGTCGCAGTGCTCCATCAACCAGAAGATTGGGGTCACCTTCGAGGAAGCCCTGCGCCACATCGTGCGCCAGGACCCCGACGTCATCGTGCTGGGAGAGATACGCGACACGTTCTCAGCCGAGACCGCCATCCAGGCGGCGCTCACCGGGCACAAGGTGCTCACCACCTTCCACACCGAGGACAGCATCGGCGGGCTCCTGCGCCTTATGAACATGCAGATCGAATCGTTCCTGATCTCCTGCACGGTGGTCTGCGTGGTGGCGCAGCGGCTCTTGCGCCTGGTCTGCAACGACTGCGCCGAGACCTACATCCCGACACCGACCGAATACGGCAGGTTGGGATATGCGGCAAAGGACCTGGCCGGAGCGAGCTTCAGGCAGGGGCGCGGCTGCAAGCAGTGCCGCTTCACCGGCTTTAGGGGGAGGACCGCGATCTTCGAGCTCCTGGTCATGAACGAGGCGGTGAAGGACGCGATCATGCAGAGCAAGTCCTCGTCCGAGATCCGCAGGCTCAGCATAGAGACTTCCGGGATGGTGACGCTGTTCGAGGACGGGGTGGTCAAGGCTGCCAACGGGCTTGTGTCCATCCAGGAGGTGCTGCGCGACCTCCCCCGCATCGGCCAGCCCCGGCCGCTGATGGAACTGAGGCGCCTGCTGGGGTGCTAGGGACTCAAGGGAAACAGCAAAAAAGCAGCAAGGAGAAACTCTCACCATGACTCAGGAATCCTCTATCGTAGAGGTTCTCAAGGCGAGGCTGTCGGCCGGCACGCTGAACGTTCCGGTTTTCCACGTGGTCGCCCTAAAACTGCAGCAGACGCTGTCGCGCCCCGACTTCAGCATCAACGAAGTGCACCAGTTGCTAAACTCAGACCCCGGCCTTGCCACCGGCGTGTTGCGCGCGGCGAACTCCGCCTTCTACTCCGGCCTGTCCAAGGTAAGCACCATCCGCGAGGCCATCATCAGGCTGGGGTCGAAGGAGGTGGCGAACCTCGCGATGCTCACCACCCAACAGGCACTGTACCGCTCCGAGGACCCCAAGTACAACGCCATCATGCAGACGCTTTGGAAGCACTCCTTCTGCTGCGCCGTCGGGAGCAGATGGTTGGCGCAAAAGGTGGGATTCGGGGCCCAGGCCCAGGAGGCTTTCCTGGGCGGGCTGCTGCACGACCTGGGGAAACTGTTCCTGCTGAAATGCATGGAGGAGGTGTGCCGGGAGAAGCAGCTAAAGGGAAGCACCAGCCAGGCGGTGCTGAGGGAGGTGCTGACCACCCTGCATGCGGAGCAGGGACTCCAGCTGATGATGCAGTGGCAGATGCCGCAGATCTACTGCGACATCGTGGCGGGGCACGAGCAGGAGCGCTGGGACCAGGGGAACGTGCTCCTCGCCATGGTCCGCCTCGCCAACCTGGCCTGCAGGAGGCTCGGCATCGGCCTCAACAAGGACCACACCGTGCTCCTCTTCGCCAGCACGGAGGCACAGACACTGGGGCTCAAGGAAACGGCGCTGGCCGAATTGGAGATTGTCATAGAGGACGCCTTGAAGGTGCCTATCTCGGCTCCTATTGATGCGTAAGCGGCGGCTCCGGTGTCAGCCACAGCTTTAGTATCTCCGCGTTGAGAGGTTTGGGAAGCACCGCCAGCACGCCCAGGTTGCGGCACTCCTCCAGGTCCTTCGGGTCCTCCGAGGAGGACAAGGCAAAAACCTTGAGCCGCTTGGTCCGCTCGTGGCTGCGGATCTTCTGCAGCACCCCCACCCCGTCTATCTTGGGGAGTTTCATGTCCAGGAGCACGAAATTCGGCTCATGGCGCTCCACCCCCTCCGACTCCTCCCCCAGGAGCATCCCGAGCGCCTCGACACCGTCACGCGCAACAGCCACGTTGCTGTACCCCGCTTTTCTAAGGGCGCGCAGGGCAAGTTCTTCGCAATTGCTGTTGTCCTCGACAAGCAAAATCTCAGCGTCTTGCATAATGCCTCCACAAACTTGCGGTTCACGGTCGGTGCAGCTTAAAGGCGCAGCAGTTTCATAACGGGCTTGCGTCTGGAGCAGGGCTGGACGAGATCGGGCATTTGTCGGCATTGTCTGTCACGGCTGGCACTTCCTCTCTCACTGTGCCGCCAGCCACCAGACATATCGCGTTTTCATCCTGCTTTCAATTGTCAGTGGAGTCGGTATAAAACAACTTGAGACAGACTTGGAAAGGCTTATGACAACGGCGCCCCCAAGCATCTGAGCTTGGCATAATTTTATAACATACATTAACCATTACACAAGCAATGTTTTCACCTGAACAAAAAAAACGGCGCCGGACCCGGGGGGGTTCCCCCCTCGAGCCACGGCGCCGTCTGTTCGGACAACCTAAACTGCATTACCCCTCGACCGGGGCCCCCCTCGAAGGCTTCTTCCCTTCGCGCTTGCTTTTCTGGAACTGCAGGGCGATCTCGTGCTGCTGCTCCTGTTTGAGCGCCTTTCTCGCCAGCTTGAAAATCTCGCGCTCTTCTTCCTGCATATGATGCTCGACGACCTCGTGGAGCACTTGCATCTTTGCCGACCACCGCTCATCGTCCACCGCGAGCGCCTGGAAGGTGCCGAGCAGCGTCTTGGCAACCTGGTGCTCTTCGAAGGCCTGCAGCACCTTGTCGCGCATCTCATCGTTTTGCTCCAGAACGCTGTAGAAGAAGCGCTCTTCCCCCTCCATGTGGAGCGAGAGTTCCTCTTCTAGCTGCGAGAACAGCTTCTGCAGCGAGGAGACCTCCTTTCGTCCGGCCTTTTCGGCCTTGTCGAAGAGGTAGCGCGCTTTTTCATGGTCCTGCTTCAGCACGTCGAAGATGGTGAGCTCAGCTTTCCCGTGTGATTCGCTGCTTGATCTTGTCGTGGACATTTGCTGTCTCCCCTATTGCTGAAATCTCAGCGAGCCGGCAGCCTAGGCCTGCCCCCTCGGTTTCGGCTTCTCGGAGCTTGCGAAATCGGCCTTGGCCTCTCCCTCGGAACCGATGTCGCCCGCGCCGGTCTGCTTCAGGATGTCGATAGCGCGCTTTTTCCAGTTGGCGTCGTCGCAGTGCACGGAGAGCAGGATCCCCCCCTCCTTGACGCGCCCTTCGTAGCGCTTGGCCTCATACTCTGGGATCCCCATGCCCACCAGCGCCCCTGCGATGCCGCCCAGCACCCCGCCGGCCCCGACGCCTGCCAGCGCCGCAACGATCGGCCCCGCCGCGATGAACGGTCCGACTCCCGGAATGGCAAGCGCGCCGATGCCGGTAAGCCAGCCAAGCGTCCCGCCGATCACCGCGCCCGTCCCGGCGCCTGCCGTGGAACCCTCGGGTACCTTGGTGTGCTTTTCATGCGCGAAATCCTTGGTGCCGACGTTCTCGGAGAAGAGCACAGAGATGTCGGTGTTGCGGAAGTCGGCGGCCCTCAGCGCGTCGACGGCGTTCTCCACGCTCTCGCGTGTACGGTAGATCCCGAAAACTGCGATGTTTTTCCTCATAGCGTGCCTCCTTTTGGTTTGCCTGCCCGGTTAGTGGTGCCTGCCTACTTCTTCGGAGGTTCCGGCACCTTGGCCCCTTTCTCGCGTGCCTCCGAAAGTCCGATGGCGACCGCCTGTTTGGGGTTGGTCACCTTCTTGCCGCTTTTGCCGCTCTTCAGCTCCCCCTTCTTGAACTTGTCCATCGCCTCATGCACCATTTCCTGCGCCTTCTTCCCGTACTTCGGCATCGCTCCTCCTTTCGCCGCGTATTTGGCTTCCCCATCTCTAGAACCGCTAGATACGCCTCATCAGCACCAATAACAGCAGTACCAGCAGGACGAGCCCCAGCCCCCCGCTTGGGTAGTACCCCCACCCCGCGCTGTAGGGCCAGGTCGGCAGCGCCGCAACAAGCAGCAGGATCAAGAACAGGAGCAGTATCATCCTCATGGCTTCCCCCTTTGGCGTTGCTGCGCTAGCGCCGTTTGCCAAGCGCCGTGACTTCCTTCTCGAAGGTGGGGAGGATCGCCTTGAAGAAGGCGTTGCGCACCAGTTGCACGATGATCTGCCAGGTACTGGTCTCCGGGCTCTTCAGCGGCCCGGATATGTCGGCCTTGGTCGCCACCTGGTCCCGCGGCTTGTTTTCCAGGATCTTGGCCACCCCCCCCACCAGCATCTCGTACACCTGGTGGAAGAAACCCTCCCCCTTGTCCTTGCGCCTGTCGTAGACTTTCATGTCCTTGAAAAAAGGCTTGATGTAGCCCTCTACCTGGTTGTTCTTCACGTGCAGCTCGGTAACCAGGGAAAAGGTGCCGGCAGAGACATCGAAGTTGCCGTAGGCTCGCAGCAGGTCGTTCAGCGAGACCAGCTGCGTGTTGTTGATCTTTACGAAGAGGTCGAGGTCCGGGCCGTTTTTCTCGGGACGGAACTCGCCCGAGGCGGTGGTGATCCCGCTACCCATGAACTTGCCGCTCAGTTTCGCCCTGGCCGGCCCCTTCGAGAACTGGTTGGAGAAGTTGCTCAGGCTGAAGTCCGCGTCCGACATGAAAACGCGGTACTTTCTGCCGGAGACGTCGTTTATCATGCCGAGGTTCGATCCGGTCAGGTTGAACTGCTCGATGCTCAGCACGAGGCCCGGCTTGTTGCTAACCTCCTTAGCCGCCTCTTTCACCTTCTCCGCCCTTCTCTTTTCCAGTTGCGCCGTGCTCTCCGAATGGATGTAGTCCAGCTTCATGCCGGCAATTGAAAGCCTCTTCAGGCGCGCGACCTGCACCTTGGGGGCGTATTCCATATCGCCGTCCGCGCTCAGCACCCCTCCCTCGATGGAGACGTTGTACCGGGAGAGCACCGGCTTGAAGTATCCCATCGGGACCTTTTCCAGTTTGATGTCCGCCTTGACCCCCGGGGTCGGCTCAGCCAGGAAGTTCGCCCTGCCGTCAACGGTGCCGTGCCCTGTCTTGAAGATGTCCGTTTCCAGGTGGAAATTCGAGGGATAAACCTTGTCCGGCAGGTGGATGTTGCGGATGTTGTTCGCACGGAGGTTCAGGTGCGTCAGTTGCAGGGGCCTGTCGGGATCCTGGTCGATGTAGGTGATGCTCGCGTTGTTGATCTTCAGGAGGTTTATCTTCAGCGGGTAGATCGCCTCCACCGCCTGCTGCCACCCCTTTTGTTTCATCGGGACCTTGCTCGCCGCCTCGCTACGCAGCTGTTTCAGGTTGACGTGGACCTTCGGGTCGTCGAGCCTCAACTCGGCCACCAGTTTCCCGGAGAGGATCTCGCGCCAGTGGATGCTTGCCTTCATGTAAGGAAAGCGGGCCACAGGCGGATCCGGGTGCGCCTCCTGGGAGACCGTGAGACCCTTCAGCGTGATGGAGAGGCCGATCAGCCTGAGATGCAGCTCCGGAAGCCGGACCGAGTATCCCTTCAGGGCCTGGTTCATCTTGTTTTCCGTCATGCGCCGCAGCGGCTCGTCTATGAAGAAGCTGGCGATGACGAGGATGAGCGCCAGGACCGCGAGTACCCCGACGACCCACAGCAGCGGCCTGAAGCTAAGCGGCTTGCGGCCGGCAACGCCTGCTTGATGTCCTTTCTGCTCAGCCATATGTTCTCCAGGGCCCGCACCGCGCCCTGCCAAACACCCCTGATGAAATCACGTTAATAAATGTATGCGGTCGCTTTGCTTTGTCAATCCTGCCGCCCCCTTTTAAGCGGGGCCTCCGCAACCGAAAACAGCGGCCAGCGCAGCATTTCCCGCAGCACCTATTCCGCTCCCACGTTCACCGCCCCCCCTGTTGCCCCCCATGAAACAGGGCAGCCGTCGCTATTCATGGTAGAATTCCCCCTGTCCCCGGCTGGAGAAGCCGTCAAGACGCGAGGAGGTGCGACATGAGAGCGATGTGGTCGGGTTCGATAAGCTTCGGGCTGGTCAACATACCGGTGAAACTCTACAGCGGCTCCCAGAGCAACACCCTCGATCTGGACATGCTCCGAAAGAGCGACCTCTGCCCGATCAAGTACCTGAGGGTCTGCAAGAACGACAACCAGGAGGTCCCCTATGAGGAGATAGTGAAGGGGTACGAGTACAGCGACGGCGAGTACATCGTGCTGACCGACAAGGACTTCGAGAGTGCGAGCCTCGAGAAAACCCACCTGATCGATATCGTCGATTTCATCGACGAGAGGGAGATCGACACGCGCTACTTCGAGAAGCCGTACTACCTGGAACCGGAGAAGACCGGGCCGAAGGCATACGCGCTGTTGAGGGAAGCACTGAAGAGATCGGGAAAGGTCGGCGTGGCGCACTACGTCCTGAGGAACAGGGGGAGTCTCGGGATCGTGAAGCCGCTCGACAAGCTCCTGATCCTGAACGAGATCAGGTACAGGGAAGAGGTGCGGGAACCTGCGGAGCTGAAGCTGCCGGGCGACGAGAACCTGCGCGAGCAGGAGATCACCCTGGCACTGTCGCTGATCGATCAGTTGACCGTGAAGTTCGATCCTGAGAAGTACAAGGACCAGTACATAGACGAGTTGAAACGCCTCATCGAAGAGAAGGCCCAGGGGCGCCAGCCGGTGCCGACGGCAAAACAGCCGCCGCCTCCCAAGGTGGCCGACATGATGGCCCTGTTGAAGGAAAGCATCAAACAGAAAAGAAAAGAGGCGGCCTGACCGGCCGTCCGCCTCGCTACCGGCACCCTCTCAGCGGCGATCTCCTGCTGAGGGGGCCCCTGCCTCGCCCCATTCCAGCACGTTGTCGCATGCTTTTACCCCGCTCGTCGCCATCCCTTCCAAAATTCCTGCGTGTTGTTGCAATCCCGACCCCCTGTGTTAGCTTAGTCTAATTTGAAAAAAGGAGGATAACGCATGGAAACCAGCGAAACCGAGCGCAGCCGGCAGTCCTTGGGGCAAAGCCAGAAGCAAGTTAATGTGGGGCCAGCAGAGCGGAAGGCATCTATGGTCGGCGGTGCCGCCCTGGCAGCTTCCGGCGTGCGCAGCCTCGTCAAAGGGAAATATCTCCCGGGGCTGGCAATGATGGTGGCCGGCGGGATGTTCCTCTACAGGGGCAAGACCGGGCATTGCGATCTATATCAGGCGATGGGGGTGGACACGGTGCACACCCACGACTCCGGACTGCACATCGAGAAGGTCGTCACCATAGGTCTGCCGCCGCAGCAGGTCTACGAGTTCTGGCGCAACCTGGAGAACCTCCCCCAGTTCATGAGACACATCGACTCGGTCCAGGTCACCGGAGAGAGGACCTCGCACTGGAAGGCGGTAGGCCCGGGTGGGCTCACCGCCGAATGGGACGCGGAGATGATGGAGGACACACCGGGTCAGCAGATCAGCTGGCACTCCGTGGGGAGCGCCGACGTCCCCAACAAGGGGACGGTGGAGTTCAAACAGGCTCCGGCCAACCGCGGCACCGAGGTGAGGGTAAGCATCGACTACTATCCCCCCGGAGGTGCTGCAGGGAAGGCCGCGGCCAAGGCCGCCCACGGGATCAACGCCCAGCAACTGGAAGAGGATCTGAAGCGGCTGAAGCAGATCCTCGAGGTAGGCGAGCAAACTACGGCAAGGCGCACCGTCCAATAACGTCACTGGCCGCGGCGGGCTCTGCGCCGCGACACAAGGAGGGATACATGAGGGCAGTATGCTGGCACGGCAAGCATGACGTCCGGGTGGACAGCGTACCGGACCCGCAGATTGTAAGAAATGGGGATGTCATCGTCAAGGTCACCCTCACCTGCATCTGCGGCTCTGATCTGCACCTGTACAACGGATACAACCCGGCCATGAAGAAGGGGGACATCCTGGGGCACGAATTCGTCGGCGAGATCGTCGAGGCCGGTTCCGGTGTCACCCGCTTCCGGGTCGGCGACCGGGTGATCGTACCCTTCCCGATCAGCTGCGGGGCCTGCTGGTACTGCAGGCACGAGCTCTGGTCGCTTTGCGACAACACGAACCCCAACTCCTGGATGATGGAAAACATCTACGGCGACACCGGTGCGGGTATTTTCGGCTATTCCCACCTCTACGGCGGGTACTCCGGCGGCCAGGCGGAATACGTGCGGGTCCCCTTCGCCGATGTCGGGCTGGAAAAGATACCGGACGGCATGCCGGACGAGCAGGTTGTGCTGCTGACAGACATATTGCCGACCGCCTACCAGGCAGCCGACTACTGCAACATCAATCCCGGCGACACCGTCGCCGTCTGGGGCTGCGGTCCGGTCGGTCTGCTGGCCATGAAGTGCGCGCGCCACCTGGGCGCGGAGCGGGTGGTCGGCATAGACCGCTTCCCGGATCGGCTTAAAATGGCCCATGACCAGTGCCAGGCCGACACCCTCAATTACGAGGAGGCCGACGTCGCCAAAGAGCTGCAGAACCTGACCGGCGGACGCGGCCCCGACTCCTGCATCGACGCGGTCGGCATGGAAGCCGTCGGGACCGGCATCGAAGCTGCCTACGACTCGATAAAGCAGACGCTGAGGCTGGAAACGGACCGTTCCTCCGCGCTGCGGCAGCTGATCAGGGCGTGCCGCAAGGGGGGCACCCTCTCGATCTCCGGCGTCTACGCGGGCTTCATCGACAAGATGCCCATGGGGGCGATCTTCGCCAAGGGGCTCACCATGCGCGGAGGGCAGGCCCACGTGCACAAGTACCTCCCCCGCCTGGTAAAGCTGGTCCAGGAGCAGCAACTTGATCCCTCCTTCATCATCACCCACAGGATGAACCTTGAGGACGCGCCGCAGGGGTACCGGATCTTCAATGACAAAGAGGATTCCTGCATCAAGATCGTCATGAAGCCCCAACCGTCAGCCGCTGCTCTTCCCGCAGTGGAGGCCCCGGCAGCCGGGATCTGACCGGCCGCTTTCGCTTTGGCTACGCCCAGGCTCCACATCTCCCCGGTAGGGGCAGGGTGAGACTAGCGTTCAACCACCGGTAAAGGAGACGCAACATGCCAACCGAAGAAGGAAAATCTTTCCCCCCTCAGCGCCAGGAGCAGCCGGGCAAGGAAACAGAGATGAGCCCCAGGCCGATAAGCGGGGAGTTCGAATACCAGGGAGCGGCGAAACTGCAGGGGAAAACGGCGCTCATCACCGGCGGGGACAGCGGTATCGGCCGGGCCGTCGCCATAGCCTTCGCCCGCGAAGGGGCGAACGTGGCCTTCGCCTACCTGGAGGAAGACCAGGACGCGCGTGAGACCCGGGACATCGTGGAGAGAGCAGGGGTGCGCTGCCTCGCCTTTCGCGGGGACATCGGACAGGAGCCGTTTTGCCAGGACATCGTCAAGAAGACCGTCGAGGCCTTCGGCAAGCTGGACATCGTCGTCAACAACGCGGCAGAGCAGCATTACTGCGAGAGCCTGGAGCAGATCTCCGCGCAGCAGCTGGAGCGGACCTTCAGGACCAACATCTTCTCCTACTTCTTCCTCGCCAAGGCTGCCCTGAAGCACCTCGGCGAGGGGTCGAGGATCATCAACAGCACCTCGGTGACCGCCTTCAAGGGGAGCCCCATGCTCCTCGACTACGCCTCTACCAAGGGGGCGATAGTCGCCTTCACCCGGTCACTGGCCCTCTCCCTGGCGGAAAAGGGAATCCTGGTGAACGCCGTAGCCCCGGGTCCCATCTGGACCCCGCTCATCCCCGGGACCTTCCCCGAGGAGAAGGTGGAGAGGTTCGGGGAGGACGTGCCGCTTAAAAGGGCGGGGCAGCCTGTCGAGATCGCCCACAGCTACGTATTCCTCGCCTCGGAAGGAGGCTCCTATATGACGGGGCAGGTGCTGCATCCAAACGGCGGAACCATCGTAGGCGGGTAGCAAAAAGGAGTCGGAGATGAGAGTCCAGAGAAGCGGATCCAAACTATTGCCCATGCTGCTGGTGGGATCGGCGGGGTTCCTGCTGTGGAGCCTGCGCCGCAGCGCCCGCCGCATCGACTTTTTCGGCAAGACCGTGGTGATCGCCGGCGGTTCCCGGGGACTGGGGCTGGAGCTTGCCCGCCAGCTGGCAAAAGAGGGGGCGAGACTGGTGCTCCTGGCGCGAAACCCGGCGGAGCTGGAGCGGGCACGGGCCGAGCTGGCGAGGTCCTGGGCGGACGTGCTCGCCTTCCCGTGCGACGTGGGGCAGCGTCAGCAGGTGGAAGAGGCGGTGGCCGCCGTAATGCAGCTGCGCAGCACCATAGACGTGCTGATCAACGTGGCCGGCGTGATCCAGGTGGCCCCCTTCGAGAATCTCGAGCTGCGGGATTTCCAGGAATCCATGGACGTGCATGCCTGGGGACCCTTTCACATGATACGGGCCGTGGTCCCTCACATGAAGAAGTGGGGCGCCGGGCGCATCGTGAACATCTCGTCCATAGGCGGGCTGGTCGCCGTGCCGCACCTTCTTCCCTACACCATGGGGAAGTTCGCCCTGACCGGCCTCTCCGACGGCTTCCGGGCCGAGCTCGCCAAAGACGGCATTTATGTCACCACCGTGGCCCCCGGGCTGATGAGGACCGGCTCCCACATGAACGCGATCTTCAAGGGGCAGCACCGGAAGGAATTTGCCTGGTTCGCCGTCTCCGGAGCAAACCCGCTGCTGTCGGCCAGCGCACCCGAAGCGGCCAGCAGGATCATAGAGGCGTGCCGTTACGGGAAACCCCGGCTCATCATCACCTGGCCGGCCCGCCTGCTTCATGCGCTGAACGCGCTGTTCCCGGGAGCCACCGCCCTAGGTACCGGCGTGGCCGCCCGCATGCTCCCCTCCCCTTCGGACGAGCCGGTGAGCGCACCGCACAGCGGTTGGGAAAGCACCTCCGCGGTTGCACCGTCCCTACTCACCCGTCTCAGCGACCGCGCCGTAGCGCACAACAACGAGCATCCCCCCGGCACAACACCGGCCGTCCGCACCGTTCACTGACCAGCCCCTCCCCGCAAGGGGAGGAAACCATGCATCCAGAAACTCCCAGGAGCTTTAACCATGTTCTCACTGCGCCACTATTTCAAGCTGGGCGACATCAGCTACAAGGAGCTGGCCAAGCGCGCCTACCGCGAGTTTTCGGAGGAGGAGTGTCCCGAACACGCAGCCGCCATGGCCTACTACTTCCTGTTCGCGTCATTCCCTTTCCTGCTCTTTATCACGACGCTGATCGGGTACCTCCCCATCCCGGACCTCCTGGAATACATCCTGAGCCAGACCTCCCGGCTCCTCCCGGGGGAGGCGTTCTCGCTGGTGGAGGACAACATCCGCGCCCTGTTCATGAACAAGAAGGAGGGGCTCCTCTCGATAGGGATCCTGCTCGCGCTCTGGGCCTCCTCCAACGCCATCGTCTCCGTCATGGACGCCATGAACAACCTGTACGACGTGAAGGAGGGGCGCCCGTTCTGGAAGGTACGCCTGATCGCCATCGCGCTCGTGATAGGGCTTTCCCTGCTGATTCTGACGGCGATGGTGCTGCTCATGTTCGGAATCAGGATTGGCGATTACATCGCCGGCATGATCGCCTTCGGCACGGCCTTCAAGGTCGCCTGGGTGGCGGCCCTGGTGCCGGTGACCCTCTTCTTGCTTTCACTCGCTCTCGCCGTCATTTATTACTTCACGCCCGACGTGGAGCACGACTGGAAATGGATCAGCCCCGGCGCCGTGGTCGCCATACCGCTTTGGATACTGATGTCCTTTGGGTTTTCCTTCTACATCAACAACTTCGGATCCTACGACAAGACCTACGGCAGTATCGGCGCGGTCATCGTCCTGCTTTTGTGGCTTTACCTGAGCGGCTTGATCGTCCTGGGGGGTGCCGTGATCAATTCTGTGATCGAACACAGCTCCGAGGAAGGGAAGGAACCGGGCGAGAAGGTGGAAGGGGAGCACGCCGCCGAGCGCGGCGCAGGCCCCGAAGGGGAGGGATCGAGCAAGAAGCGATAACACGGCATTTCCAAAGCCACCTGCGAGATCGCCCGAGAATGCCTCTGTCCCGCGGTGTCGTTCCCTCCCGCGATCGAGGGTTTACTTGATCCGCCCGCTTATCTCCCCCAGGGGATAGGTCACGGTCAACACGTCCACATACGCCTCCCCCGACTCGATAAGCCTCGCCAGGTCCGCGATACTCCTGCCCTCCAGATCCCCCATGAGGCTCTCGTTGCTGATCGCACCCTGGGCCAGGACCCCGTCGAAGCTTCCCAGCTTGGGAGGGCCGCCGAAGAGCCCCGCAACGGGGGTACCGTTTTCCCCCTTTCTACCCCGGTGGATATGGGCGGCGGTCGGGCTCGTTATCCTGCTGAGGCTCAGTCGAAAGGTCATTTCCTTCCCCGTGTAGGTAATCTTCAATCCCCCTCTCGCCGGCGTGTTCACCTTCGGCACCCCCTGGTCTCCCGACAGCTTGGCGCGGTAGACCTTCTCACGGGCGGCTGCCGGCAAAGCCGCGAGCGCCATGACCATGCACGCAAGCAACATCATCTGAACCTTTTTCATGCGGTTCCCCCTTTTCCAGGTTCATTCCCCCCGGTCTCATCTGCCGGGGCCGGCTCCTGCGCCTGCAGCGCGCCCCGTCCTGCCAGCAGTTCCCCCCGCGTTCTCGGCAGACATTGCGGAAAATTCAGCCGCACGTATTCCAGGAGCTTCTCCCGCACCTCGCAGCGCAGGTCCCACACCGTCGGTGCGTCGACGGCGCTCATCAGGGCACGGAGCTGGATGCTGTTCCCGTCGGCGCCGGTCACCTGCAACCCCCACACCCTCCGATCCCATTTCGGCGATGCTGCCAGTATCTCGTGCAGCCTCTGCCGCACCTCTTCCACCGGGAGGGAATAGTCGGCGCTGAGAAAGACCGTGCCGAGGATCTCCGAGGAGCGCCTGGTCCAGTTCTGGAAAGGCTTTTCCAGGAAGTAGGTGACCGGGACCACGAGGCTTCTCTGGTCCCAGATCTTCACCACCACGTAGGTGAGCGTGATTTCCTCGATGTTGCCGTATTCCCCCTCCACCAGCACCACGTCGTTGATCCGGATAGGCTGGGTGACGGCGATCTGCAGCCCCGCGAAAAGGGTAGCGATGCTGCGCTGAGCGGCAAAACCGAGCGTGACCCCGACGATGCCGGCGGAGGCGAGTATGCTCATCCCCAGGGTGCGGATCCTGGCGAAGGTCATGAGCATGGCGGCCAGCGCGACGAAGAGGACGATCACCACCAGCACCCTGACGGCCAGCGTCAGCTGGGTCTGCACTGCGCGCGCCTTGTAATCGTCCCTGCCGTTGTTGCTGTAGCGGGTAAGCAGATAGTCCCGGCTGGCGAGGATCACCGCGGTGCAGAGCCAGGCCAGGGAGGCGATGAAGATGAGGCTCAGCAGGTGCTGGGATTTTTCCCGGGCCGCGGCCTGGAGCTGGAGCGCGGGGAACGCCAGCATGAGGGCCAGCAGGGGGATCAGCAGGCGTGACGGCGTCCGCAGGCGCTGCACCATGAGGATGGCAAACGGCTGGCGGGTCCTCCGGGCCAACCCGGCCATCAGGTGAAAAAACAGCCGGTTCAGCGCCATGGCCGCCAGGAGCGTGCCCAGCAGGACACCGGCCACAGCGAGCACCCCCTGCCAGGTGTCGTAGGGAGGTAACGGCAGGCCGGCCTCCATCATGCACCCCTGTCAAGCGCAGAGACCGCCCCCCCCGGAACACCGCCGTCTCTCACTGCTTGCCCCCCTGCGGGGAGCCCTTGTCGAGGGCGAGCAGGTCCATGATGCCGTCCAGCGGTATGGAAACCCACTCCGGGCGGTTGTTGAGCTCGTACCCCAGCTCGTAGATCGCCTTGTCCAGCATGAAGGTGTGCAGCATCACCTCCAGCTCTTCCCGCTCCTGCGGCATGAAGTTGGAACCCGCCACGTTCCTCAGGTAGGAATCGAGGAAGGTCGCCGAATTGTAGCGATACCAGGCCTGTACCCACGGCACCAGGTATGCGATGTCCTCCTCGCGCACCTGGGTCCTTTGCATGAGCACGGAGCGGGCCGCGTAGCTGAAGGAACGCATCATGCCGGCAACGTCCCTAAGCGGCGACTGCTTGATCCTCCTCTCGCCGAGCGACTTCACCGGCTCCCCCTCGAAATCCATGATCAGGAAGTCGTCCCCCGTGTAGAGTAGCTGCCCCAGGTGATAATCCCCATGGATGCGCGTCTTCATGGCGGAGAACTTGCTGAGCGTGAACGTCTGCAGGGAGGCTAGCACCTCCGCTTCCATCCCCAGAAGGGCTTCCGCCTGCGGGCGCGCCTGCTGCGGGATCAGGGACAGGTTCCTGCGCAAAAGGTCGAACACCTTCTTGGTGCGGCTGCGCATGGACTGGTACACCGAGCGCTGGTACAGAAGGGCAAACGGCTCCGGGGCGAAATCGGAGTCGTCGTTTCTGGAGGAAAGCGCGAGATGCAGCTCGGCGGTGCGCTTGCCGATCAGCACCACCATTTCCGGGTAGAGCCCCCTGATCATCTCCAGAAGGGCCGGCGAGTATTCCGACTCGGCCGTCTCGGGCTGGGTCTCCCCTGGCGAGAGCGACTCCTTTTTTTCCTCGCGGTGGGCCAGCACGCGGTCCACGAACTGGCCGGCTTCGCCCAGCGTGAAGCTCCAGGCATCCCCCTGGTTGGGGACGAAACCCTGCATCATCCCGAAGACCACGGGGTCGGAGCCGCTTCGGCGGTACTCCAGCCCCCCGGCCAGGGGAGCCACGTTCTTGAAGCCCACCCGGTCGGAGAGGAACCTCCCCATCTCCAGCTCCGGATGAGCCCCCTCCTCCAGGCGCCGGTACAGCTTCAGGAAGAAGTTCTTTTCGAAGATCACCGAGGTGTTGCTCTGCTCGGACTTCCCCACCTGGGAGACGAAGGGGGGCTCCTTCCCTTCCATCAGCGCAGCCAACCCGGGGGAGGGGCGGCCAAAAAGCCTCCCCCCCTCCGTCCTGATCGCCTTCCTGCGCCAGATCATCTCGAAAAGCGCCCAGCGCAGGTGCGAGTTGAAGATGCCGTCGTAAAGCACCCCGGGCTTCTCACCCACCCGCAGCTGGCAGATCACCGCCCCCGGCGCTTCGTTCAACATGGCGTCGCCGCCGCCGTCCATGGGGAGGAAATGCAGCGGCAGGAGGTAGATTTCCGGCGCCCCTTCGCTGTAGGCCACCTCCAGGAGCGTCAGGATGACCGAGGAGCGGTCGACCGGGACCATGATTTTGTCCATCACCGCGAAGCGCACGATGGTGCGGCTTTTACCCTGGAACCAGCGGGAGCGTTTCAGGTACTCCGGCAGGATGGACTGTTCCAGCTGGCGCAGCCCGGCCGATCTCAGCACGTTTTCCCAGTCCTCTTGTACGCTTACCTCCTCCAGCACTCCCTCCTCCCGCGGCTTGACCATCTCCCGCCCGTCCGTCAAAAGGAGCAGGTGGTAGTCGTAAGGGCCCATGATCACGCCGTAGGGGGCGTCCTTGATGGCGGGGAACTTGTTGCGGCTGAACATCTCCTCCAGGTAGAAGCCGACGAAGCGCGGCAGGTTGATCTGCACGAACTGGGAGGCGCGGGAGAGGTTGATGAGCACCAGGATGTTCTGCCCCTCGTGCTTCCTGAGCATGGCCAGCACCTTGGGGTTCTCCAGCTGGATGAATTCGAGGCTCCCCCAGCCGAAGGCCTTGAACCGTTTCCTCAGGTCGATCATGCGCTTCATCCACCAAAGAAGCGACGAGGGGTTCTTGGCCTGGTTCTCGACGTTGCGCGCCTCGTAGTGGTACTCCGGGTCGATGATGGCCGGCAGGTAGAGCTTTTGCGGGTTTACCGGCGAGAACCCCGCGTTCCGGTCCGGGCTCCACTGCATCGGGGTGCGCACGCCGTTTCGGTCACCCAGGTAGTAGTTGTCCCCCATGCCGATCTCGTCGCCGTAGTAGATGATGGGGGTTCCCGGGAGGCAGAAAAGGAGCACGTTCATCAACTCGATCTTGCGCCGGTCGTCCCCCATGAGCGGCGCCAGGCGGCGCCGGATGCCGAGGTTGATGCGGGCGCGCGGGTCGCGGGCGTAGATGCGGTACATGTAGTCCCGCTCCTCGTCGGTCACCATCTCCAGGGTGAGTTCGTCGTGGTTTCTCAGGAACATGGCCCACTGGCACTGCGCCGGGATGACCGGGGTCTGCTGCAGGATGTTGATGATCGGGAAGGAGTCCTCCATCTGCAGCGCCATGAACATGCGCGGCATGAGCGGGAAGTGGAAGGCCATCTGGCAGGCCGCGCCCCCTCCGAAATAGGAGGCGGCGTCCTCCGGCCACTGGTTCGCCTCGGCCAGCAGCATCCGGTCCGGGTACTTGGTGTCGATGTAGCCCCTCAGCTTCTTCAGGAACTCGTAGGTCTCGGGGAGGTTCTCGCAGTTGGTCCCCTCGCGCTCGTACAGGTAGGGGACGGCGTCCAGCCTGAGGCCGTCCACCCCCATGCCGAACCAGAAGTCGATTACCCGGAACATCGCCTCATGGACCCTCGGGTTGTCGAAATTCAGGTCCGGCTGGTGCGAATAGAAGCGATGCCAGAAGTAGCTCTTGGCGACGGGGTCCCGCGTCCAGTTGGAGACCTCGAAATCCTTGAAGATGATGCGCGCGTCCAGGTACTTGTCCGCCGTATCGCTCCAGACGTAGAAGTCCCGCCAGGGGGAGCCCGGCTTCGCGCGCCGGGACTTCTGGAACCAGGGGTGCTGGTCGGAGGTGTGGTTCAGGACCAGCTCGGTGATGACCCGCATGCCGAGGGCGTGCGCCCCCTTCAGGAAATCCTGGAAGTCGCGCAGCGTGCCGTAATCAGGGTGGACGCTGCGGTAGTCCGCGATGTCGTAGCCGTCGTCCCGAAGCGGCGAGGGGTAGAAGGGGAGCACCCAGATCGCCGTGATCCCGAGGTCGCGCAGGTAGGGGAGCTTTTGCAAGAGGCCGCGGAAATCGCCGATCCCGTCCCCGTTGCTGTCGCAAAAGCTCCTGATGTGCACCTCGTAGATGACGGCGTCCTTGTACCAGAGCGGGTTCTTCTCGCTTTTAAGTGGCATGTCTCACCCCGCGGCATAAGCCCCCCCTCCCTTGACGGGCTGCGCGCGCCGTAGCGCCTTCGGCGCGCAAGCGGCGGGGGAGATTGATGGTCTAGAAGTAGTAATCGAAGTCGGATTCCCTGCGCTGCCAGGTGCTGATGCGGTAGATGCAGGCCGGTGCCGTCTGCGGGTCGAGGGTGACGTTGCACCACTCCCCCTGCCAGATCGACCTCTCGCCGCCGAGCAGGTCGTGCAGGAGGTAGGACTGCCCCTGCTGGATGCCGAAAAGCCGCAACGGAAGGCGGAGCTTCGCGCTCCGGACTGCGAAGGGGTCCAGGTTCACCGCGATGAGGAGCGAGCTCTTGCCGTTTCCGGCGATCTTGCCGTAGAAAAGCACGCTGTCGTTGTCCGACTCGTAGAAGTCGAGGTTGTTGGTCACCTGCAGCGCGGAGTGATCGCGTCGGATCCGGTTCAGCTTGGTTATCAGCTCCCTTATGTTTCCAGGCCCCTTCCGGTCCCATTGCCGGATCTCGTACTTCTCGCCGTCCAGGTACTCCTCGGAGTTCGGCTCCGCGTCGCCTATGCACAGCTCGAAGGTAGGCCCGTAGATACCGTAGTTGGAGGAAAGGGTCGCGGCAAGCACGGCGCGAATCATGAAGGAGGCTCGCCCGCCGTACTGCAGGTACTCGGTCAGGATGTCCGGCGTATTGGGCCAGAAGTTGGGGCGCATGAACTCGCGCGTGTCGCCCCGGGTGAGTTCCGTCAGGTATTCGGTCAGCTCCTTTTTGCTGTTGCGCCAGGAGAAATAGCTGTAGGACTGGGAAAAGCCGAGCTTCGCCAGACGGCTCATGATCTTCGGCCTGGTGAAGGCCTCGGCGAGGAATATCACCTCCGGCGAGCGCTTTTTCGCCTCCGCTATGAGCCACTCCCAGAGGGGGAACGGCTTTGTGTGCGGGTTGTCGATCCTGAAGATGCGCACCCCCTGGTCCATCCAGAAGAAGATGATGCCCTTCAACTCCTCCCAGAGCTCCTGCCACTGCGGCGTCTCGAAGTTGAGCGGCACGATGTCCTGGTACTTCTTGGGCGGGTTCTCGGCGTACTGGACCGTTCCGTCCGGTCTCCAGAGGAACCACTCCGGGTGCTCCTTCAGGTAGGGGTGGTCGGGAGAACACTGGAAGGCGATGTCGAGGGCGATCTCTATGTCGTGCTGTTGCGCCTCCCGGACCAGGGCCTGAAAATCCTCGATGGTCCCAAGCTCAGGGTGCACCGACTTGTGTCCCCCCTCGGCAGAGCCGATGGCCCAGGGGCTCCCCGGGTCTCCTGCCTCCGCCGTGGTCCTGTTCGCCTTCCCCTTTCTCTTGCTGGAGCCGATCGGGTGGATGGGGGGGAGGTAGCACACGTCGAACCCGAGTTCCGCCAGGTCGGGAAGGAGGGCGATGCAGTCCCTGAGCGTTCCATGCCTCCCCTCTGCCGCACCGAGGGAGCGGGGAAAGAGCTCGTACCAACTGCTGAACAGCGCCTTTTTCCGGTCGACCCAGACCAGGAGGTCCTTGTGGTACCTGGTGGCGAGCCCCCTGGCGCAACAGTTGCTGACCAGGTCGGAGAGCCCGGCATCCAGCCCGAGCGCCACCGCCCCCTCCCCTCCCGGCTCCCCCGAAAGCGTTTCCGCGGCCGGGCGCAGTTTGGCGGCAACCTCATCCTTCGCCTCCTTTGCCGCCTGCTCCAGGATCCTCCCCCCGATCTTCAGGTCGACGGAGACATCCTGCCCGGCCTGGAACCTTTTCTCCAGATCCCTCTGCCAGGTGCGGAAGTGGTCCACCCACCCGAGCAGGCTGTACTCGTAGAAGCCGGGCTCAGCCAGCTCGAAGCTTCCCTGCCAGCGGTCGTTGTCCAGGCGCTGCATCACGGTTTCCTGCCACTGCTGCTCCCCCTGCCGGCGGTAAAGCAGGACCGCCGCTACCTCATCGTGGCCGTCGCTGAAGATGTCCGCCTGCACCACCATCTCGTCGCCGGTTATCCGCTGCACCGCGAAGCGCCCGCAGTCGATCTGGGGGTGCACCATCTCGATGGCTATCCGCGCTCTTCCTTCCCTGCTGTCCATGGTGCTCACCTCGCTGGCCTACTCCGCTTCCCCGGGAGCCTCTCTAAGCCGGCTCCAGCAATGCAACACTCACCTGCCCGAAAAGGGTGGCGAGCGGGATGACCGCCTGTCCGCCATGCTCCACCGACTCCAGCGCCTCGTCGTTGACGACGTTCCTGAACCTCCTGCCGGAGCCGTCCGGCAGCACCAGGGCCGTGTCCTGCCAGGCCGCCTCGCCCAAAGGGAGGCTCTTCTCCTCCGGCATGAGGGTCGTCATCAGCCTCGCCGCCACGGCGATGACGGTCCTCCCCCCCCCCTTTCTGGCAAAGGCGCAGATATGGCGGGCATGCACCCCCTTGCCCTCCAGCGGCAGGTACTCCCCGGAATCGAAGGGCTCCCTGTTGTTGCCGCGATAGTTCAACACCCGGTAGATGAGGTAGAGCTTCAGCCTCCCATCCTCAGGCTGTTCCAGGAGTTCGCGGCAGACCGCCCCCGCCCCGGCATCCGCCTCGCGCGCCTTTAGCCCCTCAAGCGCCTGCATCCTCACCCGGTAGTCCACCTGGCGGCGGTTGTCCGGGTCCACCAGGGTCAAGTCGAACAGCTCGGTCCCCTGGTAAAAGTCGGGGACACCCGGGGAGACCATCTTCAGCAGGGTCTGCGAAAGCGAGCTGAAGACGCCGCAGCGTGCCAGCCGCTTTTGCAGGGGAAGGAAGTCGCGCAGGAAGGGGTTGTCCCCCGGCCGCTCCAGTATCCGGTCCAGGAACCCGGCCACCGCCTCCTCGTAGGGGACGTTGGGGCTCACCCAGCTGGTGTTCACCTTGGCCTCCCGGATCGCCTTGATCAGGTACTCCCCGATCCGCACCCTGAAGGCGTCCGACCTCTCCCGGTCCAGTTCCCCGGCGGGCCAGGCCCCGATCAGGGTCTGGTACAGCAGGTACTCCTCGTTTCTGTCCGGCACCTTCTGGTTTTCCAGCGTCGCCGCCTTCCCCTTGTTGATCCGGCTCCACCTCACCACCGACTTCTGCCAGAGCTCGGGGATCTCCGAAAGCGCGTCGATCCTGGTGCGGACGTCCTCCCCCCGCTTGGAGTCGTGCGTCGCCGTGGCGAGCATGCCGTGCGGGAAGGTCTTGTGCCGGTCCAGGTTCTGCCCGTGGAACGCCTCGAGGGTGGTGCCGAATTTCCCCGGCATGCCCCCCACGTCGTTCAGCGAGACCAGCCGGTTATAGACGTAGAAGGCGGTGTCCTCCAGCCCCTTGGCCATCACCGGTCCGGTGATCTGCTGGAACCTCATGGCGAAGTAGAGCCAGTCCCTGCGGGTGCCCTCACCGGCGCGCTCCGGCCACTTCAAGAGGAGCACGTCCCTGACGAAGTCGAAGACCGAGCCGCTGATGGCGGGATTCTTCCGTTTCGCCTTCGATACCGCAGCCTCGATGTACTGCACGTCCCTGTCCCGCACCGAGGCGGAGTTGGCGTAGGTCCGGTACACCGGGAAGCAGGCGATCACCTCGCTTATGGCCCGCGCGAGGCTGTTCAGCGTGAAGTCCCGGGTGAGCCGGTCCTGCTCCGCGATGTTGTTCAGCTGATGCGCCAGCATGTTCCCCTCACCCGAGAGCGAGACCTGCATCACCAGCTTCTTCTTCTCGTAGACCACGTCCGGGAACTCGGCGCCCCATTTCACGAAGCGGTCGTAGATGCGGTCCATGTGCTTCGCCTTTTCGGTGGCGACGAAGATGCCGTTCACGCTGTTCAGGAAATCGTAGCCGGTGGTGCCGAATACCGGCCATTGCTCGGGGAGCTGCTCCCCCTTCATCAGGATCTTCTCCACCACGGCGTAAAAGGGTTTGTAGGCGGGATCCCGCTCCAGTTGCCGGAAATATTCCTTCTCCAGGGCCTGCTCCGCCTCTTCTGCGGCAGGCTCCCCCTCCCCTGCCGGGGCGGCACCCCGGCGCAGTTGCAGATAGCTGCTTTTCTGCAGGTTTTGCAGGTAGCTCACCGGATCGTACAGGCCGTCGACGTGATCGATCCGCACGCCGGTCACCTTTCCCTCCCGGATCAGGCGGAACAGAAGCTGATGCGTCAGGTGGTACACCGACTCGTTCTCCATCCGGATGGCGGCCAGGCTGTTGATGTCGAAGAAACGGCGGTAGTTGATCTCCTCGGTGGCCACCCTCCAGTAGGAGAGGCGATAAACCTGGTCCCGCAACAGCTTGTCCAGCAGGTCGAAGCTCTCCGGCTCCCCCTTGCTGCCGTTAAAGATCTTGACGTTCTCCTCGATGAACGCCACCACCTCGCCCGACTCCTGGCACAGCTGCCACAGTCTCTTCTTTATGATCTCCTTCTCGCGATGGCGCTCCTGCATGATTTCAGGGTCCCGCTCCGTGGCCGGCGGCAGGTGCTGCAGCGCCGTCTCGATGCTCAGCATCTCCTCCAACGGTGCGGCCTCGCGGGGGAATCTCTCCTTCAGGGCGTCCAGCCGGTGCTGGAGGATCTGCAGATAGCTCCTTGGTTCCACCGGGATCTGCAGCGAGTTGACATGCATGTAGAAGGCCCCTTCCCTGAAGAGGAGCTGCAGCCCCCCCCCTTCCAGCACCTTCCCGTACTGGTCGCCCAGAAACGGGAGGAGCACCTTCCCGGTCAGCCCCTTTTTGACCGGCTCCCAGTCGATGTCGAAGAAATGCGCGTAGGGCGAGCTCATCCCGTTTTCCAGCACGTCCATCCACCACACGTTGTCGCAGCTCTCGATGCACATGTGGTTCGGCACAAAATCGAGGATGTGCCCCATGCCGTGCCGCTGCAGCTCCTCGATCAGGGCCAGGTAGGTTTCCTCGTTTCCCACCTCCTTGTTGAGGATGGTCTGGTTCACCACGTCGTAGCCGTGCACGCTACCTTCCTTGGCAGCGACATACGAGGAGGCATAGATGTCGCTGATCCCCAGGTCGCTCAGGTACCCGACGAGCTTTTTGGCATCGGCAAAGGTGAAGCCTGCGTTGAACTGCAGCCGGTAGGTCGCGGCCGGTATCCTGGCTTTCGGCAGATCGTGCTCGCGCATGCTCCCCCCGTGTTTATCCCTGCCCCTGCGGCAACACCGCGCCCAGATTGAAGCGGAAGGTGTCACCCAGCTTCCTGAAGGAATCGAGCCAGATCCCCGCCCCCTCCTCGCCCTTGGCCGAGCGCTGGAGGTATTGCGGGTAGACGGTCTTGGCCAGCATGTAGTAGTCGTTTTGCATCTGCCAGAGCACGAGGCTAAGGGGGATCTCGTTCAGGAGGTCCAGGTACTTCTGCATCCTGGCCATGAGCTTCATGTCGGAGGGGTCCTTCAGCAGTTGGGCCGACATCTCTTCCAGGTGCCGCCTCATGAAGTACTCGGTCTCCGCCCCGTCTATGCCCGCCTGCCACATCCTGATCTGGCCGACGATCCGGCGCACCGCATCGGTGTCGATTTCCTCCTCGGTCATCGCCTTTTTCAGCGCCTCGTTCAGGGCGGGCTTGGCGGCGGCCAGGAAGATGTGGGGCACCGGCATCCCGGTCTCACGGACGAACTCCATCAACGGCCTTGAGCGCTCGAACAGCTCCTGGTAACTCGAGATGCTCTCCTCCATGTTCTGGTTGATGATGAGGTTGATGATCTTTCTCTGCTCGTCGCTGAACAGGTTGATCAGGGAGAAGCTGTGCGTGCCGAAATGCGTGTCCATCAGGAGCACCAGGTCCGTGTAGAGCCCCTTGTTGAACGCCGCGCTCATCTCCTCCCTCATGGCGGCGTAGGCCCCGGCATCGCAGTTCTCCGTCACCCCTCCCTTGAAGTCGTGGCTTCCCAGGCGGACCACGCAGAAGGAAAGACACGCCTTTTCCTCGGTGATCTCGGACGCCACGTGTATGCGCCCCATGGCGATCACCGCGTCGGGAGTCGCCACCTTGGTGTACTCCTCCCTGGCGATGGCGTAGCAGTAGATCTGCGAATGCTCCTCGTACTCCTCGTAGAGCGAGCTGAATGCGTAATGGGCGCCCACCTTGACCAGGTCGAGCCGGATCGGGAGCACGAAATGCTGGTAGATCCAGAGTCCGTCCTGGTGCTCCGGGATGTTGCTCTTCGCCTCCTTGAGCCGCTCCAGGAAAGCCTTTTCCACCCCTCCGTCCACCACCCCCTCGGCAAGCTGCAGGGCGCGGCTGGCGTAATCGATGACCTGCACGGTCTCAAGCCCGGAGAGTTCGTCGAAGAACCAGCCGCAGCTCGTGTACATCAGCATGGCGTGGCGCTGCATCTCCAGAAGCTTCAGCGCGGTGATCTTCTCGTCGGAGGTCAGATCGCGCGCGGCGTGCTGGGTGAGGAAGCTTTCCGCCTGCTCCATTTCCCGGTCGAGGATCACCTCGATGTAGGCGTCCCTCGCCTGCCAGGGGTCCTTGAAGAACTCCCGCCCCTTCTGCTCGTAACCCTTGGCGAGCCTGTCCCTCATCCAGTCCAGGGAGGCGCGCAGGGGGGAGCGCCACTGCTGGTTCCACCCCTCATGCCCTCCGGAGCATCCGCAGTCGCTGTTCCAGCGCTCGATGCCATGCGCGCAGCTCCAGGAGGTCCGCTCGTGGATCTTCGCCTCCATGGTGGGGGGGCAGAGCTCCAGGTACTCGCCGTAGTTGGTGAGCCGCGCCAGGTTATTGCTCTCGATGTGGTTCAGGCAGGCGGCGAGCGCCATGTCGCCGAACTTCTGGTGGTGGCCGTAGGTCTCGCCGTCGGTGGCGATGTGCATCAGCTGCGGCCACTCCCGGTCATCGGTGAACCCCCCGATCAGCCTCTCGGCGAGCGCCTCGCCCCTGTCCAGCAGGTTCTCGAAGGCGACGGCCCGCGATATCGGCCCGTCGTAAAAGAACAGCGCGATGGAGCGCCCGGACGGGAGGTTGCAGAGGTAGGCCCTGGTGGGATCGATCTCCGTCTCGGTCCACTCCGTCGCCCCCGTCTCGCGGTAACCCGCCGCCTGGTGCGGGGCGAGGATGGTGTACTTGATCCCCAGCTCCGCCAGGATGTCGAGCGTCTCAAGGTCCACCGCGGTCTCCGCGAGCCACATCCCCTCAGGGAAGCGCTCGAAGCGCTTCCGGAAGTCCGCGATCCCCCACACCACCTGGCTCCGCTTGTCCCTGGCGTTGGCCCACGGCATGATCATGTGGTTGTACACCTGCGCGATCGCGGAGCCGTGGCCGGAGCGCCACTCCATGCTCTGCCGGTCCGCAGCCAGTATCGACCGGTAGACTTGGGGAGCGGCAAACTCCATCCAGGAGAGCACCGTCGGCCCGAAGTTGAAGCTGATCTTCGCGTAGTTGCTGGAGATGTCCATCACCCGGCCCTCGCCGTCCAGGATGCGGGAGGCGGAGTTCGAGGCGTAGCACTCGGCGGTGATCCTCTCGTTCCAGTCGTGGTAGGGGAAGGCCGAGTCCTGTATCTCCACCGCCTCGAGCCAGGGGTTCTCGCGCGGCGGCTGGTAGAAATGGCCATGGATGCAGACGAACCGCTCTTTAACGTTCTCCATTTTCTCCTCCTGTAAGGGTTGCTGCGTAGACCACGACACTGAAGGGGTTCATGGTCAGCGCGGTTTCCGCCGTCCCGCCTGCCGCATCGATGTTGGCAGGCGCTTCCTCCCCCGGCCCCCGCCAATGCTGCGCCGACGAGTCGAGGACCTTCTCCCAGTTTCCCTGCGGCAGGTTGAGAGCCACTTCCTGTCGCCTGTTGTTGAAGCTGAAGAGGCAGACGACCGCATTCTCCCCGGACCATCTCCTGATCATGAGGACCCTTTGTTGCTGCATCCCCTGGATCTCCATGGACTCCCGCTGGAACACCTGCAGGGCCGGGAGCCTCGTGCGCAGTGCAAAGAGCTTCTTGTAGAACTCGAGGATGAGGGCCTGCTCCCCCTCCTTCGCGCTTTGCAGGTCGATCTTCGATTCCAGGAAGGTGCTTTCCGCTGCCGGGTCCGGGATCTCCCCCTCGCAGATCCCCGAGGCGTGCTCCTCGTGCTTCCCCTTGCGCACCAGCTCGATCAGCTCCTGGTCCCCATGGTCGACGAAATAATGGAAAGGCGCCCTCTCCCCGTACTCCTCGCCCATGAACAAAAGCGGGAGGTAGGGAGAGAGGATCACCGTGCCCGCCACCAGCAGCAGCTTGTCCAGCTCCTGGGTGGCGCTCAGGCGGTCGCCGCATTTGCGGTTGCCGATCTGGTCGTGGTTTTGAGAGAAGACTACGAACTGCGAGGTGGGGTGCCCCTTGGCCGGCCCGCCGTGACGGCGCCTGCGATAGCGCGAGTACTCGCCGGTGTAGACAAACGCCTCCTGATACGCCTTGACCATCTGGCTGAACTGGCCGAAATCCTCGTAGTACCCGGTGGTTTCCCCGGTCAGGAGGGTGCGCAGGGCATGGTGGAAGTTGTCGTCCCACTGGGCATCCAGGCCGAAGCCGCATCTGTCGGGGGAATTGATCAGCCGGACGTCGTTGGTGTCGTTCTCCGCGAAGAGGTAGATGTTCCTCCCAAGCCTCTCCTTGTGCAGGTGCACCTCTTCCGCGAGGCGCTGCAGCAAAGGCCTGGGGGTCTGGTCGAAGATCCAGTCCACCGCGTCAAGGCGCAGGCCGTCAAAGCGGAACTCGTTGATCCAGTAGCCGGCGTTCAAAAGGAAGTACTCCAGCACCGAATCGCTGTCAGGACCGTCCAGGTTGATCGCCCGCCCCCACGGCGTCCGGTACTTGTCGGTGAAGTAGCTGCCGAACTCCCCCAGGTAGTTCCCCTCCGGGCCGAAATGGTTGTAGACCACGTCGAGCACCACGGCGAGCCCCTTCTTGTGGCAGGCGTTTACCAGCCGTTTCAACCCTTCCGGCCCGCCATAGCTGTTTTGCGGCGCGAAGTGATAGACGCCGTCATAGCCCCAGTTCCTTTTCCCCGGGCACTGCGACACAGGCATCAGCTCTAGCACCGTGATACCCAGATCCACCAGGTAATCGAGATGGGGGATGGCGGCCTCGAAGGTCCCTTCCCTGGTGAAGGTGCCGACGTGGATCTCGTAGATCCGGTATTTTTCAAGGGGGACGCCGGTCCACCCCCCCTCCGTCCACTGGAAAAGCTCCGGGTCCACCACCTGCGACGCCTCGTGTACCCCGTCCGGCTGGTGGCGGGAGACCGGGTCAGGTAAGGTGCGGCCGGAATCGAGCTGGTAGAGATAGCGGTCGCCTTCGGCGGCACCGGCAACGGTGGCGGAGTGATAGCCTTTCTCCTCCTGCAGCATGGGGACCGTCCCCGTCGCCTTCCCCGACAGTATGAGCAGGTTCACCGTTTGCGACCCGGGGGCCCAGACACGGAAACGGGTGCCCCCCTCCTTCAGGACGGTGGCACCCAGCTCGAAGTTCCAGGCAGTTGCTACCATAGAAACACCTCCGAAACGCATATCTTCTTCAGCACCGGCAGGGTCCAGTAAAAAACATTTATTAAAGATACTTTAGACTTTTCCCATGTCAATGCTTGCCGGCTGCGGCCCCGGCTTTCCCTAAAAAGCGCCCCCCGACTCTCTCATTAACGCAGCAAGGCCCGGATCACCCTGACCCGGGCCTTGCTGCGGGCACCTTCCGGCGCCTCGTCGATTGTCAACGCTCAACCGTCCATGGTACCCCTAGCTGCGCAGCGTCGGGATCGCCTCGCGGATGAAAGCCAGGTGGCGTTGCTCGTCGGCGTAGTTGGAACGCACGATTGCAGAGATGTCGACGGGAAAGTCGAGCTTGGACGCCTCTTCATAGCGGCTCGTCGTCAACCGCTCGTTGGTCTCCATTGCCTCCAGGGCGCCTTTGGAGCCGGTGAGGCTGCGCAGGGCCGTGAAGCCCGAGATGAGGAAGCCCTTGAAGTCCGAGGTCAGCTCCGGCGGGGTCCCTCCCAGTTCGAGCATCTTGGCGGAAAGGAGGTCGATGTGCTTGCGGTGGTCCGCCTGAAACTGGATGAGCTTGTCCTTTATGACCATCTCGTTCACGTTCTTGATGGCCTGGTCATAGGCGTGGGTAGCGTCAACATCCAGCTGGATCAGTTTTTCCAAGTGATCGAGAATGTCGTCTCTGTTCATGCTGTTACCTCCCTGTCGATCTGGTTATGCTGCATGCGGCCTGGCTTTCACAATGTCAGCGGGAAACGATTTTCCCACCAATGGCAACGACAGCTGCCGGCGCGGAAAACAGCAGGGCCGGCAGTCATTCCTCCCTCATCTTCTCCAGCAGGATCCACTCATGTCCGGTCTGCCTGCCATGGTTCTCGCCCGCCTCTCTCGCCATCTCCCTGCTGTTCAACCAGCCGGTAATCGCGCCGCAGCCGTCCTTGCACTCGGGAAGGTACTCGTACTCGGTATAGTCGAAGTCCATCTGCGCCTCCTTGGAGACCTTTTCGGCCGGCGGTTGCGGCGCCGCCTCTTTGAGCCGAAGCGCCCCCTTTCTCCTAGTTGCAGTCGTCGGCCCAGAGGCATTCCGGCTGACCGCACAGCGTGGAGCGCCCCGAGTCGAAGCAGACACAATTTCCCTCTGCCTTTTGTATCTCCCGGATCAGCTCGCCTTTCTTCAGCTTGCCGGTTGGGATCTCCATCTTCTGAGCAATCTCCTTGATCTCCTGGACTTTCATGCGCCCATCTCCTCTCTGGTGCCCGGTCTTCTCTGCGGGGGACGAATATGCGGGCCAATGGCGATTCACCCCTTGCTGTTCACCCAAACGCCCCGCTGGGGCGAAGCAGCATCGCCCTGGCGGATTGGCGACGCCTAATAATCTAGCCGCCGCGACGCCTTTGTCAACGAGCGCCCCGCAATCGCAGCTGTGATAGACTCTTGGGGACCAAAATGGAGGTGCCTCATGAGCCTTGAGGAATACCAGCGCAAAAGGGATCTGACCAAGAGCCGCGAACCCGCGGCGCGGGGGGGCAAACCCGACAGGGGCCTGCGTTTCGTGATCCACAAGCACGCCGCGTCCCATCTGCATTACGATTTCAGGCTCGAGCTGGACGGTGTCTTGAAGAGCTGGGCGATCCCCAAGGGGCCGTCGCTCGACCCCGGGGTCAAGAGGCTCGCCATGATGGTGGAGGACCACCCTTACGAGTACGGGGAGTTCGAGGGGGTGATTCCCCCGGGGAATTACGGGGCGGGGGAGGTGATCATCTGGGATTCGGGGAGCTATCACGCTCCAGCCGCGCCCGAGCGCGAGCGCAGCGAGGAGCTGCTGCGCGCAGGGCTTAAAAAGGGGGATCTCAAGTTCGTGCTGCGGGGGGAAAAGTTGAGCGGCGAGTACGCCCTGGTAAGGATCAAGAGCGACAAGGAGAACACCTGGCTGCTGATAAAAAAGCAAGACGAGTTCGCCTCGGCGGAAGACGTGACCCTGCAGGACCGCTCCGTGGTCAGCAACGCCACCATCGAGGATATCAGGTCCGGGAGGGTGCTCCCGCCACCTGGGAGGAGGGAGCCCCCCCCGGCCTCCACAGCTGCAGTACCAGGCGAGCCTGCCGCGCCCATGCCGCGCGGGGTCACCCCCATGCTTGCCTCCTCCGCCCCGGAACCCTTCGATGACCCGGACTGGCTCTTCGAGATCAAGCTGGACGGGTACCGTGCCGTCGCCGAGGTTGAGGACGGCGAGGTTCGGCTCTACTCCCGGAACAACCTCTCCTTTAACGCCAGGTTTCCGAATCTGGTGCGATCCCTCGCCTCGCTCGAGATGAACGCGGTGCTAGACGGTGAGGTCGTGGCGCTCGACGACAAGGGGAGGTCCTACTTCCAACTGCTGCAAAACAACCAGCGCACCGGCCAGGGAAGCATCTATTACTACCTGTTCGACATCCTCTACCTCGATGGAGAGGACCTGCGCAGACAGCCGCTTGCCGCCAGGAAGGAACTGCTCCGCAGCCTGCTGCCCGATCTTCCCGACATCCGGTACAGCGATCACGTCAGGGAATACGGCAAGCAGTTCTTCGAGCTGGCCCGCCGGAACAACCTGGAGGGGATCCTCGCCAAGAGGGCGAACAGCCCGTACCAGGCCGGCAGGAGAAGCAAGGATTGGGTGAAGATAAAGATACGCCTGCAGCAGGAGGCGGTTATCTGCGGGTTCACCGAGGGGCGGGGGAGCAGGAAGAACTTCGGGTCCCTGGTGCTGGGCGTCTACGAGAACGAGGAGCTGGTTTATATCGGGCTGGCCGGCGGCGGGTTCGACGAAGCCGCCCTGAGGGAATTGCACGCGGCGCTGCAACCGCTCGTCCAGCGCGACTCCCCCTTCAAGGGGCAGGTGAAGACCGGCATGCCGGTCAAGTGGGTAAGGCCGGAGCTGGTCTGCGAGGTGGAGTTTGCCGAATGGACCGACGAGAACGTGATGCGCCAGCCGGTATTTCTGGGGCTCAGGGAGGACAAGGAGCCGGGTTCGGTGGTGAGGGAGACCTACCCGGCCAGGCTCCCCCCGCCCCGGGAAGCCCCGCAAAAGGAAGCGGACCAAGGGGAGCCCCCCCCGGAGGAGGCTGCCGCCGCAGTATCCGGCCGGAAGCAGGCGGCGCGCGGCGCGAAGTCGAAGGACGGCACGCTGGTCATCGACGGGCACCGGCTGGTCCTGACCAATCTGGACAAGCTCTTCTGGCCCGAGGAAGGGTACACCAAGGGGGACGTGATCGCTTATTACCGCGAGGTGGCGCGCGTCATGCTACCCCACCTGCAGGACAGGCCGGAATCGCTGTACCGCACCCCCCACGGCATCACGGGGCCGGGGTTTTACCAGAAGGAGGCAGGCGGGCTCCCCCCCCCCTGGATCACCACCAGGGAGATCCATTCCAAGCACGTCGGCAAGAACATCAACTTCTTCGTCTGTCAGGACGAGGCCACCCTGGTCTACATGGCCAATCTCGGCTGCATCGAGATCAACCCTTGGCTCTCGCGCCTGCAAAACCTCGATTACCCGGACTACCTGGTGATCGACCTGGACCCCGAGGATATCCCCTTTGGCAAGGTCATCGAGGCCGCCCTTGCCGTGCATGAGGTCCTGGAACGCGTCGGTGCCGCCAGCTTCCCCAAGACCTCAGGCGCCACCGGCATCCATATCTACGTCCCCCTCGGTGCCCGGTACGACTACGACACGGCCGGCAATTTCGCGAAGCTGATCGCCACCCTGGTGCACCACCAGGCGCCGGATTTCACCAGCCTTTTGCGCAGCCCCAAGCAGCGGCAAAAGAAGGTCTACCTCGATTTCCTGCAGAACAAGCCGGGCCAGACCCTCGCCGCGCCCTACAGCATCCGCCCCAGGCCAGGCGCCACCGTCTCGACCCCGCTCAGATGGGAAGAGGTGAAGCCGGGGCTCGACCCTCGCCGGTTCACCATCGCGAGCCTCCCTGCGCGTCTCGAGCAGCTGGGAGACCTGTTCAGCGGGGTGCTGGGGCCCGGGATAGACATGGAGAAGTGCCTGAAAAACCTGGAGGAATAAGGGGGGAGCGACGCGCGCGGGGGGCGGCGCGCGCCCCCCGGTGCGGGTTGCGCCCCAAACGATTGCAGCTATACTCACCTTGGCTTAAAACCAACTAACCAGCAACGGGAGGAATAACCATGAAAGTCGAAGAGGGTGACGTGCTAGTTTGCAGCACCGAGGATTGCGAGGTTGAGCTGACGGTCACCAGGGCCTGCAAGTCGAAAACCTGTGGCGCCGCCTGTGACATCGAGGCGACCTGCTGCGACGAGCCGATGGAGTTGAAATAGTTCCCGCCTTAAGGCCGGCGCATTACCCCTAAGGGCCGTGCCTCCACAGGCGCGGCCCTTGTCTTTTCCCCGTCCCCCACCGAAATACAGGAAAAAGACAAGCTTTTAAAGCGGCTTGGGCGCATGCTATACTTTATTCAGAGAAGTTAATGAAAAGGTGGGGAGGTGAGCAGTCATGTTACGATGGGCCGTCATATTTTTCATTATCTCCATTATCGCCGCGGTTTTCGGTTTCGGCGGCATAGCCACGGCAGCGGCCGGGATAGCCAAGGTCCTGTTCTACCTGTTCCTGGCCATCGCAGTGGTCATGTTGGTCGCAGCTCTTCTCGCGGGCCGAAACATCACACGATAGCCGGACTGCCATGCACTTCGATCGAGGCGGCGCGAGCCGCCTTTTTCGTGGCCGCTCAGTCGCCGGCCAGCTCCCTGCGTATCTCGAGCAGTTCCTTGCGGCGCGCCTCGGAGGTCTGCGGGTAGGTCATCTTCAACTCCTCAAGCAGGTTCAGCAGCACCTGGGCGACTATGAGCCGCGCGTTCTTCTTGTCGTCGGCGGGGACCACGTACCAAGGGGCGTTTTTGCTGCTGGTCGCGCCGAGGCACTGCTCATAGGCATCCATGTACTGCTTCCAGAGCTTTCTCTCCTCGAGGTCCCCCTTGTTGAATTTCCAGTTCTTCTCCGGGTTGTCTATCCGCTCCAGGAAACGCTTGCGCTGTTCCTCCCTGGAGACATGCAGGAAGAACTTGACGATGCGGGTGCCGTTTCGGTGCAGGTGTTCCTCCATGTCGACCATGGACCGGTACCTGTCGCGCCAGATGTTATTATGGCTGCTCAATCTGTCCGGGAGCCCTTCCGCCGCAAGGATCTCCGGGTGGACGCGGACGATGAGCACCTCCTCGTAGTAGGAACGGTTGAAGATCCCGATGCGCCCGCGTTCCGGCAGGCGTCTCATCGTGCGCCACAAAAAATCGTGGTCCAGTTCCTCCGCGCTGGGGTGCTTGAAGGAGTAGACCTCGCACCCCTGCGGGTTGATGCCGGAGAGGACATGCTTGATCACGCCGTCCTTCCCCGCCGCGTCCATGGCCTGGAAGATCAGCAGCACCGAGTAGCTGTTGTTGGCGTAAAGAAGCCCCTGGAGGGCGCTCAACCTCTCGACCTGCTCGTTCAGCAACTCCTGGTACTGCTCCTTGGACCGGTAAAAGGGCTCCAGATCGGTGGGACGCTTCTTGAGGCTGAGCGCCTCCTTGGCCTTTACCCTGAATTCTTCCGTATCCATCTTCATTGCCGCCCCCTTTCCGCCTGCAAAAGCACCCCTCCAGCCTAGCTCAGCCTGCCTTTTCGTCAATCGAACCGGGCATTTCTACGCCTGCAGCTCCCCGTCGCTTTCCGGGGCTCCCTTTTGCGCACCTGCTGGCAGGCGCGATGAAAGGCAAGATGTCCCATCTCCTTGACATCCAACCTCCCCTTGATAAAAAAGGTTAATGCTTTTTCATCCCTCCTTTCATTGAACGCCCTTAACTAACAACGAGCGCCACGGGGTCCTCCTGATGACCGACATGTCGAGACGCACCTTCTTGTGGGTGACCGGTGGCAGCAGCATCGCGCTTGCCACCGATCCTCCGCGGAAACTGGTCAACAAGCTGATCCCCAAGGTGATCCCCCCCGAGGATCTCCGCCCCGGGAGCTGGAGCTTTTTTGCGACCACCTGCCGCGAATGCCCGGCCGGCTGCGGCATGCAGCTGTCGCACCGCGACGGCCGCGTCACCAAGGCGGAAGGGAATCCGGAGCACCCCGTGAACAGAGGGGGGCTCTGCCCGCGCGGCCAGTCTGCCCTGCAGGGGCTCTACGACCCGGACCGCGCACGGCAGGTGCTCCGCCGGGGAGAGGGGCGCAAGCTGCAGGAAAGCTCCTGGGACGAGGCGCTCCCGGCCATATCGTCCAGGCTGCGCGGAGGCGGCAGGGTGGCCGTCCTGTCGAGCCTGCAGACCGGGGCGCTCGCCGAGGTGATGGCAGGCTTTAGCGCCGCCTTTGCCTCGGGGCAGCTCCTCTTTCATGAGGCGTTCAGCTACGAGCCCGTCAAGACGGCGCACCAGCAACTGTTCGGCCTGCCGGTCATCCCGCATCACGACCTCCAGGGGAGCGACTTCATCCTGAGCTTCGCGGCCGATTTCCTGGAGAGCTGGGTGTCGCCGGTCTCCTACGCCCGGCAGTTCGCCGAGATGCACTCCTACCGCGAGGGGGCCCCGATGAACCGCATGGTGTACGTCGGGCCGCGTCTCTCGATGACCGCCTCCAACGCCGACACCTTCCTGCAGGTGCCGGCCGGCCAGGAGCGGCTGGTCGCGGCGTCGCTCTTGAAGATCATCCTCGAGCGCGGCTGGCAGAAAAACGACCTCTCCTTCGTGAAGGGCTCCATCGACTCCCTGCTGGCCGGGGGAGGCCACCTTCCGGCGGTCCCGCACGACACGCTGGAAAGCCTCGCCCGCGCCTTCAGCTCGGCACGGGGCGCGGTTGCGCTGGCAGGTCCGGTGGGCGCGGCAGGCCCGGTGGCGACCGACACGGCGCTTTGCGTGGCGCTTTTGAACTACGCGGCGGGAAGCGTCGGCAAGACGGTCGACTTTTCGCGCCCCCACGCGCTGAGCCGGACGGCCCGCGAGGCGGAACTCGCCGCCCTTTTCGGCTCGCTCGGCGCAAACGACGTCCTCTTCGTGCACGACACCAACCCCGCCTACAGCCGGCGCGGTGCGGCGGCGCAGATCAGCAGGGCGGGGACCGTCGTCTACCTGGGGACCATGCTTGATGAAACGGCGCAGCTCGCGCACTGGGTCCTGCCGATCGACTCCCCCCTGGAGTCATGGGGCGACTACCACCCCGAGCCCGGCGTCCGGGGTCTGATGCAGCCCGGCATGGGGCGCCTCTACGACACGCGCGGCGCCGGGGACGTCTTCATGGCCCTGGCGCGGCTGGCGGGTAGGCCGCTTGCCGACCGGGACGGCGCTTCCCCTGTGGACTTCGCGGCGTGGCTGAAGGGGAGCTGGAGCAAACGGGCAGGCAGCGGCGCCGCAGCGGCGGATGAGTCCTGGACCGACGCGCTGAGAAGGGGGGGGGCCTGGGGGGGTGGAGCTCAAGGCACCCCGGCTGCTCCCCCTGCCGTCCGCCCCGGCGCCTTGAGGTTCATGGGCGCGACGCGAAAGGGTGCCGCGAGGCCGGACCAGGCAGAGCTCTGGCCCTGGGCCTCCATCATGCTCTACGACGGGCGGCTCGCCAACCGCGGCTGGATGCAGGAGGCCCCGGACCCGGTGAGCTTCATCGTCTGGGGGAACTGGATCGACCTGCATCCGCGCCAGGCGTCGCAGCTGGAGATCGAGGAAGGGGATCTGGTCCAGATCACCACTTCGGCCGGGTACCTCCGTGCGCCGGTGCGTCTCACCGAGGAGGTGAGCGAGCAAACGGTGGCGATCGCCCTCGGGCAGGGACACGATGCAGTGGGCAAAAACGCGAAAGGGGTCGGCGTGAACGCTTTCGCATTGCTCGGAGTGCCGCAGAGCAGCTCGATGTTCGCAACCTGCAGCATAAAAAGGGTGCCGGGGGGCGCCGATCGCCCCCTGACCCGCACCGTTCGCGACAGGGACCAGTTGCACCGGGAGCTGCTGCAGTCGGTGCCGCATTCCCGCCTCGCCTCCATGAACCCCGGCGAGGGGGACCATCTCTCCCTCCCCCTTCCCGAGGGTTATCACCCCCAAAAGGACATCTACCCGAAGCACGAGCACGGCAAGCACCGCTGGGCCATGGTGGTCGACCTGCAGCGCTGCATCGGTTGCGGGGCCTGCGCGGTTGCCTGTTATGCGGAGAACAACATCCCGGTGATCGGGAAGGAGCAGGTGGGAGAGGGGCGCGAGATGGCCTGGCTGCGCGTGCCCCCTTACCGCATCCCGGGAAGCCCGCTGCGCTACGCCTGGCTGCCGCTGCACTGCCAGCACTGCGACGCGGCCCCGTGCGAGCCGGTGTGTCCCGTCTTCGCCGCGGTGCACAACGAGGAGGGGCTGAACGCCCAGATCTACAACCGCTGCATCGGCACCCGTTACTGTTCCAACAACTGCCCCTACAAGGTGCGGAGGTTCAACTGGATCAACCTGGAGTGGCGCAAGCCCCTCGACATGCAGCTCAACCCAGAGGTGACGGTGCGCTCGCGCGGGGTCATGGAGAAATGCACATTCTGTGTCCAACGCATCCGCCAGGCCGAGTACCGCGCCTCACGCGAGCGGCGCAGCATCCGCGACGGGGAGATCGTCCCCGCCTGCGCGCAGAGCTGCCCCACCAGGGTCTTCACCTTCGGCGACCTTCTCGACCCCGATGCCGAGGTCACCAGGCTGACCCGCAGCGACCCCCGCCGCTACCACCTCCTCGAGGAGCTGAACACCAAGCCGGCCGTGACCTTCTTGCGGAGGGTCACCCATGGCTGACCTCGAATACGGCCAGATCAACGACGACGTGCTGGGCGCCATGGGTAAACCCGGCGTCCCCTTCTACTTCGCCGTCGCCTTCCTGGCGGGGACAGCAGGGCTGGCGGCGCTCTGCCTGCTGTACCAGGTGCAGGCGGGGATGGGGGTCACCGGGCTCAACAGGCCCGTCTCCTGGGCGGTCTACATCACCAACTTCGTCTTCTGGGTCGGGATCGCCCACTCGGGGACGCTCATTTCCGCCATCCTCTACCTGTTGCGCGCACACTGGCGCGACGCGGTCTCGCGCTCGGCCGAGGCGATGACCATCTTCGCCATCATGACCGCGGGGTTGTTCCCGCTCATCCACCTGGGGCGCCTGTGGGCGGCCTATTACATCCTCCCTTACCCCTCGCAGCGCCAGATCTGGCCCAACTTCGTCAGCCCGCTGGTCTGGGACGTCCTCGCCGTCACTACCTACCTGACGGTCAGCCTGATCTTCTGGTTCACGGGCATGCTCCCCGACCTCGCAGCGGCGCGGGACCGCTGCCGGGAAGAGCTGGGGGGGGGGCACCTGCGCAGCAAGGCGTACCGGGTCCTCGCCCTGGGATGGTCCGGCGCGGGTAGCCAGTGGCACCACTACGGCCGCTCCTATCTCTTCTTCGCCGCCTTCGCCACCCCCCTGGTGATCTCGGTCCACTCGGTGGTCTCCTGGGACTTCGCCATGAGCCTTCTCCCCGGCTGGCACAGCGCGATCTTCCCCCCCTACTTCGTGGCCGGCGCCATACACTCCGGCCTCGCCATGGTACTCACCCTGCTGATCCCGATGCGCAAGCTGCTGCACCTGGAGCGCCTGATACTGCCGCACCACTTCGAGATGCTGGCCAAGACCATGGTACTCACCGCAACCATCGTCGGCTACGCCTACGCCGTCGAACTCTTCATCGCCTGGTACTCCGGCGACCCCTTCGAATGGCAGTACTACCAATGGCGCCTGTTCGGACCGGCCGGCTGGATGTTCTGGCTTTGCGTCTTTTGCAACGTGCTCGCCCCCTGGCTCTTCTTGTTCAGGAAGATGCGCAGCGGGATCGCCCCGCTCCTGGCGATCTCGCTGCTGGTGAACCTCGGCATGTGGTTCGAGAGGCTGATGATCATCTACACCTCGCAGGCGCACGACTTTTTGCCGCACAACTTCGGCGGCTACCTCCCCACCTGGGTGGAGCTCCTGATCACCGCCGGCTCCTTCGGCTTTTTCTTCCTCTTTTTCCTCTGCTTCGCCAAGCTCCTCCCCACCGTCCCCCTGAGCGAGCTCAAAGGGAGGATCGCCGACAGCCAGATCGCGCCGACCGGCCACTGCGAAAGCCGCGTCCGGCAGAGGATCGCGCCCCACAAGCCGAGCGTCCTGGCCGTCTTCTCGAACGCGGGAAGACTGGTGGAGGCCGCAAAGATGGCGTGCGACGGCGGCTTCAAGGTGATGGAGACCTTCTCGCCGGTGCAGATCGAGGCGCTGGGCGAGGTCCTCAAACAGCCCAAGAGCCCGCTGCGCTTCTTCACCCTGGCGGGTGCGCTGATGGGGCTCGCGGGGGGGTTCTGGCTGGCCGCCGGCACCTCGCTGGTGAACAAGCTGATCGTCGGGGGGAAGCCGCCGGTGTCGCTGATTCCCTTTTGCGTGGTCGGCTTCGAGGGGACCATACTCCTCGGGAGCCTGGCCAACTTCGCGGGGCTGGTGCTCTTCGCGCGCCTGTTCCGTTTCAAGACGTCGCCCTACTACGACCCGCGCTTCAGCCGCGACAAATTCGGCCTGCTGGTCAGCTGCTCGTCCCACGAGGTCGCGCGCCTGAAGGAAGAGCTGGCGCCGGCCGCGCCGGAGGAAATCCATGTCAACCACTGACCCGGGAAGGAGCCCCGGGGGTGCCGTAAGATGGCTCCTTTTCTGGCTTTTGCTCGCGGCGGCGGGGCTCGCCGGCTGGCTCTCACAGGTGGAGGGAGCGGAACAGGGGCGGGCCTGGCGCTCGCTGCTGATCAACTTCCTGTTCTTCAGCTCCCTCTCCGGCGGGCTCGTGGTCTGGCCCGCGCTGGTGCTTGCCTGCAACGGCCGCTGGCACCTTCGGGTAGAGCGGCTGGCGTCGGCCGGGATAACCTTTGCCGTCCCTTCCCTCCTGGCCCTCGTCGCGCTCTGGGGCGGGAGCGCGCAGTGGGCCCCCTGGGATCATGCCCGGTTCCACCAGGGGATCTGGCTCGACAGCGCCTTTCTTTTCGGCCGGGACCTGATGGCGCTGCTGACCTTCTGGGGGCTCGCCGTCTGCCACCTGCTGCAACGGCAAAAGGGAGGGGGGAAGCGTTGCGGGACCGTGCTGCTCCTCGTCTATTGCCTGACCTTCTCCCTGCTCGGCTTCGACCTGGTCATGGCCCTCGATCCCCACTTCCACAGCAACCTGGCCGGCGGGTATTTCTTCATATCGGGGCTCTACATCGCCATGACCTTCTGGGCCTTCCTCGCCTCGTGGCACAGGGAGTCGGCACCCGACCAGCTGCACGACCTGGGCAAGCTCATGGTCGGCTTCAGCCTGATGACCACCTATCTCATGTACGCCCACCTGCTCCCGTTTTGGTACGAGAACCTCCCACGCGAGGTCCGCTTCCTGGTGCCGCGCATGCGCAACGAGGATTGGAGCCCGGTCAGCCGCCTGCTCCTTTGCCTGGCCTACTTCGGCCCGCTGCTCTTCCTGCTCCCCGCCTCTTTCAAGCGCAACCGCTTTTCACTGGGGGTCATCTCCTCACTGGTGCTGGCGGGGATGTGGTTGGAGCGCTGGTGGCTGGTGGCGCCGACTTTCGATCCGCTGCCCCGTCTGGGCCTGAGCGAGCTCTCCCTGGCGGCCGCGTTCACCGGGCTGCTCGGCCTGGGGATGCTGCTGTACCTGCGGTATCTGCCGGGGAACCGTCCGCCCCAAGGGGACGAGCCATGACCGGGAGCCCCCGGGAGCGGAAGCCGGTTGAAAAGCTGTTGCCGCGCTGGCCCGGCTTGGCAGCCGTGGCGGTGATGCTCCTTTGCGCAGCCGCTGCGCTGATCTACCTGGACATGCTGTACCCGGTGGGGCTTGGGGCGCGCCAGCCCATCCCGTTCAGCCATCGCGTGCACGTGCAGGTGAAGGGAATCAGCTGCTTCATGTGCCACGGCGAAGCGGCACGATCGTCCCGGGCGGGGGTCCCGCCGCTTGAGACCTGCCTGCTCTGCCACTCCCGCATCATCAGGAGCTACCCGTACATCTCCAGGCTGCGGGAACATGTGTCGCGAAACGACCCGGTCGTCTGGGAGCGGGTCAACTGGGTCCCCGAATTCGTCTATTTCGATCACTCCATGCATATCCGCCGTGGCATCGACTGCGGCGTCTGCCACGGCGACGTGAGGGCGATGGACCGGGTGGTGGCGGCGCGCGAGTTCCGGATGGGGTTCTGCATCCGGTGCCACCGGGACAACAAGGCGACGACCGACTGCTTCACCTGCCACAGGTGACCTGCGAGGAAACCATGCTGAAGTTCATCCACAAACCGCAAGGCGCTTCACTCGCCTTCATGGCCGCCGGCGCCGTCTGGTTCGTGGTGGGGGCGCTCTACGGTTTCATATCGGCCATCCACCTGGTGGCGCCGGAGTTCCTCCCGCACGCGGGCGCGCTCGTCTTCGGCCGGGAGAGGCCGGTCCACGTGAACACCATGCTCTACGGCTTCGTGGGGACCATGCTGGTCGGAGGGGGGCTCTACTACCTCCCCGCACTCCTGAGGACCAGGCTCTGGTCCGAGCCGCTTGCCTGGGCCGCCTTCCTGTTCTGGAACCTGACCGTCGCCAGCGGCCCCTTGGGCTTTGCCTTCGGCCACACCCAGGGGCGCGAGTACAACGAGTACGTCTGGCTCGCCGACGTGTCGCTGGTGCTCGCCACCCTCTGCCTCATCGTCAACACGGCGCTCACCATCGCCACCCGCAACGAACGCCAGCTCTACGTCTCGGTCTGGTACTTCATGGCCACCTTCCTGTGGACCGCCTGCAACTATCCGCTGGGAAACGTGATGTGGCACCCCGCGACCGGGGCGATGCCGGGGCTGATCGACTCCATCTTCCTCTGGTTCTGGGGGCACAACCTCCCGGGGCTTTTGATCACCCCCCTCGCCACCGGGGCCGCCTACTTCGTGATCCCCAGGGTGACCAGGACCCCGCTCAACTCGCACACCCTGTCGCTGCTCGGTTTCTGGCTGCTGGTGGCGCTCTACACGCACATAGGGGGGCATCACGTGCTGCAGTCGCCGATCCCCAACTGGCTGAAGACGGTGTCCGTCGTCGACTCCATCGCCATGGTGCTCCCGGTTTCCATCGTGGTGATGAACCTGTGGATGACGGCGCGCGGCTTCGGGGCGCGGGTCTGGGGCGACCCGGCGGCCAGGCTGGTGATGGGGGGGATAGCCTGGTACATCGTCACCTGCATCCAGGGCCCGCTGCAGTCGCTCCCCTTCCTGCAGCGGGTCACCCATTTCAACAACTGGACCGTGGCCCACGCCCACATCGCCATGCTCGGCTTCGGCGGGTACATCGCCCTGGGGGCCATGTGGCACATCGTCCCGCTGGTCACCGGGCGCGAGCTCTACTCGAAAAAGCTGGTCAGCCTGCAGTTCGGCCTGATCACCTTCGGCCTCACCGGGTTCTTCCTGGTACTGACCGCCGCCGGCCTCATCCAGGGGACCGCCTGGCAAAACGGCGAGACGGTGCACCGGGTGCTCCCGCAGCTCGTACCGTTCATGGCGACCCGGGCGGCACTCGGGGTGTCGATACTCGCCGCTTCCGTCCTCGGGCTCTTCAACCTTTTCATGACGCTGCGCCGCGGCGGGGCGGTCGAGGCCGGGGAGTTGCGGCGCGCGGAGGAAGCCGGATGAAGATGACCCCCGTCTTCCTCATAATCGGGGCGCTGATGGTCTTCTGGGCCTCCTCGTTCATCATCGTCGGCATCCCCACCATGACCATGAAGGAGCTCCCCTCCGAGATCTGGCGCCCGCTCACCGCCGTAGAGCAGGCCGGGCACAGGCTCTACGTGAGAAACGGCTGCAGCTACTGCCACTCGCTCTACATCAGGGTCAACGACTGGGACATCGGTGCGGAAAGGATCGCCAAAGCAGGGGACTACGTCGGGGTCGAGCCGGCCATCCTCGGGTCGGAGCGGACCGGGCCTGATCTCTCGCAGGAAGGGGGGGAGCACACCGACGACTGGAACATCGCCCACTTCACCAATCCGAGGTTCACGAGCCCCATCTCCCTCATGCCGTCATGGGATTTTCTGGGCCAGGAGGAGATCGGCGCGCTCACCGCCTACGTGCAGGCGCTGGGAGGCAAAGACGCGGACCTGCGCCAAAGGCGCCAGAGGGAGTGGAAGAAGCAGGCGGTGGCCGCCTTCGCCTCCGGCCACGACCGCAACATAGAGTGGCTGCACGCCCAGGTCCCCGAGGTGTGGAGGCGCATGCCGAACCCGTACCCGGCGACGGAGGCCGGGCTGCAAAGGGGGAAGCGGATCTACCAGCAGTTCTGCGTCAACTGCCACAGCCCGATCGGCGACGGCAGGGGGCCCGCCGAGCCGTTCCTGAGCCCGCCCCCCTTGAACTTCACCACGCTGCGCCGTCACCTGGTCGAGAACAGGTACATCGGCGGGATCTTCTACTACCAGATCATGAACGGCGTGACCGGCACCGCCATGCCGTATTTCAAGAAGCACCTGGAGTCCGAGAAGATCTGGGACCTGGCCAACTACCTGGCCGTCTTCTTCGTCGGCTACACCGACGCCAACACCCCGCCGCGTGGCATAGATGCCAGCTTCGAGGGGGGTTGGGAGAACAGCTACCCGCTGCCGGGCGAGGAAGAACCTGAGAAGCATGTGCCGGCGGAGCAGCCAAGATGAGCAACCCCTGGGAAGGACAGGCCTTCTTGTTCATGTGGATCGGCTTCCTGCTGCTGATGAGCTGCGGCATCGGCGCCTTCTTCTTGTGGGGGATCCGGTCGGGGCAGTTCTCCGGCCAGGAGCGGGCGCGCTACCTGGCGCTGCAGGCGGAGATCCCTGCCCCCCTTTCCCGGGGGGGGAGGGACGGGGAGGGGGAGCGTCCTCCCGCCGAAGCCGGACACGGGGAAGCCGGGCCGAAACAGGACGGGGGGCGTACGCCATGATGCTCTACCTGTACGTGCTGCAAAACCAGTGGATCGTCATCACCCTGCTGGCGGGCGCCGTCGTCACGCTCCTTTTCTGTCTCACCTATCAGGCGCTCTGGCTGCCGCGCGGCATCGAGGGGAAGAGCGAACGGGTCAAGGTGAGGAATTTACGCAGCTTCCTCGTCTGGCTGCGGAGCTTCATGCCCTGGGTGATCATCCTGCTGTTTCTGGCAAGCTTCGCGTTCAGCGTCTTCGAGATCGCGGAGAACCACGCCATCCCGCCCAACTGGTGAGGCGCCCAATGGAAGAAAAACATCTGTACGACGAGAAGCAGGAACTCCCTTCCCCCTGGGAGTGGGTGATCCTCGTCCTCTTTTGCGCCTCCATCATGGGGTTCGGGTGGCTGGTATACCTGCTGGTCCCGGACGGGGCAAGGCACTGGGACTTCGGGCAGCTTCCCGACGCGCCTGCGGAATCGATCTACTCCACCGATCAGCCCGACCTGAAGAAGCCGCCGAAGCTGCAGATCTGGCCGCTGCCGGAGGCGGAGCCTCTCCGTCCTTTGCCGGCAAGAGCCGCCGGAACGCCGGAGGGGAGATGAAGAAGACAATCGCCTTGCTGGTCGTGGTACCCCCGCTGCTGTTCGCGGCGCTGTTCGCATACGTCCTCTACAAGGGGCCGCGCATGACGGTGCAGCACCACTTCCGTGACTTCCAGCTCGTGACACCCCCCCCTGCCGCGGGTACGGTCAGCGCGGCACCCGCCATGGAGCGGCTTCCGGTGGGGAGCGAGGCGGCGCGGCTGAAAAACCCCGTGCAGGTAACGGCGCGCAACCTCGACAGGGGGAGAGTCTACTACCGCTACTACTGCGTGTTCTGCCACGGCGAGACCGGCGCGGGGGATGGCCCGGTAGGACGGAGCTACCACCCGAAGCCGGTCGAGCTCGGAACCGGGAGGATCGCCGGGTACGGCGACGGGGAGCTGCTCCGCGCGATGCTGACGGGGAAAGGGCACGAGCCGGTGCTGGAGCGGGTGGTACCCCCGGAGCAGAGGTGGCACCTCGCGCTTTTCGTGCGGTCGCTGGCAGGAACCGGGGGCAGCCGCTGACCCGCTGACGCGGCGCTCCCTCAACTGCACGAGAGGCCAAACGCCGCCCAAGGAGACAACATGGAAACCATTTCACATCACGTCTGGATCGGCTTTGCCGGGGGGCTTATCGCCTGTCCGCATTGCGTCGGCATGTGCGGCGGGTTCGTGCTCCACCTCTCCCGGCAGGAAACCAGGCAAACCCTGCTGGCATCGCAACTCCTCTGGCACGCGGGGAGGCTCTTCAGCTATCTGCTCCTGGGGGCTTTCGCAGGCTTCGCCGGGGGATACTTCCAGCTCCTTTTCCTGCGCCACGGCCTGTGGCAAAACCTCCTCAGCTACTTCTCCGGCGCGGTGATGCTCCTCATGGGGTTGAGCCTGCTCGGGCTTTTGCCGGTGCGTGGCCGTGGCGGCGCGGGACCGGTCGAGGGGATGCTCGCCTCGTTTGGCGGGAGGCTCTGCTCGGCCCCGTCCCCCGGCGGGTCGCTGTTGCTGGGGGTCGTCACCGGCTTTCTCCCCTGCCCCGTCATCCTCGCCTTTATCGCCTACTCCCTGCAGACCGGCTCGGTCCCGTCGGGGATGGCGACCATGTCCTCCCTCGCCCTCGGCACCTCCCTGCCGCTTGCACTCCTGGGGGGGGCGGCTGGCCTGACACGGTGGCATCTGCGCAGCTGGGCTCCCAAGGCGGCCGGGACCATACTGGTCCTGCTCGCCACCAGCACCGCCCTAAGGGGCACCACCGCCTACCACAAGCTGCTGGGGTGCCCGCCGAAACCTGTGCTGCAGCCAAGCCACCACAGCGACACCCCTTCCTGCCCCAGAACCCGAAATGGCGACAGCGGCAATTAGCGCGGCGCAGATCCGCGACTGCGCACACTGCGGTCTGCCGGTGGCCCCCCCATCCGGCGCCCCCCCCTCCCGTTCACGAGCCCCGGAGCGGATCTTCTGCTGCCACGCCTGCCGGATGGCCTTTCTCATCATCGGCAACCAGGAGCAGGGAGAACACGCCTGCAACCTGCTCCGGCTCGGCTTCGGCGCTCTGCTCGCCATGAACGTCATGATGATCTCCCTGCTGCTTTATTCCGGCAGCGTCGAGATGCGCGCCGTCCCCCTGTTCCGCCTGATACTTCTCGCCCTGGCCGCCCCCGCCCTCGCAATCCTGATCCCGCCTTTGCTGTCCGGCGCCCTGAGCGAACTGGCGGCGCGCTGCATGAGCCTCGATCTCCTGATCGCCCTCGGATCCCTCTGCGCCTTCTCCGTGAGCGCCGTCAACGCGCTGCGCGGCACGGGAGAGGTCTACTTCGACACGGCGACCATGCTGCCGGTCCTGGTCACGGTCGGCAAGCTGGTCGAGGCGTCGGCGAAGCGGCGCGCTACCGACCTGCTGCACGCCCTGGAGACGCTGCTCCCCAAAACGGCCCTTCTGGTCACCCCTGCCGGGAGCGAGGAGGTCGCGCTCGACTCGCTGCGTCCCGCAGACCTGGTCCGGGTCCGGCCGGGGGAGCGCATCCCGGTGGATGGCCGCATCCTGGAAGGGAGCAGCTGCATCGAGGAGGCCGCCTTCAGCGGCGAGTTCCTCCCGAGGAGCTGTGCCCCGGGGGACGAGGTGCTCGCCGGCACGGTCAACGGGACGGGGCCCCTCCTGGTGCAGGCGCAGAGGACCGGTCGGCAACTCCTGCTGCGCGGCATCGCAGAACTGGTGCAGCAGGGGTGGCGGAATCCGGCTTCCAGCCAGCGCATCGCGCAGCAGGCGGCCTCCCTGTTTCTCCCCCTTGTGCTTGGCCTGGCCGCAGCGGCGGCCCTTTGCTGGTCCCTGTCCGGCAACACGGGACAGGCGCTTTTGAGCGCGCTCTCCGTCCTGGTGGTCGCCTGCCCCTGCACCATGGGTATCGCCACCCCTCTTGCCACCTCGCTCGCCATCGCCAGGGCCGCCCGCGCCGGCATCGTGGTGCGCGGCGGCGGCGCCATGGAGGGGATAGCCCGGATCGACACGCTCTTCTTCGACAAGACGGGCACGGTGACCTCGGGCCTCCCGGTGCTCGAGGAGATCGAGCTTTTGGACCCGCAGCTCACCAAAGAGGAGCTGCTCGGCCGGCTCGCGACGCTGGAATCGGCCAGCGAGCACCCGCTGGGACGGGCGGTCGTGGCAAGGGCGAGGGCCTCAGGGGTGCTGCAGGGGAGGGCGGAGCGGGTCGAGGCAGTTCCCGGTAGCGGCATCAGCGGCGCTGTGACCTGGAAGGGGGTGACCAAGGAGGTAAGGGCAGGAAGCGGCGGTTTCCTTGAAGGATCAACGGACCGGCTGGATACTTGCGGGAGCGCCGTCCACGTGGCGTGGGAGGGGAGGTTGCGGGGGCGCCTGTATTTTTGCGACACCATCCGCCCGGACGCCCCGCACTGCATCGCGGCGTTGCGGGAGAGCGGCCTGGAGTGCGTGCTCCTGTCCGGCGACCGCCTGGCCGCCGCGGCAGCGGTCGCCGGGCGCGTCGGCATAGGGATGGTGGAGGCGCCCCGTACCCCGGCGCAAAAGCTGGAGGCAGTAAAGGAGGCCATGGCCTCGGGAAAGACGGTCGCCATGGTGGGCGACGGCGTCAACGACGCGCCCGCCCTCGCCGCGGCCCACACCGGGGTGGCGCTGGGCGCGGGGATGGAGCTGGCGCGGCAGGCCGGGAACGTGGTGATCCTCTCCGGCCGACTCTCGCAGCTACCCTGGCTGATCAGCCTCAGCCAGCGCACCGCGGGCATCATCCGCGGCAACTTCGCCTGGAGCTTCGCCTACAACGCCATCGCCCTCGCCGCAGCCGCCGCGGGACTGCTCCACCCGTTGCTGGCTGCCCTGGCGATGGTCGCCTCCAGCCTCACCGTCCTGGGAAACTCTCTGCGCATCGCCGCCTTCCCGGAAGAGGAGCAGCCGGCCTCGCCGCCCGGGAGGGTGACCGCCGCTTCGACTACCTTCCCAGGCGCTTGATCCCAGGCGGCTCTTGCGCTGCTTCTCTTCCCGGCCCCGCGCCGCCGCAATGCTGGTCCAAGTGGTTCTCGTCGGTGAAGAAATGCTCCACGTTCTCCGCGTTCACCGGGCGCGACACCAGGAACCCCTGTATCTCGTGGCATCCCTGCCCCTTGAGCGTTTCCAGCTGGTCCACCGTTTCCACACCCTCTGCCACGATCTGCATGTTGAGGCTCTTCGCCATCGCTATGATGGCGGTCACTATCGCCTGGTCCTCGCTGCTCTTCGTCATGTTGAGGATGAAGGTCCGGTCGATCTTCAGCGTGTTGATCGGGAAGCGGTGCAGGTAGCTAAGCGAGGAGTACCCGGTGCCGAAATCATCCACCGAGATGGTGATCCCCATCTCCCTCAGCTCCCTGAGCACCTGGCAGGTGTATGCGTCGTTTTGCATCAGCGCGGATTCGGTGAGCTCGATCTCCAGAAGGGAGGCATGCAGCCCCGTGGCACCCAGCACCGAGAAGATCGCCTGCTTCACGTCCTGGCGCTGGAAATGGTAAGGCGACAGGTTGACGGCCACCCGCACCGAGGGAAGGCCCGAGTCCTGCCAGGCCTTCGCCTGGGTGCAGGCGGTGCGCATCACCCAATCGGTCAGCTCCACGATCAGCCCGCTCTCCTCGGAGAGGCGGATGAACTTGTCCGGCGCCA